>NZ_CBDIDU010000004.1:0-7577 GCF_965277825.1 Rhodopila sp. | reverse complement strand
CGCCAGTGCCCGCGCGCGGGTCAGCGGGTCGCTGGCGAAGAACCGCTCATACAGCACCTGCCGGTTGCCGAACGAACTGCAGGCGATGTCCCAAGCCAGGTGGAACAGCTTCACCCGATCCCGCGCTGTGGAATGATCGGTCGCCAGGTACTGCTCGATATGCCCCGCCAGCGGGCCGGTCATATCCGCCTCGGTGGGCAGGATCATCAGGCTGGACGACCCCAGAAGTTGCAGGATTTCCACCATCTTCGGATAGGCGGTCATGAACAGGTTGCGCGTCGTCTCGGCCGGCAGCGGGGCAGGGCACACGATGCCCCATTCATCCAGTTCGGCGTCCGCCTCGGCGGCGCGCATGCAGGCGCGCATCAGTTCGGTATACATCACCAGTTCGCCGATCCGCTCCTCGGCGTGCGGCAGATGGCCGTTGCCCAGGGTTTCGGTGATCAGCAGCGCCACGCCCAGCACCAGTTCGCATTTCGCTAGATTCTTGGCACAGCCCTGGTGCGCGGTATGCGCCGAGGAATGGGTGGTCGAGGCGGTGCCGTTCAGCAGCCCGACATCGCCATTGATGAAGATCCGCTCCCACGGCACCACCACGTCGTCGAAGAAAACGATGCTGTCCATTTCCTCGAAACGCGACCCCAACGGATGGTCGAAGCCGGATTTTCCCTGGTCGAAGCTGTCGCGGCACAGAAAGCGCAGCCCCGGCGTGTCGCACGGGATGGCGAAGTTCAACGCGAACGGGCTGTACTGCTCAAGATGTTGCGCCACACGCGGTGAATAGACCGCAATCTCCTCGGCCAGCGGGCCGAGGGTCGCCAGCGCCGCGAACGACGACGCCGGCGGAGGTATCCTTCACCACCTGAAGCGCGGTGCCCTGCTGCAGGTTGAACATTCCGCTGACGTCGCGGCTACGCTGCAGGTTGATCAGCGCGTGGGTCAGCACGAGGTCGTTCTCGGCGATATAACGATGATATCGGCGCATGTTTTCGGCGTATTCCGGCTTGGCGCGGCCGAAATAGTCCGCCGATCCGGCCCAACAGGCGAAGGTCACGTTCATGAAGTCGGGTGAACGGCCCATCATGCCGCAGGTCGTGCGCGCCCAGTTCAGCATCATCACCCGCCGGCGCTCCAGGTCTTCGCGGGTGCGAGGGATGATGAACGACAGCCCCAACCGGTCGCCGACGTCGGGGCAGTCAAAGGTCATCGCATCGCGGTGCGCGGGGTCCGATTGAAGGTCATAGAGCGATGCGATGGCGCGCGCACCGCCGGCCAGACCCGGATGGGTCGTGACATCGGTGACACGTTCGCCGCGCAGCCAGACCTCGGTCTGGCGCGCCCGTAGACCAGCCAGATATTGCGCGCCTGTGCGTGCCGCCATGGCGTGTCTCCCGCGTAATCATGCCCAGCAGGTCATGCCGACTAGGTTTGGGTCGGGCGACTCTCCAGGGCCGGCGCGGCTGGGTCAAGCGGCCGCCGCAAACGCTCTCCCTCGCTCCGGCGAGGTGACCCCGCGCCGCGCCGTACCGGCCGATTCTACCACGCCCCCAGCAGCGTCGCGCGAACGGTTTGCGCGGCGATGACCGCCATGATCGGCACCGCTTCCAGCGGCTGGTCCTCGACCAGGGCATGCGCCACCAGCACCATGTCGCGCGCCCTGCCGCTCTGCCGGGCCTCACCCGTCGCCTGCAACCACAGCGCCATCATCAGGAACCGCTCGGCCCATTCGGTGCGCTTGTCCGGCAGGATCTCGGTCATCACCGCCTCGGCCATCCCGGCCTGATCGGTGCGTGGCAGCTTCGCCAACGCCTGTTGCACCGGCGGTCCATCCTCATACCAACTGGTGAACACGTCGTCCTCCGCCATCCACGTCACGCCGCGGGCGAAGCCTTCGGCAATCCCCGCCGGCGAGCGATCGTGCGGGTCCAGCAGATCGAACATCCTGTCCGCCTCAGCCCTGACGTCGAGTCGGCGATCCTTCCACTCGGCACCGCCCAACAACTCGGCCATGTCCAACAACATCGCGGGCGGCACGGTGTTGCGCTCGACCGCGGTGCCGATGCCGTGCTGCACCAGCGTATCGACGAAGCTCTTGTCCACCCGGGCGTGCGGCGCCGACATCTGCGCCTCGCGCATCAGCTTGGCGATCTTGCCGCGCGACACATCGGGGTCGGCCCAGGTGTCCACCACGCCGATGCCATGGCGCATCAGCAACCCGCCAAAAAATCCCTTCTTGCCGGCCCGGCTGGCGACCAGCAGGCTCTGTGCGCCCGATCCATCGATGGTCGAGGCATAGAACTCCAGATCGGGGATCGCGCTTGGCCAGGCACCAGTCTCGACCCCGCCCAACCGGGCCTTGCGGACCATCGCGTCAAGCGGCGCCCGATCGGCCGCGGGCATCCAGTTGCGCACCGCAATCGCTCGGCGCAGCGCATCCGGCGACATGGTAGCCGGCCGCGCCGTCTGCTCCAGCGCGGCGGACGCGCCGTGACGCACCTCGGCGTCGTCGTCCAGCAGCATGATCGGCACCGCGTCACGCAGCACGGCATGCGGCGACAGCGCCAGTTCGGTGGCCATGAACTGACGCAGCATCGACGGCAGCATCGCACCCGCGGTCTGCAGCGAATGGATCACCTCGAACGGCGAGGACACCATCTTGGACAGTTCGTCCATGAACCCGCGCAACGTCTCCAGCATCTGTTCGGGCGGCCCGAGATCCTCGTCGGGTTTGAATCCGGCATCGGCCAGCGCCATCTGCAGCGACTTGGAGACCGGCACCCGGGCCTGGGTCAGCGCGCCGCACATCATGAACCAGTCATCCTGCGGGATCGCCGCCTGATCGCCCAGCGCGATCAACCGCTGGCCGAACGCTTCCAGCATCTCGTCGGCCCAGTCCCATCCGCGGTCCTGCCGGTAGCGCACGAATTCGAGCTGCAATGCCAGCATCGACTGGTAGGCCAGCACCAGGGCGTCGTCGCGTTTGGCGGCCGACGCCGCGCTGACCAGCGCCTCGGTGATCACCGGCAAGGTCTGCGGCGTCTGCTCGAGCCAGCCGCGATCCTCCAGATTGACGGCGGCGTTCGCGGTGCGGGCAACGCGCTTGGCGATCGCCTTAACCCGGTTGCGGTCCAGCGCCGTCGCCGGCGGCGGTTCGGACGGGTCGTCGCCGATCAGCGGCACTTCCTCGTCATCGTCGTCCAGCGCCGACATCAGATCGGCGAACTCTTCGTCGTCCATGTCGGCGTCGTCGAGTTCCTCGATCAGCGCGTCAATCGCCGACTCGATGATGTCGGCCTCACCGCTCCGGCTGACCCGTGTCTGCCGCAGTTCCTCGATCTCGAAGCTCCAGGACCCATCCACCGTCGCGGTGAACGCCGGATGGGACAATGTCACGCGAAACTGGGTCCAGGTTTTAAGCGCGTCTATTCGCAAGTCGCAGGCGCCGTCGGCAAGCTCGACGGTTTGCTGCTCCAGCACCGCGGCGACGTCGCCGGTGCGGCGCCCCTGCGACAACTTCTGCTTGTAGACCTGCTCATTGTCCGGATCGAAGAAGTAATCGCTCAGCAGCATTTCGGCGATATGGACCAGCGCCTCGTCGACCTCATCAGGGTCGGGAGCAGGGGTGTTGGTGCGTTTTGCCATGATTGTATCCCCTCGATTGCGCCGGGACCGACGGCTTGCCGCGTCGAGCCAGGCGGCCGCCCTCGCTGGACTAGCCCACCAGCGACGCCAGTTCCGCCCTTAGCGCTTCGATGCCGTCCCCGGTTTCGCTGCTGGTGCTCAGTATGCGCGGGAAGGCCGCCGCATGCGAGCGGGCCAGCGCCTCGGTGGCATGGATTTTTGGTAACAGCGCGGCGGGCTTGACGCCGTCGATCTTGGTCAAAACCAGTTGGAACGTCACCGCGGCGCGGTCCAGCAGGTCCATCACGTCGTGATCGGCTTGCTTGAACTCGATGCGCGCATCCATCAGCAGCATCACCCGGCGCAGCGTCGGCCGGCCGCGCAGATAGTCGAACATCATGCCCTGCCAGTCGGCCTTGATGTCCCGCGACGCCCGCGCGTAGCCGTAGCCCGGCATATCGACCAAGGTCAGCCTGCCGCCCAGGTCGAAGAAATTGAGCTGCCGCGTGCGGCCCGGTTCCGACGACGTCCTGGCCAGCGAATTGCGTCCGGTCAAGGCGTTCAGCAGCGAGGATTTGCCGACGTTCGACCGGCCGGCGAAAGCGATCTCGGTGCCCGAAGGCGGTGGCAACTGATCCAGCTTCTGAGCGCCGAAAAAGAACTGGCACTCGGCCGCGAACAGCAGGCGCCCGGTTTCCAGCGCCGCCGCCTCCAGCGCCGCCTCGTCGGCCTGCCGCTGCGTCCGCTGCTCGATCAAGTTCGGGCCAGCGATGGCTTGGCCAGACGGGTGCGGCGCTGGATCAGCCATTGCTGGGCCACCGACAGCGTGTTGTTCCAGCTCCAGTAGATGATCAGGCCGGCGGGGAACTTCGCCATCATGAAGGTGAAGATGACCGGCATGAACTGAAACAGCCTGGCCTGCACCGGATCCGGCGGCGGCGGGTTCATCTTCTGCTGCGCGAACATGGTGCAGCCCATGATCAGCGGCCAGGCGCCGATATGCAGCAGCGGAATGAAGGCGGCCGGGTTGAACGGCAGCACCCCGAACAGGTTGAACACGTTGGTCGGATCGACCGCCGACAGGTCGTGAATCCAGCCGAAGAACGGCGCCTGGCGCATCTCGATGGTGACGAAGATCACTTTGTACAGCGAGAAGAACACCGGGATTTGCACCACCATCGGCAGGCAGCCCGAGGCCGGATTGACCTTCTCCGCCCGATACAGCCCCATCATCTCCTGCTGCATCTTTTGCGGATCGTCCTTCAGCCGCTCGCGCAGCGCGGTCATCTTCGGCGCCAACAGTTTCATCTTGCTCATCGACCGATACGAGTAATTCGCCAGCGGGAAGAACAGCGCCTTGACGAACACGGTGAACACCATGATCGCCACGCCGAAATTGCCGATCAGGCTGTTCAACCAGTCGATCGCGATGAAGATCGGGCGCGTCAGGAACCAGAACCATCCCCAATCGACCGCATAGTCGAAACGCGGAATATGCAGGCCGACCTCGTAGTCGTGCAGGATCGAGAACACCTTGGCGCCGGCGAACACGTGGCTCACTGTCGTGACGTCGCCATTGGCCGGCGCGGTCAGTGGGTCGGTCGAGATGTAATCGACCTGATAATGGTCGCCTTTGTCTCCGATATAGCGGAAATTGACTTTCGATGCCACGAGCTGGTCGGGAACCAGCGACGTCAGCCAGTATTTGTCGGTGATGCCAGCCCAACCGCCATTGGTGGTGGAGTCGTAGGCGAGGCCATGGTTCTTTTCGCCCTCGGACTTCGTCTTGTCGTACGATGTTTCTTGCAAGGTTCCGTCCGCCTCGCCGAGCAGGCCTTCGAACAGAACGTAATAGCCGGCCACCTCGGGCTTGTAGTCGCGGCGGATGCGCGACCAGGGAAACAGCTTCACCGGCTGTCCGGTGGCGTTCCTCACGGTCTGGTCGACCGTGAACATGTAGTTGTCGTCAATCGATAGAACGATCTGGAAGGTCAGCCCGGCCCCGTTGTTCCACGACAAGGTGACCGGTCTTCCAGGTGCCAGCATCCCGGCCGATGCGGCCCAGACGGTGTCGTTGCCGGGCAGCTTGATGTCCGCGCCGGGGCCAGCCGTCCAGCCGTACTGGATGTAATACGGATGGTCCTGCGACCGCGGTTCCAGCAGCCGCACCAGCGGGGAGTCCGGATTGATCGTCTCGCGATAGTCCTTCAGCACCAGATCGTCCAGCTTGGCGCCCAGCAGATTGAGCGAACCCTGCACCCGCGGCGCATCGATCCTGACCCGCGGCACGTTGCTCGGTTCGGCGGCCGGGGCAGGCGGCACCACCGCGCCGGACGCGCCTTGCGCCGGAGTCGCCGTCGGCTCCGTGGTCTGGGTGGTCTGGGCGGTTTGCTGCGGCACCGGCTTGCGCAGATGCGGCGCGACCAGCATCTGGAAACCCAGCAAAATCGCCAGCGATACCGCGATCGCCAGGAACAGCCGTTTCTGGTCCATTAAAGCCCCTTCCGGCAAAGCCCGTCTTGGCCAAGCCCCTCTTGGCACAGTCGCTGTTGGCAAAGCCGCTCTCGGCAACGCCCGTCTAGGCGAAGCCCGTCTAGGCAACGCCCGTTCAGGCAACGCCCGTCCAGGCAACGCCCGTCCAAGCAACGCCCGTTCCGGCTAACCGCCGTCTGGCAATCGCCCATGGTCGGGTCAACCCTGGGCACCAGATCGATGCCCCCTTCATGCCACGGGTTGCAGCGCAGGATACGCCGTGCCGCCAGTGCTGTCCCGCGCGCCGCGCCGTGCATGCGCAATGCCTCCACGGCATATTCGCTGCAACTTGGCCAGAACCGGCAGTGCGACCCGATCACCGGACGCAGCGTCCATTGATACGTCCGAACCACCCCGATCGCGACGGCGGCCGCACCCGCCCGCAGCGCGTCGACCTGGGCTGGCGGTGTCATACTCCGGTCCGATCCAAGGCGCGCCTGATATCGGCCTGCAGGGAGGAGAAACGACGTTGGCGTGTGCTGGCACGCCCGATCAGCACCAGGTCGGCCCCCGCGACCGGGCGGACGGCGAGCAACAGGCGGACCGCCTCCTTCAGGCGCCGCCGGGTGCGATTGCGGACCACTGCGTTGCCGACCTTTTTGCTGACGGTGAAGCCCAGCCGAGCCGGGTCGGTATCCTGCCGGGTTCGCACTTGCAACACCACTCCGCCGACCGCGGCCTTGTTGCCCGACGCCGCCACCCGCAAGAACTCGGGGCGCCGCTTCAGCCGGCCGGGCTTTGCGTCAGCCGGTGGCGGATGCTGGGCTGGCATGGCAGCACACCAGCGCTTCGCGCGCGTCAGGCGGACAGTTTCTTGCGGCCCTTGGCGCGGCGATTCGCCAGCACCTTACGACCGCCCACCGTCTCCATCCGGGCGCGAAATCCATGCCGACGCTTGCGGACCAGCTTCGACGGTTGATAGGTGCGCTTCACGACTGCTCTCCGAGAACCTTTGGCCGAACCGGCTGGGAAAGCTCCCGCCAGTGTAGCCCTTGCATGCCCGCCGACGGGTGCGCCTGCTCAGGCGACCCGCGGGAGCGGCGGCTTATACGGATGCGCCAGCCACCCGTCAATTGTCGCGCGTGGAGGCTCGCCAAATCGACCTCACGGCACCACGGTGAACACGACCTGATATGATGCAACTGTAACGTAGGCGCTATAACCGAGCCATCACCATCCGCGCGAATGCCTCCGCCAGCCGCCATTTGGTTTCGTTTCCGACGGCAAACACCATCTCCTGCAGACCGTCGCGCTCCAGCGCGCGGATCTGCTCGATCAGTTCATCGGGCGTTCCCACCAGGCAGGTATCCCTGATCAGTTGCTCATCGATCAACGCCGCCTCGCCCGGATGCAGATCGGTGTAATGAAACTCGTGGGTGCGGAAATGCCGGTGTTCAGGCGGGGTCTGCTCGACCAGGGCACAA
>NZ_CBDIDU010000003.1:0-32775 GCF_965277825.1 Rhodopila sp. | reverse complement strand
CGCGTTCTGTGCCGGCGCCGACCTCAAGGCCCGAGCGCAGCAGGACGCCGAGGGCAAGCCGTTCCAGCCGCTGCTGTCCCGCGTGCAGCGCTACCTCTACGAAGTCGTCTACGAAACCGCCAAGCCGACGATCGCCGCGGTGAACGGTCCGGCGGTCGCCGGCGGCATGGAACTGGCGCTGGCCTGCGACATCCGCATCGCCGCCGATCATGCCCGCTTCGGCCTGCCGGAAGCCAAGCGCGGCAAGGGCGCCCATTTCGCCAACGTCATGCTGCCGCGCATGATCCCCTCCGGCATCGCCTACGAAATGCTCTACCTCGGTGAATACATCAGCGCCGAGGACGCCCGCCGCTGGGGCCTGGTGAACCGCGTCGTCGCCCGCGGCCAGGCCGTGAACGAGGCCCTGCAAATGGCCGAGGCGATCTGCCAGAACGCCCCGGTCTCGCTGCGCCGGATGAAGGAAACCACGATCCGCTCCAACGGCCTGCCGGTCCCCGCCGCGCTGCGCCTGAACGAGGGCCTCAGCCCATACAGCAGCGAAGACCGCGTCGAAGGCATCCGCGCCTACGTCGAAAAACGCGATCCGGTCTGGCGCGGACGCTAGCCTAGTGAATTATATCTTCAGGTCGTGCAGCCGCTGAACCAGCCATGCCAGCCAATTGATGATCTGTTGATCCTGTGCAAACAGAGCGAGAATCTGTGGCATGTTATCCCGGAAATAAATCGTGGCGGCTCGCAGGACTTCCGCGTGTTCGTAGCCAGCCAGGAGAAGCGCGAGATTTGTTGCTTCGGCGCCAAGCAATACCGGAGAAAGGCGCGGGCGAACGCCACGATGCTGTTGCGCGCGACATCGGTGCTGCTGGCGAGAAGGTCGAACGCGGCGGACGGTGTGGCAGCGAGCGCGCGGGTAAGGGCCTGCACCATGCGGCGCGCTCGCTCGGCCAGCAGGCGCGGTATCGAGGTCATTGGGTGCAGGACGGAATTCGACTGGGATTGGAGATCGGGATTGGCCGCGGCCGCTTCCCGGGCGCGGATGACGCGCTCGTGCAGCTCCCTGCCGTCGGCAAAACCCATGATGAAGGCGGTGTGATCGACCATCAGCGACTTGAACGCGGCGACAATACCGGGCTCCAGCTCAGGGGTGAGGACGCTGGGACCAGAGGCCATAGACGCGGAAAGCTGTTCGGATAAACCGGTCCCTACCGACCAAAGACTGGCCACGTCCAGGCAGGCAAGATCGGCGCCCAGGAACAGGCAGTAGTCCTGAAATTCCTCGGCCAGCGCCTTGTGCGTGTTGTTGATCGAAAGAATGGAGGATTGCAGGCGTTTTGCATGCGTCTGGAGGCGCCGGTGAAGCGCGAGTTGGCTGGGACGGTGCGTTCAATATCGGGTGGCGCGCGGGGTTTGAGGTCGAATCCGGCCTCGGTTTCCTGAAGGCTCGGGCCTGGGCCGATCGGGGCTGGCGGCGTTGGGGTTGGAACCACGACCGTCTCCAAAGAGCGGATGGTTCGCTGCATCATCAACGGTTCATCGCCCCAATCGATTTGTTCTGCACAGGCCGAGATCAAGTCAGCCTTTTGCCGCTGGGATAACCTGCTGCTTTCAAGTCTGGCACGGATCTTCAGGAAAGTACGGGTAGTTGGGGTGGATCCATGTATCCAGCGGCGGACTGTGGATTCGCTTACGTGAAGGATCTGTGAGAGTAGAAGAGGGGTTACGGTTAAGCTCCCAGGTTCAAGCCGTGGCTCCATGAGATCCTGTAATGCCTCGGCGAAGGGGCGGAACTTACGGCGCGTGGGGGGGGCGGCTGGTCCGGTTGAGCGAGCCATAAAGCTGATATTGCCCGGTCATGCTGGGCGTGGAAAGTCTGGCCATTAGACGGCGATCAAGCGCCCCGCCATACCGTTTAAGTCCGACCTGGGAACGGCTTAAATCTGCCCCTCCCATTCCATTCGCATCGCGGTATAAAGGTCATAACGCTTTCGCCGCGTGCCCACGGCCATGACATCGAGGACGTCCCTTAGGGCTGATTGGTGCTTCGGATCCATGTCTGTCGGGCCCATGTATTGAATGGACACTCGGTTGAAGTCAGGTGTTCGTATCGCAGCAATTGCAAAGTCGGTGTGCCGGAGATTTGGCAGGCTGCGCCAGGAGCGCTGTGCAACAATACCAGGGATAATCCAGCTGACGCGGTCGAACGTGATGAATGCAACGCCAATTGCATTCGGCACACCGAGAAACTTTTTGGTATCCCTGATCTGATTGTTGCATGCATTGATTTTAGCTTGGAGCTTATGGTAAAAACCATCTTCAAGCTTTCGGAGTTTCTTCTGCTCATCCAGGCTGATACGCTCACGAAAATTTGGGACTTGCTCTCGCGGAATATGGTATTTCGCAATCATGCTTTCAAAGAAAGCGTTTAAGGCTCGGCCTTTTTTATCGTGATCGGGGGTATGCAGATAGGCCTTGTGTTCAAGGATGACCCTCCCAGCGAAGAGAGCATAATCGGCGAGCTTCTTTCCTGGCGGCATACCGAGTGATAGAGGGTGAAGGTTTCTCGCGTGTTTGGCTTGGATTATTTTGCGATGAATAGCCCTATGGAGTTCGCTTTCAAACTTTTCTTCCATGGTCATTCAAGGCTCCTGCCAAGTCACGCTCGTCATGCATGCTGTCTCCTACACAACGGTCAGCGTTATGAGATTCAACTATCTAACTAGGGTCCGTTCGCATTTTAGCACTTGGCGAATCGAGTAAGGTCCTGGTTTTCTGCGGCTATAGCCGGGGGAAGACCATGCAAGTTCTGACCGACGCCCAATGGGCGAAGTTCGAGGCCGCGATCGCAGCGGTCGGGATCCGTGGCGCGCGTCCGCGCAAGGAAGACCGTCGCACGATCGAGGCGATCATTTGGCGCCTCGCCAACGGCGCCAAGTGGCGTTCGATCCCCGCCGAACTCGGCAATTGGCACCACGCCTACCTGCGCTTCCGCCGCTGGGCGATGCGAGGCGTCTGGGACAAGATCATGGCGCACGTCGTTGCTCAGGGTGAGCCGAAGCTGGCCTTTGCCTGCATCGATGGCACGGTTGCGCGGGCGCACCAGAAGGCGGCCGGAGCGCGCCCCAGCAAACCGACCATGTGACTCTGCGATTCAATCGCAACAGCGGCGGCGATACCGAGGCCCTCGGTCGTTCGCGAGGCGGCTTTGGCAGTAAAATCATCGGTGTTTGCGATGCCGCTGGGCGCCTTCTCGACTTTGTCCTGGCACCGGGTCAGGCGCATGAGCTAGCGTCCTCGTTGCTGCTGTTGAGGCGTCTGCCCAAGGCGCCAGCATGGGCGTTGGCCGACAGGGCGTGTGACGCGCAGGCGTTCCGCTCGGCAGCGCGGGCGATGGGGTCGATCCCGGTCGTGCCGTCCCGCAGCAGCGCCAAGCAGCCAGAGCCGTGCCCAGACTACATATACCGTCACCGCAATCTGATCGAACGCTGCTGGGCGCGCCTGAAAGAGTGGCGGGCAATCGCCACGCGTTACGACAAAACGGCGACCTCCTACGCCGCCGGTATTGCAATCGCCGCAACGCTTGACTGGTTCAAGTCTTCCCCATGACAGGTATCAAAATGCGAACGGACCCTAGTCTAGAGCATTTTCACGGTGACTGGAAATAACCGGCATGGCGGAAGAAGTTGGCGCAAGGGATTCAACCTACGCTATGAATGTTACTCTAGAAAGCCGCCGAATCCGTTCCGCGCGACGCGATCATGCCCCAGATCACCCCAACTCCAGCCGCACCGCCACCGCCGCGGCGGCAATCACCGCATTGTCGCCGCGCTCGCGGTCGATCACGTCCAGCCCGCCCTTCACCGCGCGGACCGTAACGATACCGTGCGGCAGCGAAGCCTTCACCGCCTCGGTATCCACCTTCTCGGGCTGCTGCACCCCGATCGTCACCTCGACGAACATCTGCGTCCTGGCGTCGATGCCCAGCGAGCCCAGCATCGACAGCGACGAATGGTGCAGCGCGTCCTGCACCGCCCGCAACGCCGCCTTGGTATAATCCCCGCCGTGCAGGTCGTTGCCACTGCCCAGTTCCAGGATGACGCGCTTGCGTGCCATGGTGATTGTTTCCCTACGCGATTTCCAGCCAAACCACCGCGGCGGCATTGGCGATCAGGGTGGACCCGGTGCCGTCGTCAGTGGCGATCTCCAGCCCGCCATCGACCACGCTGACGGTCCCGCTGCCGTGCGGCAGCACCGCCAGGACCGCCTCCTTGTCCACCCGCTCCGGATGCGGCACGCCGATGGTGACCTCCACCTGCATGGAATCGGTATCCAGGCCGAGCGCCGCCGCCACGCTCAGCGAATTGTGCCACAGCGCATCACGCAGCGCCCGCACCGCCGCCTTGGTCGGTTCTGCACCCCTGATATCGGAGCCCATGCCGATCTCCAGCACCATCCGTTTCAACGCCATCCGGTGTTTCCCCTCTCCGCGGCCCGTGTGTGCAACCAGTGTTCGAGGCCCGCAACTTAACCCCCGCCCGGCACCTCGCCAAATTTGCCGCCCGCGCGGGTCCATGAAAACATGCCGGCCAAACGAACCAGGAGGATGCAATGGACGTCGGATTGCAAATGGTGTTCGCCAGCTACGGCTGGACCGGGGTCTCGGACGAACAGGTCTGGGACGAGGAAATCAAGCTCGCCCGCCTCGCCGCCGACAGCGGCTTCGACGCGCTCTGGTCGGTCGAGCATCATTTCAACGACTACTCGTTCTGCCCCGACAACCTGCAACTGATGGCCTACCTCGCCGCGGTCTGCCCCAACATCGACCTCGGCACCGCCGCCGTCATCCTGCCGTGGAACGATCCGCTGCGCGTCGCCGAACGCGCCATCATGGTCGACCTGCTCAGCAAGGGCCGCCTCCGCCTCGGCATGGGCCGCGGCCTGGCTCGGCGCGAGTTCCACGCCTTCCGCGGCACCATGGACGAATCACGCGGCCGCTTCGACGAGGCCGCCGCAATGATCGTCGACGCGCTGCGCACCGGCTTCATCGAAGGCAACGGCAAGTTCTACCCCCAGCCGCGCACCGAACTGCGCCCGCGCCCCTACAAACCGATCGACGGCCGTGTCTACGCCGTGGCGTCGTCCGATGATTCCGTCATCTCGGCGGCAAAACTGAACGCCCGGATGGTGATGTTCGCCGATCGCCCGTGGCCGATGCGGATGCCGGCGATCCAAAAACACCGCGACCTCACCCGCCAGATGCACGCCGCCCCCGCGCTGCCGCCGCTGCTGGCGGATTTCTGCGTCTGCACCCCGACCATGGACGGCGCTGAGGACAAAGCCCGTCAATACATGGGCAAATTCGTCGAAAGCAACTTCTATCACTACGAACTGCTCGGCGAACATTTCAGTACGGTGAAGGGATACGACGCCTACGCCCAGAAAATCGCCCTGGCCAAGCAGGTCGGAATGGACGGCATCGTCTCCGCCTTCATGCAGGCCGCCGTCTGGGGCACGCCCGATCACATCCTGCGGATGTTCGAGGAACGCCGCGCCCTGGTCGGCGACTTCGAACTGGCGACCTCGTTCCGCTTCGGTGGCACGCCCTACGCCTTCGCCGAGGATGGCCTGAAACTCTACGCCAAGGAAGTTCTGCCAGTGCTGCACTCGTGGAAGCAGCCGGTGGCGCAAGCGGCGGAATAAGCGTTGCACTGACTCCACGCGCCCCGCCCTCGCCAACGGGCGGCGCTCGGTCGCACGCAGCGCCGACACAAATACGCGATCCAACGGCGAACGAGCGCGCCGATAATACCGTCTGCAATGAATTTCCTGTGCGCATCCGTTATCACTGGCAAAAATCCGGTAAATGATCGGCAACGGTGTCAAACCGGCACCGTTTAGCCAGCCGCCATTCGGCGGGAACCGGAACCGCCCAGATGACACCGCCCAGATGACATTGGCTGACCAAAATCAAAAAAGCGGGTATCGCTACCGTCATTTTGGCGGCTTCCGGCTGCTGCTCGCGATGCTGGTGATGTTTCAACACTTCGCCGCCGACCTGGCGCCACTGCCGTTCGCCCGGGCGTTCGCGCCGTACCCGGTCGGCAACATCGCCGTCCTGGTGTTCTTCGCGCTGTCCGGCTTCGTCATCACTGAAGCGATCGATTGCATCTACCGCGAACGCGCCGGCGCGTTCCTCGGCAACCGCCTGTTGCGTATCGTTCCGCACTTCCTGCTGGCCGTCGCGCTGTCGATGCTCGCGCACGAAGTGTTCCGGGCCACCGGCGGGGCGCGGCTGTGGCGTTCGCAGCCGTCGTTTCCCGCCAACGCCTTCGCGCCAGCCAACCTGGCATTGAACTTCATCGGCATCACCCCGTTCGCCGATCGCTCGATAAATTATAACTTCCTCGACATCACCTGGGCAGTCCGCGTCGAGATGGCATTCTACCTGGTGATGGCCGGCTGCATCACGATTGGGCGAAGATTGCCCGGCAACAACGGCTTCACCATCGCGGCAACCGCCGCGGCGCTGCTGCTGCTGCCGCTGTTCGTTTTCGCGGTGCACGGAAGCGGCGTTAGGATGATGCAGTTCCTGCCGTATTTCGCCTTCGGCGCCGGGCTGTATTTCGCCACTCTCGGCCGCCGCGCCGGCTGGCTGACGGTAGCGCTGACGCTCCCCGCCATGCTCTGGCAATCTGTCCTGCAAAAGTCCCTCTATCCGGTCGCCGGCATGCCGGCGCCGTCGCTGGCGGGCCAGTTGATCGTCCTCGGCCTGCTGCTGGGCGTGCTCAGCCTGCTCGCCTTCAGCGACATCGCCCGATGGCGCGACACCGACCGCGTGCTCGGTGGCCTGACCTACCCACTGTATTTGTATCACGAGGATGTACTGGTGGTGCTGCTGACCTTCACTGTAGGCTACAGCTACGCCGTATTCGTCACCGGCATCCTGCTCAGCCTGCTGGTCGCGATGGCGCTCACCAGCCTGGTCGACCCGATCGTGACGCGCTACCGCGACAAGGTCCGCGGCGGCGCGCTGCGCCCCAGCAAACCGGCACGATACGCGCTGATCCAGCACTGAACGCGGGTGCAGCCACATCGCGATCGCCGAACCACGGCGATCCGCCGACCCCCCGCTTGCCGGCAGCCGCCGTCCTCCGCACAATCGCCACCGGGACGGCTCTCTCGTCAGGACAAACATCATGCGCATCCGCCTGCTGGCCGCTATCTGCGGCCTGGCCACCCTGCTCGCCGCCTCGGCCCCGGCACGGGCACAGACCCTGCGCATCGCCCTCCGCGAGGACCCCGACATCCTCGACCCGGCCCTGGCCGGCTCCTATGTCGGGCGCATCGTGTTCGCCGGCCTGTGCGACAAGCTGTTCGACATCGACGAAAAGCTGCGCATCGTGCCGCAACTGGCGCTGGGCTACGAATGGGCCGACCCGCACACCCTGGTCATCCACCTGCGCCCCAACGTCAAGTTCCAGGACAACGAACCGCTCGACGCCGCGGCGGTGAAATACTCCCTGCGGCGCTACCTCGACTTTCCTGGCAGCTATCGCCGCGGCGAGATCAACATGATCGACGACATCCAGGTGGTCGATCCGCTGACCGTGCGGCTGGTGCTGAAATCCCCCTCGGCGCCGTTGCTGGCCACCCTGACCGACCGCTCCGGCATGATCCTGGCGCCCAAGGCCGCCGAGGCCGAAGGCAAGGATTTCGGCCTCCACCCGGTCTGCGCCGGCCCGTTCAGCTTCCAGCAAAGAATCGCCCAGGACCGCATCGTGCTCGACCGCTTCCCCGGCTATTGGGACGCCGCCAACATCCACTTCGACCGCGTGATCTACCAGCCGATGCCCGACCCGGCGGTGCAGTTGGCCAACCTGCACACCGGCAACATCGACCTCGCCGAACGCGTGCTTCCCTCCGACGTCGCCGAGGTGAAGCGCGACGTCCGCCTGCGCATCGTCACCTCCCCGGCGCTGGGCTACAACGGCATCACCTTCAACCTGGCGAACGGCCCGCGCTCGAAAACCCCAATCGGCCAGAGCGCGCTGCTGCGCCAGGCGTTCCAGGCGGCGATCGATCGCCAGGCGCTGGTCGATGTGGTTTTCAACGGCATGTATCAGCCCACCGCGCAGGCGGTGTCGTCGGCCTCGCCGCTCTACGTGAAAAGCATCGAACCGGCGCCGCGCGACCTCGCCAAGGCGAAGGCGCTGGTCAAGCAATCCGGCGCGCCGACGCCGATCGAGGTAACGGTGATGGTGCCCAACACGCCGGATCAAACCCAGCTCGCCGAGGTGATCCAATCCATGGTCGGCGACGCCGGCTTCGAGGTGAAGATCAGTCCGGTCGATGTCGCCACCTTCCTGTCCGCCGGCCACCAGGGCAACTTCCAGGCCGCGCTGCTCGCCTGGTCGGGCCGCCCCGACCCCGACGGCAACCTCTATGTCTTCCTGCATTCCGGCATCGGGCAGAACTACGGCCACTACAACAACCCGATCGTCGATGCCGCGCTCGACGCCGCCCGCACCGCCACCGACCCGGTCGCGCGGCTAGCTGACTACGCCAGGATGATGCAGCAGGAACAAAAGGACTTGCCGATCATCTACCTGTATCACCCGGTCAACATCGTCGGCCTGTCGACGAAACTGTCCGGCTTCCGTGCCGTGCCCGACGGGCTGATCCGGCTGCAGGGACTGGCCATGCAAACCACCGCGCCGAAGTAACGACCTTGGGATTCCGCCTCGGCAGCCGCCTCGCCCAGATTGTCCCGACCCTGATCCTGGTCAGCATGCTGGTGTTCGGCCTGCAGCAGTTGATGCCCGGCGATCCGGCCCTCGCCATGGCCGGCGAACAGAGCGGCGACCCCCAGGTAGTGGCCCAGATCCGCCAGGAGCTGTGGCTCGATCACGCGCTGCCGCTGCAATACCTGCACTGGGTCGGCAACCTGCTGCGCGGCAACCTCGGCTACTCCTGGCACACCCGCCAGCCGGTCGCTCAACTGATCGCACAGAAGCTGCCGGTCACCGCGCAACTGGCTGTCATGGCCTTTGTCATCGCCGTGCTGATCGGCGTGCCGACCGGCGTGCTGGCCGCGGTCAAGCGCAACGGCCCGCTCGATTACCTGGCCAACGCGATCGGCTTGGCCGGCCTGTCGATGCCGACGTTCTGGCTGGGCATCATGCTGATCCTGCTGGTCTCGGTCGACCTCGGCTGGCTGCCGCCGTCCGGCTACGTGCCGCTGACCCAGGATTTCGGGCGCTCGCTCGCCACCACCATCATGCCGGCCTTCGTGCTGGGCAACGCCATCGCCGCGATCCTGATGCGCCACACCCGCAGCGCCATGCTGCTGACGCTGGATCAGGACTACGTCCGTACCGCCCGCGCCAAGGGCCTGCCCGAGTGGCGCGTCATCCTGCGCCACGCGCTGCGAAACGCGCTGATCCCGGTGGTGACCTTGGGCGCGCTGGAACTCGGCACCCTGCTGTCCGGCGCGGTGCTGACCGAGCAGGTGTTCTCGATCCCGGGCTTCGGCAAGATGGTGGTGGATGCGGTGTTCGACCGGGACTATCCCGTGGTGCAGGGTGTGGTGTTGGTCACCGCGTTTTTGTTCATCGTGCTGAACCTGCTGGCCGATGTGCTCTACGCGCTGATCAACCCAAGGCTGCGCCGAGCATGACGATACACGAAAACCGCGCGCCCGTGGTGGCGAAACCGCGTCGCAACAGTCCCCCGGCCCGACGCGGTGACGACACCCTCTTTCACCAGCCTGCCCCCGGCTCGACGCGGCAACGACACTCCCTTTCAGCATCCAGTCCTCTGCCCGACGCGGTGACGACACTTCCTTCAGCATCCCGTCCCCCGGCCCGACACGGTGACGACATTCCCTTTCAGCATCCCGTCCCCCGGCTCGACACGGTGACGACACTTCCTTTAAACAGCCCGCCGCGTGGCCCGGCGCGGTGACCGCCATGGCGACCCTGGCGCCGCGCTCGACCGAACCCGCCGCCGCGCCACGCGCACCCGCCAGCCTCGCGGTCAGCCGCTTTCTGCGCCGCCCCGCCGCGGTCGCGGGCCTCGCCGTGATCGTGCTGTTCGTCGCCGCCGCGCTGCTGGCGCCGCTGATCGCCCCGTTCGACCCGATCGCCACATCCTGGACCGCGATCCGCAAGGCCCCGTCCGCGGCGCACTGGATGGGCACCGACGAGAACGGCCGCGACGTGTTCTCGCGCGTGCTGTTCGGCGCCAGGGCCAGCCTGTTGGCCGGCGTCGTCTCGGTGCTGATCGCCGCCGGGATCGGCGTCCCAGCCGGGCTGCTCGCCGGCTTCTCCGGCGGCTGGATCGACGCCGGACTGTCGAGGCTGGTGGACGCCATGCTGGCCTGTCCGTTCCTGATCCTGGCGATCGCCCTGACCGCGTTCCTCGGGCCCGATCTCGCCAACGCGATGATCGCCATCGGCGTGTCCACCGCGCCCCGCTTCATGCGCGTCGCCCGCGCCGCCACGCTGGAGGTCGGCAGCGCCGACTACATCCAGGCCGCGCGCTCGCTCGGCGCCCACGGCCTGCACGTGGCGATGCGCCACGTCGCACCCAACATCGCCCCACCGGTCCTGGTGCAGGCCACGCTGTCGCTGGCGGCGGCGATCATCGCCGAGGCCTCGCTGTCGTTCCTGGGCCTGGGCCAGCAGCCCCCATCGCCGTCCTGGGGCTCGATGCTGAACGCCGCCCAGCGCTTCCTCACCCAGGCACCCTGGCTCGCGGTATTCCCCGGCGTGGCGATCTTCCTCTGCGTGCTGTCGTTCAACCTGGTCGGCGACGGCTTGCGCGATGCACTTGACCCGCGCGGGTCGTAGGCCGCCGAGAGGCTTTGCCTCAGCCTTCCCTAGCAGACGCAAGGCTGTTCCCAAGCCCGGTCAGTTCATCGAGCGCAGCGCGGAACAACTGCTGCTGCGCCGCGCGGTTGACGTTGGGGATGATAATGACCAGGCCGGCGTGAAGCGACTGCGTTCCATACAGCCGCCGGAAGTCGCCCGCGTTGTTCGTGACCAGCACAAAATCACCATCGGCGGCATGGCGCGCAACGTTCCAGTCCTTCCATCCGGCCTTGCCGACATGGGCGACATGCTGGGCTTCGTGTCTAGCCTGGCTGGCAACCGAAACCAGATCGATACTCAAGCACTCATCAATCAGAAACTTCATTCCATCCCAATCGACGCCAGCTTCCGGCGTGTGCTCCGTATCGGCGGATGATCGTGCCACGGCTGCGCCCGGCGTCGCCCCCGCAACGGATAGGCCGCCGCATAGATCGGGGCCAAGCGCACCATCTCGGCCGTCAGGCGAGGGTGGTCATGCAACAGTTCCGCCCCGGTTTGACCTTGCCCCAGTAACGCGGCGACGCTGTGCACCGGCACGCGCGTGCCCCGGAACACCGGATCGCCGCCCATGATGTCGGGATCGCTCAGCACGGCATCGCGGGCGCGGCGCAGCATGCGCAGCGAGGTCGCCAGTTCCCGTCGCGGCTCGCGTAGATCGATCGTGAGCAATCCACCTTCCAGGGACACAAGGTCACGCGGCGCGGCAGCCGCGGCATCGAACACTTCACGACGCGCTTCCGGCACCAGCCGGTCCACCAGCCGGCGCTCCAGTGCCAAGGACATCAGCGCGCGCAAATCCAGCAGCCTGGTCGCATAGCCGGCACGATTGCCGGCGACCGTCGGCACCGTCTTTTTGTCGATGGCGTTGTTCACAGCCTTGACCGACAACCGAGTCAGAACGGCCGCCTCGGTCGGCGTGAACAAGGAGCCTGCTTGGGTCTGCATCACATCGCCTAATATTTCTCTCACTTGAGAATATATTATTCTACACTCGATCGCAAGCACGCGGCGCAGCGCCGCGACCCCCCCGATTAGACGCCCCCGCCCCCCGCGCCTAAACAACCCACCCAATGACCAACCCCGACCCCGACACCCTGGCCCGGCGCACCCTGCGCCGCCACCGCAGCTTCGCGACCGGCCTCCTGGTCCTCATGGCCTGCCTCACCATCGCCAGCTATTCCCTCCCCCCCGACTGGTGGACCCGACTGCTGCAAGCCTCCGCCAAGGCCGGCTTCATCGGCGGCATCGCCGACTGGTTCGCCGTCACCGCGCTGTTCCGCCACCCGTTGGGCATCCCCATCCCGCACACCGCCATCATCCCCAACCAGCGCCTCCGCCTCGGCCAGGCGCTCGGCCGCTTCGTCGCCACCCACGTGTTTACCAGCACCGAGGTCGCCAACGTCCTCGCCCGCCTCGACCTGCCCGGCATCCTCGCCCGCTTCCTCGCCGACCCGGCCTCTGCCCGCCCCGCCGCCGTCGCCCTGTCTGGCGTGCTGCCCCGCCTGCTCGCCACCGTCGAGGACGGCCGCGCCCGCCGCATCGTCGCCCGCGTCCTGCCAAGGATCGTCGGCGGCCCCGCTGCCGGCCAGGTGGTCGCCCGCGCCCTGCACAGCCTGGTCGACGGCGGCCGCCACCAGGAAGTCTTCGGCTTCGTCCTCGGCCAACTGAAAACCACCCTCGGCGGCCGCGAGGGCGCGCTGCGCCACGCCATCGAGGACCGCGTCCGCGAACAAGGCGGCCGCCTCGTCGGCTGGGCGCTCGGCGCCTCCATCGCCCGCCGCGTGCTCTCCGTAATCAACGCCGAACTCGACAAAATGAGCCCCGACGGCTCCGACCTGCGCGCCGCGTTCGACGAATGGGTGCGCCGCGAAATCAACCGCATGGAAACCGAACCCGAACGCGCCGCCGAGGTCGGCGCCGCCATCCGCCGGGTGGTTGCCCATGAAACCATCCAGACCTGGATCTGGGACATCTGGGCCCGCCTCCGCGCCGGCCTGGAAGCCGACATCGCCAAGCCAAACGGCCGGGTGGTGCCCTACATCCAGGACGCACTGGGCAACCTCGGCACCATCCTGGAAGCCGACCCGCTGGCCCGCGCCCGGCTGCAGGCCGCCGCCGAGGGCCTGGTGCGCACCATGTTGCCCACCGCCCAGGTGCGCATCGCCGACTTCATCGGCCAGGTGGTCGCAAATTGGGATACCGCAACGATCGTCGACCGCCTTGAACTGCGCGTCGGCAAGGACTTGCAATATATCCGCATGAACGGAACCATCGTCGGCTTCCTGATCGGCGGCCTGCTCTACGCGGTGCTCGACACCCTGTTCGGCCAGACCCCGTTCTGAAACACCAGACCCCGTTCTAGAGTGCGGTCGCTTTTGGTGGCATCCCCAAAAGCGTGAATCGCCCTCATGCGCCTAACCAAAACGGCGGAGCAAGCCATGCCAAGACTTTCAGTACTCGATCAATCGACCATCGTCGCCGACCGCTCCGCCGACGCCTCGATCCGCGAGAGCATCGCCCTGGCCCAGCACTGCGAGGCGCTGGGCTACCACCGCTACTGGTGCGCCGAACACCACAACTCCGACAGCCAGGCCGGCACCGCGCCGGAAATCCTCATCGCCGCCATCGCCGCCACCACCCGCCACATCCGCGTCGGCTCCGCCGGCGTCATGCTGCCGCACTACTCCGCCCTGAAGGTCGCCGAACAATTCCGCGTCCTCGACGCCATCGCCCCCGGACGCATCGACTTGGGCGTCGGACGAGCGCCGGGATCGGACGGCCTCACCGCCTACGCGCTGAACCCAAGGGCCGACACCGCTGCCGACCAATTCCCCGCCGCCATGCGCGACCTGCTGGCCTGGCTGTCAGGCCACAAGCTGATCGAGGGCCACCCGTTCCGCGAAGTCCGCGCCCAACCCCAGGGCCCCACCACGCCCGAGGTCTGGGTGCTCGGCAGTTCCGACTACGGCGCCCAGGTCGCGGCCTATTTCGGCCTGCCGTTCTGCTTCGCCCACTTCATCACCGACGGCCACGGCATCGAACAGGCGCTGGCGATCTACCGCCAAGGCTACCGCCCCAGCGCGCGCCACCCATCCCCGCACGCCGCACTGTGCGTCTGGGCGATGGCCGCCGAAACCCAGCAGGAAGCCGACTACCTGTTCCGCTCGCGTGAGATCTGGCGGCTGAACCGCGACCGCGGCCTGTTCACCGCCCTGGCATCCCCCGAACAGGCCGCCACCCACACCTACTCCGACGCCGAGGCCGCCCGCGTCGAACGCCTCCGCGCCCGAGCCTTCTACGGCACGCCAGACACCGTCGGCGCCAAACTGCGCGCCCTGGCCCAGCAGCACGACGTCGAGGAAATTGTCATCCTCACCACCCTGCACGACCCGCAGGCGCGACAGCGGTCCTACGCCCTGCTGGCCGACCAGATGCGGTAGCTTCCAGACACTCCCGTCTTCAGGCGCGGCTCTCGTCGGCCCAATGCCCGACCAGCAGCAAGTCCGCGGCGTCCAGCTTCAGGTCCCCAGTGTCAGGTGGTCCCCAGTGCCAGGTCCCCAGTGCCAGGTCCCCAGTGCCAGGTCACCAGCGCCAGGTCCCCAGCGCCAGGTCCCCAGTGCCAGGTCCCCAGTGCCAGGTCCCCGGCATCAGGTAAGGGGCGTCAGGTCCCGGGGGGCAAATCCAGGTGGCCAGTCCCGGGCGGCAAGTCGGGGGCGATCACCCAGGGCCGTTCAGCCGCTCAATGATCCGCCAGCCAACCCACCACCGCCAGCGCGGCAACCGGCATCGCGAACACCGCCCAATTCGCCAGACCAAGCCCGGTCAACACCGCCGCCACCGCCACGATCAGGCCGACCCCGGCAAGGTTCCGGCTGTCTCCGAACAGCGTCTTGACGAACGCCCTCACGCCGCCACCCGACGCGGCCGAGCGCGCACCAGCGGCACCAGCGCCTGCCCGCCGGCCAGGAAGAACACCTCCAGCACCAGCAGCGTCCAATCCCCCAGCGGCCACACCTCGCCCGCCAGCGCCTGCAGCGTCCAGAACGTGCCGAACGAAACGATCATTGCCCCAACCACGAACTTGATCGCATTCTCCGGCACCCGCCGCAACGGCGCTCGGATCGACAGCCCGGCTACGAAAACCACCACCAGCGCCGCGAGCGCCGCGCCCGCGTTCGACACCCACGCGCCGCTGTGCAGGCTGAACGCAACCACCAGCAGCCAGACCTCCAGCCCCTCCAGCAATGTGCCCTTGTAGGCGATCAGCCAGGCGGCGAACCAGTCGCCCTGGCTGATCTCGGCCTGGGCGTCGCGGAATTCGGCATCCTCGTCGTGCAGCGGTTTCAGCCCGGCCTGGCGCGCGATCGCCTTGGCCAGCCAGCGCACCCCGAACAGCAGCAGGAACACGCCGATGACGAACTGGACGACGTGCAGGTTCAACCCCACGCTGAACGCCCCCCCGGTCAACGCGGTCAGCACCGCCAGCGTCCCAAGCCCCGCCCCGGCCGCCGCCAGCGAGGCGCCCCAGCCAATGGTCAGGCTGACCGCCAGGACGATGGTGAACGCCTCAACCCATTCCACCCCGGCAGTCAGGAACAACGGCAGCAAGGCCGGCCAATCCATGCGGTGCGATCTCCCAAGCGCGACTAAAGGTCATATCGTCAGGTTTTGTAGGGCCGCAACTGCGCCGCAACTGCATTGCCGGCTTGGCCAAGCCGCATGCGGGCACGAAAGTATTGCCGGGGAGTAAACGACATGGATATTTGACTTTTGCCAAATTGTATTCCAATATCGCTCAAACAATCGCCACATCGCGCACACGAGCGGGGCAATTCGTGACCGGACATCTGGCTGACTTCAGCGGCGACATTCCGCGCAACTACGACAACGGGCTCGGGCCGATCCTGTTGCCGACTACGCGGCCGACATCGCCCGCCGAACGGCGTCGGGCGGTGCGGCGTCGCAGGTGCTGGAGACGGCGGCCGGCAGCGGTATCGTCACCCGCGCGCTGCGGGATGCGCTTGCCGCGGACGCGCGGTTGACCGCGACCGACCTCAACCCCGACATGCTGTCAGTCGCCCGGACCAAGCTCCGTGCCGACGAGAAAGTGGTCTGGCAGCAAGCCGATGCCACCGCGCTGCCGTTTCCCGACCGGTCGTTCGACACCCTGGTCTGCCAGTTCGGCGTAATGTTCTACCCCGACAAGGATGCCGGCTACGCTCAGGCACATCGCGTGCTGACCGCCGGCGGCCGCTACCTGTTCAGCGTGTGGGATGGGCTGCCGCATAATCCGCTTGGCCGCATCCTGCACCGGGTCTCCACCAGCCTGTTCCCCGCCGATCCGCCGGATTTCCCGGCCACGCCGTTTTCCTATGGCTCGATCGACCCGATAAAGCAGTCCTTGCAAGGCGCCGGATTTGCCAGGATCGAGGTTTCGGTGATGCCACGCCGCCACACCGTGACCGACTTTTCCTCCCTGGCGCGCGGCTTCGTGTCAGGCAGCCCGCTGCTCGGTCAGATCCGTCAGCGCGGCGGCATCAGCCCGACCGAGGTGCAGCAAGCCGTAGCCCAGGCGATGCGTCAGGAGTTCGGCGGTGAGCCGGCACCCGTTCCCATGCAGGCGATCATCTTCGAGGCGCACAAACCCGGCAGCTAACCAGCTAATGTCCTGCCCCAGCTTTGCGGCGAACTTCCTGGGATCAGCAGGCCACAGAAAACAAAGAACTCGCTGGAAACCGTACCGCCTTGTCCCCGGAGGCTGATCGACCGGCGCCGACGGTGCCGAGACACCTGCCGGATTTGCCTAGTATCCGATCGCAGCCGAATCGCGAGACGCGGAGCGTCCGCGATTCGGCTGCGTGAACCGGATACGCAAACAAAAGCGACGTATCGCCCTTCACCGCGCGATGCTCGCTGCTCATATAATCACAGTCGGCTCCCCGGCCACCAGGTCGGAGAAGAAGCCTTCCACCGAGCGGGGCTCCCGGCCGAGCAGCATACGCAAGGTCAGCGGGTTGCTCCGCAGCCCGTGCTGGTCGTAGTGCGCATACATCGCGGCGAGCTGCTGCTTCTGCTTGTCGTCGTACGGCAGGCCGGCCTTCGCGAACCATTCCTCGAAATCGGCGGCCACCGCCTTGATCGGGTGTCCTGACACCTGGGTGGCGATCGCAGCCAATTCCTCGCGGTTCTTGCCGCCGTCGGCACTCAGCTCGAATGCGCCGTCCAGCAAGCGGTCCTCGGTTAGCGCGATCGCCGCCACCTCGGCGATGTCGCGATAATCCACCCGTGCGATCGGGGAAGTCGAGGAAAACGGCTCGACCAGCGCGCCGCTCTCGACCACGGCCGGCCAGCCGGGTGTAGGCCAGCCCCGACTTGAATACGGCGTCCTCGATCGGCCGCTTCGAGGCGTGGTTCCTGAGATCGAGCGACGGATGGATGATCGTGGAAAATACGATCCGGCGCACCCTGGCCCGCTTCGCCGCCGCGACGAAACCGACGCCCATCTCGGCCTCGTCCTCCTGGAATACCGGCGAAATATAGAACACCCGTTCCACGCCCTTCAGCGCGTCCTCAAGGCTCGATTGATCCCGCAGGTCGCTGATGACAATGTCCCGCGCACCGTTGCCACGCGCCTTCTCCGCCTGCTCCACCGTGCGGACGAGGCCCAGCGGATGCACGCCTCGCTCGACCAGCGCCGGCACCACCAGGCCCGCGAAGCGGCCGGCCGCACCAACGACAAGAGTGTCTCTCACTTCAGCCATGTCGATCTCCTTCTCGCTGGGACCAACTAGGTTCGACACCCGGATGCTTTAAATAGCAGATTCCTGGCGGCTGTCGTGAATGGGATGATTGAATGGACCGTCTGATCGCCATGGAAAGCTTCGTTCGGACTGTCGAGCGAGGCAGCTTCGCCGCCGCCGCCGGTCGGGGCCTTTCCCCCAGCATGGTCGGCAACCACGTGCGCTTCCTTGAGGGTCGGCTCGGCGCATTGCTGCTCAACCGCACCACGCGCCAGCACAGCGTCACCGAGTTCGGCCGAGATTACTACGAGAAGTGCCGGCGCATCCTGCTGGAAGTCGAGGACGCCGAAAGAGCGGCTGACCTGGCGCAGGTCATGCCGCGTGGCCTGCTACGCGTGACCGCGCCGATGTCGCTCGGCACGACGATCGTGCCCAACATCATCGCCGCCTACCTGCGACGCCATGCCGAAGTCCAGGTGGAGCTCGTTCTGCAGGACCTTCGCCTCGATCTCCTCGCCGACGAATTCGATGTTGCGATCCGGGTCGGCGCGCTGCCGGATTCAGGATTGATCGCCCGGGCCTTGCCGCCCTTGAGCCTGATCCCCTGCGCCTCGCCGGCCTACCTCCGGGCGCACGGCCACCCAAGCACGCCAGCCGATTTGCAAAGCCATAACTGCCTCGACTTCACCCATGCCGGCGAGCCCCGCCTGTGGCGCTTCAACGGGCCGCGGGGCGAGGTCGCTGTCCAGGTCAGCGGAACCCTGCGCGCCAACAATGGGCAGGCGCTGCAGCGCCGCGGCGCTGCAGCATCTGGGCATCATCCTGCAGCCCGGGATCGTGATTGCCGACGACATCGCCTCGGGGCGGCTGATCCGCGTCTTGGCGGACCACGCCGGCCTGTCGCTGCCGCTTCACCTGCTGACCCTGCCGGATCGGCGTCCATCGCCCAAGCTGCGCAGCTTCGTCGAGCTCGTCACCGAAATGTTCAAGTCAACCGGTTCAACGCGGCAACTCAGTTAGCTTCGCGGACGCTCACGCGGTCGCGCAGGCTTGTGCTCTGTGCGAAATTTAAGAATTTTGGACCACGCAACAAAGCCATATCCCATAAAGGAAAAATCGATGCCGGCTCGCCTGTCGGACCTAGCGCCGAATGAGACCCCCATTTTCCTGCCGAGACTCTTGAGTCAGCGTCCCAAGCTCGCGGCGCTCCTAGCGGAAACCATTTCAACCTGGTCTTACGCTGAGCACGCACTCGGCCGATCGGTCGCGGCTATGTCGCGCGGTATAAATTCCGCTGAGATGGAGGATTATATCGCCGACTGGCGGCTCCCAAAGCGATTGAAGATACTACGCCGAATTGCGGGCGCGGAGCTACAGGACCCGCATCTCTCGCTGTTTCTGAAGGTGCTGCGTATCATCGAAAAATTGGCGAAACGACGCCATGTCTTCGCTCACGGTGTTTGGGGAACTGTCGAAGCCCTGCCCGATGCTTTGTTGCTGATAGACGCCGAACATTTGTTCCGTCACTGGGGCGCAGCAAACGACTTTCTAGCGGTATTTAGCCAGGGTGGCCCGCCCGCCGTTAGCCCGGTTCATCTCGATAATCGGCATATCGAGGTCTGGGCCGAGACGGAATTTAAAGACGAGATCGCCCATATGAATCAGGCTGTCGAGTTCGCGTTCGCGCTGGAACTGCTTGCGAGTGTCGATACCTTTGACGTCTCAAATGCTCGACGCACACAGGCTTATAACTGGTTGCTCCAACAACCGTTGGTCAGCAGCGCGCCATAAACCGCTTTACCGTGCGGGGGTGGACTGTAGCTCAGCCAACTCGGCCTCCATCGCTAAACTCTTTGCCGCTAGCGTAATCGGTTTTGCGGTGCTGTATTTCCTTCTCGCCTACCAGCACCCTTAACACCATAACGTGGAAACAATGATATGACGAAATCCGATAACCAGGACGTCAAAATACGGATGGAAAGAAACTACATAATATCGCCGGATGGTGAGGAGAAAATAGAGATCGGACTTCCTCATCCCACACTGGTGCCGAAACAAATAGACAGCAAGATATTCTCGGTTGAGACGGGCGTCCTCTCGTTCCATATATGGTTCTCACCGCCTATGGATTTCGAGATCGAGTGTGTGGAAGGCGTCTGGGCTGCAATCGGTTTGCACCTGAGAGAAGAGTGCATCATCCCAATCGTCGCTTTTCAACCCTCTCCGGAAAGGCACGAAGTCAGCTTCTTTTTTTCGCCGCTCCAAGCAAGCCCCGAAGCTGTCGAAAGATATATCGGATATGATGCCAACGGCGCCGCTTTCTTGACGTTGATGGAAACCGTCACCGGCATTGTCAGAACCTCGCACCGCCTGATTCTACCGCCTGACATGGTCACGATGTTCAAGGCCGCCCTCAAATTCGTTCCGCATCCATGCCACCTGTCCGCCGAGTCTTGGCGAGCCATCGAATCCGCTGGCG
Organism: Rhodopila sp.; assembly: GCF_965277825.1. NCBI lineage: Bacteria > Pseudomonadati > Pseudomonadota > Alphaproteobacteria > Acetobacterales > Acetobacteraceae > Rhodopila > Rhodopila sp. The sequence goes on along the minus strand of NZ_CBDIDU010000003.1, from coordinate 12,691 downwards.
TCGACGCACTTTGGAAAGATCGTAACACGAAACGATGGGTTTGGGATTGCAAGCTACGTCGGTTTCAAGTCGGATAGGAAGCCGCCTTGCCACTCGCGCGTAGGTTGTGCTCTTGGAGGAAACGACTGCACCGGATGCGCGGCTGATGGCGGGTGCCCCCCACCAGCCGTTTGGTTGAGATAACGCGTCTTCTTGATCAGCAAACCGGGCGCTACTCGCTGCGGTGTCCGGGAGCGCGCTCGATGCGTTCGGCTTGGTGGCCGACATTTGCTCCGGACTTATGCAGCGGCCAAGTCATTGACTGCACGATCAAGATTTTCCGGGCGGAACTCTTGACTTATGCGCCGCCGCGCCCAATGGCGCACCCCGTTGTGACGCCGCTTCCAATTAAGCGCCATTTCGCACTATGGTCTCGGCCGGGGCGGCACGGCCACGTGCCCTGAAAGCTGGTAAGCCGAAACGGACTGAAAGAAGGGAGGTCGTTACCATGACAGCAAGAACAGATGACTATGACCAGATCGTTCGCGTTGTCAAACTTTACATCGATGGATTTAATGATAACGATATTAGCAAATTCAAGGAGGCGTTTCACGAGGATGCTTGGATCTTCTTCATCGACGCCAACGGCACCCTTCATAAGAATCGGATCTCTGCGAGCTTCGAGAACTGGGCTGCGCCGCCGAGGAAAAGCATCGAGAGTCGAATCATCTCAGTGACGCAGGTGGGCGATGCTGCCTCGGTCCACCTCAGTTTCAAGGGCAGGTCCGATGAATGGCTCGACTTCCACAATCTGCTGAGGATCAACGGCGTCTGGAAGATCACGAACAAGACCGCCACCCACAGCAGCAGGTAGCGGACCCAGTAAGCGGCGTGAAACTCGCTCGAAAGATCAATGTAAGTCGCGCGGAAGAAATCGACGAAAGCGCAAGCCAAGAGATCGATTAGTATCCGTTTGTGCTGCGTAATTCTTGAATTCCGCACACCACAGGCAGATCGAAGGGCCGCCCAAAGACGGGCGGCCCACTCCCGACCCGGTCAATGCTCTCTTATGATCGCTTTCTGACAAACCGGCGCATCTCGCGCCAGAGTGAGCGGAGTTCGCTTAGCCGGAGCGGGTGGGCATGGCGGCTGATCCAAACCCGAAAAAGAAAAGACGTAAGAATACGAACCGCCATCCAAATCGCGCGGCAACCTTTGCCCAACCGGCAGTTTCTGCCGCCCCACCCGCACCCTCCGCCGCCGCCCAACCCGCCGTCCACCGCCAATATCAGCCCCATCCCCCCCCTGGCACGGCGCTTGCTCTGATCCCGTCCGGACCGCTCGGACAACGCCTCATGGACATCACCACATCCCTCGCCGCCTCGCGCCTGGTTGCCCAGCAGCGCCTGATGGACGTCACCGCCAACAATATCGCCAACGCCAACACCCCGGGGTTCCGCTCCGAACGGGTGCAGTTCAGCGACTGGATCGACCCGCAGACCGGAACCGCCCGCACCCCCGGCAGCAAAGGCATCACCTACGCCCAGGACCGCGCCACCTATCGCGAATCCCAGCCCGGCACCCTGACCCATACCGCCAACCCGCTCGACCTGGCCCTCACCGGCGCCGGCTACTTCACCGTCAACACCAAGGCCGGCCCGCGGCTCACCCGCGACGGCCGCTTCGGCCTGCTGCCCAACGGCACCCTGGCCGACAGCAGCGGCAACCCCGTGCTCGACACCAGCGGCAAGCCGATCCAGTTCGCCCCCACCGACACCCAGATCAGCATCGCCGGCGACGGCTCGGTCTCCACCGAGAACGGCCAGCTCGGCAAGATCGGCATCGTCCAGCCCGCCGACGAAATGAGGATGCGCGCCGAGGGCGGCACCAACTTCGTCTCCGACTCCCCCACCGCCCCGGTCGCCACCCCCACCATCGTGCAAGGCGCGATCGAGGACTCCAACGTCCAACCAGTGATGGAAGTAACGCGCATGATGGACGACGTGCGCCAGTTCCAGTTCGTTACTCAACTGCTGCAGGCCGAGGGCGACCGCCAGCAGAACACCATCGACAAGCTGCTGCCCAGCGGAGCCGGTTCCTAACCCGATACCCGCCCCGAGACCGTGACAAAACGCCACAGGAGACCACAAAATGCGCTCGCTTGATATCGCCGGCACCGGCATGCAGGCCCAGCAGACCAACGTCGAAGTCATCTCCAACAACATGGCCAACATGACCACCACCGGCTTCAAGCGCCGGCGCGCCGAGTTCCAGGACCTGATCTACCAGAACCTGCGCCGGGTCGGCGCCAACAGCTCCGACAGCGGCACGGTGGTTCCCTCCGGCGCCCAGGTCGGCCTCGGCGTCAAGACCGCGGCGATCTACCGCATCAACGAACAGGGCAACCTGCAGCAGACCTCCAACACGCTGGACATGGCGATCCAGGGCAACGGCTATTTCCAGGTCACCCTGCCCGACGGTGAGACCGCCTACACCCGCGACGGCACCTTCTCGCTCGCCGCCGACGGCACCATGGTCACCGCCGACGGCTACACCATACAACCGGGCCTGCAGATCCCGCAGGCCGCCACCGGCGTCACCATCAACACCTCGGGCCAGGTCCAGGTCACCCTGCAGGGCCAGACCGCGCCGCAGACCATCGGCCAGTTGCAGCTCGCCGCGTTCCCCAACGAGGCCGGCCTCGACGCCCAGGGCGCCAACCTGCTGATGCAGACCGCCGCCTCCGGCGCCCCGGTCACCGGCAATCCCGGCACCGCCGGCTTCGGTTCGGTCGAGCAAGGCTTCATCGAAACCTCCAACGTCAACGTGGTCACCGAGATCACCAACCTGATCACCGCCCAGCGCGCCTATGAAATGAACAGCAAGGTCATCACCTCCAGCGACGAGATGATGTCCACCCTGACCAACCTGCGCTGATCCCATGCGCGCCCTGGTTGCCGTCCTCGGCCTGCTGGTCTGCGCCCAGGCCCAGGCCGCCGCGCTGCGCAACATGACCACGTTGCACGGCCCCAACGTCTATGTCCGCGACCTGTTCGACGACGCCGGCGTCAACGCCAACCGGGTGCTCGGACCAGGCCCCGCGCCGGGCGGCCGCATCATCGTCGAGGCCGCCCAACTCAACGCCATCGCCCGCCAGTTCGACGTCGCCTGGCGCTCGGTCTCGCGCGCCGACCGCGCCGTGCTGGAATGGCCCGGCCGCCCGCTGCGCCGGGAAGCAGCGCTCGACGCCGTCCGCCTCGCCATCACCGCCAGCGGCACCGCCGACGACATCGACATCGACCTACCAGGCTTCATCCCCCCCATCGTTCCGGTCGAGGCGAAAACCAGCGCCACCGTCTCGCAACTGGAATACGACCCCAACAGCGGCCGCTTCACCGCCGCCCTGACCGTCACCGCCGACGGCATGGACCCGATCGACAGCAGGATCAGCGGCCGCGCCGACGCCGTCGTCGACGCCCCGGTGGCAGTGACTCGGCTGCTGCCCGACACCGTCCTGCGCCCCGACGACATCCACCTCGGCCGCATCCATGCCTCGCTCGGCAATGACGTCGCGCGATCCCCCGACCAGGTCATCGGCATGCAACTGCGCCGTCCGCTCGCCGCCGGGCAGCCGCTGCGCCTGGCCGACCTGGTGCGCCCGCCGCTGGTGCAACGCGGCGCCACCGTCCTGATCCAGCTCGCCTCCGCCGGCCTCTCGGTCACCGGCCAGGCCATCGCCCTCGATGCCGGCGCCGACGGCGAGCGCATCAGGGTGCAGAACATCACCTCGCACGCCTACCTGTTCGCCCAGGTGATCGGGCCCGGCCAGGTCCGCGTGACACCCGATGCCCCGCCGGCGCTGCCCCGCCAGCCGCCGCGCTACGAACAGCGCGTCGACGTCCAATGATCCCCTTTGGGACCCCGCGCGGCATCCTTCTGCTGGGCCTGATGGCGGCATCGCTCAGCGCCTGTGGCACGCTCAGCCGGCTGTCCGACGTCGGACGCGACCCGGCGATGACGCCGACCCAAGACCCAACCAAGGATCCCAAATGGCGCCCGCTGACCATGCCGATGCCCACCGCCCGGCCGTCACCCAATGAGGCCAACGCACTCTGGCGCTCCGGTTCGCGCGCCTTCTTCAAGGACCAGCGCGCCGCCCAGGTCGGCGACATCGTCACCGTCCTGGTCAACATGAACGACGCCGCCAACCTGAAGAACGTCACCTCGGCGACCCGCGCCAGTTCCGAATCCGCCGGCCTGCCCAACCTGTTCGGCCTGGAAGCCATCGTGCCGGCGGCGGTCAACCCATCGAAGCTGCTGTCGGCCAGCAGCGGCAACAGCAACGTCGGCACCGGCCAGATTCAGCGCACCGAGGCAGTCACCCTGCGACTGGCCGGAATCATCACCCAGGTGCTGCCCAACGGCAACCTGGTGGTCGCCGCGTCGCAGGAATTCCTGGTCAACAGCGAGCTGCGCCAACTCAAGGTCACCGGCGTGATCCGCCCGCAGGACATCGCCTCCGACAATACGGTGCAGCACGACCGCATGGCGGAAGCCCGCATCGCCTATGGCGGCAAGGGCCAACTCACCGACCTGCAGCGCGCCCGCTGGGGTGAGCAGATGATGGATATCCTGATGCCGTTCTGAAGCCGGCGGTTTTCCAGGCCCGGCGTTTCCTGTCCGATCGCGGCCGGCCTCCGCCACTGCGCCGATCGGCACCGGACTCCCGTGCCCGCAGCCGATCGCACCCGGGAAAGTCGGGCGAAACTCGGGCGCTGCGTCGGCGCTTCGCCCCGGCACAGACAAGCCACCGCCCCGACCCGCCAGCCGGGGCGGTCCAACGTCAGCCCCTCACTTCGGCGCCGCGGCAGGCGGCGTGGACTCGGCCGGCGCCGTCGCCGACGGCGTTTCCGTCCCGCTCTCCTTCGCCGCCGAGTGGGCCTTGCGCCGAGCATGTGTCCCGATGATCTGGCCCCTGATCTCGCCGCCCGGGTTGGCCGCGGTATGCACGTTCACATACAGCTTCGACGACTGCAGATACTTCACCTGCTGGTCGGTCAACGTCGCCGAACCGGTGATCGGGCTGGCCGGGTTCTTCTCGCCCAACGGCACCACCACCCCCGCGCTCTGCGCCCGCGTCGCCGGACCGTGGATATGCGCCGCCGTGGCCGGGCCGCTCAGCCCCTCGAAGGTCAGCGTGTAATCCAGCACCTTCGACGTCGTATCGAATTCGGCTTTCAGCCTGCCCTTGCCCTTCGAGTCGGTCTTCGGCACCTCGGCCCGCCCGGACAACCGCGCCGTATAGGTCACCGTCGAAGCCGACGCAGCCGAAGCCATCACCGCGGACAGCGCGGTGGCAAGAAGTACTCTACGAAACATTCGTGATTCCCCAACAGTAGGTGGCAACCCTGGCAACCGGCCAAGGCGCGGCGGCGGCTTGTCGTCGGCCGCCACTGGGGCCACCGTATTCCACGAAACCAAGGATGCCGCCATGCCCGACAAGATCGCGCTCCAAAGGATCGCGGCCCACACCGAGGATTCCCCGCCCGCCGATCCTCCACGCGCCGATTCCCGGGCCACCGACTCCCCCACCACCCATCCCCGGGCCGCCGAACCCCCGGCCGCCGATCCCCACCCCGCCGATCCCCACCCCGCCCATGCCAAACCCGCCGACAACGACCCACTGCCGATCGGCCCGCCCGTCGACACCACCCCCCGGCCGCTGCCGGCGCGGAACCCGATCCGTGGCCAACACGCCACGCTGGAGCCGTTGCACCGCCGCCACGTCAGCGAACTGTGGCACGCCGCCCAGGGCGCCGACGCAAGCTGGACCTACCTCGGCGCCGGCCCGTTCGCCTCGGCCGAGGCAATGGGCCGCCACGTGATGGACGCCGCCGCCAGCCACGACCCGATGCTCTGGGCGGTCCGCCCGGTCATCACCGGCGTCGTCTCCGGCTGGCTGGCGCTGATGGACATCCAGCCCCGCAACGCCTCGATCGAGCTCGGCGGCATCTGGTTCGCCCCGCGCATGCAGCGCACCAGAGCCGCCACCGAGGCGATCTTCCTGCTGCTGAAGCTGGCCGCCGACGACCTCGGCTATCGCCGCCTGGTGTGGAAGTGCGACGCGCTCAACGCCGCGTCCCGCCGCGCCGCCACCCGCCTCGGTTTCACCCATGAGGGCCGCCACCGCATGCACATGATCAGCAAGGGCCGCCAGCGCGACACCGACTGGTTCAGCATCGTCGGCGAAGAATGGCCGCCCCGCCGCGACGCCCTGCTGGCCTGGCTCGACCCATCCAATTTCGCCGCCGACGGCACCGCCCTGCACGGCCTGGCCGAACTGCGGGCCGCCCCAACGTCGAACCGTCAAGCATGAGTGGCACCAGCCTGCTGCCCTGGCGCCGCCCTCGACTGAACGTGATCGTGCTGCACGGCATCATCGCCACCCGGGCCGGCAACCTGAACGCCGATTCGGCGCGCCCGCTGATCGAGAAAGCCTTCGCCTCCACCGGCCGCCGTCCGGTCATCCTCGACATCGAAAGCCCCGGCGGCTCGCCGGTGCAATCGGACCTGATCGCCGGCATGATCCGCACCCACGCCGACCGCGCCGGCGTGCGCGTCCACGCGGTGATCCGCGAGGTCGGCGCGTCGGGCGGCTACTGGCTGGCCTGCGCCGCCGACGAGATCCACGCCAACCCCATGAGCGTCGTCGGCTCGATCGGCGTGGTCGGCGGCGGCTTCGGCTTCCCCGACCTGCTGGACCGCCTCGGCATCCAGCGCCGGCTCTACACCGCCGGCACCCACAAGGCTCGGCTCGACCCGTTCAGCCCCGAGAACCCCGACGACGTCGCCTTCGCCAAGGACCTGATGGAAAAGCTCCATGTCCGCTTCAAGCAGTGGGTCAAGACCCGCCGCGGCCCGCGCCTGAAGGCCGCCGACGACGCCCTGTTCGACGGCGGCTACATGCTGGGCGAGCAGGCCCTCGCCGCCGGCCTGATCGACGGTCTGGCCACCGTGGACGAGCTGGTGCGCGACCTCGGCGGCGACCGCGCCCGGCCGCGCCGCATCGCCCCGAAACGCTCCCGCCTGGCGCTCCGCCTGCCCCGACTGGCCACCGACACCGTGCTAGACGCCCTGGAAGCCAGGCTCTGCCAGATCACCCTGCGTTAACCCGGAGTCACCACAAACGAACCACGCCGCGCCAAAATCAACCGCCGCGCCAAAATCACCAGCCCCGCCACAATCGCCAGCCGCCAGAATCGCCAGCCAGCCGCCAGAATCGCCAGCCAGCCGCCAGAATCGCCAATCCGGCAGAAATCGACAGCCCACCACAATCAAGGAGGAACCCACCATGCGCGCCGCGGTCTTTCGCCAAGGCTCCATCGTCGTCGATACCCTTCCCGACCCCACCCCCGAGCAGGGCCAGGTGCTGGTCCGCACCCGCGCCTGCGGCATTTGCGGCTCCGACCTGCACGCCGCCAGCTACACCCACCAGTTCGTCGACCTGGCCCGCCGCGCCGGCAACCGCTGGGCGATGGACGCCGACCGCGACGTGGTGTTCGGCCATGAATTCTGTTGCGAGGTGGTCGACTATGGCCCGCGCACCCCCGCCCGCCTGGCCCCCGGCACCCTGGTCTGCTCGATGCCGATGACCCTGGCCGGCGAGACCGTGCACGGCATCGGCTACTCCAACGACATCGCCGGCGGCTTCGCCCAATACCTGCCGCTGGCCGACCGCATGCTGCTGGCGGTGCCCAACGGCCTGTCCGCCACCGCCGCGGCGTTGACCGAACCCATGGCGGTCGGCTGGCACGCGGTCCAGCAGGCCCGCCTGACGCCCGAGGACGTCCCCCTCGTCGTCGGCTGCGGCCCGGTCGGCCTGGCGGTGATCGCCGGACTGGCGATCCGCGACCTGCACCCGATCATCGCCGCCGACTTCTCCCCCGCGCGGCGCCAACTGGCGCTGAAGATGGGCGCCGATATCGTGGTCGATCCGGCCGAGGCCTCGCCCTACCAAAGCTGGCAACAGGCCGCCACCCCGCCCGGCCACGACCCCAGCCGCTACGCCCAACTGTTCGGCATCGGGCCAAGGCAGCGCCCGGCGGTGATCTTCGAATGCGTCGGCGTGCCCGGCTTGATCCAGCAGGTGATCGAGGGCGCCCCCGCCGCCGCCCGCATCGTCGTCGTCGGCGTCTGCATGCAAACCGACCGGTTCGAGCCGTTCTTCGGCATCGTCAAGCAGCTCAACCTGCAGTTCGTGCTCGCCTACACCGCCCAGGAATTCGCCGACAGTCTGCACCACATCGCCGAAGGCAAGATCGACGTCACCCCCCTGATCACCGGTTCGGTCGGCCTCGACGGCGTCAGCACCGCCTTCGCCGAACTGGCCAACCCGGAACAGCACGCCAAGGTCATCGTCGACCCCTGGGCCTGATCGCCCGTCCCGCCGCCCCGCCGCATCCCATCCCGCCGCATGGTTCGTTTCCCCGGGAAATCCTGGAAAACAAGCCCGAAGTCAAAGACAATAGGCATATTGTAGGAATAATTACCTGATTATGTACTTTCTAAAGCGGGAAATCACATGTTAGGAAAGGAGAGACAGGCCGGCGCTGAGTTTCAAATTACGCGGGAGATGATTTCGGCGGGCGTTTTCGCTTTGAGCCGGAAGTGCCCGCTTGATCTTGTTTTTCCATCCGGCGGCGAAGATGAAGCCGTAGAGGCCGTTCTAAGAGCTGCGCTGGAAGTTCGGGTTGTTCCGGGTGCAGAAAACAATCAACAATGGCCGATAGATACTGACGCTCGTTGATGACGTCGAACGTAATCTCACGGACCTCTTCGACACTCACATACTGGTTTTGCCAAGGCTGCACCTCCCGATGACCGCTGCCTGGGGTCTTTATCGCTCGTGGCGTTAGGTTCGCTTTTATGGCGCCGACGCCATCTTCCGCAGAAGCCCATATATCGTGAACAAATCGGTTTCGTGCGTTGCGAAGATCATTGTCAACGTAATCCAGACATTCGATGACGGATTCCAAGAAGGCTCCGGGTGGGCATCTGTTGATTGCACCTATCCGAGCGGCTCTGATTTGATCGCGAATATCAATGCAGCTTACCATTAGGCTAGCGTTTGGTAGGCGGTAATCCCAACCGCCAACGGCAAGGAAGGTCCGACCGACCCATTGCTCCAAGTGAGCCCATTCATTGCACAGCTCCCCGATTGCCTCGGCGAAAGGTTTCAAACCTTTATCCATGCGCCATCCCACGAACGAAGATGCAGCTTAATAGTTGTCTTGTGGTAGGGAGATGCACATGAACAAGGATATCAGCGAGGACGAAGCCGACCGCCGGGCGCGCGACGTTGCACGGCGGCTACTAACCGCGCCACCGCAACCTAGGACATCAGGTAAACCAACGGGGGAAGGCAAACCTAAGTCAGCCCGTTCCGACGCTTCCAGGCTAGAAAGACGCGGGCAAGCTGGCGAGGCGTCTTAGGACCTGAAGCGAAACAAGCGAATCGGGGGCTAGGAATCGCCCTTCTGCCCGTACTAGCGTAGCTGGGTGATCGACACGCCGGCTATCAAATCGCGCTTTGAGGCCCTTGCACCGCACCTGAACGAGCGTGCGCGTCGGCTGTTCGTGGCAAGCGAGGCTGATGCGGCTGGCCGTGGTGGCATTGCAGCGGTTGCCGCGGTGATGGGCGTCGCGCGCAGCACCATCGGCCGTGGGCTGGCGGAATTGCGCAGCAAGGAAGGCGCATCGTCGCGCCGCATTCGCCGTCCTGGCGGCGGACGCAAACCGAAGGTCGAGACCGAACCGGGATTGCTGGATGCGCTGAGCGAGCTTGTGCAATCGGCGATCCGTGGCGACCCTGAAGCCGCCCTGCTGTGGGTGAGCAAGAGCCAGCGTCATCTGGTCGGTGCGCTGTCTCAGCGCGGCTTCACCGCCAGTCAAAAGCTGGTCGGACGCTTGTTGCGTGGTCTGGGCTTCAGCCTGCAAGCGAACCGCAAGACCCGCGAGGGCACCAGCCATCCGGACCGGAACGCCCAGTTCGAACATATCAATGCGCAGATCAACGGGTTCCAGGCCGCCGGACAGCCGGCCATTTCGGTCGACACGAAGAAGAGGGAACTCGTCGGGGACTTCAAGAATGGCGGTCGTGAGCTGCGTCCCAGGGGCGATCCCGAACCCGTCCGGGTGCACGATTTCATGCTTCCTGAACGGGGCAAGGTGGCGCCCTACGGTGTCTACGACATCGCCGCCAACGCCGGCTGGATCAACCTCGGCATCACCAGCGATACCGCCACCTTCGCGGTGGAAAGCATCCGGCGTTGGTGGAGGGAACTCGGACAATCGCGCTACCAGGAGGCCAAACGGATACTGATCACTGCCGATTGCGGCGGCAGCAACGGCGCACGGGTGCGGCTATGGAAAACCGAGTTACAGACACTGGCCGACCAGACGGGGTTGTCCATCACCGTGGCGCATTTGCCGCCGGGCACCAGCAAATGGAACCGCATCGAGCATCGCCTGTTCGCCTTCATCACGCAAAACTGGCGCGGCAAACCCTTGCTGACCCATCAGGTCATCGTCCAACTGATTGCCAGCACCACGACCGAGAAGGGCCTGACCGTCCAGTGTCGGCTCGACAAAAACGCCTACGACAAAGGCATCAAGGTCTCCGATGCCGAAATGGCCAAGCTCAACATCAAGCTCGATGACTTCCACGGTGAGTGGAATTACACCATCGACCCAAGAACACCAGGGCTGGTCGGCTTCGTCGCTACAGCGTTTCGCCTCCGTTAGGTGGATCTCCTGCCGGTTGGTTGGGTAACGTGCTGCTGCGGGGTTGTTTCAGAGGGAGGGTGACGCCCGACCGGAGAGGCAACCCCGCAGCAGCGGCGAAATTCATGCGGCTGCCGCTTGGCACGGCAGTTGGGTGAAATAGGCGCGGTCCGGCGTCCGAGCGTCAAGGCTCGAGTGCGGCCTTTTGCGGTTGAAGAAATCCAGATACCGTCCGATCAGGTTCCGCGCTTCGGCGACGGTTTCATAGGCCCGCAGATAGACTTCCTCGTACTTCACCGACCGCCACAGCCGCTCGACAAACACGTTGTCCCGCCAAGCGCCACGGCCGTCCATGCTGATGGCGATCCCGTTGTCCAGCAGCAGCCCAGCAAACGCGGCGCTGGTGAACTGGCTGCCTTGATCGGTGTTGAAAATGCCCGGTTTTCCATGCTTGGCCAGCGCTTCCTCGACCGCCTCCAGGCAGAAATCAACTTCCATGGTGATCGACACCCGCCACGCCAGAACCCGCCGGCTAAACCAGTCCATCACGGCCGCCAGATAGACAAAGCCTTTCGACATCGGAATGTAGGTGATGTCCATCGACCAGACCTGGTTGGGCCGGTCAACCGTCAGGCCGCGCAGAAGATATGGGCAAATCTTGTGTCCTGGACACGATTTTGACGTGTTCGGGCGGCGGTAGATCGCCTCAATGCACATCCGGCGCATCATCGTCCGTACCCTCTCGCGGCCAACGACCACCCCCTCCCCACGCAGCAAATCGCGCAGCATTCGGCTGCCCGCGAACGGGTAGTCCAGGTGCAGCGCATCGATCCGCCGCATGATGGCAAGCTCGCTCTCAGGCACCGGCTGGGGTTCGTAGTAAAGGCTGCTGCGGCTCAACCGCAGCAGCTCCGCCTGCCGCCCCAGCGGCAAGTCGTGCGTCCGGTCGATCATCGCTTTGCGCTCCGCAGGCCGGCCTTGCTGAGCGCACCGGACAAAAAATCGTTCTCCAGCGTCAGCTCTCCGATCTTGGCGTGGAGTGTCTTAACGTCGATCGAAGGCGCTGGATCGGATGTTCCACCGCCCGAACCGAACAGGCCCGAGGCCGCTTCCAGCAGATGCCCTTTCCAGGCGGTGATCTGGTTCGGATGCACATCAAACTGTTGCGCTAATTCGGCCAGCGTGTTCTCACCTTTGACCGCCGCCAGCGCCACCTTGGCCTTGAAGCCCGGCGCGTGGGTCCGTCGTGTTCGCTTTGTCATACTCGCTCCTGATCCGCGGCATCCTCGCCGCTCTCAGGCAGAAATTCCACTTAACGGCCTGTCCGAATTTGGCCGACCACTTCTCACCAGATAACTGACGCGGTTAATTTGTCTCAAAGCCTTAGTATCCGACGGCCGCGAGTTGATCGCATTGCGATCGCGGTGTAACGCCAATGCGCAATGATCGAACTCGCCTCAGCACCCGGCTGCTTGCCTCCGGGCCGACGTATCTACGCTATTGGTGACATCCACGGCTGTGCCCGGCAACTCTGGAACCTGCACGAGATTATCACCGAGGATCTCGCGCGGCGGCCGATCGGGTCCGCACTGCTATTGCATATCGGCGATTACGTGGACCGCGGCGCGGACAGCGCGGGGGTGATCGCCGGGCTGCTGGATGGCTGCCCGGTTGCCGGGGCGGAGATGGTCAACCTGATGGGCAACCATGAAAGCACCATGCTCGACGCGTTGGCTGGTGAGCGTGCGGCGGGCACCGACTGGCTGTTCGCTGGCGGCCGGGCGGCACTGCAGAGCTACGGAATCGATCCGGATGGGCCGCGCCAGGGTTGGGCGGCCCGGATCCCCCAGGCGCACCAGGATTTCCTGCGCGACCTGATGTTGATGCACCGGGAAGGCGGCTACGCCTTCATCCATGCCGGGGTCCGCCC
>NZ_CBDIDU010000002.1:0-25524 GCF_965277825.1 Rhodopila sp. | reverse complement strand
GGTGACTACCAGACCATCGAGCCGGGTGATCGTCATCAGCGTCGCGCCCGGCTGCACCCGGTCGCCCGGCGCTACCGGTATGGTCGCGACGATACCATCGAACGGCGCCGTCAGCGTGCGCGACGCCAGGTCAGCGCCTTCGCGCCGCAGTGCATCGACCGCGGCCTGGGCGTCGGCAACCGCCTTGTCGGCCTGGGCAAGCTGGTCACGGGTCGCGAGCTGCTGCTTGAGCAGTTGCGCCGCCTGATTGCGCTGCTGGCGGGCCGCCGTAAGCGAATGCACCGCCTGCTGATACGTCGAGATCACCGTGGCGGAGGCACCAAATGCAAGCAGCTTGTCGCCTTCATGAACCGCCTCGCCGGGTGTCACCGCGATCGCCAGCACCCGTCCGTCCTGCTGAAAGCTCAGCGTCATGCCGCCACCCAGCGCCGGGCGTGCCGAACCATAGGCGACCAGCACATCCGGCACCACGCCTTGGCGCGGCTGCTCGGTCTTCACCGCGACGCTCTGCGGGTTATCGGCGAAAGCCGGCAGCGCCACCAGGCCGGCCAGCAAAGCCAGGGTGCCCGAGCGGGGCATCATCGCGACGCGTCCTGCCGAGGCAGGCTGATCGCCGGCATGCCCGCGCCGGTCAGCGTCGCGACTGCCACCTGCTGGTCCAGCAGCGATTGCTCGATGGTCAAGATTTCCTGCTCCTTGGTAAGCCGCGCGCCGACCAGGTCGACATAGCCGCGCTCATCGAGGTTGCCGGCGGTGAAAGCCACTTCGGCCTGCGCCGCGATACGTTGTGTGGTCGCCAATTGGTTGCGAACCTCGTGAAGCTGGCGGTTCAGCAGGGCGATCTCGGCGATCATCGCGCGGACCTGGCCGACTGCCGCCGTCAGCCGGGCGGCATATTCATCGTGCAGTTGCTGGCGGGTCGCTGTCTCGATCGCGATATTGCCCTGGTTCCGGTTGAAGATCGGCAGCTCCAGGGTGACCTGCGGACCGAGGGTGCGAACGTTGGTGTTGTCGCTGCCGCCGGTGCCGCCCAGCGTCAGATTGGGAAACCTTGACAGGATGGCGGTGCGCAGCTTGGCGTTCTGCGCGCGGTAGCCCAGTTGCAGCGCCACCAGGTCGGGCCGCCGCTCGGGCAGTGTCGGCAGCGTCCGCTCGACCGCATGGGCGTTCCATGGCGCAATGTCGGCTGTTCGATCCAGCGGCACGGCGACGTCGGGCGCCAGACCAAGCAGCGCGTTCAACTGGTGCCTTCGGGCAAGCTGTTGGCGTCGCTGGTCATTCAGCAGCGCCGTCATCGACTGCAAGGCAGCCAGATCGGGCGCGGAAACCGTCAGCGTCTCGTTGCCGGCGGCGACCGCTTGTCGCGACTTTTCGTAGCGCGCGGCGAGCAGATCGCGGTTTCGCGCCAGCAGGGCCGCAATGCGGTCGGCTTCGATGATATCGACCGCAAGCAGCCTCGCCTGGCCGATCACCTGCCATTCCTGCCAGAGGATTTGCGCATCGACCTGGTTCGCCGCGGCCCGCGCCGCCCGGCGTGTGCTGGACAGCGTGATCAGCGCGCGGACGTCCTCGCTGATGCCGGCGCTCCAGGCCGGTGTCGTGCCGGGCCCGGCGAGGACCGGTAAGTAGGAGCCGGTGAACTGGGGATTGGGCAGCAGACCGGCCTGCAGGACTTGTGCCTGGGCGACGCCATGCTGTGCCCTGATCGCCCGCAGGTCCGGGTTGTTGCGCACCGCCAGAAGCGCGACCTGCGAAACCGTCAGCCGAGCCGGCAGCGCCACTCCGTCATGTCGCAGAGCGTTCAGGCTGTCCCTCAGCAGCGGCCGGGTCGGCAACGCCAAATCGGCCGGCGCGGCGCAGCTCGCCAACATCAGCGGCGCGGTCATCAAGGCCGGAATGACCCAGCCCGTGCCTGGCACAATGCAGCGGATCACACAGCGGGCACGACAACGCATGAACCCACGCTAGGGGCGGCAACTTTGGCGGAGCCTTTCCACAACCTTCGCAATCGACAAGTTGACGACCGCCTCCCGGCCGCTGTGGGATGACCGGTGGCAACGTATAATAGCGTCAATCGGAACGAAACCGGTGCATATCCTGCTGATCGAGGACGATCCGGAGACGGCCGAGTACGTTGTCGAAGGATTACAGAGCGAAGGGCATGACCTGGAAGTCTCGATGGACGGCCGCACCGCCCTTGTGCGCGCCGTCTCCGAGAGCTGGGACCTGCTGATCGTCGACCGCATGCTGCCCGGCCTGGACGGGCTGGCCCTGGTGCGAACCCTGCGCGCCAGCGGCATCGCCACACCGGTGCTGTTCCTGACCACAATGGGCGGACTGGATGACCGCGTCAGCGGCCTGAACGCGGGCGGCGACGACTACTTGACCAAACCGTTCGCCTTCGCCGAACTACTGGCGCGGGTGGGCGCGCTTGGCCGGCGGTCGCTGCGCGTCGCGCCGGACACCGTGTTGCGGGTCGCTGATCTGGAAATGGACCTGTTGACCCGAGCCGTGCGACGTGCTGGGCAGCCGATCGACTTGCAACCACGAGAATACGAACTGCTGGAATACTTGATGAAACACGCCGATCAGGTGGTGACGCGAACGATGCTGCTGGAACACGTCTGGGGCTTCCACTTCGATCCGCGCACTAGCCTGGTGGAAAGCCATATCAGCCGTTTGCGCGGCAAGATCGACAAAGGCCGGCCGGAATTGATCAACACGGTGCGCGGCAGCGGATACTGCATCCGTGCGCCGGCCTAGACGATTACCCTGGCGATGGCCTCGGTCGCTCCGCACCTCAAGCTTCCGGCTGACCATCCTCTATGCCGCGGTCTTCGGCGTCTCCGGGCTGCTGCTGTTCGGCGTCATCGCATGGGCGGTGAACAGCTTCATGGCCGAACAGTTGGACGCCACCGTCGCCAATGAACTGGCCGAGGTCCAGGCCGATGCCGGCGGCCGGCAGATCGCGGCGCTGAAACGGGTCGTCGACGGGCTGATCATCCATTCGCCCGGTATCTACTATCTGCTGCAAAGCGCGGACGGCCGGGTCATTGCCGGCAACATGACGCCGGTCCGGCCAAAACCCGGCCTGCGAATCCTGGCTTCGGCACACCAACCCGCCAATCGGCACGTCCTTGGCGGCATCCGCGGACGCGGCATCACGGTCGCCGATGGGGCTTATCTTTTCGTCGGCGTCAGCGACCACCAGCAAGGCGAACTGCGCGAAGTCGTGACGCGCACCTTCCTGCTGGGTCTCGGCATGACCGTCGTGCTGGCGATGGCCGCGGGTCTGGTCGTCAGCCTCGGCGTGTTGCGCCGGGTGGAGGCGGTCAGCCGCGCCAGCAGAGCCATCATGGCGGGTGATTTGACCCAGCGCATGGCGCTGCGCGGCACCGAGGACGAGTTCGACCATCTCGGCAGCAGTCTCAACGCCATGCTCGACCGCATTCAGGATCTGATGCTCGGGCTGCAGCAGGTGTCGAGCGACATCGCCCACGACCTTCGCACGCCGCTGACCCGGCTGCGCCAGAGACTGGAACTGGCGCGACGGCGGGAAACTACCGTGGACGGGTTGCATGCCGCGATGGACGCCGCGATCACCAACGTGGACGCCATCCTGGAAACATTCGCGGCCTTGTTGCGGATCGCCCAGATCGAGGCCGGGACGCGACGCGCCGGGTTCAAGTCTGTCATGCTCGATGAATTGCTCAATGCGCTGGTGGAAGCCTATCAGCCGGTCGCCGAGGAGAAGCGGCAGACCCTGGCGGGCAGCATCGAGCCAAGCTTGGGGCTGGACGGCGACGATGAACTGTTGACGTTGCTATTTGCCAACCTTGTCGAAAATGCAATCGGGCATTCACCGCCAGGCGCGCGGATATCGCTGGAAGCGACGCGCCAGCCGAACGGCATAGTGGTGATCGTCGCCGACACCGGCCCCGGCATCCCGGCCGCATCTCGCAACAAGGTGCTGCAGCGCTTTTATCGTCTGGAGGGAAGTCGCACGACACCAGGCAACGGACTCGGCCTGAGCCTGGTGAACGCGATAGCTGTCCTGCACGCCGCGTCACTCGATTTGCACGATAACCGACCCGGGCTGCGATGCGTGTTGCATTTTTCCACCCCGGCTGAGGGCACGAACGCAGACTTCGCGGGCGATCCGGCCGATCGCTGATGTTGTCGGCAAACCGTATCGTTACGAAATTGCCTTGAAACATGCACCGGCCGGATCCCATCCGACCGGTGCCGCCCACTTAAGCTCGGCCGTTACTGCTTGGCGACCTTGCCGTCGTCGGCATCAATCGACGACGGCAGATAAACCGCTATGCAGCCGCGCGTCGGGCAAGGATTGGTCGGGTCGGTCGACGCCGCGGTGCCGGGGGCAATGAATCCGATCGGCACGAAGACGTGGTGCGAAACCTTGTCCGCCGCCACCGAATGCGCTGACGTCGAGGTCGCCACGCCGCCATCATACATGTTGCTATTGGCATCCACGGTGCCGAGGATCGGTGTCACCTTGCCATTGACTAGGGTGCCGCGGGCAGACAGGTAGTAATGCTTCGTGCCGCGGTCGAACCAGACCTCATCGTTGCCGCCGGCTGGCGTAATGTTCGCAACTATGTTGCCATTGTCCAGATTGATCACCACCGACTGGGTCGTGGCGACGGTGTTCGGAGGCACCGTGAAGGCGCCGCTGCAGCCGATCATCGCCTCATGCCGCGGGCCAAGCGCCAGGCCGCCCGGGGTGCAGTTCGACACCGGATACGTGGCCTTGACGGTCATGGTGCTGGGATCGATCACCGAAACACCGCCCTGTGTCGCATCAGTCGGGACGATTTGCGGGACCGAGACGTAGAACAGCCCGGTCTTTTTCGACCATTGCGACTGTTCGATGCCGGTCTGCGTCGCATTCGGCGTACCGTTGGTGCCGTCGAAAACGATCTTGCCGACGACCGCATGAGTATCGGTGTTGATCATCGTGATGAAGGGCGGCACGTCGGCGTTGTTGGCGACCGCCAGGATGTGGTCGGCTGCGTCCCACGCCATTTCATCGCAACGGGCCTTGCCACCGGTGGAGATCGTATCGACCAACTGGAAGCTGGCGATGTCGATGACTTTTACCGTGCTGTCGCCGTCCCCGGCCCAGACCTGATTGTTGTTCACCACCGTCACCCCGTCGGGGCCTGAAATATTGTTGTTGGCGGTCACCCCGTCAGCTTCGAACTTCTGACCGGCAAAGCCGCCGACCCGGCCGATGAAGGTGGCATCGGTGGCGTTGAAGAAATCGATCGACGCGTTGGTCCGGTCACTCAGCACATAGCGATTGATCTTCGGATCGACGTAGCTGATGTCGAATGTCCCCAACCCATTGCCGCCGACATCGATCGTGCTCACCAGCACCATGTGTTCGTCCGCGCGGACAGGCTTTACAGATCCGACCAGAGCCACGAGCGGAACCGCCCACAGCACGGAATGTCCGATTTTTCGCATCTTGGAATTCCCCAAAAATTCGTTACGGTGCAACACAAGTTGCTGCATTGCCCAAGACACTGCTCAGTCAGTCAGAAGTGTTCCACAACACACAATTTCGCTAGGCGATCAACAACATTATCATAATACCATAACATAAATAGCAAAAATATTGCGACATTGTGCCATATAAGGAGTTCCTTGTTGAAATTCGTCTCCAATCTTAGTTTCCAAAAAGCAAAAAATCTCAATCTCGGTGAGTTCATCATCCTATCGATCCGGACCCGTGCTCCGCACAGTTCTCCGGCCTGCAATGATTCGCTCTCCATCGAGGTCCGAGCGGGCAGCAGCGGGCACGGATTCGGTTTCTGTTATCCTGTCGATCGACATCGAAACCGCCGTTGCGTCCGGGCTGCCTCGCGGACTCCGCGATCTCCGATCCGTCATGCATAGTCCCCGCTGATCCGCCTGCCTTGGGATGCCCGCTTGCACTCACTGAGAACCCGGCTTTTCGGTCTTTGGGGACTGTCCCTGCTCGCCTGCGTCGCGGTCGGCTTCCTGCTGCTGCAACTGTATCACCAATCCACCGATGCCCAGGTCGGACGGGCCGAGGCGGTGATCGCACGCGCCTGCGACCTGATCCGTGACCGCTACGGCTTCTATGCCACCGGCTGGTCCGGACCACGCCAGGGACAGCCCGACGTCAGGCTGCGCTCCGACCTGGCGACGGCCGTCGGCCTCGCCCTGGGCAACCAGGACGGCGTCGAGGGCGGCATCTGGCAGACAGGCACCGGCCCGCTGGCCTATGCCTTTCCCACCTATCAGGGAACCGGTCCGAAAACCGATCTGCCCACCGCCGAGCGCGATCAGATTCGCGCGGTCAACCAGCAGGCCGCGCGCGACGAGCAGTTCGTCGATCGCCACGCGACCTTCGGTTCCCAGACCCTGTTGCTGTACGCCTGTCCGCTTCCGGGTCCGATCGCCGGCCTGACCGCCTGGACCATGACCCGGGTCCAATCGGTGCGCGGCTTTCAACCCCTGCAACTCGGTCTCGGCGTGCTGCTGGCCATGATGCTGCTGATGTCGGCCTGGCTGGGTCGGACGCTGCTGGTCTGGGGCCGTCATGTGCGCGGCATCGAAGCGGCCCTGCGCACCGCCGGCGCGAGCGGCATGCCGACCGTCGAGCGCACCGGAGAGCGCGAATTGGACCAGATCATCGACGCCTTGAACGACGCCGGCCAGCGGCTCGCCGAGGCGCGCCGACAGGCCGACAGCATGACCGCCCGCGCCGCGCGCGCCGAACGCCTGGCCGCGCTCGGCCGGGTCGCCGCCGGGGTGGCACACGAAATCCGCAATCCGATCGCGGCGGCCAGGCTGCAAGGCGAGAACGCGCTGGCCGGAAACGACACCAGACGACGCGACGCGATCGGCGACATGCTGGAACAGATCGATCGGCTCGATGCGCTGGTCGGCGAATTGCTGGCGATGACCCAGCGAGCCGAACCGAACCGGGTCAGCGTCGATCTCGCGGCGTTTCTCGCCCAGCAGGTGGCGCGGCACAAGGAAACCGCGCAAACTAAGTCGCTCGCGATCTCCGTCCGTGATGCCGCCGGCACGGCGGTGCTTGATCCTGCCCTGATCGAACGGGTGTTGGACAACCTGATGACCAATGCGATCCGCCACGCGCCCGATGGGGGTGCTGTCATCCTCTCGGTCGACCGCCGGCCGGACTTGCTCAGCTTTATCGTCGAGGACAGCGGCGCCGGCGTCCCGCCCGAAATGACCGATCGGCTGTTTGAACCATTCGTCACCGGCCGCCCCGACGGCACCGGACTTGGCCTGGCCATCGCGCGCGAACTGATCGACGCCCATGGCGGACGGCTCGTGCTACGCAGCCCCGGCACGGCTTGCAGCGGCGCCGTGTTCGCGGTCGAACTGCCGCAGGAGGCCGAATGGCAACCGTCCTGATCGTGGATGACGACCTCGCCTTGCGGCGTGCCATCGCCACCACGCTCGCCGACCTCGGCCACGACGCGGCCGAGGCCGCCGACGGCGAGACGGCGCTGGCCTGGCTGTCACACCATCATGCCGATGCCGTGCTGCTGGACCTGCGGATGCCGGGGATGGACGGCATGGACGTCCTGCGCCGCATCCGCACCAGGCCCAACCCGCCGCCGGTCACCGTGCTGACCGCGGTGCCGACCAGCGACAACACGATCGAGGCGATGCGGCTTGGCGCGGCCGACCACCTCGCCAAGCCGATCGGGCGCGACGCGCTGCGTGCCCTGCTGTCGCGGATGTTGCCCACGATCGACGCGACAGCCACCGCCGCGCCGCCCCACGCCGGGGAAGGCGAGCTGGTGGGGACCAGCTCGGCCATGCGTGAGGTGCAGAAATCCATCGGCATGCTGGCCGACAGCGATGCCACGGTGCTGCTGCTGGGCGAAACCGGCTCCGGCAAGGAAGTCGTGGCGCGCGCCATCCATCGTCACGGCCGCCGCGCCCAGGCGCCGTTCGTGCCGGTCAACTGCGCCGCGATCCCGGCCGAACTGCTGGAGAGCCTGCTGTTCGGCCATGTCCGCGGCGCCTTCACCGGCGCTCTCGCCGACCGCTCAGGATCATTTCGTGATGCCCAAGGCGGTACTCTGTTCCTCGACGAGATCGGCGACATGGACCTGGCCATGCAGGCCAAGCTGCTGCGCGCCTTGCAAGAGCGCGTGGTGACACCGGTCGGCGGCCGTCCGGTGGCGATCGACGTGCGGGTGATTGCCGCCACCCATCGCGACCTTCTGCACGCCATACGCCACGGCAAATTCCGCGAAGACCTTTATTACCGGCTTGGCGTGGTGCCCGTCTCCCTGCCGCCGCTGCGCGAGCGCCTGGCCGACATCATCCCGCTGGCGGAGCATTTCCTGGCGCTGTCGGCCGATGGCGGACCGCCAAAGCGGCTTTCGCCCGACGCCGCGTCCCGGCTGCTGGCCCATCCGTGGCCGGGCAACGTCCGCGAGCTGCTCAACGCCATGAAGCGGGCATCGACGCTGGTGCGGCGTTCGGTGATCGCGGCCGAGGACCTGGCCTTCCTGGCGACACACGACAGCCAGCCCGGCACCCAAGCGGACACCATCGACTGGTTGGCCGGCACCCTGCCCGAGGTAGTCGCGCGGGTCGAGATCGAGTTGATCCGACGCGCGCTGGCGGCCAGCGGCGGCAACCGCGCCCAGGCCGCCGAACAACTCGGTATCCGCCGCCAGTTGCTGTATCAGAAGCTGGAGCGCTATGGCCCGGCGGTGTCCGCGAATGCGACAGACGATGTCCCCGAAGCGGACCGGCCGGCCGCATCGAAATGATCGCCTACCTCATGATATCAGCCACTTAGCCGTGGCACGGCGGTTGCTGTCTGGTTCACGGGCCTGGAGCCCTGAAAACGGAGACGATCATGAGGAAGCAGTTACTGCTGGCCGCCACGCTGCTGGCAGGCGCTGGGGGCGTCGCGATGGCGCAAAACGCCGCCACCTACGACCCAAGCCAGTTGCCCAAGATCCAGGGCAAGGTCGCGGAGTACAGCCTTACGCCGCGCGGCGACGTTGACGGGCTGATCCTGACGGACGGAACCGAGGTCCACCTGCCACCCCATCTCGGCACCCAACTGGTCTATGCGGTGAAGCCCGGCGATGCGGTGACCATCCGCGGCCTGAAAGCACGCGCGATCCCGATGGTGCAGGCGATGTCGGTGAAGAATGACGCCACCGGCAACACGGTAACCGACAACGGCGTCGGCGGTCCCCCCGGGCCGGCCGACGCGCAACAACCGCTCAGCGCCACCGGGCGCATCAAGGCGCAACTGCACGGCCCGCGCGGCGACCTGAACGGCGCGCTGCTCGAGGACGGCACGATCATCCGCCTGCCGCCGCCCGAGGCCGAGCGGCTGGCGGCGACGCTTGCGGTAGGCGCCACGATAACCGTCCATGGCAATGGTCTGGATGGCCCGCTGGGCCGGGTGATCGGGGCGCGTTCGATCGGGCCGGATGCCACCCATCTGGCGCAGGTAGCCGCCCCGCCGCCTCCGGGTCCGGGTCGTCGCCCGCCGCCCCCCGGCGGCCCCGGAATGCCGCCGCCCGGCCCTGACGCTCCGCCGCCCCCAGGGCGGACCTGACACGCCACCCCGTCGGGGCGCCCTGGCACGATGCAAGCGGCAACAGACCACGGCTTGACACTGAGGATATGGAATTCAGGCCGGGTGCCGCGCGCACCCGGCCTGCTTTGAAGGGGGCGAACAGTGCCTGACAAAACCGACATCCTGAGCTGGCTTCACATCGGCGACCTGCATATCACCCGCGCCGGCCAGGACAGCCATCGCGATCTCCTGCGCATCGTCGACCTGGCCCAAGGACTGGCCCCGGGCAGTGTCGATTTCGCGCTGCTGCCTGGCGACAACGCCGACGACGGCACGGCCGAGCAGTTCGCCCTGGTGCGCGACGCGGTTGCCCGGTTGCCGATGGCGCTGCATATCCTGCCCGGCGACCACGACTTCAAGCCGCGCACGCTAGACGCCTTCCACGGCGTGCTGGGCGCTGAACGCCTGCCGAAATCGATCACCGAACAGGGCCATCGCTGCCTGTTCCTGGACGTCGTGTCCGCCGGCTCCGGCGGTCCGGACTTTCGGCTCGGCGATGCGCAACTTACCTGGGTGGAGCAAGAAATCGAGCAAGCGGCGGCCGACGGCCAGGACGTGGTGATGTTCATGCATACCTATCCGGCCGACCTGCGCCACGGCGCCCAGCGTCTCGGCGCGCTGTTAGCTCGCCCGCACGTCACCTGCGTGGACATGGGGCACACACACTACAACGAGCTGGCCAACGACGGCGGCACGATCTTCATGACCACGCGTTCCACCGGCCAGATCGAGGAAGGGCCGTCCGGCTTTTCCATCGCCGCGGTGGATCGGCGCGGCGTCGGCTGGCGGTTCAAGACGCTGGATCAGGCCTGGCCCTGCGTCGTGATCACCCATCCCGTTGATCGGCGCCTGCTGACCCGGCGGGCGGAAACTCGACCGTTCCAGATCCGCGCCAAGGTGGTCGGCGATGCGCCGATCGAAGCGGTCGAGGCGCGGGTCGACGACGGTGACTGGATGCCGATGACGCCGTTGCCGGGCGCCGTCGCCGTCTGGCAAGCCGCTGCGCCGCAAGGCGAGCGGGTGATTGTGCGCGCCCGGGATGCGCACGGACGGCTGGACCAGGATCGGGTGGACCCGGCCGGACCGGACTGGATACCGCCGCGGCGCAGAGGCGACGGCAGCGACGGCGACCGGATCGGTGCCTGGCGCGAAAAGGCCATCTTCGACACCCAGCTGGGTCCAAACCGCAACGGGCGCAAATGGTGATGGGCGCGGTACTAGCCTCGCCGTGGACCACCTGGGGAATCGCCGGACTGGCGACCGCGGGCGTCATCGTTCGCCCGTTCTCCTGGCCGGAATTCATCTGGGCAGTCGCCGGCGCGGCACTGCTGGTCGGCCTGGGCCTGCTGACGCCCACCGCCGCGCTGGCCGGCGTCAGCAAGGGCACCGATGTCTATTTGTTCCTGACCGGAATGATGCTGCTGTCGGAGCTGGCGCGCCAGGAAGGCCTGTTCGACTGGCTGGCGGCGGCGGCGGCGGGATTGGCCAAGGGATCCGCCACCCGGCTGTTCACCCTGGTGTTCGCGGTCGGCACCATCGTCACCGTGTTCCTGTCGAACGACGCGACCGCGGTCGTGCTCACCCCCGCCGTCGCCGCCGTGGCGAAGGCGGTGCGGGCCGACAAGCCGCTGCCGTATCTGTTGATCTGCGCCTTCATCGCCAATGCCGCGAGCTTCGTGCTGCCGATCTCGAACCCGGCGAATCTGGTGATCTATGGCATTCACATGCCGCCACTGCTGCAATGGCTGCCGCGTTACGCACTGCCGTCGGCGCTGTCCATCCTGGCAACCTACTTCGTGCTGCGCTGGACCCAGCATGCCGACCTGCGCCAGCGGATCTCGGCCGACATCGATCTTCCCCGATTGTCCGGCGCCGGTTGGATGGCCGCGATCGGCATCGCGGTGACCGCGATCGTGCTGCTGGTATCCTCCGGCTTCGACATCCAGCTTGGCCTGCCGACGTTCCTTGCCGGCCTCGGCACGGCGATCCTGGTGCTGACCCGGTCCAAATGCGGTGTCGTCGACGTCATGAAGAACATCTCCTGGGGCGTGTTGCCGCTGGTGGCCGGCCTGTTCGTGCTGGTGGAGGCGCTGCAAGTCACCGGCGTCACCCATGATCTGTCGATCCTGCTGCAGGACCTGATCCGGCGTTCGGCGACCATGGCGGCCTGGGCATCGGGTGCGCTGCTCGCGGTTGCCTGCAACCTGGTCAACAACCTTCCCGCCGGCCTGGTCTCGGGCCGCGTGGTCGAAATGGCGCCGGTGCCGGACCAGGTGCGCAGCGCGGTGCTGATCGGCGTCGACCTCGGGCCGAATCTGTCGGTCACCGGGTCGCTGGCAACGATCCTTTGGCTGAGCGCGCTGCGCCGCGAGGGCCACAGCGTCAGCGCCTGGACCTTCCTGAAGCTGGGCGTGCTGGTGATGCCGCCGGCGCTTCTGCTTGCCATCGCCGGCGCCTTCGCGTTCGGCTGAGCCATTTTTTCGGAGATCATCATGCAGAATGTCAGCGCGGCGTGGCTTTATCCGATCATCCTGGTGGCCGGTGCGCTGCAGGCCTGGGGGCCGCCGATGAACGGCGCCTTGCGCAAGTCGCTGGACAATCCCTGGCTGGCCAGCACCGTATCATTCCTGCCGGTGGTCGCCTTCCTGCTGGTGCTGTTCATCTGCCTGCCGAACCCGCTGCCCTCGCTGCGCGGCATCTCGGCGATGCCGTGGTGGGCACCGCTCGGCGGGCTGCTCGGCGCGTTCGCGGTGATCACCGGATTGCTGTTCGTCGACAAGATCGGCGCCGGGCCGTTCGCCGGACTGACGATTACCGCCAACATCCTGATGTCGCTGGCGATCGACAATTTCGGCTGGTTCGGCATCGAGCAGCACAGCCTTAACATCTGGCGCATCCTGGGCGGTGTGCTGATGACCTGCGGCATCCTGCTGGTCGCGCTGTTCTGACATGGCCGGCTCCGATGACGGCGTGACGCCGCGGGCGCGGGAGGCCGGATTTCACGCCCGCTCGCTCGATGCGGTGAACTTCCTGCTGGCCGACGTGCGCGGCGCGCTGGGGCCTTATCTGAACGTGTTCCTGATCACCCAGCGGCATTGGAGCCAGACCGAGGTCGGCTGGGTCACCACGATCGGTGGCCTGATCGGGCTGGCGGCGCAGACCCCGGCTGGTGCCGCGATCGATGCCACGCGCCGGAAGCGTGGGGCGGTGGTGTTGGCGCTGCTGGTGCTGGGGGTTGGCGCGTTCATCATTTTTGCCGTGCCCACGTTCTGGCCGGTGCTGCTCGCCAACGCCGCCATGGCGGTTGTGGGTGACGTGTTCGGGCCTGCCGTCGCGGCGGTGACACTGGGGCTGTATGTCCGCAAGCAGTTGGCCCGCCGCATGGGGCGCAACTCGGCCTTCGACCACGCCGGCAATGTCGCGATCGCGGCGGCGGCGGGTGGCGTGGGGTATCTGTTCTCGCAGCGCGCGGTGTTTCTGATGGTGCCGGTGTTTGCCATCCTGGCGGTGGTGGCAATACTGTCAATTCCGGCAAAGGCGATCGACCAGGACCGAGCACGCGGGTTCGGCGATGGAGAAGCCAGGCCGTCGGATGGAAGTCAGGCACCGTCGGGCTACATGACGCTGTTGCGCTGCAGGCCGCTGGTGGTGTTCGGCCTGTGCGTGATGCTGTTCCACTTCGCCAACGCTCCGTTGTTGCCGCTGGTCGGGCAGAAGCTGGCGCAATCGCATCCGCAATGGGCGACCGCGATGATGTCGTCCTGCATCATCGCCGCGCAACTGATCATGCTGCCGGTGGCGCTGGCGGTGGGGCGCACCGCCGACCGCGTCGGGCGAAAGCCGATCCTGTTGCTGGGGTTCGGCGTGCTTCCGGTCAGGGCGCTGCTCTACACGTTTTCCAACAGCGCCCCCTGGCTGATCGGGGTGCAGTTGCTGGATGGCGTCGGTGCCGGCATTTACGGAGCGATCACTCCGCTGGTGATCGCCGACCTGATGCGCGGCACCGGGCGATACAACCTGGCGCAGGGGGCGGTGGCCACGATGCAGGGCGTCGGCGCCTCGCTCAGCGGGCTGGCGGCTGGGGTGATCGTCGACCACGCCGGATACTCGCCGGCGTTCCTGTCGTTCGGCGCGGCGGCGTGCGTCGCGCTGGCAGCCCTGGTCTTTGCCATGCCGGAGACCGCCGGCGAACCGGTGTCCCTGCGGCCGGTGCGCCAGGCCGGTTGACGCCCGTCAGAAGCGTCCGGTGGCAGGAATCGTCCGGTGGCGGAACGTTGCAAGATAGCCGGAAGCAGGTTCAGCGCCTCCGGCAGGCCAACCCTGTCTACCGCCGCCCTAGTTCAGCCGCAGATCGATCAGGTGCTTCGGATCAGCCTGCAACTCCCCCTTTTCCACCCGCTTGACGATATCGGTCAGTGCCGCGTTCGCCGGGGTCGGCAGGCCGATCTCCTCGCCCTTGCGAACGATGAAGCCATTCAGGAAATCGATCTCCGTCCGGCGCCCCTTTACCATGTCCTGACCCATCGAGGGCCGATGCTCGCCGCCACCGGCCTTGCTCACCTCATCCAGACGGTGGGCGTCGTATTCCCGCGCCGCCCCCGGATCGCCCTCGCCGGCCCGCGCGATCACTTCGGGATCGATATGGTGAATCTCCTCCAGCTCATAACCCAGCGCCTGACCGACACGGATCGCCTCGCTGCCAAGCCTGGCGCCGAACCGGCGCAACGTGTCGTTGCGAAGGATGTCCTTGCTGATCAGCCCGGTGCTGGCCGACATGCCGTTGGCCATCGCGTTGGTCACCAGTTTCGACCACCGCTCGCCCCACAGGTTCGACGTCACCAGCGCCGAATCGGTCAGCGCCACCAGGCGCTTGATCTCCTGCACCCGATCGGTGATGCGACCGTGCACCTCCCCGGTGCGGAACACCGTGTGCTTGTCCCCGCTTTTGCCCGCCGCCCGCCGCACGTGGCCGGGCTCGCACAGATCCACGGTGATGGAACTGGCAATGCAGCCCACGACCTTGCCCCAGCCGACCACCCCGGCGATCGTCTCCTCATTCATGCAATTTTGCAATGAAACAATGAAGCCGTTCGGCGCCAGGTATTGCGAGATCATGATCGCCGCCCATTCGGTGTCGTACGACTTCATGCAGACGAAGGCGATGTCGAACGGCTTCTCCTTCGCCGCCTGCTGCAATTCAGTCAGGTGCAGCGCGCGAACCGGCGTTGACCATTCCGCGACGTCGCGGATGTGGGACACCTTCAGTCCTTTCGACTTCATCGTCTCGACGTTGGCCGGCCACGGATCGATGAAGGTGACATCCTCGCCGCCCTTGGCCATGTGCGCCCCGGCGTAGGCGCCGACCGCGCCGGTGCCCATGATGGCGATCTTGTAACCCATTAGTTTCCCCTCTCGCGGCCACTTCGGCACACTCTGCCGACACCGCTGCGAAACGCAACCGGGCCTTTCCCGCCACGCTCCGCGACGCTCTGTTGCGCCGCGGAAAGTGGTTACGCTGTGTTACGAGTTTCACGATGCCGGTAGTAGACTGGTTCACCCATCCCCGGGCACAATTTCTACTGTCAATAATGCATCCGATCTTTAATTCGAGTGGTAAACGAATGACGACGCGGCGGGGAATAGCACTGCTGATGGTGACGCTGCTGCTGGCCGCCGCCTTGCCGGCTTGGCGCGCGATGGCGCCCGGTTCAGCCAAAGCGGCCGACCCGCAACCGCCCGCTACCGTCCCGGTCACCACCGCGGCGTCGCGGATTCAGGACATGCCGGTCTATCTCAAGGGTCTCGGCACCGTGCAGCCGCCCAACGTCGTCGAGATCAAGGCCCAGGTCACCGGCACCCTGATCGCCCTGCCGGTGCCAGAGGGCGCGGAAGTCAAGCAAGGCGACATCGTCGCCGAGATCGATCCGCGCCCCTACAAGGCGGCGCTGGATCAGGCGCTGGCGCAACGGGATGAAGATACCGCCCTGCTCAAAAGTGCCCAGCTCGACCTGAAGCGCTACCAGAACCTGGCGAAAAGCAGTTTCGCCCCGGTCCAGCAGGTGGAAGACCAGCAAGGCACCGTCGACAAGCAGATCGGCGCCATCGGCGTCGATAACGCAATGATCGAGACCGCGCGCATCAACCTCGGCTACTGCGTCATCAAGGCGCCATTCGCCGGCCGGGTCAGCTTCTATCAACTGAACGTCGGTAACCTGGTGCAGGCTGCCAGCCAGACCGGGATCATCTCGATCACCCAGGTCAAGCCGATCCAGGTGGTCTTCACCCTGCCCGAAGCCGATCTCGCGCGCGCCCAGCAGGCTCGCGCGGACGGTCCGGTTCCGGTCACCGTGTTCGACGGCAGCAGCAACAAGCAGTTGGCGACCGGAACCCTGACCACCCCGAACAACACCATCGACCCCGCCACCGGCACGATCGCGATGAAGGCCAGCTTCGCCAACCAGGATGGCCATCTCTGGCCCGGACAGTTCGTAAACACACGTGTCCAGGTGGGTTTGCTTCACAACGCGGTCACCGTCCCGACACTGGCAATCCTGCACGGCCCCGACGGCACCTTCGTCTACACCGTCAAGCCCGACGGCACGGTCGCGCAAACCAGCGTGCAAGTCGGTGATCAAGTCGCGCAGCGCACCGTCGTCACCAAGGGCCTGGCGGGACAACAGACCGTCGTGGTGTCGGGCCAGTCGCGCCTGGCACCCGGCGTGCATGTCCATCCCACCGACGTTTCCAACGCTGCCTCGCCTGGCGACGCATCGCCGACCTGAACCGCACGCCAGGACCGCATCCCACATATGAGTATTTCGACCCCGTTCATTAAACGACCGATCGCCACATCCCTGCTGACCGCCGCGGTCTTCCTGGCCGGCCTGGTGGCCTATCCGCTGCTGCCGGTGGCGCCGCTGCCGAACGTGCAGTTCCCCACCCTGACGGTGACCGCGCAATACCCCGGCGCCAGCCCCGAAACCATGGGGTCCACCGTCGCAACACCGCTGGAAACCGAGTTCGGCCAGATGCTGCCGGGCCTGGCCCAGATGACATCGGCCAGCGTCATGGGATCCACCCAGATCACCCTGCAGTTTGGCCTGGGCAACGACCTCGCCAACGACGAAACCCTGGTGCTGGAAGCGATCAACGCCGCGCAAGGCTCGCTGCCCAAGGACATGCCCAGCCCGCCGACTTTCCGAGCGATCAATCCGGCCGACAGCCCGATCATGATCCTGGCGATGCAGTCCGATCAGGCGCCGATCACCGAGGTCGACAACTACGCCGAAAACGTCGTCGAGCAGCAGCTCTCCCAGCTACCCGGGGTCGGTCAGGTCCTGGTCGGCGGCCAGCAGACCCCGGCGATCCGCGTCCAGGTCGACCCCGCCCGCCTCGCCAACATGGGCATGACCCTGGAAGACGTCCGCACCGTGCTGACCAACGTCACGGTCGATGATCCGAAGGGCAGTATCGACGGACCGCATCAGTCCTACACGATCTACGCCAACGACCAGTTGACCAAGGCCGAACCATACAACAACGTCATAATCGGCTACCGCAACGGCGCCCCGATCCACATCCGCGATATCGGCCGCGCCGTGCCGGGACCGCAGAACCGCGAGCTGGCGGCATGGACCAACGGCAAGCCGTCGATCCTGCTGCTGGTGTTCAAGCAGCCCAACGCCAACGTCATTTCCACCGCCGATGGCGTCAAGGCCCAGTTGCCCGCCCTGCGCGCCGACTTCCCGCCCAATGTCAGCCTGAATGTGGTGTCCGATCGCACCCAGACCATTCGCGCCTCGGTCTCCGACGTGGAGTTCACCCTGATGCTCGCGGTCGGGCTGGTGGTGATGGTGATATTCTTGTTCCTGCGCAACGTCTGGGCAACCATCATCCCCAGCATCACCATCCCCGTCGCCCTGGTCGCCACTCTCGGCATGATGTACGTCTGCGGCTTCAGCCTCGACAACCTGTCGCTGATGGGCCTCACCATCGCCGTCGGCTTCGTCGTCGACGATGCCATCGTCATGCTGGAAAACATCTTCCGCCACATCGAGGAAGGCATGGACCCGATGACCGCCGCGGTGACCGGCGCCGGAGAAATCGGTTTCACCATCATTTCCATCAGCTTCTCCCTGATCGCCGTGTTCATTCCGCTGCTGCTGATGGGCGGCATCGTCGGACGGCTATTCCGCGAATTTGCGATCTGCGTTTCCATCACCATCGTGCTGTCGGCGATGGTGTCGCTGACGCTGACCCCGATGATGTGCTCACGCTTCCTTTCACCGCGTACAAAACAACACGGACGCATCTACAACGCGGTCGAGCGGATGTTCGATGCCCTGTTGCGGTTCTACGAACGCACGCTGGATATCGCGCTGCGCTTCCGCTTCATCACCCTGATGGTCTTCGTCGCCACCGTGACACTGACCGTCGTGCTGTATGTCTTCATCCCGAAAGGCTTCTTCCCGACCCAGGATACCGGCATCATCATCGGCATCACCGACGCCGCGCAGGATGCCTCGTTCGACCAGATGTCGGTGCTGCAGCGCGCCGCCAACAACGTCGTGCTGGATAATCCGAACGTTGCCTCAGTGGTCTCATCCATCGGCGCCGGCACCGCCGGACAAACCGCGAACAACGGACGGATGTATATCTCGCTCAAGCCGTGGGCGGATCGTTCCGCAACCGCGATGCAGGTCATCGAGCAGATCGACGACAAGATGGCGGCGGTCGCGGGCATCAAGCTGTTCCTGCAGCCGGCCCAGGATGTCAGGGTCGGGGCAAGACTCGGTCGCACCCTGTATCAATACACCCTGCAGGACTCCAACCAGGACGAACTGAACAAGTGGGCACCGAAAATCCTCGCCAAGATGCAACAACTTCCGCTGTTGGCCGACGTCACCTCGGACCAGGAAAACTCCGGCACCACCGAAACCCTGACCTATGACCGCGAACAGGCATCCCGTTTCGGGGTGCAGCCGGCTG
Source organism: Rhodopila sp. (assembly GCF_965277825.1). Lineage (NCBI taxonomy): Bacteria > Pseudomonadati > Pseudomonadota > Alphaproteobacteria > Acetobacterales > Acetobacteraceae > Rhodopila > Rhodopila sp. The sequence goes on along the minus strand of NZ_CBDIDU010000002.1, from coordinate 6,893 downwards.
CCATCGACGCGGTGCTCTACGACGCCTTCGGCCAACGCGAGGTGGCGCAATACTTCACCGGCACCAAGGCCTACTATGTAGTGCTGGAAGCCTTGCCCAACGAATACGGCGCGCTGTCCACCCTGGACAAACTATACGTTCATTCCTCCACCGGTGCGAACGTGCCGCTGTCAACCCTGCTGCACCAGACCACTGTTCCGGTGCAGCCGCTGGCGATCAACCACCAGAGCCAGTTCCCGTCCGTCACGGTCTCGTTCAACCTGAAGGCCGGGGCGTCGCTGGGCGCGGCGGTCACCCAGGTTGACCAGATGCAGGCCTCAATGGATGTGCCCGCATCAGTGCAGGGCAGCTTCCAGGGCACCGCGCAGGCGTTCCAGGCCTCGCTCAGCACAGAGCCATACCTGGTCGCCGCGGCGCTGGTCACCGTCTACATTATCCTGGGCATGCTGTATGAAAGCTACGTGCTGCCGCTGACCATCCTGTCCACCCTGCCCTCCGCCGGCGTCGGCGCGTTGCTGATGCTGCTGCTGTTTCACTACCAACTGACCGTCATCGCCCTGATCGGCATCATCCTGCTGATCGGCATCGTCAAGAAGAACGGCATCATGATGGTCGATTTCGCCATCAGCGCCGAACGGCGGATGGGAATGACGCCGCATCAGGCAATCCGCCAAGCCTGCCTGATGCGGTTCAGGCCGATCCTGATGACAACGATGGCCGCAATGCTCAGCGGCCTGCCGCTGATGCTGGAAAACGGAGCCGGCTCGGAACTGCGCAAGCCGCTCGGTTTTGCCATGGTCGGCGGCCTGCTGCTCAGCCAGGTCTTGACGCTCTACACCACCCCGGTGGTCTATCTATATCTAGATCGGCTGCACCACTGGCTGGCGCCGAACCGTCGCTCCGCGCTGCCGCGCCTGGCCGAGAAAATGGGCGCCGCGGCGGCGGACTAAGCCGGCGCGCCCCCCTCCAGGTAAGCCGTCCTGATCTCCGGCCGAGCCAGCAGCTCCGCGCCGGTGCCGGCCATGGTGATCGCGCCGTTCACCAGTACATAGCCCCGATGCGCCAGCCGCAGCGCTTGGTAGGCGTTCTGCTCCACCAGCAGCACCGTCAACCCATTGCTGCGATTCAGTTCCCTTATCGCGGCGAAAATCTGCCGCACCACCAACGGAGCCAGGCCAAGCGATGGCTCGTCCAGCAACAGCAGGTCGGGCCGAGACATTAGTGCCCGGCCGATCGCGAGCATCTGCTGCTCGCCACCGGACAACGTGCCCCCGCGCTGCGACAGACGCTCCTTCAGCCGGGGGAACAGCGCGAACACCTGCTCCAGCAACAGGGCGGCATCGGACCGCCCGGCTACCTCGGCTCCCATCAGCAGGTTTTCATGCACTGTCATTCGATTGAAGATGCGCCGTCCCTCCGGCGCCTGGGCAATGCCGCGCCGCATGATCGCGTGCGTCGGCCATTGCGTGATGTCCTCCCCGGCGTGGACGATCCGCCCCGACCGCGCCCGCGGGTCGCCGCAGATCGTCATCATCAGCGTCGACTTGCCCGCCCCGTTGGCACCGATCAGAGTAACGATCTCGCCCTGTTCCACCGTCAGGTCGATCCCGCGCAGCGCCTGGATCGAGCCATGGAACGCGGTCACCCCGGACAGCGTCAGCAGCGCGGTCATGCCGGCACCTCGTCTTCCTCACCCTCGCCGAGATAGGCCGCGATCACCACCGGATCGGCGCGCACCTCGGCCGGCGTGCCGTCGCTGATCTTCCTGCCATGGTCCAGCACCACGATATGGTCCGAGATCCGCATCACCACGCCCATGTCATGCTCGATCAGCAGCAGCGAGCAGCCTTCGCCGCGGATCCGCAGCAGCAACCGGTTCATCTCCTCCGACTCCCGAGGATTCAGCCCGGCAGCCGGTTCGTCCAGGCACAGCAAGACCGGATCGATGCACATCGCGCGCGCGATCTCCAACCGGCGCTGCGCCCCATAGGGCAGCGCACCGGCCGGATCGTCCGCCCTGGCGGTCAAGCCGATCGCATCCAGCCAATGCCGCGCCTTCGCCATGCCGGCAGCCTCGGCGGCGCGGTAGCGTCCCAGCCCAAGCACCGCCAGGACACCGAAACCGGTTGCCCCCATCAGCGTGTTGTGCTGCGCCACCATCAGGTTCTCCAGCACCGTCATACCGGCGAACAAACGAATATTCTGGAACGTCCGAGCTACCTTCGCAGCCGAGGCGATCCGATGCCCGGGCATGCGCTGCAACGAAAACCCCACCCCCCCCGGATGCCTCAGCTCGATGCTTCCTCCGCTTGGGCGATAGAATCCGGTGATGCAGTTGAACACCGTGGTCTTGCCGGCACCGTTCGGACCGATCACCGCGGTGATCTCGCCCGCACGCGCCTCGAACGACAGATCGTCGATCGCCCGCAGCCCGCCAAACCGCATGGTCAGGTCACGCACCGAAAGCACTAGCCGCGACTTTCCGCCACGATCTCGGGCGGGATCTCCCGCACCTTGGTCAGCGCCACGCTCGGTCGCCGCCCGGTGATCAGGCCGCGCGGACGCAGCACCATCATCACCACCAGCGCCAGTCCAAAGATCAGCATGCGGAACAGCGGTAACTCGCTGGCAATACCGGCGAATATCGGGCTGTTCATCTGATCGCCGAGGAAACTGAGGAAATCACGCAGCGCCTCCAACCCTCCGACCATGACGATCGCGGCCAGCGCAACCCCAAGCTGGCTGCCCAGGCCTCCCAGCACCACGATCGCCAGCACTGTTGCTGATTCGATGAAAGTAAAGCTTTCCGGGCTGATGAACGCCTGCCGAGTGGCGAAGAACGCGCCGGCAAACCCACCGAACAAGGCGCCGATCCCGAACGCGGTCAGCTTGGTGTTGCGCACGTTGATGCCCAACGACCGGCAGGCAACCTCGTCCTCGCGCAGCGCCTCCCAGGCCCGCCCGAGCGGCAGGCTGCGCAGCCGCAACGATACAAAGTTGGTCAGCAGCGCCAGCCCAAGGATGACATAGTAAATGAAAATAATACGCTGGATCACCGCCGGCTCGACACCGAAGAACCCGCCGAAGCTGCCGGGGCCGCCGTCCATGCTGAACGCCAGGCCGAACAGCGTCGGCCGGGGAATCCCGCTGATGCCGTTCGGCCCGTTGGTCAGCGACACCCAGTTGTTCAAGACGATGCGGATGATTTCGCCGAACGCCAGCGTCACGATCGCCAGATAGTCGCCGCGCAGGCGCAGCACCGGAAAGCCCAGCAATACACCCCAGAGCGCGGCCAGGATCCCCGCCAGCGGCAGGCATACCCAAAACCCCAAGCCGAACGTCGTCGCCAGCAAGGCGTAGGAATAGGCGCCGACCGCATAGAACGCGACATATCCAAGATCGAGCAATCCAGCCAACCCGACTACGATATTCAGGCCCCATCCCAGCATGATGTAGGTCAGCACAAGCGTTGCTAGATCGATGTAATAGCGCGACCCGGTCAATGGCAGCGCGACCGCCGCCACCAGCAATGCCCAGGCGATATACTTGCTCCTATGCCCGACCCGTTCGGCTACAGCGCGGCCAGTCGGGCCGGCCTCGCGGCGGGCCCGCCCGCGCCACAACAGGATCAGCAGCCGGCCAACGAACACGATACCAACCACGACCGCCGTGGCGACCGGCCGAGCCGTCAGCGACAAACCGTGCTCACCGTTGGTGGTGACCAGGCCGACCAGCGGGGCAAACAGGCCAAGCGCCACGACAGCGGCAATCAGTGCGTCGCGCAGCGCGGTCATGCCGGCGGGACGCGCCGCGGCCACGACCCGGCCGAGGTCATACCTTTTCCACCTCAGCCCGTCCCAAGATCCCCGTCGGCATGAAGATCAGCACGATGACCAGGATCGAAAACGCCGCGACGTCCTTGTACTCGATGCTGAAATAGGCCGACCAGAACACCTCGATCAAGCCAAGTAACAGTCCCCCCAGCACCGCGCCCGGCAGGCTGCCGATGCCGCCCAGCACCGCCGCGGTGAATGCTTTGATTCCGGCGATGAAGCCAATGTAGAAGTCGATCACGCCGTAGTACAGCAGGAACATGAAACCGGCGACCGCGGCCAACGCGGCGCCGATCACGAAAGTCAGGCTGATCGTGCGATCGGTGTCGATGCCCAGCAGGCTGGCCATTTTCAAATCCTGCTCGCAGGCACGCATGGTCCGCCCCAGCGGGGTTTTCGTCACCAGCCAGGTGAACCCGCCAAGGATCGTCAGGGTGATCACCACGATGGCGATCTGCATCCAGGAAAGCTGCACCGCGAAGCCGCCCCGGTTCATCAATTGGACACCGCCTGGAATGATCGCCTCGATCGGCTTGACCCGCGCCCCCTGGCTGACCTGGACGAAGTTCTGCAGCGTGATCGACATGCCGATGGCGCTGATCAGCGGCGCCAGCCGGAACGACCCGCGCAGCGGCCGGTACGCCACCCGCTCGATCGTCCAGCCGTATAGCGCCGCGATGGCGGCAGCGAACAGCAGCGCCAGCGCCAATGCCAGCGGCACCCAGGTGATGCCCAGCACCGCCAACCCCAGCAAAGCGATCAGCGACAGGAAGGATCCCACCATGAACACGTCGCCATGGGCGAAGTTGATCATGCCGATGATGCCATACACCATGGTGTAGCCGACCGCGATCAGGCCATAGATCATACCCAGGGTGACGCCGTTGATCAGTTGCTGCAGAGCGTAGGCCAAGTGCACTCCGACTCCGGTGATGCGCCCGATGCAACCATGCCGGCTGCCGCAGGCGCAAGCGTAGTGCATGGACGCCGCCGCGATGCCCGGTGTATTTTATCCAACCGCACGCGGAACCGAACGATGTCCGAGCCCTGCCTCAGCCTGATGCCATGAACCTGATCCGCCGCAACACGACGGGCGACGCGGTCCGCCGCGCCGCCCGTCTGTTCCGCGACCGCCCGGCCCTGGCGTTCGCCGACCGCGACTGGTCATTCATCGATCTCGATCGCGCGGCGGATCGGGTCGCACATCATCTGGCCGATCTCGGCCTGAACCCTGGCGACCGCGTCGCCGCCTACGGCCGCAACTCCGACGCCTACTTTATCGCCTGGCTGGCCTGCCTGCGCGGCGGCTTCGTCCACGTGCCGGTCAACTACGCGCTCACCGGCGACGAACTGTCCTACATCGTGCGCCAGTCCGGTTCGCGCCTGGTGCTGACCGCCGCCGCGCTACAGCCGAGCCTGGCCGGCATCGATGCCCCGTCGCACCTGCTGGAAGACCTGATCGGCATCGCCCAGGACGCCGCCGCGCCAACCGCGATCGACCCAGACCTCGAAGACGACACCCTGGCCCAGATCGTCTATACATCCGGCACCACAGCGGCGCCGAAGGGCGCGATGATGACGCACAAGGCAATGCTGTCACAGTATTACTCGGTCATCCACAATATGGACTATGCCGAGACCGACACCGCACTCGCCGCATTGCCGCTGTATCACACGGCCCAACTGCACGCCTTCACCATGCCGCAGTTCCTGGTGGGTGCGCGCACCATCCTGATCGAGACGCCCGCACCCGACGTCGTACTGCGGCTGATCGAGCAGCACCGCATCACCTCGTTCTTCGCACCCCCCACCGTGTGGATCAGCCTGCTGCGCCACCCCGACTTCACCACGCGCGACCTGACATCACTGGAAAAGATCTATTACGGCGCCTCCATCATGCCGGTCCCGGTGCTGCACGAACTCCGCCAACGCCTGCCACGCGCTCGGCCCTACAACTGCTACGGCCAGACCGAGATCGCCCCGCTCGCCACCGTGCTGCGTCCCGAGGAACACGACGCCCGCCCCGCCTCCTGCGGCCGCCCGGTGCTCAACGTCGAGACCCGCGTTGTCGATCCGGACATGAACGACACACCGCCCGGAACCCACGGCGAAATCGTCCACCGCTCGCCGCATTTGCTGACCGGCTACTGGGACAAGCCAGCGGAAACCGCCGAGGCGTTCGCCGGCGGCTGGTTTCATTCCGGCGATGTCGGCTATTTCGACGAGGCAGGCTATCTCTACATCGTCGACCGCATCCGAGACGTGATCAACACCGGCGGCGTGCTGGTGGCAAGCCGCGAAGTGGAGGAAGTCCTGTTCACCCACCCCGCTGTCTCCGAAGTCGCCGTGGTCGGATTGCCCGATGACAAATGGATTGAGGCCGTAACTGCTTTCGTCGTGCTCCGCCCCGGCCATGGCGTCGACGAGCCTACCCTGCTGGCGCTTGCCCGTCAGCATCTCGCACCCTACAAGTTGCCGAAGAAGGTGCTGTTCGTGGACCACCTGCCGCGCAACACCGCCGGCAAATTGCTGAAGCGGGAACTGCGCAAACAACACAGCGCGGCCAACCCCTGATCACCGCGTCGCTAGGCGGTTCCGGGCCCGACAAGCGGTTGTCCGCACTACGGCCGCCCTCAGAACATCAGCGGCTGTTCCATCACCGGTGTCCAACGCCGGTTCTTCACCACCGACAGGAACGACTGGCTGGACGCATGATGATTGGTCGGACTTAGCGACAACGCCGGACCGCCAAAGATATCGTGCCAGTCCCGCATGCTCTCCATCGCGTTGATGAAACTGTCCAGCGTCAGGTCCCGGCCCGCTTTCTGCAGCGCCGCGACGCTGAAACTGGCAGCGGTATAACCGGCCTCACCCAAATAATTCGGATCGATGCCAAACCGCTTGCGAAACGTATCGGCAAATGCGTGCACCGCCGGCTTTGGATCATCCGGATAGCGATACAGCGCTGGCGCCATCGAATAGAACCCCTCCGCCGGCTCGCCCGGAGCCTCCGCCACGGCCGTGGAATAGCTGGCGAACTGGCCGCAGAACTCCACATTC
>NZ_CBDIDU010000001.1:0-29376 GCF_965277825.1 Rhodopila sp. | reverse complement strand
CTTGGCTGAGCGAGCGACATCACGGTCAAGCTGCATGTCTGGGAAAGTCTTGCGCAGCGTCCAGTAGGCTTGATCCGCCTCGCCCCTGCGTTCGTCGAAGGCTCTCTCGCGGTCATCGCTTTCCCGACGCATCGCCGCAATCCATTCGTCAGAGGGCAAGTCTAACGGCGCCGCAGAGATCCATGGTGATCGAGAACCATCCCAAGCTCGAAGCGCTGCGGAAAGAATGTTAAACAAATCGGGTAATGAACGCTCATCCCGAAACCGCTCGGCTACCGCTTCCTTTGCGAGTGGCAAGCAACGAAACTGCTCACGAAACAGAGTGGATGGGCTGGCTATCGTCACGCTTACAAAATCGCATTGGATTGGCTCTCTCGGTATTAGAACGATGCGCGCCTCCTGCTGTGCAATGTATCGGCGATCCTTCTTGAATGGGTTAGCCGGAGCGACGCCATCCTTGAGAAAGTCGTGCGCAGCCAATTCGTAGTTCGCAGCCCCGACACTGACGATAAACTTATCTCCGACAGGTCTACCGTCCACGATACCCGTCTGGAGAACGGCACGGGCCAGCGCTTCAGGCGTAGGGAGGGAAACACAGCCGTCATATGCGTAATCAGGACGGACTGGATCACACATGATGTCTTTCAAATGCTTCAGATCACCCTGCGAGAAACAAAACACGAAGCAATCAACTTCGTTTACAAAGGTGCAGTTGCTAATATTGACTGAGGAGCCTTCAACCATCTTCACGATGCGGGCTTCTTCCAGCCGTCTTTGGGCGAGCGGATTGGGCGCGGCGGGTGTTATGGACAAATTTTGGATTTTGGTCAGCGCCAAACCTTCAGACGTGTCGCCAATCCACTGATCTTTAGTTACCACCTCCAGCAGCCGATAGTAGATCAACCGACCGAAGCGGAGTTGCCCACGCAGCAGATTGTCAATGTATCTGCTGTCTAAAAACTTATACTGACCCATACCAGCCTCCCGACCGGCGCAAGCGGCGCTGCGCCAAAAGTCCGGAGGAACAGAGTCGTCCGGGCAGCGAACGGGTTATGGTGCCTTCCTAATTGTGAAAACATGTGAAATGGCCTGCCGGTCACCGTCGAGCCCTTAGCACACAAGGCTTTTCTAAGCACATATCAATTACTTACGCAGTATGCCCACCACCGGACTCGAACCGGTATGTCGTTGCCAACTGCGGATTTTAAGTCCGCTGCGTCTACCATTCCGCCAGGCGGGCACCGCGCCGTTCTACCGCCGCCCCAGCACCCCGACCAGACCCACGCACGCCCCTCACAATCCGCAAGCAATATCCAGCGCCATCCGAACCAGCTTGTCGCTCGCTTCCGGCGTGCGGAACCCGCTATGCGCCGATAGCGTCACATTCGCCAGCGTGGTCAGCGGATGTCCCGCCGGCAACGGTTCGGTCTCGAACACATCCAGCGCCGCGTGCCGCAAATGTCCGCTGCGCAGCGCCGCCATCATCGCCGCCTCGTCCACCAGAGCAGCCCGCGCGGTGTTCACCAGGATTGCCCCCGGCCGCAACTTGCCCAACCGTTCGGCATCCAGGAAGCCGCGAGTCTCGTCGTTCAGCAACAGGTGCAGCGACAGCACCTGGCTCTCCCCCAGCAGCGTGTCCAAATCGACAAAGCTGACGCCCGGGGCCGATTTCGCCGAACGGTTCCACGCCAGCACCCGCATGCCGGACCCCGAGGCAATCCGCGCCACCTCGGCCGCGATTCCGCCAAAACCCACCAGCCCCAGCGTCTTGCCGGTCAGTTCCAGGCCCTCGGTGCGGATCCAATTACCGGCCCGCATGCCGCCGTCCATCCGCGCCAGCCCCCTGGCCGCCGCCCACATCAGCGCGATGCTGTGCTCGGCCACCGCGATATCCCCATACCCCTTGATGATATGCACCCCGATCCCCAGCTCGGCCAACTGCTCGGGATGCATGTAGCTACGCGCCCCGGTGCCCAGGAAGATCACGTGCTTCAGTCCGCGACAGCCGCGCATCGCCTCGGTCGGCAACTGAGTGTGGTCGTCAAAAATGAAATCATAGCCGGCAATCAGCCCAGGCAGTTCCTCGGGCGCGATCTCGCCGCGCTCCAGCACGTCCATCGCCGGGTCGCCCGGCCGAACCACGCGATGGAACACCCCGGCAAGGTCGTCCACGGCATCGAGAAACAGGCCCTTCATTCACGCTCTCCTCTGTCCGTTCGGATCGATCCGCCGGATGGTATCGCAGAACCGCCACAATTCGCAGCAACCATCCGGCGCACCGCAAGAAGCCCGATCCCGGCGCCGGCCGATCTGCTACAGACCGCCGGGATGGCGCGCCCCGCTCCCACCGTTCCCCGCGTCCACCCGCCACAAGCAGCGGCCAGCCGACGCAAGCCGATCACCCCGCCGCCCGCCATGGCCCCGGCTCGCCGCCGCACCCTGACCTGGCTGCTGCGCTGGGGCTTCATCGCCTCGGTCTGGCTCACCTTGGCGGCGGCGGTGGCGGTGCTGTGGTTCGCCCGCGACCTGCCGCGCCCGGAATCGGCGCTCGACGCCGTGCGCCGCCCCAGCCTGACCCTGCAGGACCGATCCGGCCACGTCATCGCCACCTTCGGCGACCTGGTCGGCGAACCGCTGCGCCTCAAGGCGTTCTCCCCCTGGCTGCCGGCCGCCATCGTCGCGGTCGAGGACCGCCGCTTCTGGCACCACCCCGGCATCGATCCGATCGGCCTGCTGCGCGCCACCTGGGTCAACCTCACCGCCGGGCGAGTGGTCCAGGGCGGCTCCACCCTGACCCAGCAGGTCGCCAAGACGCTGTTCCTCAGCAACGCCCGCACCACCAAGCGCAAGGTGCAGGAACTGTTGCTGACCCTGTGGCTGGAACGGCACTTCACCAAGCAGGAAATCCTCGAGATCTACCTGAACCGGGTCTATCTCGGGTCCGGCGCCTGGGGCATGGATGCCGCGGCGCGGGTATATTTCGGCGTCTCGGCGCGCCACGTGACGCTGGCCCAGGCGGCCGTGCTGTCCGGGTTGCCGCGCGCCCCGTCGCGCTTCAACCCGCGGGTCAATCCCGCCCTGGCGCTGGCCAGGGGCAAGCAAGTGCTGGCGGCGATGGCGGACTCCGGGGCGATCACCGAACAGCAAGCGCGGACTGCGGCGGAACGGATCAGCTTTCCCCCCAGCCCAGTCGCGCCCGGCTGGTTCGCCGACTGGATCGCCGGCCAATCTCAGGCGCTGCTGGCCCCCGATGCCGACGCCGTGCTGCGCACCACCCTGGACAGCCACGATCAACGGGTGGCCGAAACCCGGCTCTCCGAGCTGCTGGCCGCCGCCGGCGCCACCTACAATGTCGGCCAAGGCGCGGTGGTCGTGCTGGATGCCGCCAACGGCGCCGTCCGCGCCATGGTCGGCGGCCGCAACTTCCGCGACAGCCCGTTCAACCGAGCCGTGCTGGCCCGCCGCCAGCCCGGGTCGACGTTCAAGCCGTTCGTCTGGTTGATCGCGCTGCGCGCCGGCCTCACCCCCGACGACAAGGTGCTGGATGCCCCGCTGCGCATCGGCTCCTGGACCCCGGTCAACTTCGAGCACCGCTACTTGGGCGAGATCACCCTGGAGCAAGCGCTGGCGCAGTCGATCAACACCGCCGCCGTGCGCCTGTTGCTGCGCTGCGGCGGACCCAAGGCGGTTGCCGCCACCGCCGCCGAGTTCGGTATCCGCGACCCGTTGCCGAACGACGCGTCGCTCGCGCTGGGCACCGGCGAGGTCGGCCTGCTGCAATTGACCGCCGCCTACGCGCCGTTCTTCAACGGCGGCAACCGGGTCGTGCCGTTCGGGCTGGAGCGCACCCCACACCAGCCCGAACGGGTGATCGATCCGGCCCAAGCCGCGATGATGGCCCGCATGTTGGCCGCGGTGGTGACCAGCGGCACCGGCCGAGCCGCCGCGATCCCCGGCCAGTTCGTCGCCGGCAAGACCGGCACGACACAGGATTTCCGCGACGCCTGGTTCATCGGCTCGACCAAAAACCGGCTGATCGGCATCTGGCTCGGCAATGACGAGGACACGCCGATGCGAGGCGTGATGGGCGGCGGCCTGCCGGCCCGATTGTTCCACGATATCGCGACCAGGCTGGATTGAAACCGTCCGCTCTCTGTTTCGCTACCGCTGCTATCGGGAACTAAACCACCGCCCGCACGCTTCGACTCGCAACGGAGTGCAGGAGGAAGCGATGAACACATGGCGTTACGGGATTGCGGTCGGTGTAGTGGCCGGGCTGGGCGCGTGTTCCAACATGATGGGCCACAACAGCGCTAGCGAGGCGCCGAAAGCCTCGATGGCGGCGACCGAGCCCACGGTGTCACCGGACATGGTCAAGCAGGTGCAGGCCAAGCTGAGGGCCAACGGCTACTACAAGCAGGGCAACGTTGACGGGGTGTGGGGCTCGGGCACCGAGAGCGCGGTACGGTCGTTCCAGAAAGACCATAACCTGGGATCGAGCGGGCAACTGGACGTGTCCACCTTGCAGGCGCTGAACGTTACGCGTAGCCCCACGGCCTCCACCGATACAACCACGCCCAACTCCACCACTCCCAACGGCTCGGCTTCAACCAACGCCGGGATGAACAACGCCAACGCGAACAATGCCAACACGAACAGCCCCGGCACGAACAACCCCGGCACGAACAACCCCGGCACGCCGGCCCAGCCCAGCAATGCGAACCCCGCCGACAACACCGCGCCGGGTCCGTCGCACTGACGGCGTCAGCCAGGTCGCATTCAGTTGAGAACGTGGGAGCTTATCGATGCATGTGAAACGGTTTGCCCGCGTTCAAGCGATTGAACCACTCAAGCTGGCCGCAATGCTCAGCCTGACCGTGGTCTTCGCAGCCGGCATGTTCGCGCTGCGCATCGTTTCAACCGAGGTGGCCGACGTCCTGACGGCCTGGACCTTGGCCTCGTTTCCGATCGGCGTGCTGGTCGGCCATTGCGTGTTGCGGGAAAAGTGAAGCCAGTCCGCGCTCGATCGGCCGCTCAGTCAGAACGGCACGATAGTGGCGCGGGCATGGCAGTGGCTCCCCTCATCCTGCTTGCCGCGTCGTTCTGTGCGGCAATTCCGGCCGCGGCGCAAAATTCGGCCCCGCCGGCGAACGGCAACCGCGCCAATGGTTTCAGCTACCAGCCAACACCCAGCCAGGTGGTCCCGCGCGAAAAAGCCGCCGGCGTGCAGCCGCCCGCCGCCCAGCGGCAACGCGCCAACCGCGATCTGCAGCACACCGACAGGAAGCTGCTGCAAGAAGAAGGGTTGAGCACCAGGAGCGTCCCGAAGCTCTCGGACCACCGGTAAACCCGATCGATCGCACGTTCCGCCCAACTAATATCCCGATAACCTGGCGTAGCGGTCGCGGCAGAATCGGCTGTCCCCGAAACTGGCCTGGGCGACGCGGCTGCGCTTGAGGAAAAAGCCGATCTCGTGCTCGTCCGTCATGCCGATGCCACCATGCATCTGCACGGCCTCGTTCGCGCAAAGAAACAGCGTCTCGTTGGCCTTGAACTTCGCCAGGCTGGCCAGCGCTGATGCATCGTTGCCGTTCCGATCCAGCGACGACACCGCGGCAAGGGCCGCCGAACGGGTCATTTCGAGCTCACAGAACATCTGCGCGGCGCGGTGCTTCAGCGCCTGAAAGCTGCCGATCGCCACACCGAACTGCTTGCGGTCCTTCAGGTACTGCACCGAACGGTCGAACGCTTCTTGCGCGCTGCCCAGCATCTCGGCGGCGAGCCCGGCGCGGGCGCGGTCCAGCGTCAGGTCCAGCACATCGCCGCCGCCATCGACCCGCCCGAGCACGGCTTCCGCCCCGACCGTCACGTTATCCAGCCGGATGCGCGCGGCATTGCGGCTGTCCACCATGATCAGCCTGCTACGGATCGCCGCTTCGCCGGGAACCAGGAACAGCGTAACGCCGCCCCCGGTGCGCGCGGCCACGATCAGCGTGTCGGCGACATGGCCATCCAGCACGAAGCCCTTTTCCCTGCTCAGCCGGTAGCCGGCGCCGTCGGGTTCGGCGCTCAGCGCGATCCGGTCCGGCGCGTGGCGGCTGGTTTCCTCCAGCGCCAGCGCCACAATGTGCTCGCCCGCCAGCAACGGCTGCAAATAGTCGGCCTTTTGCCGCTCCGAACCCGCCAGTGCCAGCAACGACGCGCCCAGCAATGCAGTGGACATCAATGGCGTCGCCGCCAGGCTTCGCCCCGAGGCTTCCATCACCTGCGCCAGGCCGGTCATTCCGAACCCCGATCCGCCGTCATCCTCGCCGACCAGGAAGCCGGTCCAGCCGAGGTCCGCCATCTGCCGCCACAGATCGCGTGAGAAACCGTCGGCATCGTTGCTGTCACGCAGTTTGCGCAGCGCGGTGACCGGGCTGCGCTGGCGAAAGAAATCCAGCGCGGTATCACGCACCAGACGGGCTTCCTCGGACAGGATCAGGGGCATCGATGGGCCTTTGCGTCAGTCGATCGCGTTCATGGTGTCGCCGACCACACCTAATCCGGCAGCCCAAGCACGCGCTTGGCGATGATGTTCAACTGCACCTCGGACGTTCCGCCTTCGATCGAATTGGCCTTGGAACGCAGCCATTCACGAGTGAAACGAAGCTCGTCGCCGCTGAAACCTTCGCCCTCCCAGCCCAAGCCCTGGAAGCCTTCGGCCTCAAGCAGCATTTCATAGCGCCGCTTGTTCAGTTCGGTGCCCTGCAGCTTGAACATCGCCGACAGCGGGCCGGGCGCGGCGCCAGACTCGGCTTCCTCGGCGGCGCGACGGCGGGTCAACTGGAAGGCGTGCGCGTCCATCGCATAGGCGGCGACGCGATCGCGCAGGATCGCGTCGGCGATCTTGCCGTCCGCCTCGCCGGCGAATTGCTTGGCCACCGCCTCCAGCGGACTCTCGAACTTGGCCGCATTGCGCGCCGAGATGCCGCCGATGCCCTTGCGTTCGTGCTCCAGCAGGCGCTTGGCGATGGTCCAGCCCTTGTTCAGCGGGCCGACCAGGTTGGCCGCCGGCACGCGGACATTCTCCAAAAACGTTTCACAAAATACCGAGGCGCCGCTGATCAGCCGGATCGGCCGCGCCCGGACCCCGGGATCGTCCATGTCGATCAACAGAAAGCTGATACCGTCATGCTTTTTCGCCGTCGGGTCAGTGCGCACCAGGCAGAAGATCCAATCCGACCGGTGGGCGTTGGAAGTCCAGATCTTGTGGCCGTTGACCAGGAAATGCTCACCCTGCAGCACCGCCCGCGTGCGCAGGCTGGCAAGGTCGGACCCAGCCTCTGGCTCGCTGTAACCCTGGCACCAGCGGATCTCGCCGCGCACGATCGGCGGGATATGGGTCTGTCGCTGTTCTTCCGTGCCGTATTCCAGCAGCACCGGCCCCAGCATCGACAGCCCCATGCCGCGCAGCGGCGGACGACAGCCGAGTTGCTGCATTTCCTCTTCCAGGATCAGCGTTTCGTCGTTCGACAGCCCGCCGCCGCCGTATTGCCTGGGCCAGGTCGGCGCGGTCCAGCCGACCGCCGCCATGCGATCGAGCCACTGCTTCTGCTCCGGCCGCACGTAGTGCGCCTGCTTGCCGCCGGCGACCTGCTCGTTCTCCGGCATGAAGCTGCGCATCGCCGGCGGACAATTCTGCTCTAGCCAGGCGCGCGTGTCGGCGCGGAACGTGGTCGCGGTGGGCATCGGCGGTTCCCCGTGGCTTACTGCGTGACCCAAGGTGACCATCATCTCCCCGAACCGGCAAGGGCTGCCATGCGGCTGGCACCCGGGCGCCGAACGCGCTATTCATCACGCATGCCGAATGGTCTTTATGAAACCGACATCGTTGCCTGGTCCAAGCACCAGGCAGACCTGCTGCGCCGCCTCGCGCGCGGGGAACAGGTGAACGACCTCGATTGGGAGCACGTTGTTCAGGAGATTGAAGACGTGGCCAGTCCGAACTCAACGCCGTCCGGAGCTGCCTGCGTTTGATGCTGGTTCATCTGCTGAAGCTGCAAGGTTGGCCTGAAAGTCCGGCTGCTTCCCACTGGGGCCAGGAGATCGTCTCTTTTCAATCCGACGCACAGCAGCGTTTCGCGCCATCGATGCGGCGTTCGATCGATCTCGCGGCGCTGCATGCCAGGGCCGTGAAACAACTCGCCGGCGCGCGGATCGATGGGGTATTTGGCGCCCGACAGCAGCCTACCTGCCCGGTCAGTCTGAATGACCTGTTGAACTACGACCAGGCCGCTCTGGAACAAAACTTCGTAAAGCCGGACTGACCGCCGCTCGGGTTGCAGCTATCGGTCACGTCCCTGAAAGATCTGTCTCCCCGCCATAAACGTCCGCCACATCCAGTGCGATGCCGGGCGGATCCAGCCGGATCATGCCCAGATTGACCGCACGAGAAACGACTTCGTCGCCGGATCGCCAATGATGGATGATCTCCCGCCGCCGGACCCGCACGACAAGATAGTGCTGGATCGAACCAACCCGGAAATAGTCGGCCAACTTCTCGCCACTATCCACCGACTGGGTCGATGGCGACAGCACCTCCACCACGACCACCGGATTGCTCGCCGCCGTGGCATCGGGCGACAGAGGCGGACCGCAATTCACCACCGCGTCGGGCTCATAATCGGTTTCCTCGTCCACCTCGATCGTCACGCCGTCGGCGAGCGCCTCGCAATCGAGTCCAGCGTCGCGGATCGCGCGATCTAGGGCGGCCCAAATGCGGCTCTTGATGCGGACGTGCTGAATGCGCTCCGGCGACATCGCCACCGGTTCGCCAGCGACGCGTTCGTATCGCCCGGTCTGCCCTTCCGCCCAGCGATGGAACTCCTCACGGGTCAGCCGTTGTGCCATACGATCCTCCTGCGCCGGCCAGCATAGCACGCCACGCGACCGACAGCAGCTAAACCGCCCCCTCCGCCCGCAGCGCCGCCACCGCCTCGGCGTTCAATCCCAGCCATTCGTCCAGCACCGCGTCGGTGTGCTCGCCCAGCACCGGGGACGCGGTCAGCATCGGCGGCTTGCCATCGATGCGCACCGGCCAGCCCGGCATCTTAAAATCGCGGTGCAGCGGATGGCGCATCACCTGCATGATGCCGCGATCCTCGAAACTCCGGTCGTTCTGTAATTCCATCGTATCCAGCACTGCCCCAGCCGGAATCCCCGCCTGGCCCACCGCGCGCATCGCGTCGTGCTTGTCGTGGGTCCGCGTCCAGCCGGCGATGATCGCGTCAACCTCGGCCTCGCGCAGCACCCGGTCCGCCGGCGAGGCGTAGCGACTATCGCCGATCAGGTCCTCCCGCCCGACCACCTTCAACAACCGGTCCCAATGATCCGGATTGGCTCGGCTGGTCATGATATAAACGTAATCGTTCGGCCCGCCCGGAGCGCACGGATACAGCCCCATCGGTGCGTTGCTGATGCCAGGGACCTTGCTGCCGCCGCGCCTCGCCGCGGCCCCAGTCAGCCCCTGGGTCGCGAAGTTGATCCGCATGTAGTGCATGATCGCATCCTGCATCGCCACCTGCAGCCGGCAGCCCTGCCCGGACTGCCGGCGCTGGTACAGCGCGCCCAGGATGGTGATCGCCATGGTCATCCCGGTGCCGGTGTCGCCCAGCGACATCCCCGGTCGGGTCGGCGGCCCGTCGGCATCGCCGGTGACGCTGAAGGTGCCACCACAGGCCTGCGCGATCATGTCGAACGCCAGGTTCTTCTCGTACGGGCTGCCTTCGCCGAACCCCTTCACCTGGGCATAGACGATCGACGGGTTCAGCCCGCGCACCACGTCATAGCCCAGGCCCAGCCGCTCGATCGCGCCGGGCGCGAAGTTCTCGATGCAGACATCGGCGCTGGCCAGCATGTCCTTCACCACCGCCAGTCCCTTCGGCGACTTCAGATTGACCGTCATCGAGCGCTTGTTGGCATTGAACACATGGAAGTAATACGGATCGTTGTCCGGCTGCCCCGGCCGCAGCCGTCGCCCAGGATCGCCCATCTTCGGATTCTCGATCTTGACCACATCCGCGCCCAGCCAGGCCAGCGCCTCGGTGCAGGACGGCCCCGCCTCGAATTGCGTCAGATCGACGATCTTGACCCCGGCAAGGAACCGGACAGGGGCGGCCGCATCCGAGACGGCGCGGTTCGGCTGGGTGGTTTCCGTCATGGACGCTCCTTGGTTTCCCCGCGAACGATTTCGCGCCCAGCGTCGCAGATACCGAGCCACTCCGCCAGCGGCCCAGCCCAGCGGCACCACCCAGCGGCACCACCCGGCGGCACGACCACACGTCCTACTCCGGCGCCGCCGTCACCATCGCCTCGCCGCCACGATCGCCCTTGACCACTGCCAGCAGGATCCGCCAGCCATGGTTGCCCTCGGCCGCCAGATACTCGCGGTCGTGGATCGCGCTGAACACCTTGTCGTCGCGCTCGATCACCAGGCGAAACCGCAGCCCGGCCTGGCGTAACCCATCCTCCAGCGCATCGGTGACCGGCTGCTGCATCGCCCGTTCGGTGACCGCCGAGCAAATCCCGTCGTCCGAGGACACCAGCACCAACTTGATCCCCGCCGCCGAGGCATCGAACGCCTGCCCCGGCGCGCCGTGCAGGAAAGCCGCCCGACCCTGCTCCGGCAGCGCCGTCAACTGGTTGCCGCGCGCCCAGTCGCGCAGCGCCGCCGGATGGCCGGCGAATCGCAGGCAGCCTTGCAGGAACAAACCGACCAATTGCGTCGCCGCGTCGGCCCCCGTCGCGGCACCGGCCGAGGCCCCAGCCCCAACCCCAGCCACCGCCGGCAACAGCACACCGGCGATGATCAGCACCGCCGCTCGGATCAGCGCCGCAGCTCCATCTGGATCGGCCCGTCACGCCGGCCATGGGTGAACTGATCCACCTCGGCATTGCCGCTGTCCATCAGCCGCTGCGCCGGCCCGGCCCAGACGATGCGCCCGTTCAGCAGCATCGCCGCCTGGTCGCCGATCCGCCGCGCGCTCGCCATGTCGTGGGTGATCGCAATCGCCGTGCTGCCAAGCCGCTTCACGCAGTCCACCACCAGCCCATCGATCACCGCCCCCATGATCGGATCCAGCCCGGTGGTCGGCTCATCGAAGAACATGATGTCCGGCTGCGAGGCGATCGCGCGCGCCAACGCGACACGCTTCTGCATGCCGCCCGACAGTTCCGCCGGCGACAGATCGCCGACACCGGCGGCAAGCCCGACCTGGCCCAGATAGTCCTCGGCGCGAGCCCGAGCCTCGGCGCGCGTCGAATTATGGCGGGCGATCAGGCCGAAGGCGACGTTCTCCCACACCGGCAGGCTGTCGAACAGCGCCCCGTTCTGGAACAGCATGCCGATCCTGGCTCGGATCACCTCGCGTTCCCCGCGCGGCAACTTCAGGATGTCGCGCCCGTCGATCTCGATCACCCCGTCATCCGGCTCGATCAGGCCCAGCACGCATTTCAGCAGCACCGACTTGCCCGACCCGGACCCGCCGATCACCACCAGCGATGTCCCTTGCGGCACCTCCAGGTCCACCCCGTCCAGCACGCGCTTGGCGCCGAACCGTTTGTAAAGGCCGCGAATGCGCAGCTTCGGCGTTTGGTTGGTCATCGTCGGGTTGATGCCGGTCGGCGCGGGATTGGGCAAGGGCTGCTCCGATGCGGTTGGACGCACGCGATCCGCGTAGGAGGGCGGCGATCGATCATCAGGTTGCCGCCCTTGCGCGCTGTTCAAGCCGGCGGACAGTCAAATCATCGGCGGGAAATGCCGAGCGCTGGGGGTTGTGATACGATAGGGTTGGCCCGCGCAAACTCAGGAAGAAATCAATGTCCGCCGCCGCCCCGCAACCGTTCGATTTCCGCGATCCGGACTTCCTCGCCAATCCGTATCCAGTGTTCCGCCACCTGCGCGCCACCGCCCCGGTGTTCAAGGCCCCGCTCGGCCGCAGGTTCCTCACCCGCTACGAGGATACCGTCACCCTGCTGCGCGACAAGCGCTTCGGGCGCGGCTATCACGATCCCGAGGCGATGGAGCGCCGCTTCGGCCCGACCGCGATGGCCGAACCCGCCGTGGTCGAACTCACCCACATGATGCTGATGCGCGATCCGCCCGACCACACCCGCCTGCGCGGCCTGGTCACCAAGGCGTTCACCGCCCGCCGGATCGAGGCGCTGCGCGACAGCATCCAGCAACTGACCGACCGCCTGGTCGACAAGGTCGCCGAACGCGGCGGCATGGACCTGGTCCGCGACCTGGCGTTCCCGCTGCCGGTGCTGGTGATCTGCGAACTGCTGGGCATCCCCGAGGCCGACCGCCAGCGCTTCGTCACCGGGTCCAGCTCCGGCGGCGCGTTGCTCAATCCGACACCGCCCACCCGCGCCGAACTCGATCGCGCCAACGTCGGCAGCCTCGAATCAAGCGCCTATTTCGAGGCCTTGTTCGAACAGCGCCGGCGCGACCCGCAAGACGACCTGATCACCCAACTGGTGCAGGCCGAGGAAGCCGGGGACCGGCTCACCACCGCCGAACTGCGCGCCAATGTCAGCTTGCTGTTCGCCGCCGGCCACGAAACCACCGTCAACCTGATCGGCAACGGCTTTTATTCCCTGCTGCGCCATCCCGAACAGTGGCGCATCCTACGCGATGATCCCACCCTTGTGACGAATGCCATCGAGGAGGTGTTGCGCTTCGAATCCCCGGTTCAGGCGGTCGGCCGAACCGCATCCGAACCGGTCGAGTTGGGCGGTGTCGCGCTGGCCCGCAACGATATCGTCGTGGCGCTAATCGGCGGCGTCAACCGCGACCCGGCGGTGTTCGACGATCCCGAACGCTTCGACATCACCCGTAAGGACCTCCGCCCGCTGTCGTTCGGCGGCGGCATCCATTTTTGCCTCGGCGCCCAACTGGCAAGGATCGAGGCGGCGGTGGTATTCGAAACCATCCTGCGCCGGCTGCCCGGCTTGCGCCTGACCGACCCCGACCACCCCAAATGGCGCCCAAGCTTCGTGCTGCGCGGCCTGACCGAACTGCCGGTGGCGTGGGACTGACGCGTTTCCAGGGCGCTACGGCGCCTCCCCGATGAACCGCGGTCACCCCGTCGGCCAGCCTCAGTCCCGCAGATATTGTCGCGCCGGGGTCGGGTTGTTGTGTACCTCGTCGTCAACGCAGGTGAAATTGGCGGCATCGGTCGTGGCACCCGAACCGGAGTAGCGTGGAAACTGCGGAAACACACACAGCGGCCTGGTCATGACCGATCCGTCCGCCGGCATATCGTTGCTGTATTTCGTGGCGATAATGCTCTGCGGTGCCACCCCGCCCTTGACCCATTGCACCAACGCCTGCAGTACGTTGTGTTGCGGATCGGCCGGCCCAGCAGCGCCGCCGACCTGGCCAAACGCGTTCGGACCCGGGCCGCCCGAGCAATGCCCCATGCCCGGCACCAGGAATAATCGGTAGAACGTCTGTTCTTGCGCCGCGGCGCTCGCGCTGTCGTAGCCCTGTTGCACCAACGTCCGCTGCACCAGCAGATTGTAGTCGATGGTCATCTGCGGCGAGATCAGCGGATCCGCCAAGCCGTGGAACATGATCAGCTTGCCGCCGCGCGCGGCAAATGGTGAAAGGTCGGTGTCAAGCGCGTTCAGGAAGCCGATTTTCCGATCGACCGTGGCCTGATCATGATCGAAATCGAAGGTCCGGTAATCCCAGTCGTTACCAAAAACCCAATACAACTCACCTGGGAAAAGTGGTTCGGTGGACGGAAATTGCGCCGACAGTCCTTCCAGCGCGGGCAGGTCGAAGGTCGATCCGCTCTCTGACCCGCGCAGTATCCCAGGAAAGATCAGATGCCCGGTCCGTGGATCGCGCGGCCCGTCATAGGCAAGCTCGAGCGCCTTCACCTGACCAGGGGTCAGACAGTCCGAGGTGTCGGTGGCATCGGCCGCGCACGCCAGTGCGTCGGGGCGCCAGCCACAGGCGCGCGGATCGGTCAGAAACGGATCGGTGGACACGCCGCCGCTCTGTTCGGCGCATGCCGCCAGCACCGCCTTGGTGACCAGCGTCGCCTTGTCCTCGGGGATCAGGCTGTCGGAGCTTTCATGCGTGACGTCGAAATTCCACAGTATGCCGTTATGGCTGCGATCGATCGCCGGGGCGCCGGCAATGACCCCATCGTAATCGGCGGGATATTGCTCGACGATATGCATTCCCTGGCCGCCCCCGGTCGAGCAGCCGTAGTAGTACGAATAGTCGGCGGCCTGGCTGTAAAAATCGGCAATCAATTGCTTCGAAACAACGTTCATCAGATGGGTTGACCGATACGCGAAATCGATTTGCTTCTGCGGGTGTCCGGTCAGCGCTCGGCCATCCAACGCGGTGGCCGGTGATGTGCCCATGTCGGTGTTCGCGGTCGCAAAGCCCTGGGCAAGCCCGCCGGAGAGCTCCCCGTAGTTGATCGTTCCGGCGTAACCGCCGCCGCCGGTCGCCAGATAGGCGTTGTTCCAGTTGCCGGTCGGCATCCACAACTCGATGCGAATGAACGAATCGGAGGTCGGCGTCAGCGTCGCCGCCAAGCGGCAGAACGCCGGCATATCGGGAAGGACCGCCCCCGATGGCGCGGTGTAGTTGCCGGCCGGAATTGACTGCGCCGCCGTGATCGAACCATTCGACAACAAGGCACCGGCAAGGTCTTCGCAACTTGCCGCCGCCGCCGGGCCGCTGATCGCCGCGACAGCCACCAGGATTGCGCCGCCGCGGGCCAGGGCGCCGAAGCTGCCGCATGTCAATCTTGATCGCCATGACCGGCGCGGTGCCTGCTGGCTCATTTGATCTTCCCCCCCGCTGCATTGTTGTTGACAGGCATCGACGCCGCCGCGGCCAGCAAGCGCCGGACCCGGTTTGCGGCCTAGGCATCGACCAGAGCCCGGATTGCCAAGCGGCTGCCACACGCCGCGCATCCTGGCACAGGACGCTGGAATTTCACGAAAATGGCCGCTTTCGCGGTCGGGAAAGTCCCGCCCCAAGCTGGCACGTCATTGTCCCCCTGGCCTTATTTGATCTTTGATCGAACCGTGGACGGCAGTTTACCCGTTGTCAAGATCGTCAGGGGGCAGACACGCTCCGGCCGATCTGGTTAGATGCTATCATGACATTTCGTATTGCGCCGCGATCCGTCGCCCCGATCGATCGCCGCCGTCCCGCCGCGGCATGACCATCGGCTCGTCCGCACTGCCGGAAGCTTCCGGCGTGTCGCCCCTCAACCGCGATCCCCTGTATGAACGGGTGTACCAGGAGGTACGCCGGATGCTGATGGAGGGAGTGTTCGCCCCCGGTGCGGAACTCACCTTGCGCTCGCTTTCGCAAGCCTTCGGCACCAGCGACATGCCGGTCCGCGACGCCCTGCGCCGGCTCATCTCCGAGGGCGCGCTCAGTGCCCGATCCAACCGCAGTCCGATCGTCCGCCAACTGACACGCGAGCAATTCGAGGAGGTGCGGGACGTCCGCATGCTGATCGAGGGCGCGGCCACCGCCAATGCTTGCGACGCCGTCTCCGAGCCCATGTTGCGCGCAGTGCGTGGTTTGCACCGCGACCTGCGCGAAGCGGCGGAAACCGATGTCGCGTTGCACCTCAACTTGAACCGGCGATTCCATTTCACCATCTACGCGGCCTGCGGAATGCCGTTGCTGGTTTCAATGATCGAAGCGCTATGGTTGCAGATCGGCCCGCTGTATCGAAGCCTGTCCATTCCGCTGCTTCGCAGCAACCTGCCGGACTATCATCACCGCATCGTCAGAGCACTCGAGCAGCGAAATGCGGCCGCCGCGGCACAAGCCGTGCAGGACGACATCGCCAGCGCGTCAGCCATCATCGTGCAAAAGTTCGATGCAGTCCCGAACGCCGACACCGCCCCAGAACTGGCCTGGCGCCGTCAGCCCGCGAGTAGCTAAGTCTGCAACGACACCCGGTCTGGTCGATTATCCTTGTGTGTCGAATCTGGCACCCACCATCGCCACAAACAGGGCCGGACCGTCTACGCCGGCGATCGGCCCGCGTGCATTGTTATTTCACCCCTACCTCGCCGGCGTCGCGCCAACCCCGGCGTCGGCACACGACCCGGCGCCCCCCAATCCACGCAGCGGCCAGCGTTCGTCCGCCAGCAGATCGTCCACGTGTTCCCAATCGACCTGATCGTTGACCCGCTCGCCGTCAGCGTCGTGAAGGCGTTGCCGCTTTGGCTCTCGTTAAGCAATAGCACGGAGCAAGCCAACCGGGACGCGGAGCACCACGGAGCGTCAAGGGTAATTTACGCTCGGAGAAAATCTTGTCGCCGTCCCAGCAAGGACAGTCCTATCGCCCATCCAGTCGTGACCCGGCGATGCCCGACCAATATAAACCTCCGTGGCACTTCTCGGCCCTCCAGTCTGCTCCGTGCAAATAATGAAATAATATAAAATCGCCTCGACTTTTCCCCGGATCGTCCAGTGGGGCCATAAGCGGTGCCCGGATCTACGACGTGCAGCCCGACCCACTATTCGACCGCCTTCATTGCCGCCGCGATGACCCGATAGTCCTGCGCCCCGATACGAAACACTCCGCGGCGGAACATCATGCCCCACTGCGTCCGCCCGTGGGTGAACGAAAGCTCCCCCAGCAGCGCCTCGATCGGTGCGTCCTGAGATTGAAAGAACCGCACGCCGCGCCGGAATGGCTGCAAGTTGCCCACCCTCTCGCCCGGGTAAAGCGGGGCGTCCAGAACTTCGCCGATGGCGGTGAAGGCGCGAACCGGCTGACCGTCCCCCATCCGCTCGCGCGGTGAATAATACACAATCCGGTCAAACGGCTTCAGACGATCGAGCGCCACACGCTTCCCATGATGAAGCTGGGCAAAGCCGCCCGCCACCGCCGCCCGCACGTGGTCCCGGCTCGCCACGGCGATCCAGCATGCGTTCACGACAACTCCTCAGCCGACAAGACGCCAATCCGGCTCATCACGCGAAAAAGAACGCCACCCCAAGCACGACATACACCCCCACCAGCAGCACACCCTCGAACCACGTCGTCTCGCCATCCGCGGCGATCGTATTGACGATGAACGCCGCGCCGGCGATGGCAAACAGGTCCAGCGGATTCTTGAACACCAATGTCAGCGGCGTGCCGATCAGCCAGGACAGGATCACCAGCAACGGCGCGACCACCAGAGCCATCTGGATGGCGGACCCGATGCAGATCGTCATCACCAGCCCCATCCGATCCTGCCGCGCGAACCACACCGCCGAAAACAGATCGGCGATGGTTCCCACCAGCGCCAGCACGATCACCCCCACGAAGGTCGGCGACAGCCCCAAGCTGCGCGCCGCCTCGACCAGCGAGTCCGAAATCAACTCGCTCTCCAGCGCCGCCGCGACGGTCGCCACCGCCAGCACCGCCAGGCACCGCCACAACCCCCAGGCGCTGCCCGCATCGGGCTCCTCGCCACTGGCAAACACGTCACGATGCGTCACCAGTGTATACGCCAGGTTGGCGCAGTACAGCACCAGCAGCACAGCCGACACCGCCAGGCTCAACCACTCCTCGCTGATCCCCACGTCGCCGCTATGAGTGACGCGGCGCGCGGTGAAGTCGAACACCGCGGGCAGCAGCAGCGCGATCACCACCAGGATCAGCAGGCTCGACAGCAGCCCGGCCCGTTCCCGCTTGAACGTCTGCCGCTCACGCGTCGCGCCGCCGACCACGATCGCCAGCCCGAGCCCCAGCAGGCTAGTGCCGATGATCGATCCAGTGATCTGGGCGTGCACCACGTCCGCCTGACCCTGCGCCAGGACGAACAGCGCCAGCAGCAACTCCGCCACGCTGCCCAGGCTGACCGACAGCAGGCCTCCCACCGCCGATCCGGTATGCTTGGCAAGCTGCTCGGTCGCGACACGAATCCAGTCTGCCAGCACGCCCACACCCACCGCGCCGGTCACGAACACCCAGATCGGCGCCGCCCCCAGCCCATAGTGCAGCACCGGTGCCACCGGCACGAACCCCAACAGCGCCAGCCGCATCATCGCGCCGCTGCTCACCGCCCCAGTGCGCCGCATCGAACCGCTCCCGGTGTTGCTCATGGTCCGCCTGTGCTAGGCGAGATCAAGCATCACGCCGGTTGCGAAAGTGGCAACCCGGTCACCCGACCTTGCCGTTCGTGCAACCTCGCCTGCCGTGATTGGATGCCTGTTGCAAGCCCATGTTCGCAAATTGTTCAGCGATATCGGCGAAACCTTCTGGCTGTTGCCGGCCGCGATGGTGGTGGCCGGCATCCTGCTCGCGGTTGGCCTGATCGACCTGGACCGCAGCGGCATCGTGCCGGCCTGGCTGATCGAGAGCCCCTGGCTATACAACGGCGGCGCCACTGGCGCGCGAACCCTGCTTGGTGCCGTCGCTTCCTCAACCATCGGCGTCGCCGGCACGGTGTTCTCCATCACCATCGCCGCCCTCTCGCTCGCCGCCGGTCAGATGGGCCCGCGGCTGCTGCGCAATTTCACCCGGGACCGCGGCAACCAATTCACCCTGGGCGCCTTTCTCGCCACCTTCTCCTACGCGCTGATGGTGCTACGAAGCGTGCGCACCCAAAGTGAGGGAGCATTCGTCCCCCACGCATCGCTCGGCGTCAGCATCCTGCTGGCGTTCCTCTGCGTCGGCACCCTGGTGTTCTTCGTCGGCCACATGGCCGGGCGCATCAACGTGGACACGGTCATAGAACTGGTCAGTGACGACCTCCGTTCGGCGATCCAGCGACTGACCTTCGACCAGCCGCAAACCCAGGCATCGACCGCCGACATCTGGGACGGCGCCATGCCGATCGTCGACCAACGCCGCGGCTACCTGCAGCAAATGCAGGCCGAGGCGCTGGCCGAATGGGCGGCCCAACAGGGCACCACGCTGCGACTGTTGGCGCGCCCCGGCGACTATGTCTTCCCCGGCGCGCCGATCGCCGAGATGACCCCCCCGGTTGAAGGCGCCGCCGCCGCGATCCGCGCCGCCACCGCCCTTGGACCCACCCGGGTGAGCTCGGCCGATCTGGAGTTCGCCATTCGCCAACTCGTCGAGGTCGCGGTCCGAGCCCTGTCGCCGGGAATCAACGACCCACACACCGCGATGGCGGTGCTGGACCGATTGGGCGCCGCGCTATGCGACATCGCCCCGGTCCACCTCGCCTCCGGCATATCGCTACGCCGCGGCCGGGTGGTGCTGGTCGTCCCCGCGGTTAGTTACGACGGCCTGGCGGACGGCATGTTCCACATGATCCGCCAAAACGCCGCCAACAGCACCGCCGTGCTGCTGCGCATACTGGAGGTGCTGATCGCGGTGACCGGCTGTGAGCAGGCTCCGGCCCGCGTTGCGACGCTCCGCCGCCATGCCGACCTGGTGCTGGCCGATGCGGAGCGCGAGGTCGCCAATCAGGGCGACCTCGCTGACCTGCGCCAGCGCCACGCCGAGTTCGAGGCGACCCGGCAACGCCGTCGTCCGGCAGCCACGGGCGACGACCTCCCCTCTGGCTAGCCACGGGCCGTCCCGATTTTGCCGTGCCAGCCCCCGATCGGCTAAATCGACCGACCCTGATCTGGACCAGCCACGCCGCGCCGTCGAGCGCAACGATCCAGGCCGCCGCCACGCAGCAGCGGCCGGCCAATAACCGGAGGAAACCAATGACCCAGGCGGCGCCCGCCGTGTCACCGACCGCCCTGCGCCACGTCATGCTGGCCGCCGCCATCGGTTCGGCGCTGGAGTGGTACGACTTCTTCATCTACGGCACCGCCTCGGCGCTGGTGTTCGGTGAACTGTTCTTCCCGAAATACGACGCCACCGTCGGAACCCTGGCCGCGTTCGCGACCTTCGCGGTCGGCTTCCTGGCACGCCCGTTCGGCGGCCTGTTCTTCGGCCATTTCGGCGACCGGATGGGCCGCAAGCCGATGCTGGTGGCGACCTTGCTGCTGGTCGGCGGCGGCACCTTCCTGATCGGCCTGCTACCGACCTACGCCGCGATCGGCCTGTGGGCACCGGTGCTGCTGTTGCTGCTGCGCCTGCTGCAGGGCTTCGGCGCCGGCGCCGAATACGGCGGAGCCGTCATCATGGCAGTGGAATTCGCCCCCAAGGGCCAACGCGGCCTCTACGGCAGCTTCGCCCCGCTCGGCGTCACCGCCGGCAATCTGCTCGCCGCCGGGGTGTTCTACCTGGTCACCATGATGTCCAAGCAAGACCTGCTCACCTGGGGCTGGCGCATCCCCTTCCTGGTCTCCCTGCTGCTGCTCGGCCTCGGCGTCTATGTCCGCACCCGCGTCGCCGAAACCCCGGTATTTTCCGAAGCCAACGCACGGCGCCCGCCGCTGCGCGCCCCCGCGGTCGAGGCGCTGCGCCGCCACCCGCGCAACTTCTTCGTCGTGGTCGGCGCCCGCCTGGCCGAGAACGGTCTCGGCTACCTGTTCCCGGTATTCGGCCTCAGCTACGTCATCAACACCCTGCACATGCCGCGCGAGGTCGCCATCACCGGCGTGATGCTGGGCAACATCGCCGAGATCTTCGGCATCGTGCTGTTCTCCTGGCTGTCCGACAAAGTCGGCCGCCGCCCGGTCTACATCGGCGGCGCGCTGTTCTCCGCCGCCTTCGCCTTCCCGTTCTTCGCCATGGCGCAGACGCTCAACCCGGCGCTGATCTGCCTCGGCTTCATCCTGGTCATGGGCATCGGCAGCGCCGCGATGTTCGGCCCACAGGCAGCCTATTTTGCCGAACTGTTCGGCCCGCGGCTGCGCTACAGCGGCTTCGCCTTCGCCCGCGAACTCGGCTCGATCATCGCCGGCGGTCCGTCACCGTTCATCGCCGCGCTGCTGGTAAGCTGGATGGCCGGCGCACCATGGGGCGTCGCCTGCTACGTCATCCTGCTGTCGCTGATCACCGCGTTCGCGGTCTGGTGCGGCCCGGAAACCCATCTCAGCGACATCGCCGCCGACGCCCCGCAAGACCTGGCCGCCGACGGCGCCCTAGCGGCACCGAACCAGGCCTGATCGGCGTTCACCGGAAGCTGGCTGGGCAGCAGTTGACTCGCCCGGGAAATTAGATCACCGGGGCCACCGAACCCGCCCACGGCGCCCCCACCGTCGCACGACGCGGCCAGGCAAACCAGGAGCCACCGATGCCGAAACTCTCCCCCTATGCCGCCCCGGGCGTTTACGACCCGCCGATCTATGCCCAGGCGCTCAAGGTCGAGGATGCGCGCACCTTGCTGTTCATCGCCGGCCAGGTCGATTACGACGCCAACGGCGGCTGCGCCCATCCCGGTGACTTCAAGGCCCAGGCGCACGCCGCGCTGGCGGCACTGAAGGCGCAAATCGAGGCCGGGGGCGCCACGCTTGCCAATGTGGTCAAAGTCACGACCTACATCACGGACATGCGCCACCGCGCCGATTACGGCCCCATCCGCATCGAATTCTTCGGCCCGAAAATGCCGCCCCACACGCTGATCGGCGTGGCCTCGCTGGCTGCGCCGGAATACCTGATCGAAATCGAAGCGATCGTCGCGCTGTAATCCCATGATCGCGGCTTGCGCGGAACATTCAAGCCGCGTGGATCACGCGACAAAAGCTGGACCCTATTCGGAATGCACGCTCAGCCCGGATAGGGTCCAGCGTCCCCTAACCCATCCGCTGCTCCGGCGTCAGCACATACCGCGGCGTCTCCCCGGCCAGCGCGCGCCGAATATTCGCCACCGCCCGGCGCAGCGCCACCTCGGTCATGCCCGGAACCGAGGCGGAATTATGCGGCGACCCGACCACATTCGGCAGCGACAGAAACGGATGATCCATGCGGAACTCGCCGTGGCGCACCGGTTCCGTCCACCAGGCATCGATGCACGCCCAGAACCCGGGATGCGCCCGCAGATGCTCGAACAGCGCCGCCTGCTGGATGATCTCGCCGCGCGCCAGATTGACCACGATGGCATCCGGCTTCATCAGCCCCAGTTCGCGCCCCCCGATCAGGTCCTTGGTCTCGGGCGTCAACGGCGTGCTGATCACCAGCACGTCGGCCGCCCGCAGCAGCCCATCCAGATCCGCCACCGACCCGATCCAGTCGGTCGCCCCGTCCGACCGGCCGGTGCGATTGATCGCATGGATCCGCATCCCCAACGCTCGCATCAGCCGCGCGGTGGCGACGCCGATGCCGCCGAACCCCAGTATGCCGCAAACTTGCCCCGCCAGCGTGCGGTTGCGGGTGAACTGGTTGAACTCGCCCCGCCCCAGCGCGGCCTGTTCGACCAGCAGCCGCTTGCTGGCCGCCAGCACCATCGCCAGCCCGTGCTCCGCCATCGGTTCGGCATACGCCCCGCCATTGCCGGCAACCGCGATGCCGGCCGGAAGCGCATGCAGCGGCACGAAGTCGATCCCCGCGCTGATGAACTGCACCAGCCGCGCCGACCGGATCTGCCCCGCCTCGCCCGGCCGCAGATCCTTGCCGGTGTCGCGCGCCAGGATGGCGGCAGCCTCGCGCAGCGCCGAGACCCGCCCCGCGTCGTCAAGCTCGCTCAGCCACGCCGGCCGACCCATGTCCCCCAACGCCTCGGCGACGACAGCCCGATGCGGCGCACGCAGGTCGAAGGTGACCGCGACCGTGTCGGTCATGCCAGCGCTACTCTCAGAAATACTACTTGCACGGAAATCGCTCGGCCAGGAACTTGAACAGACCCTCGTCGGACGGCATCGAACGACGATCCGGCATCGCCCGCACCCAACTCACGAATTGATTCATCGTCTCGGCCCGCGTCGGTGACGGACGAGGAAAACAGAATAGTTTGTGCTCCCCGGCATGGTGCATCTCGACGTCGATCGCGCCCTGGGCAAAGCCACGGCAAAAGTTGAGCCTGGCGTCCGCCCCCGGCTCCCTGGGGTTTGCCGCGCAGGTGTCGGCCAGCTCCCCCGCGGTCGCGGTGCGGATCGTGATCTCCTCGGCCGCCCTGGCAGGCGACACCGCGCATGCACCGAAAACCGCAACACCCGAGGCCAGCAAGGCAGCGGCCAGAACTGTCTTCATCAAATTTCCCCTCAGCTAAATCCAGGCCACCGATCAGTGTCCGCCATCGGCGGTCCACCGCTGCCAACCCTGGGCACGCAGCAGGCAGGCCGGGCAGGCGCCGCAACCATAGCCCCAAGGATGCCGTTTCGATCGATCCCCCAGATAGCAGGTATGGCTGCTTTCGCGAATCACCCCCACCAGCCGATCGCCGCCCAGCCCGAACGCCAGCGCCCAGGTCGCCGCCTTGTCGCGCCACATCAACGGAGT
Organism: Rhodopila sp.; assembly: GCF_965277825.1. Lineage (NCBI taxonomy): Bacteria > Pseudomonadati > Pseudomonadota > Alphaproteobacteria > Acetobacterales > Acetobacteraceae > Rhodopila > Rhodopila sp. The sequence goes on along the minus strand of NZ_CBDIDU010000001.1, from coordinate 6,037 downwards.
CTCCAGCACGAACCGCCGCTGCATGCCCAGGTTCAGCGCAAGCTGCATCGCCTTCACCGTGTCGTCGCGGCAATCCGGATAGCCGGAATAGTCGGTCTCGCACACCCCGGCGACGATGCGGCGCAGCCCGCGGCGATAGGCGATCGCGGCGGCGCAGGTCAGGAACAGCAGGTTGCGCCCGGGCACGAAGGTGTTCGGCAGACCGTCCTGGTCCATCCCGATCGCCACGTCCGCGGTCATCGCGGTCTGCCCCAGCCCGGCAATCGTCGCCGTCAGGTCCACCAGATGATCCGGTCCCAACCCGGGCGATGCCAGCGCCGTCCGGATCGGCTCGCGGCACGCCAGTTCCACCGCATGGCGCTGGCCATAGCGAAAGCCGACGGTTTCCACCCATCGATAGCGAGCCAGCGCCCAGGCCAGGCAGGTAGCGGAATCCTGTCCGCCGGAAAACAGCACCAGCGCCGCGTCCCCCGCCTCCCTGGATTCGGCCCCGACGGGCTCGGTCTTGCTGATTTCGGTCTGGCTGGGTTGCGCCATCGGCCGCGTGTTCCGTTCAGGGTCCCCTGTCATCCGCCGTCCCATCATCCTATCATCTTCACCATGGACCTCGATTTCAGCGAAGACGAAATCCAGCGCTTTTCCCGCCACATCCTGCTGCGCGAAGTCGGCGGCACCGGCCAGGCCAAGTTGAAGGCGGCCCGCGTGCTGGTAATCGGCGCCGGCGGCCTGGGCTCGCCGCTGATGCTCTATTTGGCCGCCGCCGGCATCGGCACCATCGGCCTGATCGACGACGACCTGGTCGACCTGTCCAACCTGCAGCGCCAGGTCGCCCACACCACCGACCGCATCGGCATGCCCAAGGTCGCCTCCGCGGCCCAAGCCGCCCGAGCAATCAACCCCGCTGTAAAAGTCGAGGCCTACACAGCCCGCCTGTCCGCCGACAACGCGCTGGACCTGATCCGCCAATACGACATCGTCTGCGACGGCACTGACAACTTCGCCACCCGCTTCCTGGTCGCCGACGCCTGCGTGCTGGCCAAACGCACCCTGGTGTCCGCCGCCGTGCTGCGCTTTGAGGGCCAGCTCTCGGTGTTCAAGCCGCACGCCGGCGGCCCGTGCTACCGCTGCCTCTACGCCGAACCACCGCCGCCCGGCACCGTGCCGACATGCAGCGAGGCCGGCGTGCTGGGCGTGGTCACCGGGGTGATGGGCACGCTACAGGCAACCGAGGTGCTGAAGGAAATCCTTGGCATCGGCGACACCCTGTCCGGCCGCCTGCTGGTCTGGGACGCTCTGTCGGCGACGTTCCGCGACATCAAGCTGCGGCCGGATCCATCCTGCGCGCTGTGCGGCCCGCAGGCGGCCATCACGGACCTCTCCGCGCACCGCAGCACCTCGAATGGGCCCGTCTGTGCCGGCTGATACCACGCTCGGCGTGCTGCTGCTGTCCGGATCGCACGACCGGGCGCACTACGCCTTCGTCCTCGCCTCCGCCGCCGCCGCGCTCGGCCGCGACGTCGTGCTGTTCGCCACCAACCAGGGTTGCCTGGCGCTATGCCGCGATTGGTCCGCGTTGCACGATGCCGACCGCGATGCCCGCATCGAGGCCAACGGCGTCGCCAGCCTGGACACCTTGCGTGACGCCTGCGCCCAGCTCGGCGTGCGGATGATCGCCTGCGAGGCCGGCCTGCGCGCCGAGGCGATCGACCCGTCGCTGCTGTTGCCCGAGGTCGAGGTCGCCGGGGTCGCCACCTTCCTGTCCGCCGTCGGCACCGCGACCGTGATCACGATCTGACCCCTGCGGATGGTTACGCTTGACTCGATTCGGCCATGCTTGGCAGGGAGGGCAAATGCGTTATCCGGCTCGGGTTGTGTTGGCGCTGGCCTCGGTGATCACCGCGGCCGGGGGTTGGAGCGTCGGCGCTCCAACCGACGCGGAACGCGATTTCTCGTGGCGCATTAGCCAAGCCTCGGCGCAACCGGCACCCGCGTCCGGCACGCTGCGGCTACCTTCCCAGCACGAACCGCCCCAACACGAACCGCCCCAACACGAACCGCCAGCCCGCGAAGCACCCGCGAAACCACCCGCCGCCGCGCCGCGCAAATCGGTCCATGTCGTTGCTGGCGGTGCAGCCAAGCCACCGGTGGTGGCGCCGCACGGGCCGCTGCATCCGCATCGCCCGACCGGCGCCCCCACCGGCAAACCCGCGCCCCCCGCCGTCCCAGCGCGAATACCGGCGCCAGCGTCAGTAGCTGTGCCGGTGCCCGCGCCAGCGCCGCAGCCGCAACCGTCCGCCGAGACCAAGACCGCCGCGCCCGACAAGCTGCCGGACGCCGAGAAACCCGAAGCCGCCGCCGCCAAACTGCCGCGCTTCGCATCGCTACGCTCCGATGACGTCAACATGCGGGCCGGCCCCGGCACGCGATACCGTATCGATTGGGTCTACAAACGACGCGACCTGCCGGTGGAGATCGAGCGCGAATTCGATGTCTGGCGCTGGGTGCGCGATGCCGACGGCATCCAAGGCTGGGTGCACGGCGCCACCCTGATGGGCCGCCGCAGCTTCATCGTGCAAAAAGCCGATGCCGCGCTGCGATCGGAGGCAAGCGACACCGCAAGGCCGGTCGCCATCCTCAAGCCGGGGGTGATCGGCCGCATCCGGTCCTGCGAAGCTTCCTCCGACTGGTGCAACGTCCAGGCCGGGTCCTACCGCGGTTTCCTGCGGCGCGAGCAATTTTGGGGCACCTTGCCCAACGAGGCGGTCGCTCCGGGATGACAACTGTTTTGAGATCGAGTATGATGCGGCGAAATTAACGATCATTCACGGCAAAATGCCGAGATTCGACGCGGAACTACTCCTGGCGTGGCTAGCGAGACGTTAACATATTCACCAGAATGTGATCGTCCGCCCAGCCAAACGCCGGGTCCGCTCGAACAAGGCAGAAGTCATGAACATGCTCGCCCCGGGGAATTTGTCTTTGGATGCCAACGTCGTCGAGATGATGACCAGTGCTCGGCCGGGCGTCGTCGTGGTGGTCAGCGACGATCCGGCAACCATCGCCTGCCTCGCTCCGGTATGCGACTTTCTCGACCTCGGAATGGAAGTCGTTTCGGCCGGAACGGATCTGGCGCAGGTGCTGCGCGAACACCGCCCGATGGCGGTGATCGGATCGGTCGACGGGCGGGAGCAGGACGGCTTCCACACCATGAAGGTCCTCGCCCGCTACAACCGTGAACTGCCGATCATGCTGCTGACCGAGGGGGATCCGGTGCTGATGGGCGCGGCCGACGCGGTACAGGACCTGTGGGGCCTGACCTCGGTGACCCGCACCAGCGGCTTTCCGGTGGCCGGCCAATTGATGGCGTTCCTGTTCGATGCCGGCCGCCGCGCCGGTTGCCTGCGGCTGGTGCCGATCTGATATATGATACCCACCGAAGTCTCTCCCCGCATCGTCTCCCCCGGGGCGTCCCTTACCCTGAAGGCCTCACCGGACCCGTTCATCCATCGGCTGCCTCACGCCGGTGGGAAACACCTTCTTGATCGGAAAATACTCGATGTCGGCAATGTCGTAGGACCGCGGCTGGGTCACCGCCTTCTGCATCACCGCATCAATATCCAGCGCCGTCATGGTCAGCGTGAGGCCCAGGTCCTGCTTCACCTTCATCGCCACCCCGTTGCGGTTCGAAACCCCGGTGCCGAACTGACGCAGCGTGATGTTCTTGATGTTCTGCGCTTAGATCGTCGGAACGCCCATGGCCCCGCTGCGGGCGGCAATCCCGGCCCCGGTCAGGACAGACCGCCCGCCTAACCCGAGCGATCGTTTGCTTGCCATTCTTGCCGCCCTCCCTATTTTCCCCTGCTCCGCCCAACGTGTGGCACAGGCCATGCCAGCAGCCGGCCTCCCGGGGAGCCCATACCCGAGTTCTGACGGGCCTGCGGGGAAGGGTCGCCGGAGGAGACGATGAGAGCGGTGGACTTCAATGCGCTTGAACGGGTGGCAGCCAAGGCGATCCACGAGCAGCGATTCAAAGACGCTCTTCGCGTCTACCTGTTCATGAGTGACGGCGACCCGTCGCGGGACGCCGGTTACCTCGCCGAGCATATCGGTCCCTGCTACGAGACACTGAACGATATCCCTGCGGCTCGGTTCTGGTATCGCCGCGCTGTTGAGGAAAACCCAGAAGTTCGCCTCGAAAGCGTGGCGGCGGTCAAACGCCTGGGGCACGAGCGCTACGACGACCTTGTTAGCCCGGGCTGACGCTCTGGACTCTCCGCCGCGACGCGATCGTTGCAGATCTCAAGACATTCGAGTTGTCCGGAAGAGCCGCTGACAGCTTTTGGGCGCTGCTGCAGTCGGGACTCAAAACCCGCCGCCATCCACAGCAGCAGCCCGCGCTGACCGCTGCCTTTGCACTTCGCCATCAACTGGGCATCGAGGACGTGGTGGTGGATCACTCTGCGGCCATGGCGCTGGCCGGACGGACTGCGCGGCCCACCCATGACGCCAGCAACCTTTGGGTGGCGCGGCTGCTCGTGGCTGAATTGGTGACGCTTGATCGGCGGCTGGCGACGGCGGACGCTGCATCTCGCGGGTAATCGCCGCTGCGTGAGCGTGGAAACCGCTTGCCGCTTTGCTGATCAGTCTGGAAAAATTAGCGACCCCGCGAGCCAGCCGGTTCATTTTCGGCTGGCCATCAGCGGCTGGATGCGCTGGCCGAAATTCTCCATCCCCAGGATGAAGTCGTCGAAGGTCAGCATCACCCCGGCGAGGCCCTCGACTGTCGCCAATTCATCGAGCATCCGGGCGACGGTGGCATAGGACCCGACGACGGTTCCCATGTTGAAGTTCACCGCCGAGACCGGGTTGATCATGCTTTGCGCGGTGCCGCCGACATCGGCCTTGTCGTCGTTACTGGCCTGGGCGCCGAGCCAGCTCAGGGCATCGAGGTCCTTGCCGGCTTTGTAGCACTCCCATTTGGCCTGCGCGGCGGCATCGGTTTCGTCGGCGATCACCATGAACAGGGCGTAGGCGCCGACGTTTCGCCCGGTCTTGGCGACCGCCTTCAGCAGACGGCCGATCGTGGCGCTGCATTTGGTCGGGGTGTTGACGCCCTCGCCGAGGCAGAAGTTGAAGTCGGCGTGTTCGGCCGCGAACGCCATGCCGACGTCGCTCTGCCCGGCGGAGACGATCTTCGGCGTCACCGACGGGCGTGGGCTCAGCTTGCAGTCGGTCATCTGGAAATAGGCGCCCTTGTGGTCGGATGTCCCATTTTCCCACAACTGCCGCATCACCGTCACGTATTCCGCGCTGTACTCGTAGCGACGCTCGTAGTGCTGCTGTCCCGGCCACAGGCCCATCTGGGTGTATTCGCCCTCGGCCCAGCCGGAGACGATGTTGATCCCGAACCGGCCCGGCGCAATGCTGTCGATGGTGGCGGCCATGCGCGCCGCGATCGCCGGCGGCAGGGTCAGCACGGCGGAGGACGCGTAAAGCTGGATGCGTTCGGTGACCGCGGCGATGCCGGCCATCAGGGTGAAGCTTTCCAAGGCGTGGTCCCAGAACTCGCTTTCGCCGCCGAACCCACGCAGCTTCACCATCGACAACGCAAATTCAAATCCATATCGCTCGGCCAGCAATGTGACGTCGCGGTTCAGCGCGAAGCTGGTGTTGTACTGCGGCGAGGTTTTGGAGATCAGCCAGCCGTTGTTGGCGATGGGGATGAAGACGCCGAGGTCCATGTGTTGCGCTCCCGTTGGCAATCAGCTCTTTGAATGTGCATACATCGTGTCATGCCGGTGGCCCGCATAGTGAATACAGCGCCCGGCGCGCGGCAACGGCATCAACCAAGCAGATCCCTGCAGCCGAGATCGTCCACGGCCAGCAGGATGCGCTCGAGATTGTTCCACCAGATCACCGGCGGGATCTGGTTCGCCGCCTGAAACACCGGCGTCGCGATGTGCCACAGCGCCGACCAACGGTAATCATCGCTCAGCGCCCGACGGTCGTAGCCGGTGATACCGTGCCGCAGGAGAAC
>NZ_OZ255846.1:4287500-5244148 GCF_965277825.1 Rhodopila sp. | reverse complement strand
ACGTAGTTGTTCTTCACGCAATACTGCAGCACCCCGGCGGTGTTGCTGGGGCTGACCTGGCCGACCGAGGGCATGGCGCCGCCGCCAATTCCACCCGCGCCGCCGCTGTCCTGGCCCGATCCCCCCACCGCGCCTTTCAGCTTGTCCAGCAAGTGGGCGCTCGCCGGCGCCTGCGGCACCAGCAGCACAGCCAGCGCAATAACGCCCAGCATGCCGGTGGTTCGGGCGGCCGACGAAACCCGGGCGGCCGACGAAATATGACGGGTAAATCCGATCATGCGGGTAATCCTTTTCAAGCTGCGATCACTTAAGCACGCGGGCAACGGTTGGGTTGCGCGGCCGGTGGTGTCAGTGTGCGGCATCAACAGAAACGTCACGTCGCGGCGCGGCACCGAGCGCACCCTCAATGATCGCGGACGATGTGCCGGTCCGCCCAGACCGGTCGGAATGCCGCGACCGCCGAGGCGGGATCAGTCGCCCTTGAAGTCGGGTTTGCGCTTCTCCAGGAATGCGTTGACCGCCTCGCGGTGATCGCCGGTGGCGTGCGCCAGCGCCTGCAGGCTGGCGGAGAGTTCCAGCAGCGTATCGAGCCGGCTGTGCCGCCCCTCGATCAGCAGGCGCTTCGCCATCCGCACCGCGTAGGGTGGATTGACCGCGATCCGCCCCGCCAGCGCCTTGGCGGCATCGAGCAATTCGGCATCCGCCACCACGCGTGACACCAGGCCGCAGGCCAGCGCCTCCTGGGCGTTCAGCATGTCGCCGGTGAACGCCATCTCGCAGGCCTTGGAATAGCCGACCACCCTGGGCAGCAGCCAGGCGCCCCCGTCGCCGGGCACGATGCCGACCTTGACGAAGCTTTCGGCGAAACGCGCGGTCTCGGCGGAGATCCGCAGGTCGCACATGCAGGCCAGGTCCAGCCCGGCGCCGATCGCCGGCCCGTTCACCGCGGCGATGATCGGCACGTCCAGCTTCTCGAACGCCAGCGGGATGCGCTGGATGCCGAATTTGTAGTACTGCGTGGTCAGCGCGGGCTGTTCGGCACGTGCCTCGAAATTCCGCTGCATGGCGCGCAGGTCGCCGCCCGAGCTGAAGGCGCTGCCGGCACCGGTCAGGATGGCGACCCGCGCGCCGGCGTCCTGATTGAGCCGCTCGATCGCGGCGACGATGGCATCGACGGTTTCGCGTTCCGAGATCGGGTTGCGCAGCGCCGGATCGTTCAGCGTGATGGTAACGATCTGGCCGTCGGCTTGGTAAAGCACCTTGTCGGTCATCGGTTTTCCTCTGATCGCCTGCGCGACCCTTGTGCCGGCTGCGCGAGGCTCGGATTTTACCACGGAGCTAGGGAAACGGCCACGAAGACCACAGAGCGGATCACGGCAGCCGCCGCGCCGGCGGTCCCCGTCTGTTTGTTACCACCCGGTAGCCAGGGTGTCCCGATCGGCCAAGGACGGATCAGGCGGTCGCCCGCCGTACCGGCTGCGAGGTCCTCATCAGCCGGCGGGCGATGAACATCAACGCCAGTGCGGCGGTGACGACCACCACCCAATGGGCGGGTCGCAGGCCGCGCGCGATTGCCTCATTCGCATACAGCACCCGCCACGGATTGACCCGTGTCGCCAGGCCGTACCAGGCGAACTCCAACCCGGCGGTGGCAACCCCCGCGACCACGGCCAGGCCGCCATACACCGCGGCGGTCACGCCGATGCCGCGGCCGCGCCGCCAAGCCTCGGGCACCGCGCGCCAGGCCATCAGCCAGACGAACAGACCGGACACGAACACCGGCTGGCCCACGTTCAGCTTGGACTGGATATAGAAATGCAGCAGCGCCACCGCGCCCAGCGGATACGCCAGGCGGTGCAGCCGCTTCCAGTCGCGGCCCAGCCGCTTGACCCAGGCATCGGTCGACGTCGCCGCCAGCGACAGCAGCACCAGCAAGGCAACGAACCCGATGGTCAGATAGAATCGCAACGCGATTTCCGAGATTACCGTCAGCAGCGCGAACTTCTGATCGACCACATACAGAAACAGATGCGCGACGGCATAGCAGGCCGAGGCAACGCCCACATTCCGCCGCACCAACAGCAGCGACGGCCAGTCCAGCGCGCGCGCGAACGGGGTGATCGCCAGCGAGATCAACAGGAAACGGATCGCCCACAGGCCGGTACCGTGGATCGCCGCCAGGATCGGGCGCGCGCCAAGCTCGCCGGTCGCCAGCCAGAAGCCATACAGCACGCCGGGGATGAACAGCGACGCCAATACCGCCGCCTTCAACGGCAGGAACCTGCCGCGGCGATCCCGCCAGGGTGGGGCCATCGATGCTCGCTCCGTTTCGCTCGATCTAGGCGGATCAGGGCGCGGTGTCAGGTTAAAAGCCGGTCAGCCCGGTTGGGAAACTTGCACGATGCCGCCAAGCGGATAACAATACCATCCTAGGATTTACGCAAAATGGAGATGATCGGATGTCAGCCGCGCTGCAACTTGAGCAGAATATGTCGGATGCCGAATGGCACGCCCGTTGTGAACTCGCCGCGTTGTATCACGTCATCAACGAGCTTGGGTGGACCGACCTGATCAACACCCACATGTCGGCGCGGATACCGGGTGAACCGAACCACTTCCTGATCAACAACTACGGCGACATGTTCGACGAGATCACCGCGTCGTCGCTGGTGAAGATGGACATGGAGGGCAATGTTCTGACGCCGAACGGCAGATTCAACAATGCCGGGTTCATCATCCACAGCGGCGTCTACAAGGCTCGCTCGGATGCCAACTGCGTATTGCACACCCATACCCGCGCCGGGGCTGGCGTATCTTTGCTGCGCAACGGTCTGCGCCCGATCAGCCAGGACGCGATGCATGTCCTCGACGACGTGGTCTATCACGAATATGGCGTGCCGGCGACGGTGGACGAGTGCGAGGCATTGGGCCGCAGTTGCGCCAACGGCAGTTGCGTGGTGCTGCTGAACCACGGCCTGCTGACCTGGGGCGAGACCATCCACGGCGCGTTGATGCGTCTGTATATGCTGGAACGCGCCTGCGAGCTCGAACTGATCGCGCGCCAGTTGGGTGAACCGCCGGTGATGATCGACGACTACGTCCAGCGCAAGGCGGCGGAGCGGATGAAGAAGGCGCGCCCGACCGAGGGCTACGGCCTGAACGAATGGAAGGGCCTGGTGCGCACGGTGGAACGCAAGGGCGCCGACTTCCGCCGCTGATCCCATACTGATCACGCTGCCGACGGCCTCGGGATCGGGCTGTTGGCGACCTGCCGGTTTGCGGCCAGACTGCCCCGGTGGGACTTTACCGGTGACCGAACCGCTGCGCCTGACCGATCTGCGTGACGCCTCGCCTGGCTTGCGACGCGTGGCGCACGGCTATGCGACTTCGGGCACCTGGAAGCGGGTCGCCCGCCGAGCGACATCGGTCGGGCAGGAGTTATTGGCCGCGCTGCCGCGGGACGCGCTGCGTGCGTCGCGCCGGTCGGTCGCTCCGCCACGGATGCAGGATGGTATCGACCCGGCGCCGGATGCGACCCGCATCGCGTTGTATGTGCATTACTCGGCGACCGGACAGGTGTCGGACATGGTCCGCTGCCAACTCGGCCTGCTGCGGCAATTCGGTGTCTCAATCGTGTTCATATCGATGTCGGAACACATTCCCGAAGCCGATTGGCAAGCGGTACGCCAGCTTTGCGCGCTGGTGGTGCAGCGGGAGAATTTCGGCCGCGATTTCGGCGCCTGGCACGATCTGATGCCGGAGGTGCGGCGGCGCTGGCCCCGGCCCGAGGAACTGATGCTGGCAAACGACAGTGTGCTGGGGCCGATCTATCCCCTGGCGCCGGTCATCGATGCGATGCGTTCGGGCGGCGACGGCTTGTTCGGGCTGACCGAAAGCCTGCAGGGCGGCCCGCATCTGCAAAGCTACCTGCTGCTGGCGCGCGGTGTGGCGGTGGTGCGCGACCTGATGGATTTCCTGCAGCGCCTGCGGGTCAGTCACTCCAAGTGGCTGCTGGTGCAGCGCGGCGAGATCAGGCTGGCCCGATGGATGCGCCGGCGCGGCCACCGCGTGGCGGCGGTATTTGGCTACGACCGCCTGACCGAGGCCGCGGTGGCCGACCCGGCCGAACGGCGGCGGTTGATGGGATCGAGCGCAAAGTTGCGCGATTTGGACCGGCTGCCGGCGGACCAGGCCTCGGCGTTGCTGCACGAATGGCCGCTGAACCCGACGCAGCATCTGTGGCACGTGCTGGCGACGAAATTCGGCGATCCGTTCGTGAAAACCGAACTGGTGCTGCGCAATCCCGGCCGCTTGCCGAACGTGGACACCTGGCCGGCGGTGGTTCCGGCGGATTCGCCCTGCCCGTTGCAGATGCTGCAGGCCCATCTTCAGACGATGACCGCCGGCTGAACGCTCGATCCGGCAGCTTCCCCCCGACCTGAAACCGAGGGACGATCTCGCCGCCCTCGAGCGGCCGATCATCGCCAGCGGGGCATGGCGCTCGAGGTGTCGCTGATGTCCAGCCCCTGGCATCGGATCGCCGCTCTGCCAAGCGGCCGCCTCCGATGTGATGGCGACCATGCTTGGCCGTCCGCCGCCACCTATCGCGCTTTCGCCGCTCAATAAGCGGCCCAATGAGCCGCCCAATGAGCGGCCCGGTGGCGGAACTGACGGGCGCGTCCTCCGTTGTTCCTCGGGCCGCCCACGAATGATAGCCGGGAGAGTCCACCGCTCAAAGGAGACCGCCTTGATGATCGCCCAATCGACGCCGTCCGACGCAGCCGCGGACTTGCAAGCGATCCGTAGCCGCGTTGCCGCCAAGCGCCGGATCACAGCCGGTCGCGTGCGACGCTGCCGCGCCGCGGACCGATTGGCCGCCTCGATCGCCGGCATCGCTGGACGCCGCATGGGGTCGGCGCGATGAGCAAGATCTTGGCATTTGGCGCCTCCGGTCCGATCGCTGGGCTGATGCTTCCGGAACTCGCCTGTCGCGGTGCCGATGTCCGGGCGTTCGTCCGCCGTGACGACCAACGGGACGCGGCGCTGGCCCGCGGCGCCTCCGAGGTCGCCGTCGGCGATCTCGCCGACGCAAGCAGCGTCGCCGACGCGCTCACCGGCGTGCAAGCCGTGTTCTACATCGCACCGGTCGACCTTACCCGACCAGGCAGCGATCGGCCAACGAGTGGTCGCCCAGGCAGCCCGCGCCGGTGTCGCGCGGTTCGTCTTCTCGTCCGTCATCCACCCGGTGCTCAGTTCCCTGCCGAATCACGCGGCGAAGGCGCCCGTGGAGCAGGCCATTATCGACTCCGGCCTCGAATACGCCATTCTGCACCCGGCGGTGCTGTATCAGAACTTCGCCGCCGCCTGGCGCGACATTACCGAGAAGCGGACCCTCGCCGAACCCTGGTCGAACGAGACACGCCACAGCCGCGTCGACTATCGCGACGTCGCCGAAGTGGCGGCGATCGCGCTGATCGATGACCGACTGACCAACGGCACCTTCGAACTCTGCGCCGAGGGCAACCTCGATCGGCATGCAATCGCCGCCATGCTGGCGGACATCACCGGCCACTCGGTCGAGGCTCGGCGCATCGATCCCACCACGCTCGTCGGCCCAAAGGCGGACGCGCTCAGGCCGATGTACGATCATTACGAGCGCCATGGGCTGCAAGGCAACGCGCTGACGCTGCGCGCGATCCTCGGCCGAGAGGCGCGCAGCCTGCGCGCCTATTTCGAGCATCTCGCCAACGCACGCTGCTGACCCGGCGCGACTGACCCGCAAGGCGTGCTTTGCAGAGGGTACCCGGCCGACAGGGCACCGAAAACCGATCCGAGGGGCTCACCAGATAGCGCATAAAAGACCGATCAGAGCGGGCTCTGCCGACAGCGCATCGAAGACCGATCAGAGGGGACCCGGCCGACAGCGCACCGAAGACCGATCAGAGCGGGCCCGGCCACCAGCGCATCGAAGACCAATCGAAGCGGGCGGCGATCCTAACCGCCGGCGTTCCCGCGACTGGCTGCCCGCCCGGCTGCCTGGCCTGCGAAACCTCAAGCTGCCTTCTTCACAAGCAGGTTCATCGCGATCATCGTCTCGGCGATCTGCACCGCGTTCAGTGCCGCGCCCTTGCGCAAATTGTCGGAAACGCACCAGAACGACAGCCCGTGCGCGACCGTCGGGTCCTTGCGGATGCGGCTGACGAACACCGCGTCCTCGCCGGCGCACTCGATATTGGTGACGTAGCCGCCGTCCTCGCGGACATCGACCACCTCCACACCGTCCGCCTCGCGCAGGATCGCCCGAGCCTCGCCGGCCGTGGCCGGATTTTCGAACTCGACGTTCACCGCTTCGCCGTGCCCGATGAACACCGGTACGCGCACGCAGGTGGCATGCACCGCGATGTTGGGATCGAGGATCTTCTTGGTCTCCACCACCATCTTCCACTCTTCCTTGGTGGAGCCGTCGTCCATGAACTTGTCGATGTGGGGGATGCAGTTGAAGGCAATTTCCTTGGTGAACTGCTCCGGCGCGCTTTGTTCATACACGAACGACGACTTGGTGTGGTTGAACAGCTCGTCCATGCCCTCCTTGCCGGCGCCCGAGACGGATTGATAGGTCGAGACGACGACCCGCCTAATCTTGAATTCATCATGCAGCGGCTTCAGCGCGACCACCATCTGGATGGTGGAGCAGTTCGGGTTGGCAACGATGTTGCGCTTGGCGAAGTGGCGCAGGTCTTGCGGGTTCACCTCAGGCACCACCAGCGGCACGTCGGCATCCATGCGGAACTGACTGGTGTTGTCGATCACCACGCAGCCCGCAGCCGCCGCGCGCGGCGCGTGCACCGCCGAAACCGAGGCGCCCGGACTGAACAGGCCGATATCGGTGCCGGCGAAATCGAAACTGTCGAGGTTGCGAACCTTGAGCACCTGCTTGTCGCCAAAGGAAACGTCCGCCCCTGTCGAGCGGCCCGACGCCAGCGCGATCACCTCCGAGGCCGGAAAGTTCCGCTCCGCCAGGGTTTTCAGAATCTCGCGCCCGACCGCCCCGGTGGCGCCGACAACCGCGACCCTGTACGCCATGACATTCTCCTGTATGCGACACACCCACATGGGCGCGCGAAACCGCAGCGTTAGCCTCACCGGCGCAATGAGGCAACGCAATACGGTGTTTCGCGGCGCATACAAGCGAGATCATGCGGCACCGCGACGGCTCGCCGGGCAGCCGCGGCGGCGGCCCGCCGTCTGGACCGCGGCGCTGCCGTGCTCTACTTCCGCCCGACGACACGGAGGACCCACCATGCGCGAAATCGGCCACTTCATCGCCGGCAAGCACGTCGCCGGAACCAGCGCCAAGTTCGGCGACGTGTTCAACCCAGCCCAGGGCGAACTCACCGCCAAGGTCGCAATGGCCAACGCCGCCGAGGTGGACAACGCCGTCGCCGCCGCCAGTGCCGCCTGGCCGGCCTGGGCCAACACCCCCGCCCTGCGCCGTGCCCGCGTCATGTTCAAGCTGAAGGAACTGCTGGAACGCGACCGGCGCGAACTTTCCGAGATCGTCACCGCCGAACACGGCAAGGTGCTGTCCGACGCCGACGGCGAGGTGCAGCGCGGCCTGGAGGTGGTGGAGTTCGCCTGCGGCATGCCGCATCTGCTGAAGGGCGAATACACCGATCAGGTCGGCACCGGCATCGACGCCTGGTCGATCCGCCAGCCGCTCGGCGTCGTCGCCGGCATCACCCCATTCAACTTCCCGATCATGGTGCCGCTGTGGATGATCCCGATGGCGCTCGCCACCGGCAACTGCTTCATCCTCAAGCCGTCCGAGAAGGATCCCTCGGTCGCGCTGAAGCTGGCCGACCTGCTGCGGGAAGCCGGCTTGCCCGACGGCGTGTTCTCTGTCATCCAAGGCGGCCGCGAGGCGGTCGAAAGCATCATCGCCCATCCCGGCATCGCCGCGATCAGTTTCGTCGGCTCCACCGCGATCGCCGAGACCATCCACCGCGGCGGCACAGCGCATGGCAAGCGGGTGCAGGCGTTGGGCGGCGCCAAGAACCACCTGGTGGTGATGCCGGACGCCGATATCGACGACGCGGTCGATGCGCTGATGGGGTCAGCCTACGGCGCCGCCGGAGAGCGCTGCATGGCAGTCTCCGTGGCGGTGACGGTGGGGTCGGCCGGCGATGCGCTGATCTCCAAGCTGGCCCCCAGGGTCCGCGCCTTGAAGGTGGCGCCAGGCATCGATCCGGAAGCCGAAATGGGCCCGCTGGTCACCCGCGAGCATCTGGAAAAGGTGCGCGGCTACGTCGACCTCGGCGTCAAGGAGGGCGCCGACCTGGTGGTCGACGGCCGCGGCCTGAAGCTGCAGGGATATGAGAACGGCTTCTTCCTCGGCGGCTGTCTGTTCGACAACGTCAAACCCGACATGCGGATCTACCGCGACGAGATTTTCGGCCCGGTGCTGTCGGTGGTGCGCGCCCCTGACGTCGCCACCGCGACGCGGTTGATCAACGCGCACCAATACGGCAACGGCGTCGCGCTGTTTACCAACGATGGCGGGGTGGCGCGCGATTTCACCCAGGCGATCCAGATCGGCATGGTGGGGATCAATGTCCCGATCCCGGTGCCGATGGCGTTCCACTCGTTCGGCGGCTGGAAGCATTCGCTGTTCGGCGACCACCACATCTACGGCCCCGAGGGCGTGCGGTTCTACACCCGCTACAAGGCGGTGACGCAACGCTGGACCGCCGGCACCCGGCGCGGTCCGGAGTTCACCATGCCGACGCTGGGGCGCTAACGCTCGATCCACCGGCATGCGCCGGGTATGCCACCGGCGCACGCCGAACCGGTCAGACCGGCGCCGCGGCCTACTGGCGCGCCGACACGCGCCGGACACGCCACCGGCCCACGCCGTACCGGTCAGAACCGGCGCCGCGGCCCACTGGCGCGCGGGCATGCGCCGGGGCACGCCACGGCGCACCCTGAACCGGTCAGAACCGGCGCCGCGTCCCACTGGCGCGCAAGCTTCGACCGCCAGCCGTTCCCGGGCCGGTAGCGAATCTTTTGCATGTCGTTAACCAATTACTTCGACTTCCCTGCTAATCCTCGGCATCGAGGCTGCGTGATGCGGTAACGATCACCTCCGCAGTAACGATCACCCCATGGACCCGTCGGTCACGGCATCCGTGGACGCAAGGATTAACTGGGCATGCGGATCCTGTTTCATCATCGCATCGCATCGCGCGACGGCCAGGCCGTCCACATCGAGGAAATGATCGCCGCGCTGCGGCGCCAGGGCCACGAAACAATCCTGGTCGGTCCGGCGTCGTTCGGCGCGACAAAGTTCGGCGGCTCCAGCCGCGTGGTCGACCTCATCAAGCGCAGCATTCCCGGCGCAGTCTACGAATCCCTGGAACTTGCCTACAATATCAAAGCTTTCCTGCGCCTGTCCGCGGCGATGCGCCGGCATCGTCCCGATGTGATCTATGAACGTTTCAGCCTGTTCCTGTTTGCCGGCCTCTGGATGCGCCGCCTGTCAGGCCTGCCGTTACTGCTCGAAGTAAACGCCCCGCTCTACCAGGAACGCGCCCGGAACGATGGATTGCGGCTGCACCGGCTTGGCCGCTGGGCTCAGACGCGGCTGTGGAACCGCGCGGATCATGTCCTGCCGGTCACCGGCGTGCTGGCCGGCATGGTTGCCGCAACCGGTGTGGCGCCCGCGCGCATCACGGTCATCCCGAACGGCATCGATCCGGATCGCTTCAGCGCCATCCCCGATACCGCCGCCGCCAGGCAGGCGCTTGGCATGCCCAGCCGGATGGTCATCGGCTTCACCGGCTTCATTCGCGGCTGGAACGCCGTCCACCGCCTGATCGACTTCGTTGCCCTGCATCACGCCAGCTTCGACCTGCACATCCTGGTGGTCGGCGACGGGCCGGCCCGCCAGTCACTGCAAGACCACGCCCGAACACGTGGCGTCGCCGACCGGCTGACCATCGCCGGCATCGTCGCTCGCGACGACGTTGCCCGCCACATCGCGGCGTTCGACATCGCCGTGCTGCCGGGTCTGACGCCGTACTCCTCGCCGCTGAAGCTGTTCGAGTATCTGCAACTCGGCCGGGCGATCGTTGCACCCGATACCGAGAATATCCGCGAAATCCTGACCGACGACCAGGACGCCCTGTTGTTCGATGCAAACAGCGACGGTTCACTGGAAGAAACCCTGTTGCGGTTGTGCCGCGATGCCGCGCTGCGCACCCGGCTCGGCGAGGCGGCGCGGCAGACCATCACCACGAAGTCGCTCACCTGGGATCGCAACGCCGAGCGAGTTGCGGCCATCGCCCAGGCGGCCATCGCGCGGGTTCGGCGCGATCGATCGGCGGCCCCAGCAGACACCCCGAACCCCGTCGACGCCGTCGGCAAGCAGCTCTTGTAACCGACGCGGTCGGCACGCAGTTCTTGTGACCGACGCGGTCGGCAAGCAGCTCTTGTGACCGACGCGGTCGGCAAGCAGCTATCGTAACGGTGGCAACGACCCCGAACCTCAGGCGCCCGAGCCGCGATCGGTGCGCTCGCCAGGGCCTTGCCTCAGCCCAGCAGCTTCTCCATCCGGAAGCTCAACCACTTGCCGCGCCCGACAATGATATGGTCGTGTACCGTGATCCCCATCATCGCCGCCGCCCGAACGATCTCCTTGGTCAGCGTCACATCCTCGCGCGACGGCGTCGGCTCCCCGCTCGGGTGGTTATGCGCCAGGATCACCGCCGTGGCATGCAGTTCCAGGCAGCGGCGCACCACCTCGCGCGGATAAGCCGGCGCATGGTTGATCGTGCCCTGTCCCTGCACCTCGTCGGCGATCAACCGGTTGCGTCCGTCCAGGAACAGCACCCGGAACTGTTCGACGCGCTCATGCTGCATGCTCGCGGTCAGGTACTCGGTCAGCCGGTCCCAGGTCGACAACACCGGCTGCGTCGCCACCTCATGCCGCATCATCCGCAGCGCCGCCGCCTGCACCAGCTTCAACGCCGCCGCGCCGGCCTCGCCCAGGCCATCGACCGACATCATCTCCGAAACGGGCGCTGCCACCGTGCTGCCGAAGCTGCGAAATCGCGTCAGCAACGCCCGAGCGATCAGCTTGGTATCGCGTCGCGGTAGCGCGATGAACAACAGCATTTCCAGCATTTCATGATCCGCCAGCGCGTCCGGTCCGGCCTTCAGCAAGCGCTGACGCATGCGCTGGCGATGCCCCTCGCCACCAGCGACCGCGGCGGAGTCAACGCTAGCGGCGTCCATCGGGCCGGCCAGCAAGCCCGGCAACAAGGCAACGTCAGCCACCCCGGATGGTTTGGAAGCTCTGGACATGGATCGGTTCGGACGCTCACAGCGCTGCAAATGCCGCCAACCCTAGCGGCCAAACCTTGCCAATCAGCTAACGCCCGCCAACGCCCAGCTCAGCTAACGCCCAGCGGCGGCTTGTCCAATCCGGACGGCGACAGGGTAAACACCTCGCACCCGGTCTCGGTCACGCCGATCATATGCTCGAACTGAGCCGAAAGGCTGCGATCCCGAGTGACCGCGGTCCACCCGTCGTCCAGCACCTTCACCTCCGGGCGTCCGGAATTCACCATCGGTTCGATGGTGAAGAACATCCCAGGCCGCAGGATCGGACCCTCGCCCGGGCGGCCGAAATGCAGCACGTTCGGTGGCTCGTGGAAACGCCGGCCGATGCCGTGACCACAGAAGTCCCGCACCACGCTGAACCGGTTGCCCTCGACGAAGGTCTGGATCGCGTGACCGACATCGCCCAGGGTGGCGCCCGGCCGCACCGCTTTCAGCCCCCGCATCAACGACTCATAGGTCACGTCGATCAGGTTCCGGGCACGGGTATTCGGCATGCCGGCCGCATACATGCGCGACGAATCGCCGTGCCAGCCGGCCAGGATCACGGTGACATCGATGTTCAGGATGTCGCCGCTCTCCAGCTTGCGCTCGCCGGGGATGCCGTGACAGACGACATGGTTGATCGAGGTGCAGATCGACTTCGGATAGCCCCGATAGTTTAGCGGCGCAGGGGTCGCGCCATGGTCATGGATGAATTCGTGACACAGCCGGTCCAGCGTCCCGGTCGATGCGCCCGGCTTCACATGCGGCACGATCATGTCCAGGGTCTCGGCGGCAAGCCGGCCGGCGGCACGCATTCCGGCGAAATCGTCCGGCGCATGGATCGTGATGCGCCTTGAGTCTGCTCCGCCGTCCATCACAGTGCTCCGCCTCGGCCTTCTTCCGTCGATCGTTCTCCAACATGCGCAACCGCTTGGTTCGGCGCAAGGTCAACCTCGCCCGGCGTTCGGTCGCTACGCTGGCGACCGCGCAAGGATCGGTCTAGAACCGCGCCATGATCATCGACAGGCATACCCGCGCAGGCCATACCCGCCCGCGCCACGCCGAACCCGATTGCACCGTCGTGCCCGGATCGGCCGTGCCCGGATCGGCTGTGCCCGGATCGGCCGTGCCCGGATCGACCGTGCCCGGATCAGCCCGCGCATGACCGACGACCGTGGCGCCCGCAAGCGCGAGGCCGCGATGGCCGCCGTTGCGATGGTCCAGGACGGCATGGCGGTCGGTCTCGGCACCGGCTCGACCGCCGCGTTCGCCATCGACGGGCTGATCCAGCGGGTCCGCGCCGGCCTGCGCATCGTCGGCGTCCCGACCAGCGAGCGCAGCGCCAGGCAGGCGCGGGAAGGCGGCATCGAACTCACCGACTTTGCCCGCCACCCCCGCCTGGACCTGACGATCGACGGCGCGGACGAAATCGCTCGTGACTCGTTGGCGCTGGTCAAGGGTCTGGGCGGGGCGCTGTTGCGTGAGAAGATCGTCGCCGCGGCCAGCGACCGCTTGGTGATCATCGCCGACGAACCGAAGCTGGTATCCAAGCTGGGCGGCACCAGCCCGGTGCCGGTCGAGATCGTTGCTTTCGGCCACGAAACCACCACCGCCCGCCTTGCCAAGCTGGGCGCCAACCCGGTGCTGCGGATGGCTCCCGACGGCACGCCGTTCCGCACCGATGGCGGCAACCTGATCCTGGATTGCGGTTTTGGCACCATCGAGGACCCGGCCCGGCTGGAACGAGACCTGTCCGGCGTGATCGGTGTGGTCGAAAGCGGGCTGTTCATCGGTCTGGCCACCACCGCCCTGGTGGCGACTCCAGGCGGATTGGTCCGCCTGGATCGTTGATCCGCCGCTACCGGCTAGCCACCACCCTGGCTTCCGGCCGCACCACCACGCAACCGCCTCGGTGATAACCGGAACAGGCGTCTTTGGCGTCCGTCTGGGTCAGGCCCGTCACCTGCGCCCGCCACAGCCGTTTCGCCCGTTGCCGGAATGGCTCGACCCGGACCTCCCCAGCTTCCGCCTCCCGCCTGGCCGCCATCGCGGCGCTATGGGCGGCAGCCGGCGTCGCGTAGCTGCCAACTTGAACCGTCCAATTCGCCGCCGCCGCATGCCGCGGCGCAAGCGGGCCGATTTCCGCCGCATGCGCGCTGGCGATCAAGCTGACCCGAGACGCCAGCAACAACGGCTTGCGCGCCGGCAGCACGTCCAACTGCTCGTAACCATGGTCGAGCAGCGCGGTCATATGGATGTCGCGTTCCCCGTTGGACCCGGCGCCCAGCACCACCCCGATCAACCGCACGCCGCCGCGCACCGCGCTGGTGACGAGGTTATGCCCGGACGCCTCGGTGTAGCCGGTCTTCAGCCCGTCGGCGCCCGGATAGCTGCGTAACATGCTGTCGTGGTTGAAGATGATCTGCCGGTGCCAGACGAAGCTCGGGGTCGAGAAATAGCCGTAATAGGCCGGAAAGTCGTTGATCAGCCGCCGGCTCAGGATCGCCAGGTCGCGCGCGGTGGTCCATTGCAGGTCGTTCGGCAGGCCGGACGCGTTCATGAACGTGGTGTGGGTCATGCCAAGTGCGCGGGCGCGCAACGTCATCATCTCGGCAAAGCGGTCCTCGCTGCCGCCCAACAGTTCGCCCAGCGCCGAGGCAGCGTCATTGGCGGATCGCGTGATCAGCCCCAGGATCGCCTGCTCCACCGAGAGCCGCGACCCGGGCAGCAGGCCAAGCTTGGTCGGCTGCATCGACGCGGCGTGCGGCGAAACCGGCACCGCCTGGTCGAGGCTGATGCGGCGGTCGCGCAACGCCTCGAACGTGACGTACAGCGTCATCATCTTGGTCAGGCTGGCGGGGTGGCGCGGCTGGTCCGCGTTCACGTCCTCCAGCACATCGCCGTTGTTGGCGTCGACCACGATGGAACTGTAGCGAGCGGAACCGATCTGCGCCCGCGCCGACCCGGTCAGTAACCAACCGGCGAACAGCAACGACGTCAGGACAATGACGGCCGACAGGCAGGACGATACCTGCTTGCGCGAACCGCAGGCTGAGGTGGCCATTCATGTCCCTTTCGTCATTACCCGGCAACATTATGTTGCCAAGACGGCTCTTGTCCAGCAGAAAACAGTCTAAAAACTGCAAAAGGTGAATGCCTTACGGCACGACGCTCGCACGCTGTAGCGTTATCATCCAAGAGGTGTCGGGAAACGGGTTTCGGGAAAAGCTGTCGGGGAACGGGGTCGGGAAACCGGGTCGGGAACCGCCGCTTTTTCGCTCCTGGGGAATTTTGTGCAGTGCACAATAATTCTCTTGATCGCGGCTCACGACATTTCTATATCAGAGGTCTGTTGCGGTGCAGCGATTTCAGCACCCTCGCTGGCTAGCACCAATTTATCGGTAACGCGTCTGACCCGTCAGGCGCCGTCGCCATTGGATAACCAAAAACCGGCCATTATCGACAGGATGAAAGACCATGACGACCAGCAAAGCCAAGATTGTCGAAGTCCCCCACACCGCTGAGCATGCCGCCGACAAGGGCATCGATGCCACCGTGTCGAACCTGAAGGAAGGCGTCGCCAAAGCCACCGCCGGCTTTGAAGCGACACAGGCGAAAGTCAAGGAAGGAGTCGAGAAAGCGATGAAGAACGCCGAGGAACTCGCGGCATTTAATCAAGGCAACATGGAAGCCATGGTGAAGTCCGGCCAGATCTGGGCCACCGGCATGCAGCACCTGTCCAAGCACCTCGCCGCCGCCGCACAGGCCTCGCTCGACGACAGCATGTCGGCCTTCAAGGCGCTGTCCGGCATCAAGTCCTTGAAGGATGCATTCGAACTGCAGTCCGCGCTGGCCCGCGCCACGCTGGAAAAGTCGCTCGCCGAGTCCGGCAAGCTGACCGATGCCTCGTTCCGACTGACCGAGCAGGCGCTGGCCCCGATCACCGCCCGCGTCACCGTCGCGGTCGAGAAGTTCGCCAAGACGGGCTGACCGGCCGAGGCGCGCTCAACGGGCACCCGCGCCCGGCGAAATCGCCGCGATGCAATATCTCGAAGGCCCGGGCATCCGTCCGGGCCTTTGTTTTTTTCCGCACTCGCCCATCTTGTGGGGTGTTGAGGATCGCTTCGCCTGACAATTCAGCGAATCGCCTCTTGCGGTCACGCCCGGTCGGCGCAATCGTCTGACCGGCGCCAATAGGCTTTCAACGGACCAAGGCGTTCCGATATGGTGGGTCCCCGATAGCGCACAAAACGGGACCGGCCGACGACCAAGACCGGCCGACGATCAAGATTGGCTGACGAACAGACTGGCCGGCGACCAAGACGGGCAGGCAACCAAGACCGGCAGGCAAACGAGACTGGCCGCGACCAAGACTGAGGGCAAAGCTGCCCGGGCGAGCCTGCCAAGCAGGGGGAATCCAGGGACCGGCAGGGTTTGAGAATCGGTCGTGCGGCGGCCAGAGGCGGGACGGGCGGATGGATGCAAGCACCATGAGCGACAACGACAAGCGGGGCGGCACGACCGAGGGGCCCAATACCGGGGTCGTCGTCAAGGCGCGGCCGAAAACGCGCAAGCCCGCTATGTACAAAGTCTTGATGCTGAACGACGACTATACTCCAATGGAGTTCGTGGTTCACGTCTTGGAGCGGTTTTTTCAGAAAAACCGCGAGGAAGCGACCCGTATCATGCTGCATGTGCATCGTCGAGGCGTCGGGGTTTGCGGTGTCTACACCTACGAAGTTGCCGAAACCAAGGTCACCCAGGTGATGGACCTCGCACGGCAAAACCAGCATCCCCTGCAATGCACGATCGAGAAGGAATGATTACGCCGTTCGGCGCGCTGGCGCCAACATCGGCTCCATGATGGATGGGGCGACATGAAGGATGCGGCGGTGAGCTCGTCTAGGGTTGATCAGGTCCCGTTCGGGACCGCAAGGGTTTAGGAGCGTCGGATATGCTGTCACGGAACCTCGAGCAGACGCTTCACCGCGCCTTGTCGCTCGCCAGCGAGCGGCGCCACGAATACGCCACCCTCGAGCACCTTCTGCTCGGTCTGGCCGAGGACACCGATGCCGCCACTGTGCTCAAGGCGTGCGGCGTCGACCTCGACAAGCTGCGCAACGACCTGACCGAGTTCCTCGACAAGGATCTCGCCGGGCTGGCGACCGACCGACCGGGCGACCCGAAACCGACCGCCGGCTTCCAGCGCGTCGTCCAGCGCGCCGCGATCCATGTGCAGTCGTCGGGCCGCGACGAGGTCACCGGCGCCAACGTGCTGGTCGCACTGTTCAGCGAACGCGAAAGCCACGCCGTCTACTTCCTCCAACTGCAGGACATGACCCGGCTCGATGCGGTGAACTTCATCAGCCATGGCATCGCCAAGGCGCCCGGCCGGTCGGCGCAGCGCCCTGTCAGCGGCTCCAACAATCAGGCCCCGGAAGGCAACCAGCCGGAGCAGGAACGCGAGGAAAAGCCCAACCGCCGCGGCCAGGACGCGCTGTCCAACTACTGCGTGAACCTCAACAAGAAGGCGATGTCGGGCAAGATCGACCCGCTGATCGGGCGCGACTCCGAAATCGAACGCACCATCCAGATCCTTTGCCGCCGCACCAAGAACAACCCGCTCTATGTCGGCGATCCCGGCGTCGGCAAGACCGCGATCGCCGAGGGCCTGGCGAAACGCATCGTGGAAGGCGACGTGCCGGAAGTGCTGGCGAAGTCGACCATCTTCGCGCTCGACATGGGATCGCTGCTGGCCGGCACCCGCTATCGCGGCGATTTCGAGGAACGGCTGAAGGCGGTGGTCAACGAACTGGAAAGCCAGCCCGGCGCCATCCTGTTCATCGATGAGATCCACACCGTGATCGGTGCCGGCGCCACCAGCGGCGGCGCGATGGACGCCTCCAACCTGCTGAAGCCGGCCTTGGCGTCAGGCAACCTGCGCTGCATCGGCAGCACCACCTACAAGGAATTCCGCAACTACTTCGAAAAGGACCGCGCCCTGGTCCGCCGCTTCCAGAAGATCGACGTCAACGAGCCGTCGCTGGAGGACAGCGTCAAGATCCTGCGCGGGCTGAAGCTGAACTACGAGAAGCATCACAAGGTTCGTTACACAGACGAAGCGATCCGAGCAGCGGTGGAACTATCGTCGAAGTATATTCATGATCGGAAGTTGCCGGACAAGGCGATCGACGTCATCGATGAAGTGGGCGCCTCCCGCATGCTGCTGCCCGAGCACAAGCGGCGGAAGACCGTGACGCTGAAGGACGTCGAAGAGATCGTGGCGAAAATCGCCCGCATCCCACCCAAGTCGGTCTCCGCCGACGACAAGGAGACGCTGCGCAATCTGGAACGCGACCTGAAGTCGATGGTGTTCGGCCAGGACAAGGCAATCGATGCACTGGCCGCGGCGATCAAGCTGGCCCGCGCTGGCCTGCGCGAGCCGGAAAAGCCGATCGGCAACTACCTGTTCTCCGGCCCGACCGGCGTCGGCAAGACCGAAGTCGCCCGCCAGTTGGCCTCCACCATGGGCATCGAACTGATCCGCTTCGATATGTCCGAATATATGGAGCGGCATTCGGTGTCGCGCCTGATCGGCGCGCCGCCGGGCTATGTCGGCTTCGACCAGGGCGGCATGCTGACCGACGCGATCGACCAGCACCCGCACGCCGTGCTGCTGCTGGATGAAATAGAGAAAGCCCACCCCGACCTGTTCAACATCCTGCTGCAGGTGATGGATCACGGCAAACTCACCGACCACAACGGCAAGACGGTAGACTTCCGCAACATCATCCTGATCATGACCACCAACGCCGGCGCGTCGGACATGGCCAAGGAAGTCATCGGCTTCGGACGTGACATCCGTCAGGGCGAGGACGACGATGCGATCAAGCGCCTGTTCACACCGGAATTCCGCAACCGCCTGGACGCCACCATCACCTTCGCCGGCCTGACGCCCGAAATCGTCGGCCGTGTGGTGGAAAAGTTCGTGATGCAGCTAGAAGCCCAGCTTGCGGACCGCAACGTGACCATCGAACTGTCCTCGGCCGCGAAGGAATGGCTGGCGGAGCGCGGCTACGACCGACTTTACGGCGCCCGTCCGCTCGGCCGCGTCATCCAGGAACACATCAAGAAGGCACTGGCCGAGGAACTGCTGTTCGGCAAGCTGGTCAAGGGCGGCGCCGTCAAGGTGACGCTGAAGGACAACAAACTCGACTTCGAAATCACCGAGGCCGCGCTGCCTGCCCTGCCGAAGCCCGAAGGTGACGACGACGGCAGCGCCGACCGCGAGCAGGAAGTCGAAGTCTAAAACCGTCGCCGGATAGCCGCCTCACGTCTCGCGGGGATGACTGGGCGAACCCCGGTCATCCCGTTGCCACCCGTGACCAGCTTACCCAGACCTGGCTCCTCGAAACCTCGCGCCCAGGATCCGGCTCCCAGAAACTAATCGCCCAGGACCCGGCTCCCAACATAGCAGCACCGCCCGCCAGGACCGCGTCAGGTGCGATGTCGCCCCGGCATCAGCCCGATCGGGCAAAGCCCTCGCTGCTACCAGCGGATTTCCTTGCCGGTGTAATCCAGGAACCGATGCTGGTGCGCCCCTTTCTGCTGCTGCAAAACGGACACGATCCCGGCGGCGCTGTCGTCCACCGATACCGCCGCGGATTGCCCACCCATGTCGGTTCGAACCCAACCCGGATGCAGCGACACCAAGGTCAGCTTCCGCCCGCCCAGCTCGCCCCACAAACCCCGGCTCAACGAATTCAGCGCGGCCTTGCTCGCCCGGTACAGCTCGTGCCCGCCCGAGTTGTCCGCCACGCTGCCCATCACCGAGGAGGTGAACGCAATCACCCCCGAACCGCTTCGCACCTGCCCGGCCAGCGATCGCGCCAACCGCACCGGAGCGATCGCGTTGACGAACATCAGGGCACCGATCTCCTCCGGCGTCACCTCGCTGGCGCTGCGATGCGCCGGTCCGGAGATGCCGGCGTTCACCAGGACCACGTCGACCGTCTTGCCGCCCAGTGTCGCGCCAAATCCGTCCACCTCGACCGGATCGCTCATGTCGAGTCGCGGGATCGTCAGCCGCCCGTTGCTCGCCGAGGCCAGATCTTGCAGCGCGCTCGCCTGCGCCGGTTGCCGCGCGGTGGCGATGACCTCCCAACCCTGGGCCAGGAAGTCCTTGGTTACCCCCAGACCGATGCCGCGATTGCCGCCAACGATAAGCGCCAGCTTATGTTCCGCCATATCCGAACCCCTTCCGGTCATTGCCTTGGCCGCCGAGGCGGCTGGCCACATCGCGATACAACGAACGCCAGGCATGATCGTTGCCAGCACCCAGCGAGTGAGCGTCCACCGAGGTAGCCCGCCAGCAAGGTAGCCTTCCAGCGAGGGTGGCCCCCAGCGGGGCGACCTGCCCGGGCAGCCAGCCACCCAGCGAGACGACAAGCCCGGGCAGCCAACAACCCAGCGAGCCTTGGCCCAGCGATGTCAGCCTTTGCCGGTTGATCCGGTGACGTTGTAATTATCTGGACCCCCACCCGCCCCTCGGGCTGCATCACCGCCCGCCGCCGCCACAATAACGCGGAACAAGTCATGATCACGCCAGACAGTCCGGCCGACGGCCTGGTCAACAAAGGCTTCATCATCAATCGCTCGGCAACACCAGGCCGAGGCGGCCGGACCTTCATCGTCACCGGCCTGCACCGTTCCGGAACCAGCCTCGTCGCATCCATCCTGCGCCAGGTCGGCATCTTCATGGGCTCCGACCTCAACGACCATGTCCACGAAGACGAGGCCCTGGCAAAAATCCTCCTCGCGCGCGACACGCCAGGCCTGAAGCGCACCATCCGCCAGCGCGACGCGGACTACGGTACATGCGGCTTCAAGTTCCCCATGCTGAGCGATGTCCTCGATCCCCCCGACATCAAGCTGTTCACCAACCCGCACGTCATCATCCCGTTCCGGGATCCGGTCTCGGTAGCGGTCAGGCGCTCGCTCTCGGACTATCAGGATCCGATGCCGGCATTGCGCGCCACCGTCGATGCGATCGCCGCGATGGTGGCGTTCGCAGGTCCGCTCGATTGCCCCACCCTGCTGCTGAGCTACGAGAAAGCCCTGGTGTTTCCGGCCGACTTCGTTGCCACGCTGCTGCGCTTCGGCGACCTGCCGCGAAGCGACACCCTGCGTGACCGGCTGATCGCCCTGATCGAGCCCAACCGCAAAGCCTACATCGACGTCGTGCGCCGCAACTTCGGCGGCGCCCTGGAAGGCATCGTCGATGGCCGTCTGCGGGGCTTGAGCCATCTGACCGGATCGGCCGACCCGGTGGCGCTCGATCTGCTGGTCGACGACCAACCTGTGCTCGCTTTCCACGCCGATGAATTCCGCCAGGATCTGCTTGCCGCGGGCTTCGGCACCGGCCACCAGGGTTTCAGCATCGATCTGGCCCGGTTCGGCGTCCACCCCGACGCGGTGATCCGGATCACCGTGGCCCAACACGGCATCGAACTGGCAAACGGCGGCAAGCGCCTCTGCGACTACGACGACCTATCCTGAGATCGCCTCACCGAACGGAACCCAGGCATGACCGTCGAACTTGACCAGGCGCATCTGCTTCAGCGGGTAGTAGTCCTGCGCCCCGGTCTTGACCCGGATCTCCGGCTGCAACATCGGTAAGACCAGGTCCAGGCTGGTCGCCTGGCGCAGGATATTGGCCCGCGACAGGTCGGCGCCGCATTGCTTCAGCACCTGCACCAAGGTCTGCGCCGTCGAGTAGCCGTACACGTTGTTCACATCGGTCGGGTCCGCCCCTGGGTAATACTTCTCCAGCCACGTCCGCCAGGCCAGGAAGTCGGCATCGGCCGCCCACTGCTTGTCGGTCGGGTCCTTGACGTAGCTCGCGGTCATCACGCCAACCGCCTTCTCCGGGCCAGCCGGCATGATGGCGGTGGCGACCGAGGACCCGGTGGACGAGATGAAGAACTGGCGCGGCTTCCAGCCGATATCGAACGACTTGCGGATCGCCATGGCGTTGAATTTCGGGATGCCGGTCATGAACAGCACATCGACGCCCTTGTCGCGCAGCGTCAGCACCTGGGAATCCACGGTCGGGTCGGAAACCTCATAGGTCGCGGTGGCGACGATCATCTTCCCGGCGGCATCGCCCAGCCCGTCCTTCATGCCCTTAAAGTAGTCGCGCCCCGAATCGTCGCCCTGATACAGCACCCCGACCTTGGCGTCCGGCACGGTCCGCAGGATATATTTGGCGAAAATCCGGCCCTCGACCTGATAGGTCGGCTGCCAACCCATGCTCCACGGGTAATGCTCGCGGTCGCCGAACTGAGTGGCCCCGGACGCGATGAAAAGCTGCGGCACCTGTTTCTGGTTGACGTATTTCCGCGTCGCGTTGGTGGTGGGGGTGCCAAGGCAGTTGAACAGGAAGGCAACCTTGTCCTGCTCGATCATCCGCCGCGTCAGCTCCACCGTCTTGGGCGGCAGATAGCCGTCATCCAGCGACAGCATCCGCAGCTTGCGGCGGTTGATTCCACCCTGGTCGTTGATCATCCGAAAGTAGGCCAGCGACGCCTTGCCGATGGTGCCGTATGACGACGCCGGTCCGCTATAGGGCATCGTCTGGCCGAACAGGATCTCGTCGTCGGTAACGCCGGGTGCGTTCTCGGCGCGGGCCGGCAGCGCGACGAGCGCACCGGCTCCGGCCAGCAAGGCACGGCGGGTGGTCGTGATCATGCGGGTCCCCTCCCGGACTTTTCTTGCGCGCAACAGCAACAACCAGCGCGGCGCCCCGGTGTCAACCGCCGCTTCATTGATCGCAGGCGACGACGACGGTGCCGACCTTGCCGCCAGCCTCCACCGACAGATGCGCCGCCGCGGTTTGATACAGCGCAAATTCGCCAGCCACGGACAGCAGGCGACCCCGCGTGCGCACGAACGCCGAGATATCGCGTTGCGCCCGTTTGCGCGCCGCCCACGTGCTGCTCGGCAACACGAAGCCGCGTAGCGTCAGGTTCCTCGCCATCAGCGTGCGCAAGTTGACCGCCGGCTCCGGCGCCCCGTTGCTGGCGTAGTAGGCGATGCTGCCATGTTCGCGCACCGCGGCCAGCACGACCGCCAGGTTGCCGCCCAGATCGACGTCAACCACGTGGTCCACCCCGCCGCCTCGGGTGATCTCGGCGACGCGAGCGGCGACATCCTCGGTGCGGTAGTTCACCACATGCGCCGCCCCGGCCGCCGCGGCGCGTTCGGCCTTGTCCGGCGAACTCACCGTCGCGATCACCTCGGCCCCCGCCCAGGCGGCGAGCTGCACCGCGTAATTGCCGACCGCGCCCGCCCCGCCGGTAACCAGCAGCCGCTTGCCCTGTACCGCGCCGGCCGCGAACACACACCCATGCGCGGTCATGCACGGGATACCCAGCGTCGCGCCCTCGGCGAACGAGACGTGGTCCGGAAGTTTGGTGACCAGATCGGCGTCCAGCGCGATATACTCCGCCGCCGTGCCCATCCAGCGTCCGTTGCGCTGGCCGTTGTACAGCCACACCCGCTGGCCGACCCAGGATGGCGAAACCCCGTCGCCGACCCCGCAAACCACGCCGGCGCCGTCGCTGTTCGGGATCACCCGCGGATATTCCGCCGCCACCGCCCCGTGCCGGCGATAGGTGTCCGACGGATTGACCCCCGAGGCATACAGGCGAACGCACACCTCACCCCGTTGCGGCACCGGCGTTGGCAGTTCGCCGCTGACGATGACCGCGTCGGCCGGCCCTTGCCGGTCGTACCAGACCGCTCGCATAGTGGTCCCCTCCATGCTTCGACCCTTGATCGTAGCGAGGTCCTGTCACTCAAGCCACACACCTCCACCATCAGGTGCCGGGGCCACCCACGAAGCGCTACCCATTCCATATCGAAATGGTCTAGACTCCGTCACATCCTTCGGCTGGAGCAACAGGCGTGTCCGATAGCGGCGATTATGATGGATCTATCGTAACGGTATTGCACCAGGTGCGCCTCACCGCCGATCTGCAAGGGCTCGCCATTGTCGATCTGACCCAGGATGCCGCCGACGCACCGGTGGCCTATTGCCTCGGGGACGCCGGCGCCGACACGATCGAGCGCGGCCGAGCCCTGCTCGTCGCCATCCCCGACCGGCCGACCGATCTGGTCGGCGCCGACAATCGCCCGCTGATCGCCTGCCCCTGGACCTTGCCGCCGGCCCGCCCAGGCGGGCTGCTGCTGTGGCGCGCCGCCGGGTCGCCGGCCTGGACCGACGCCGAACGCGCACTCTGCGCCGCGCTCGCCATGCTGCTGCGGACTGTGATCGGCGCCGGTATGGGCCAGATCGGCATCGACCGGCTCACCGGCATCCCCAACCGAAGATGGTTCCTCGATGAGACCGATCGCCATATCGATCGGCTCGACCGGGATGCCACCGTCGGCACCCTGACGCTGATCGATATCGACGATCTGCGCCGCGTCAACCACGCCGCCGGGCGCCCCGAGGGCGATCGGATGCTGGTTCGCATGGCCGACCAGTTGCGCGCGATGGTCCGCCCAGGCGATCTCGTCGCCCGGGTCGGCGCCGATGAGTTCGCCGTCTGGCAAAGCGGCATGGATCACCTCACCGCCGCCGAACGCGCCGACTCGCTGTGCCGCAACCAAGCTTTCCAGGACGGCCCCGATGGTCGCGGGGTGAAATTCTCCATCGGTATCGCCAGCCGTTTGCCCGGCAGCGGCGAGGATGTCCGCGCCGTGCTGCGTCGCGCCCACATGGCGGCGCGTGAGGTGAAGGCAAACGGCGGCGGCGGTTGGCGGGTCGGCCGCGTGGAACCGCTGCTGCGCCGCTCCGGCCCCTGACCCCGCGCCGCCCCTGACCCCGCGGCCCCTGACCCCGCGGCCCCGCACCCCACGGCTCCTGACCCCACGGCCCCTGATCCCACGGCCCCTGATCCCACGGCCCTGATCCCACGGCCCGTGACCCGCGACCACGCTCGGCATTCGGCAAGCCGGCTGCCGGCAAGACCTCCGGCGGGACGATCCGGCGAGTGAAAACTTCGACAGGCCGCACCAGACCTGTATTCGGCGCTTGCTCGTCACCCCCAACCGGTTGACAATCCAATGATGATGCCGGTTCAAGCCAGTGCCGCGCTTGACACTGCCGCGCTTGAACCCGCCGCGCAGGGAAATGACCTGCGCCCGGACCCGGCACGCCGAACCTTCGGACCGGCTTTCGCCGCCCTGGATCTGGGCACCAACAATTGCCGGATGCTGGTCGGAACCCCGTCCGGCGACGGCTTTCGCGTGCTCGACAGTTTCTCCCGCATCGTCCGCCTGGGTGAGGGGTTGCAGGCCACCGGTCGGCTGAACGATGCCGCCATGGATCGCGCCATCGTCGCCTTGCAGGCCTGTGCCGCCCGCCTCGTCCGACGCCCGGTGCGCGGGGTCCGCGCCGTCGCCACCGAAGCGTGCCGCAGAGCCACCAACGGACTGGCCTTCCTGGCCCGGGTGAAGCAGGAAACCGGCTTCGATTTCGGCATCATCAGCAGCCGCGAGGAAGCCGAGCTGGCGCTGGAATCATGCACCCCGTTGTTGCCCTGCGACGGCCGCCGAGCGCTGCTGTTCGACATCGGCGGCGGTTCCACCGAACTGGCCTGGGTCCGCCTAACCAACGGTCGCCCCGACCTGATCGGATACGAATCGCTCCCGGTCGGCGTGGTCACACTCTCCGAACGCTGGGGCGACGCCGGCTTCGACCCCGACGGCTTCGACGCCATGGTGGCCGACGTCCGGGACCGTCTCCGCCCGTTCGAGCGGGTGCACTGCATCGCCCGCGAAATCCGCGATGGCGGCGTCCGTCTGCTCGGCACCAGCGGCACGGTCACCACTCTGGCCGGCGTCGCACTCAATCTGGAACGCTACCGTCGTCCCGCCGTCGATGGCCTAGAACTTTGCCGCCAGGATGCGGCCGACGCATTGTCCCACCTGCGCGCCATCGGACGCGACGGCCTGATGCTGCACCCGTGCGTCGGTCCGGATCGGGTCGAGTTCGTGCTGCCCGGCTGCGCGGTGTTCGCCGCGATCACCAGCCTGTGGCCGGCCCCGCACGTGATCGTCGCCGACCGCGGCCTGCGAGAGGGTGTGCTGCTGCGGCTGATGCGCGCCGACCGTCTGCGCCAGGGACGCCGCCGCGACCACGGCCATCTCCATGCCCAGCGCAACGGCCAGCCGCACGGCCAACCATGACCCGAACGCCGGCTCTTGCGCCGCCCCGAGGTCTTTCAGTCCGCGTCAAGACCGCCAAGAGCCGCACCCCCGCCTCGGCACGCTGGCTGGCTCGGCAGTTGAACGACCCCTATGTCACCGCGGCGAAGCAACAGGGCCTGCGCTCGCGCGCGGCGTTCAAGCTGCGTGAACTCGACGACAAGTTTCATCTGATCCGACCCGGCGATCGGGTGCTTGACCTCGGGGCCGCGCCTGGCGGATGGTCCCAGGTTGCCGTCCAGCGGGGCGCCGCCTCGGTCCTGGCGGTTGACCTGCTGCCGATCGATCCGCTGCCCGGCGCCACCATTGAGCAGGGCGATTTTACCGACCCGGCCATGCCCGCGCGACTGACCCAGGCCCTCGGCGGCCCGGCCGACCTGGTGCTGTCGGACATGGCGCCCAACACCACCGGGCATGCCTCGACCGATCATATCCGTATCGTCGCCCTGGCCGAGATGGCGCTCGACTTCGCGGTCCAAGTATTGGCCCCGGACGGAAGGTTCGTCGCCAAGGTATTCCAGGGCGGCTCGGAAAAGCCGGTGCTGGACGTGCTGAAGCGCAACTTCGCCAGCGTGCGCCATGCCAAGCCGCCCTCCAGCCGCAAGCAGTCCAGCGAGCTTTACGTCATCGCCACCGGCTTCCACGGCCGCCCCTGACCCGGCTCACCGCACCGATCCATCGACCATTCCAAGCCCAGCGTCGCCGGCGTGACTACCGACCGCTCGCGGCGGTGCGGATCGCCCACGGCGTGGCGGCGACAAGCTGGTCGCGCCGCATCGGACGGTCCGGCCGGATGAAGCCGAATGTCGGATAATCCGTCTTCCCCATCTCGCCGGAAGGCGCCCACCAGACCCGCACCTCGCTCCAATCCCCTCGTCCGGAGACGTCGATCACCGGCTGATCCTCGGTCACCCGGTGGTGCACCCAGTTGGCCTGCGTCACCTTGATCCGCCGCGCGGAAACCACCCGCGACACCACCGCCACGTGCCCGTCGGGCAACCGCCCGGAACGGCGGAATACCAGAACGCTTCCGACCTCCGGCTGCCGCGCCCGCCGCAACCGGCCTTCAGCCTGCCACCACCAATCCGCCGCCGCGCCGGATAGCGGAACCCCGGTCAGCGCTCGCGCAAACGGGGCGCACTCCACTGACGCGGAGCGGCCCACCGCGCCGGGACCACCGCACGCCCCCAGCACCGCGCAGATCAGCAGCGGTAGGCGCAACGAACTTCGAAGCGGGCGTTCCGCCTCCGAGCTTCGCCGCATTAGGCCGGGTCCCGCAACAGACAAGTAGGTCAGTGAAAACAAACAACTATCCCGAGACTGCGGTCCGCCCGCAACACACAACCTCACCCAACCGAGCCCCTCGGGCTTCACCACTCGATCGCAATGTGCGAGTTGGACGTAGCCGACCCGATAACGTAAGATGCATACTTTACGTAGACTGGAGATCACATAGCGATATGCTGACCGTATCCGCCGCCGAGTTCCAGCGTAACTTCGGACGCTACCAAGACGAGGCTCTAAAACAACCGCTTTCGATCACCCGCAATGGCCGAGATCGCCTGGTGGTACTAGCGGTCGAGGAATACCAGCGCCTAAAGCGACGCGACCGCCTGGTGTTTCAGTCGGAAGATTTGGACGACACCGAGGTGAAAGCCCTCACGGAGGGCGCGATGGATTCCCGCCATGACCATCTGAATGCCGAACTCGACGAGTAGGATACCGTGTGCCGCTTCCAACGCCTGAACGCGGCCTGGTCATCTCTTACGCTTATCTCTGGCGATCGGAACACGAGCAAGGACGCGAGGAGGGGGTCAAGGATCGTCCCTGCGCCATCGTCCTGGCCGTCGAGGACAGTCCCGACGGCTACTTGGTCACGGTCCTACCCATCACCCACTCCCCGCCGGCAATACCGGAGGCAGCCGTCGAGATTCCAGCAGCCACCAAACGACGTCTCGGTCTCGACGATGCTCGCTCCTGGATCGTGGTGACGGAGGGAAACCGCTTCGCCTGACCAGGGCCGGACCTCCGTCCCATCGTGCCCGAACGTTTTGACTACGGCTTCCTGCCTCCCGCCTTGATCCGCCAGGTCCAGCAACGCTTCGTTGCCTATGTGACGCGCAAGCGGCAAGCCACAGTTCCCCGCACCCAGTAGTGAACCGAGCAAACTGCCTCGAAAAACCGGCCGATCAAGCCTGCTCCCTCGGCAGCCCCAACAGCGTATGCAGAACATGCTCTGTGTGCGCCCCGACCTCGGGCCCGGTCCAGCGCACCACGTCCTCCGCCCGCTCACCATCCAGCCGGATCGTCGGTCCCGGATGTAGCGTCCGCCCGATCAGCGGGTCCTCGACATCCTGCACCGCCTGGCGCGCCCGGAAGTGCGGATCAGCCGCGCAATCGGCGATGTCGAACAGCCGCGAGCAGGGCACGTCCGCCGCCTCCAGCATCGCCTCTGCGTCCTTCGCCGTCTGGCTCCGGGTCCAGGCCGCGATCGCCGCATCCAGCGGGGCGCGATTGTCGCAACGCAGGCCGTTGGTCCGGTAGTCCGGATCGGCCGCCATCTCCCGCCGCCCGATCACCGCCATCAGCCTGGCAAAGATCAGGTCGGAGTTCCCCGCGATGCACAGCCAGCGCCCGTCGGCGCAAGGATAGGTGTTGGTCGGTGACGCCGTCGGCAGCGTCGCCCCGGCCGGCTGCCGCACCCGTCCGTCCAGCGCATACTCCGGCAGCATGCCCTCCATCAGGCTGAACACGCTGTCCACCAGGTTCACATCGACGATCCGCCCTTTCCCGGTGCCGATCGCGTCGCGCTGCCACAGCGCCGACAGCAGCCCGATCGCCGCATAAAGCCCCGCCAGGTCGTCGCTGATCGAAATCCCGCAGCGCGGCGGCGGCAGTTCCGTCGTTCCCCCCGGGTGCCCGGTCAGATGCCGCAATCCGCCGATCGCCTCGCCGATCGCGCCGAACGCCGGCTTGTCGCGATACGGACCGTCCTGGCCGTAACCCGAAATCCGCGCGATCACCAGCCGAGGATTGACCGCGTGCAGCACGTCGGGGCCGATGTTCAACCGTTCCAACTGCCCGGCCCGCAGGTTCTCCACCAGCACATCGGCTCGCCCAGCCAACCTCAGCAGCACATCGCGATCCCGCTTCAGATCCAGCTCGACTGACAGCTTGTTGCGTCCGTGAATGCTGAACCAAACCGAGTGGCGATCCTTCGCCGCGCCCCAGCCACGGAACGGATCGCCACCCGGCGGTTCCAGCTTGATCACCTCGGCACCCAGGTCAGCCAGAATGCGAGTGCAGAACGGCGCCGCGATATAGTGGCCGATTTCCACAACCTTCAGACCGACCAGCGGCAGGTTGCTCATGTGTCTGGTCCCGTCGACCGCAACACAATCCGGCTTGCTTCAAGAAATCTGCACATGAAACGATTCCGTTAACTTTTGGTAAAGATATTCCCTATACATACAGACGCGGCGCCGCCCCTCGGCGGTGGCCTGTTTCCTCCCCAAAGTCGCGCCCATGGCGCGACCACCTGGCGGTACGGCCACTCCCCCGGCCGTACCGCCTTTTTTTATCCCATGCCCCCGACTTGTCGATGCCCCCGACCCGTCAATGCCCCCCGACTTGTCGATACTGCCGACGTGTGGATACCCCCGACGTGTCAATACCCCCGATGTGTCGATACCCCCGACGTGTCGATCCCCCCGACTTATCGATCCACCCGCTTCATCGATGCCTGGGCGCCGTCATCGACCACGCCACGCCAACGACACGGCAAGACAACCCGCCCCTTTCGCCAGCACCCGACACGAAGCATGATCGCACCGCACAACGCGGAGTGATGCCATGGACCCCATCATCGCTGCCCTGGCGCGGGCCGCTGGCCTCGACAAGGCACTCGACCAATTCCCCGACGACGTCACCGCGGCCGCCGAACAGGCGCTGAACCACGCCAACATCGTGCGTGTGCCAACCGACCCGGCCGCCGAACCGTGGCCGCCGATGCACACCCCAACCGGCCTGTTGAGGCAACGCTAGTGACCCAGGAAGCCTCCGCCCCCCATTGGTTGCCCGCCAGCGAAATCGCCCAGGCGTTCGCCGCCAAGAAGCTTTCACCGGTCGAGCTGCTCAACGCCCTGCTGGCCCGCATCGAGGCGCTCGACCCCAGCCTGAACGCCTTCATCCGCCTCGATGCCGACGCCGCGATGGCCGCCGCCCGCCAAGCCGAAACCGAGATCACCGCCGGACGCAGCCGAGGACCGCTGCACGGCGTCCCGGTCGGCATCAAGGACATCATCGACGTCGCCGGCCTGCCGACCACCTGCCACTCCAAAATCCTGGTCGACAACACCGCCGCCGCCGACGCCGTCGTCATCCAGAAACTCCGCCAGGCCGGCGCCATCATCATCGGCAAGCTGTCCACCCATGAATTCGCCATCGGCGGCCCCAGCTTCGATCTGCCGTTTCCGCCGGCGCGCAATCCGTGGAACCGCGACCACCACCCCGGCGGATCATCCTCCGGCTCCGGCGCCGGCGTCGCCGCCGGCCTGTTCCCCCTGGCGCTGGGCACCGACACCGGCGGTTCGGTGCGCAACCCCGCCAGCGCCTGCGGCATCGTCGGGCTGAAGCCGACCTACGGCCTGGTGTCCCGGCGCGGCGTCTTTCCGCTGTCGTTCACCCTGGACCACGTCGGCCCACTCACCCGCAGTGTCGCCGACAACGCCCTGCTGCTGGATGCCATCGCCGGCCACGATCCGGCCGACCCCGGCAGCGCCGCCACCCAGTCCCGCCGCTTCGGCCACCTGCTCGACCGCGGCGTGCGCGACCTGCGCATCGGCTTCGTCCGCCATTTCCACGAACACGACCTGCCGGCCCACCCCGAGGTCGCCGCCGCGCTCGAGGACGTCACCCGCGTGCTGCGCGCCGAGGGCGCCAGGATCGACACCGTCACCCTGCCGACCCTGACCGAATTCGCCGCCATCAACCGGGTGATCCTGTGCGGCGAGGCATGGTCCATCCACGCCCCCTGGCTGCGCGACCGACCCGGGGACTACGGCGCGCTCGCCCGCCGCCGGCTGCTGCCGGGGGCGTTCATCACCGCCGGCGACTACGTCGGCGCCCAGCGCCGCCGCGCCGAGGTCATCGCCGCGGTCGAGGACCGGCTTGCCGACTACGACGTGCTGCTGTGTGCCAGCTCGATGGACCCATCCAGCCGGATCGACGATGCCGAGGAGACCGCCCGCACCTACCCGCGCCAGGCGCGCACCCCGTTCAACGTCACCGGCCACCCGGCGCTTGCGATGATGTCCGGCCTGTCGCACGCCGGCCTGCCGCTCTCGGTCCAGTTCGTCGGCCGCTACTTCGATGACGCCACCGTGCTGCGGGTCGCCGCCGCCTACCAGCACGCCAGCGGCTGGCACGACAAGAACCCGCCGCTACCATGATCGCGCCGGGCTCCGGTCCGACCTCACGCAGCTATTTCTCCCAGCGGCTGCGGCTGCACTACGTGGACTGGGGCAACCAGGAGGCGCCGCCGCTGATCCTGCTGCATGGCGGCCGCGATCATTGCCGCAACTGGGACTGGGTCGCCGCCGACTTGCGCCAGGACTTCCACGTCATCGCCCCCGACCTGCGCGGGCATGGCGATTCCGCCTGGTCCGCCTCGGGCCACTACACCATGGCCAACCACATCTACGACCTGGCGCAACTGGTCCACCAGCAGAACCTGGCCCCGGTCAGCATCATCGCCCACTCGCTCGGCGGCAACATCGCCCTGCGCTATGCCGGCATCTACCCCGACAACGTGCGCCGCCTCGTCGCCATCGAGGGACTTGGCCCCGGCCCGGGCCAGGACGCCGTATCCGACCGCAAGCCGATCGCCGAACGCATGCGCAACTGGATCGACCAGCAGCGCGCAATTTCCGGCCGCCAGCCGCGACGCTATCCCAGCATGGAGGCCGCCTACGCACGCATGCAGGAGGAGAACAAACACCTGACGCCCGCCCAGGCCAGGCACCTGACGCAATACGGCGTCAACCAAAACGAGGATGGCACCTATAGCTGGAAGTTCGACCACTATGTGCGCCTGTGGCCGCCCTACGACATGACCCGCGACGCGATCGCCGAACTCTGGGCCGCGGTCACCTGCCCGACCCTGCTCGTTTACGGCACCGAAAGCTGGGCCACGAACCCAGCCGAGGACGGCCGCCTGGCCCATTTCAAAAACGCCAGCGTGCTCGCCGTCCCCAAGGCCGGCCACTGGGTGCACCACGACCAGTTGGATTTCTTCCTCGCCCGGGTGCGAGCATTCCTGGGAGCGCAATCGCCTTTGGTCACCAAAAGCGCGAATCGCCCTCGCGAATAATGAGTGCGATCGCTTTTGGTGGCATCGCCAAAAGCGCGAATCGCCCTCGCGAACAATGAGTGCGATCGCGGTTGGTGGCATCACCAAAAGCGTGAATCGCTCTCTCAAATAATGAGTTGCAGGGCAATATCGGTCCAACCCAAACCGACATTGCTCAAAAGGCGCCATAACAGCCATGGTCATCGTGTTCGGCTCGATCAACCTGGATCTGATCTTCAACCTCCCCACCATCCCGCGCCCGGGCGAAACCGTGCTCGGCCCCTCGACCCGGATCGAGCCCGGCGGCAAGGGCGCCAACCAGGCCGTCGCCGCCGCCCGCGACGGCGCAACCGTCACCTTGGCCGGCGCCATCGGCGGCGATGCCCTGGGCCAGGGCGCACTGGACCTGCTGCGCCAGGCCGGCGTGAACCTCGACCGCGTCCGCACCGTCGAGGCCACCACCGGCTGCGCCGCCATCGTCGTCGATCGCGACGGCCACAACGCCATCGCCGTCGGGTCCGGCGCCAACCTGCTGGTCCTGGCCTCGCAAGTCGAACCCGAATTGCTGGGTCCGGACACCACCGTGGTGCTGCAGATGGAGGTACCGGCCGCGGAAACCGCCACGCTGATCGCCCGCGCCAGGGCAGCGGGCGCCCGCATCGTGCTGAACCTTGCCCCCGCGGCGGCGCTGCCCGATGCATCCCTCCGAGCGCTCGACGTGCTAATCGTCAATGAAACCGAGGCGGCCTGGCTGGCAGAGCATCTGCAAGCGCAGCCGACCGCACTATCCTTGCGCGATCGCCTTGGCGGCGTCGCCGTCGTGGTCACCCGTGGCGCTGGGGGCGCCGACATCGCCGACCGAAACGAAATTTAGCACGAACCAGCCCAGCCGGTGGCAGCGGTCGATACCACCGCGGCGGGCGATTGTTTCGTCGGCGTCCTCGCGCACCGGCTGGATCATGGAGACACACTGCGCGCAGCGGTCAGGCGCGCCAGCGTCGCCGCCGCGTTGTGCTGCACCCGGCACGGCAGTCAGGGCAGCTTGCCGAGGCAGGCGCAGACCGACGCGTTCAGGCTGATCCGAGGCGCCGAGGACTGAGCAGGCGCGTGGCGATACCGAACCGGTTAGCCCGACAGTGCGGCCTGGTCAGCCAGCCCTCAGCAATGTAAGCCCGCTTGGGACCCCGGCAGCCTCCCTGCACGCGCGTCGAAAACGTCAAGCGGAACCGGGCATCCGCGCAGGATCACGCGCCGCATGACGGACAGCATGGATGATGAGTTCGGCTTCGGTCGCCTCATAGAAAATGAGATAAGGATAGGGCGATGCCGTCATGCGGCGGATTGTCGGGTCGTCCGTGCGTGTGCCGATGGCGGGATGCGTCATCAGAAGATCGATGATGACCTTGATGCGCCGCTGCACGCTACGGCCGCCTTGCGGCGAATGGGCCATGATATGGTCGAGAATAGCGTTGAGATCAGCCAGAGCCGGAAGGGTGTAGCGCAGCTTCAGAAGCCGTGTTCGGCCCAAGTCACGCGCACTTGCTCGTCGGTCGCGAATGCGCCGCGAGCGGCAGCGGCTCTCGAGCCGGCGATAGCGGCGCGTTCGGCCGGCGAGAGCATCACGGAGGGCGCTTCATCCGTCCCGGCAAGCCGAAGCACAACACGGGCGATGTCATCCTGAGCGGCAGGTGGCAAACCGCGGGCGGCTTCCAGTGCGTCATCGAGAAGTTTCGTCATCTTGGGGATTTAGCATGGCACAGCAAAAAACCAAATACACCGAACCGACGGGTGCAGGGCAAGTGCATATGTGACAGTGAGGGAATGATCAATGGGGCAAAGATGCCGAGCGCGGGCAAAATCGGAACACCTCCTATGACACGGAACCAGAAGGTCATTCGCCCCAAAATGGGCGTGCTGGAACTCGCCAAGCAGCTCGGCAATGTCAGCCAGGCTTGCAAGATGATGGAGTTTTCGCGCGATAGCTTCTATCGCTTCAAGGGCCTCTATGACACCGGTGGCGAGTTGGCGCTGATGGAGATCAGCCGACGCAAGCCAATCCTGAAGAACCGCGTCGAGCCCGCGATCGAGACCGCGGTGGTGGAGCTGGCCATCGAGCAACCGGCCTGGGGTCAGGCGCGGGTTGCCAATGAACTGCGCCAGCGCGGCCTGTCGATCTCGCCGTTCGGTGTCCGCTGTGTGTGGCAGCGCCACGATCTCGAGACCATGAAAAAACGCCTCAAGGCGCTCAAGGCCAAGATGGCGCGGGATTGAACCCAGTTTTCAGCGTAACTCCTATCGGAGCGCATCTGCGGTTCGAAACCGCTTCTCTTGGTCACGCCGCGTCCGGCGAATAGCGCCGGCAGAAAATCCAAGTGCGATCACCCTGCCGACGGGTGACCCGTTCTTTGATCCTCCGAGACCGGCAAACCCCAGCGCCCGCCAACAAGCCGAACTAATCTCGCGATACCAGGAAACCGTGCTCGCGCCGGCGGCGACGGCGCTCGGCCGGTTCATTCCCCGGCCACGACCTTGCTCTCGAACAGCCCCGCGATCTCCGCCGCCGAGTAGCCGTGCTGCTGCAATACCTCGGCGCTGTGTTCGCCCAAAGCCGGCGCATGCGCCCGCTTGGAGCCGCTCTCGAACGGCGGCAATCCGGGAATGTTCGGCATCGGCACCAGTTCCGCCACGCCCGGCTGTTGCAGCCACGACATGATACCGGTCGCCGCCACCTG
Source organism: Rhodopila sp. (assembly GCF_965277825.1). Lineage (NCBI taxonomy): Bacteria > Pseudomonadati > Pseudomonadota > Alphaproteobacteria > Acetobacterales > Acetobacteraceae > Rhodopila > Rhodopila sp. The sequence goes on along the minus strand of NZ_OZ255846.1, from coordinate 5,209,411 downwards.
TTCCTCCTGCAGGAACTCCTGATAGCTGTTGACGCGGCCGTTCATCAGGCCGTTGGCGCTCAGCCGTTCCGACAGCCACGCCGTGGTCCTCGCCTTGAACATCGGCCGCAGCACCGCATACAGCTCGTCCAGGTTGACCCCCCGTGCCGCGTGCGTGGCGAAGCGCGGATCCTCCAGCAACCCGGTCTCCTCGATCGCCTCGCAGAACGGACGCCAGTCGCCGGGGCGGATCATGGTGACGTTGATCTGACCGTCGGCGGTATCGAACACCCCGTTCGGCATGCTGGTCCGCACCGTGGTGCCGCGCTCAAGATAGTGCGCGATCATCCGGATCACCGACAGCATCGCGCCGCCCTGCATCAGGCTGAGTTCGATGAACCGACCCTGTTTCACCGCCTGCTCGCGCCGCGCATACAGCGAGGTGGCGATCGCCTGGAACCCCAGCAGTCCCGAGAACATGTCGATCAGCGAGATCGCCACGCGATGCGGGTGGCCGTCACGCTCGCCCTTGTTCTCGGTGACGATCCCGGTGAACGCCTGCAACACCGGGTCCATCGCCGGGCGCGCCGCCAGCGGCCCGGTCTGCCCGAAGCCCGAGATCGAGTAATAGATGATCCCCGGCTCCTTGGCGCTGACCGCGTCGTAGCCGAAGCCGTAGCGCTGTATGGTGCCGGGCCGGAAGCCCTCGATGAAAACATCAGCCCCTCGCACCAGGCGCCACAGAACCTCCTTGCCCTGCGGCGTCTTCAGGTCCAGCGCCAAGCTGCGCTTGCCCAGCGTGCCATAAAGCGAGAACGCGGAATGATCCTGGTAGGTCCGTCCCAGGATCCGCGACCAGTCGCCGCCGTTATGCGGGGTCTCCACCTTGATCACGTCGGCACCGTGTTGCGCCAGCATCATCGCGCAGGACGGCCCGGCAACGCCGCCGCTCAAATCGATCACCTTCATTCCGGCGAACGCAGCATTATAGTCCATCGTTTCCCCCGTGCGGTTGGCTCCGATGATAAAAGCAGATCGGCGGCGATGGCCAGACCCGGCCCGGCCCGGCAATCGGTGCCCGGCGATCGTGCCCCGCGGCCAGGGGCGCCGATCAGCGCGCGGCGATCAGGGCAGAGCGATCAGCGCTCAATGGTCCGTGCCCGGCGATCGGTGCCTGGCGATCATGCCCGGCGGCCAGGTTCGCCGATCGGCGCCCGGCGACCAGGGCCGAGCGATCAGTGCTAAATGGTCCGTGCCCGACGATCCGTGCCGAAGATCCGTGCCCGGCAGTCAGTGCTCCGCCGCCGCGCTCAGCACGTAGTGCGCCAGCGCCTGGCCCAGGCAATCGTTCAGCAGCATGACCGTCTTGTCGCGCAGCTCGCGCCCGGCCCGCTCCAGGTCGACCTGCCCGCTGTTCGCCCACTCCTCGGTCAAGTCGTAGCGGTGAAACAGCGTCACCGCCGGCGTGCTGGCCATCTGTTCCAGCACCGTCTCATACGGGTCGATATCGGCGTTCGCCCGCAGGAAGCGGCTGAACTGCGGGTCGATCAGCACAAGATCGGCCCGCGCCGCGTCGGCGGCATCCGCGCCATCCTGCAGCACGCCGCGCAGAGCGTCGGGCCGAACCCCGTGTACCGCCTCCACCGTACCGGTCTGCCATAGCACCAGTTGATACTGTTTCCCCGCCAGTTCGCGCCGCAGGATCGGCAGCATCTGCTCGGCCGTCATGCTGCGCCCGCCGCGAACCGCCAGGTTGAAGTGCAGGCCCGGGCGCATCGAGCGCAACATCTCAAGCATCTGATAGGGGAACGAATGTTCAGGCGTTTGCACCTTCAACGCCGGACCGCCCGACCCGCCGCTGTCCCCGACAGTGGATCCCGATCCCAGCGCCAGGATGTTGAGACTGCCTTTCCTCAGCGCGGCCGCGACATTGTCCAACGGAGCCGACGGCACGATCAGGTCGGTCGGCATCTCGCACGCCAGACCTTCGCGGGTGGCGGGCCAGGCTGGCGTTCCAACCAACAGAGCCAGCAGAAGCCAGGCAAGCGACAGCCGTTGCATACCGTCAACCAGTATCAGGCTGCACGTCCACCGGCAATAGAGTGGCAGCCGGCGCCGGTGCAGGCGTGCTGCGCGCGGGCTGGCCGCGACCCTTGACGCGATACCATGCCGCCAGCGCGCCCATGCCGACCATGCCGAGCGCACCGAACAGATTGATCCCGACCTGCATCAGGGCTCCGTCGTTATACTCTAATCCCAGCCTAGCAATAAACCCGAATACGATACCGGAACAGAAGACCGGCAGCGAATTCTGCCCGACCAGCACCAGCGGCGCCGCCCAGCGCGACCGCAGCCACGCCTGGTCGAACCCGATCAGACGCACGCACAACCACGTCAGCGCCAGGATCGAGACCAGCCGGAACGGATACAGCCCGGTCTTGTCCTCGACCACCAAGTAGTGGAACACCCCCGACTGGGAAACCCAGTCCATCAGATGCGGGTGCGGTTCGATGACCAGCACCACCACCACCCCAAGCAGCGCGGCCGCGCCGGCGACGCTGTCGAACAGCCAGGGCCGCGCCGGCGGCCGCAACGGCGCGCACGCCAGCAAGACCCCGATGATGAACAGGAACTGCCAGGCGAACGGGTCGAAGAACCAGTTGTCGCCGGTCCAGGCGCCCAGGTTCACGCTGGTGAACCGCACCACCAGGTAGATCGCGAACGACAGCCCGAACAAGACCCGCGGCCAGCGCAGCAACCACAGAGTGGCGGCGAAAAACGCCATCAGCACCACATACAGCGGCAAGATATTCAGCAGACTCGGCTGGAACCGTAGCAGCAGCGCCTCCAGGATCGACCGGTAAGGATCGTCGCCCAGCACATCCAGCCTGGTCTCCGCCAGGTAGTTCAGCCGGTTGAGCGCGGTCGCCGAGTAGGTCACCTGCGCGGTGAACAGCACGAACAGGAAGATATGCGCGACATACAGCGTCCAGGCCCGCTTCATCACGTCGGCGGCGGTCGAGACATAGCCGTTGCGGGTGAAACCGATGCCATAGGACAGGCCGGCGCCATAGCCGGCCAGCAGCACGAACACCTCGGTCGCGTCGCACATCGCGAAGTTGCGCAGACTGAGACTGCTCAAAACATCGCCGGGGATGTGGTCGGTAAAGATCCACCACAGCGCAAGGCCACGGAAAAAGTCGACGCGGAGGTCGCGCCCCGGGGAACGCCGGATCAGATCCATGGCGGCAATGTGGTGGATGGCGCCGGAATCGGCATCGTGGCGATACGAACCGTCACATCACGTTTTTGCGGTTTGCGTTACAGCCTCTCGCCGGCGCGGTGGAACTGTTCGGCGGTTGCCAGATAGTCGTCGATCTCGCGGTCGTCCGGCGCCGCCATCACATGCCCGACGCCGGCATCGCGGTAGCGGCCCAGCACGTCGCGCATGCCCCCCACCGTCCGAGCGCCGCAACTGACCCGAAGCGAAATTGTGAAATCGGCACCCGGCCGTTCCCGCCGCAACCGCTGCACCATGCCCGCCGCCTGGTCCGGCTCGACCCGGCTGCCGTGCCAGCCATCCAGCCGCAGCGCGCGGCCGATCGCGGCGTCCGACGATCCGCCAATCCAGATCGGGATCGGCGCGATCGGCTGCGGCTGCGCCCGCATCGCCTCGATCCGAGCCGGAATCCATTTCGCCTCAAAGCTGACCGGATCCTGCGACCAGACCGCCCGCATCATCGCGATGCCCTCGTCCATGCGCCGCCCGCGTTGCTTGAACGGCACCCCCAGCGCGTCGAACTCGGCCTCCAGCCAGCCGACCCCGGCGCCCAGGATCAGCCGCCCTTGCGACAGGTTCTGCAGCGTCGCGAGTTCCTTCGCCAACGGCAACGGATGGCGCAGCGGCAGGACCAGCACCGAGGTGCCCAGACGCACCCGTCGTGTCACCGCGGCGGCCCAGGTCAGCGTCAGCACCGGATCCCAGAAGTTGGCCGACGGCGGATAGCCGGCGTCCTGCGGCACGATGATGTGCTCGCTGACCCAGACGTCGTCGAAACCGAGTTCCTCGGCCTGGATCGCGGCGCGGCGGATGCTGTCCGGGCCAGCCTTGCGCCCGATATGGGGCAGGTGAATGCCAAGCTGCATGGTGGTCGCCTCCCTCTGGTCAGCCACAACCTGACGTGTCGGTCCCCGGTCGTCCAGTTTGGCGTCGTCCAGCGGGGCATCGGGCACTCTTGCGCGTTTCGCATCGGCCGGGCCAGTTTGCGGCAACGCCAGGTTGACGAGGACCGTCCCATTCCCATCAACGAACCAGCGCGGCGCCCCCGGAAAACCGCGGCAGCAACCAGGCCGGCCGCCCGGGCAGCGTTCGCACCCTTGAAAACCGAGCGCCTGACGCTGCGTCCGCTGCGCCCGAAGGACGCCGAGGCGCTGCATCGCCTGGTCAACGACTGGGAGGTCACCCGCACCCTTGCGGAACTGCCGTATCCCTATCCGCGCTCGCTGGCCGATGACTGGATCGCCTCGACCGTCGACGACCTCGCCGCCGGCTCCGCCTACCACCTCGCCATCACCGGCAAGGAGGGCCGCAAGGAGACCATCGTCGGCGTCGTCGGCCTGCGCCTCGATGCCGCCCGCCGCTCCGGACGCCTCGGCTACTGGGTCGGGCGCGCCTACTGGAAGCACGGCGTGGCCACCGAGGCGGCCACCCGCATCACCCGCTGGGCGTTCGCCAACCTGCCGCTCGACCTGATCGTCGCCGAGGTCACCGACGGCAATGTCGGCTCGCTGAAAGTGCTGCGCCGCGCCGGCTTCCGTGAGGTCGGCACCGGCATCCGCGCGTCGCTGACCACCGGCGACGAACACACCGTCATCGCCTTCGAGGCCACCCGCGACGACATCTTCGGCCGGCCCGAGGCCCCCGAAGCCGACGCCGCCAACCCGCTGGCCAAGCCGCTGCTGCTGGTCGCCGCCTGCGCCCTGGTCGACACCGATGGCAGGGTGCTGCTGGCGCGCCGCCCCGAGGGCAAGAAGATGGCCGGCTTGTGGGAATTTCCCGGCGGCAAGCTGCACCCCGGCGAAACCCCCGAGACCGCGCTGATCCGCGAACTGCACGAGGAACTCGGCATCGACGTGACCGCCGCCTGCCTGGCACCGTTCGCCTTCGCCTCGCATGATTACGAGGGGTTTCATCTGCTGATGCCGCTGTTCCTGTGCCGGCGCTGGCGCGGCATCCCGAGCCCCAAGGAAAACCAGACGCTGACCTGGGTGCGCGCCTCCAAGCTGACCGAATACGAAATGCCGCCCGCCGACAAACCGCTGATCCCGCTGCTGCGCGACTTTTTGTAGCCCGTCGCGCACCCGATTGTCCGCCACGACATCGCGCGCCGCATCATCCGGCCGCACATCGCGCCTGGACACATCGCGCCTGGACCGTTGCCAGCCGCATCGCACCGCTCGACAATGCAGCCGCGCCGTCCGGTCATCGCTCGCCCACGACCGAACGAGCCATGCGATCATGCCCTGGGGACCCGACCATGCCCGCGAAAAACCCAACCGCCTGCCTGCTGGTGATCGGCAACGAAGTGCTGTCCGGCCGGACCCGGGACGCCAACATCCAGTTCCTCGCAACCGGATTGGGAACCCTCGGCATCCCGCTGCGTGAGGTCCGGGTGATCCCCGACGTGCCGGACACCATTATCGCCAGCGTCAACGAGGTGCGGCAAAAATTCGACTACGTGTTCACCACCGGCGGCATCGGCCCGACCCATGACGACATCACCAGCGAATGCGTCGCCGCCGCCTTCGCCGTGCCGTGGGAGCCGCACCCAGTCGCCTGGCCCCGCATGCAGGCCAGCTACAAGCCGGGTGACTTCAACGCCGCCCGCCAGCGCATGGCCACCATGCCGCGCGGCGCCGCGCTGATCGAGAACTCGATCAGCGTCGCCCCCGGCTTCCAGATGGAAAATGTCTACGTGATGGCCGGTGTGCCCCGCGTCATGCAGTCGATGTTCGAGTGGCTGGCGCCCAGGCTTCCCGGCGGCGCCAAGATCGAAATGCGCTCGGTCCACGTCATCGGCCTGCCCGAAGGCATCATCGCCGAGGGACTGAGCGCGATCCAGCAACGCTATCCCGATCTCGATATCGGCAGTTACCCGTTCTACCGCGCCAGCGGCAACGGCGTCGCCCTGGTGGCCAAAGGCCCGGACGCCGCCGAGGCCGAAAAAGCCATCGCCGAGGTAACCCAGTTGATCATCGGTTTCGGGAGGGTCGCCATCCCGGGTGAACCGCCCGAGGTGTAAGCGGCCCCCCACCGCTCGAACCCCATCTCCGCTGGCACCCCGCCACCGCTCGAACCCTGCCACCGCCCTAACCCTGCCACCTCCGCGAGCGCCACCAGGCCCGCATCTCCTTGGCCGCCAATTCCCCGACCGCCATTTCTTTGACCGCCATCCCCCTGGCCGCCATTTCCCTGGCAGCCACCTCCCCTTGCCGTCATTTCCCTGGCCGCCATCTCCACCGGCCTCGTCCCGCGTCACGGTCACCCTGTCGAGTGACCCATCCTCGCCTGAGTCTTCCATTCCCGCTATGCTGTCCACGTGGCAGACCCCGATGACCTGTTCGGCGCCCCCGACCCCGCCGCGCCGCCGCAACCCGACACCAACCGCCCGCTCGCGGACCGGCTGCGTCCCGCCACGCTGTCCGACATCGTCGGCCAGGACCACCTGCTGGGTCCCGACGGCAGCATCACCCGCATGCTGCAACGCGGCTCCCTCGCCTCGCTGATCCTGTGGGGGCCGCCCGGTGTCGGCAAGACCACCATCGCCAGGCTGCTCGCCGCCGGCGCCGGCCTGGCGTTCGTCCAGCTTTCCGCCGTGTTCTCCGGCGTCGCCGACCTCAAGCGCACCTTCGATGACGCCACCAAGCGCCGCCGGGTCGGGCAAGGCACGCTGCTGTTCGTGGACGAGATCCACCGCTTCAACCGCGCCCAGCAGGACGGTTTTCTCCCCGTGGTGGAAAACGGCACCGTCACCCTGATCGGCGCCACCACGGAAAACCCGTCCTTCGCCCTGAACGGAGCGCTGCTGTCGCGCTGCCAGGTGATGGTGCTGCGCCGGTTGGACGATGTCGCGCTGGAACGCCTGCTCGCCCGCGCCGAAGCCGAGATCGCCCGTCCCCTGCCGCTCACCCAGGATGCTCGGGGCACCCTGCGCGCCATGGCCGACGGCGACGGCCGCTACCTGCTGAACATGGCCGAGCAACTCATCGCCCTGCCGGAGCAGACCCCGCCGCTCGACACCGCCGCGCTGTCCGAACTGCTGGCCCGCCGCGCCGCGCTCTACGACAAGGACCGCGAAGAGCACTACAACCTGATCTCGGCGCTGCACAAATCGCTGCGCGGCTCCGACCCCGACGCCGCGCTGTATTGGTTCGCCCGCATGCTGAACGGCGGCGAGGACCCCCGCTACATCGCCCGCCGCCTGGTCCGCTTCGCCGCCGAGGACATCGGCATGGCCGATCCCGCCGCGCTGCCGCAGGCCCTGGCCGGATGGGAAACCTACGAACGGCTAGGCTCGCCGGAGGGCGAACTGGCGATCGCCCAGGTCGTCGTCTATCTCGGCACCGCCCCCAAATCCAACGCGGTCTACGCAGCCTTCGGCCAGGCCAGGGCGGCGGCAAAAAACACCGGCAGCCTGATGCCCCCGGCCCACATCCTGAACGCGCCGACCAAGCTGATGAAGCAGTTGGGCTACGGCGCCGGGTATGAGTATGACCATGGGGCGGAGGATGCTTTCTCCGGCCAGAACTACTTTCCCGATGGCATGGATCGGGTCGCGTTCTACCAGCCGAAGGACCGGGGCTTCGAACGCGAGATCACCCGCCGGCTGGAGTATTGGGCGGAATTGCGGGGGAGGCGGTGACGGCGTTGATGGTGGCAGGCAAGAGATACAGTTTGTTGTTGTTGGCGCAAGTCGCCTCGGCTCGTGGCCGGGGTGAACGGGCGGATCGCACGGGGCTGTTGGACAATTGGTCGAGCAGGGTTCCTGTCAAAACTTCTCACGAGGTGAGGCAAAGGTCACCGGATCGCACCTTACAGCATGGGGCTATCCGAAGCCTTTGTCCAAACCGTGTAGCGCCTAGTGCTCGCTCGTGCTAATCGGCTAGGGCAGGTGCGGGAGCCGGTGATGACGTACGATATGAACCGCTTTTCGACGCAGTCTTTCGAGCGATTCGTTCAGGCGCTAGCGGCATCTGTTCTCGGTCCCCGCCTTCAGGTCTTTGGTGCTGGCCGCGACGGCGCACGTGAGGCTACATACGAGGGACAGTGCCGAATTACAGACCGAGAATGGAACGGCTATGTCGTAATACAAGCAAAATATCACGCGGAGCAAGAAACCCCTGCCAAAAATGCAGAATGGCTAAAGAAGCAAATTTCTGATGAAATGCTGAAATATCAGGACAAACAGAAGGACCTCAGAAGGCCCGACTTCTATCTCCTAGCGTCCAACGTACGCCTCAGTGCCTCAGCAGCCGACCGAAGCGGCAGGGGGGGGGGAGGTATCGACAATGTCACGGAGCATCTCCAGACCTGGGGTAGTACGCTCGGCTTCAAAGGCGTTCATCTATGGCATGCCGATACTCTTGGTTCGTTCCTGGATGGATGCGAAGAGATTCGAACCTCATTTAGCTTTTGGGTGCAGCCAAGCGACGTGCTCGCAATGTTGCTCAGGGGCCTGGGAGATCCAAAACATGAGGATACTCTATTTCGCTTCTTGAGAAACGGCCTTCGCCAGAGCCGAGATATTAAAACGCGGGATGCGGGTCAAACCACTGGTAGAACCTTAGCATTGGACGACATTTTTATGGATCTGCCAATAAGGCAACGCAAGTTTGCCTATCACGCTGAAGTCCGAAAAGCGGGCGACATAGATCATGACGATTTCGATGCATCAACTTCGCGAGACATGGACAGTTTCGAGTTCGTTACAGATGGCCACATTACCGCTTCTAGTAGGGATCGTCCTCGCATACTTAACAGCATCATGCTGCGCGCTTCGGACAAATTTGGAACTGAACACCTTCAAGAAAGCTCTGAGTGTCCGTCCGGAAGCTTTTTGAGTCTTTAGAGTCGGTTAGCCAGGGGGGGTTGAATTCATTGAATCTTCTGTGATTCGATCGGCGGGTTCGATTCGCGAGGTGGCTGATGTGGACGACCGAGAACCGTCATCGCTACGAGCGGGACAAGCTGCGTTACCCGTGTGACCTGACCGACGAAGAATGGGCGCAGGTGAAACCGATGATCCCGCCGGCCAAGCGCGGCGGGCGGCGGCGGGAGGTTGATGTGCGGGAAGTGTTGAATGGCATCATGTATGTCCTCAGCACCGGTTGTCCGTGGCGTTACATCCCCAAGGACCTGCCGCCGCGAAGCACGCTGTATGATTACATGCAACGCTGGGACTACGATGGGACGTTGGGAAAAATCCACTACGAACTCTACCAAAGATGCCGCGCCTTGGTGGACCGCCAGGCCAGTCCGACCGCCTGCATGATCGACAGCCAGAGCGTCAAGAGCGCCGAAAAAGGGGGGCCTGCATCGATCCCAAGGGGTATGATGCGGGGAAGAAAGTCAGTGGCAAGAAGCGACATATCCTGGTCGATACCGAGGGCTTGTTGATGCACGCCGTGGTTCACCCGGCCGACCTCCAGGATCGCGATGGCGGCGTGCTGGTGTTGGCGACATTGTTCGGGCTGTTCCCGTTCCTGAAGAAGCTGTTCGCTGATGCCGGCTACCAGGGCCCGCAATTCCGCCAGCAACTGGCCAAGCTGCTGCCACGGCTCTCGGTGGAAATCGTCAAACGCTCCGATACTGCCAGCAGCTTCGAGATTTTACCCAGACGCTGGGTCGTGGAACGGACCCTTGCTTGGCTCAACCGATGCCGACGCCTGGCCAAGGATTTCGAGAACCTGAGCCGTAACGCCCTCACCTTCATCAAACTTGCTTCGATCCGACTGATGCTGAGAAAGCTAAGCAATCCGGCCTAAACTTTCCGGACAGACTCTGAGAGAAGGCGCAGCGAACCCCTACGCAACCGGATTGTCCTTCTCGGAGGCCCCGGTCAGGGAAAATCTACTGTTGGACAATATGTAGCGCAAATCTGTCGCGCACGGCTGCTAGACTCCGCGCGCACCTCACAAAGTCCAGAAACCAACTCAGCCGTCCAGGCAATCATAGCTCGCGCCGTAGCTGAAAAGATACCGATCAGTGGACCGCTTCGCTATCCCATTCACGTTGAACTACCGCGTTATGCCGACGCCCTAAGCGAATCTAGCAAGGGAAGTAGCTTGACAGTCTTAAGTTACGTGGCCAACCAGATTTCGAAGGCGGCCGACGAGGTCATCAGCGCATCTGTGCTTCGGCGTTGGCTCTCCAAGATTCCATCGATCGTCATCCTTGATGGACTTGACGAAGTTCCCCATAGCGGAAACCGCTCTGACGTTCTAGCGTCCATAAGTGAGTTGGTCGATGCACTCCACGAGATAGATGCGGATTGCCTACTCGTGGCAACGAGTCGGCCACAAGGATACGAGGACGAGTTATCATCAAAGCACTGGGCCCACTGGATATTGGAGCCACTTCGAAGCGACGAAGCAATGGAGCTTGTTGGTCGCCTCTCACCAGTTCTAGTCAGTGACGAAACTCGACGAGAAGAAATCATTGAAGTTCTTGGTCGGGCCGCCGCAGACGATGCAACGTCCCAATTAATGATAAGCCCGCTCCAGGTTACCCTCCTTTTTCAACTTGTAATGACCCACAACAATATACCGAAGGATCGTTGGACGCTTTTCCTCCGCCATTACGAAACTTTGAGAGATCGCGAGATTGCCAAGGGTGGCATCACCGGACAGGTCATCGGTCTCTACAAGTCGCAAATTGACAAGATTCATTATGATGCAGGATATCTTCTCCACTTACGTGCCGAAACGTCGGGTCGTGCCCAGTCCTTCTTCACCGTAGAGGAATTTACAGCGCTTACACGGTCTCAGTTGGAGCGGGACGGATTTGAAGATGATCTAGACGATCTAACGGCTAGGATCGTAAAAATTGCAACAGACCGTCTAGTGTTTTTAGGGTGTCGCACCGATGGCCAAGTCAGCTTCGATGTTAGGTCATTGCAGGAGTTTATGGCGGCGGCAAGACTCACAACTAGTCCCGAAATTTGCATCCAGCCTAGACTATACGAAATTGCTGGCCGAGCCCATTGGCTACACGTCTTTAAGATTGCTTGCAGCAAAATCTTTTCCTCGGCAAGTCATGAAGAACTAAGGGAAACAATTATCTCACTTTTGGACTGCCTCGATGCGGGTGATCGTGACCCGGATGATCGGCTTATTAAGAATGGAGCTTCTCTTGCGCAGCAGCTATTAACCGACGGCCTAGCGACTGCCGTGCCTGCATACCGACGTAAGCTTGTAGTGCGATCATTAAAACTTCTTTCCGGGTTTGACTATTTGGTAGCGTGGCGTCTGGCTCCCTTGGTTGAGCCGTCATTGTGGGGTGTCGTCGAACCTATTCTGGCCGAGTCAGTCAGCACGGGCAATGCTAGGACAAAACTGCAGGTGTTCCAACTGTTAGCATTTGTTTGTCGAAACTCAAATGCCACGTTGTGCGAGTGGGGCACGCGACTGTTGCTCAAGTGGTGGCCGAGTGACCCGCCGACTGTGCTCGCGATTTTCGACAACCCTGAGTTGCTCCCGGAAAACGGACCGATACTGGACCGCCTTCGGGAAGCGCAGTGGCAGCTAAAACCGGAGGTAGTCCGCGAATGGCTAGGTCAATTTGAGGATCCGGAACCTTCCTTCGAACCTCTCGTCGAGAATGCGTCTGTATATTTGCCTGCGCTAGCGAGGAGTAGAATTACGTTGACCCGCACCAACGGAAAGCCGTCAGGTATTGCGTTTACCTACCTAAGTCTTGCTGGCAAGCCGACGCTGCGCCAAGTGCCAACGCAGGCCCAGTCGGGGTGGCACGTCCTCAGTGCAGCACTAACTTTTCTGACGGCGCCCTCCGCTCTATCGCTTGGTCTGTTCCTCCGCCGTGTGGCTGAACTCGATGCTCTGGAGGATGCGAAAGAGCTGGAGCTGTGTTGGATATTAAAGGCAATGGTGCATCGCAGCAAAGATAAATCGCGGCTTATCGCGCATGCTAGCGAGGCGGAAGCTAGCATTTATGGGGACACGAAGGCTTGGGTCGAGGCGGAGCATCATTGGAGCGAAATGGGCCTGAAGCAGAACGAGCTCTCAGCAGAATATTATGATATGGACTTATCGCCGAAGGAAAGATCTATATTCACTCCTGTCATAACGGCTTCCGATCTGATACGAACTCACGAAGAACGTTTTAAACAGACGCTCACGCTAAATGAGCTTCTTTGCTTTGTAAATCGGCAGTCAAGCAGTGCAGCGGCCTGGAGAATCTTGCTGACCTACGCTTTGCGCGCGGGCGAGAAAAAGCTGGGTAGACGGTTCTGCGAGTGCATCGCCAACATCCCCCCCCGGTGACAACCGAAGATCGAGAGCTTTTGGTCAACGTGTTGATACAGTTATTGTCAACTCCCGTCCCCCATCAGGCAATCATCGCTCGCCTCCGCGAGTTGCTATCGGATGGCATTCGGATGCGCTTTGTTCGAGGTTCGGCTTTGCTGTATATAACACGGCTCTTCAACACGGACAAGTCATTACGTTTTCTTCTTATTCCTCTGGCGGCCCCAGCAGTTGGCTCGCGACAAATTCATCCTAGGTTTGTGAAAGACCGTGAACAACTTGATGATAGTGCCTTTGAAGTATTTGATGCGGACACCCCGGCAATTGCTGCCAGTGTTGCCGTTTTGCGTTTGCTGACCGGACGCGTATCCGAGGAGAAGCGTAGCGAGACGGTTGCAATGCTTTTTGCGTCTGAACAAGTTGCGCTATATGGCGTCCTCCAGCGTGGAGCGGCCGGTCGCGGGATGATGCGTGCCGAATTACAGATCGAAGTGTGTAGATCTGCCCTTATGGAATGTACTGAGCTTTATGGTTATCAGGCATTCGGAACCTTGCGTCAGCTGCTTGAGGCTAGGCGGACAACCTTGTCAGAGCCCGCAGTAGCCAAGCGTCTTAAGCTCCCATTTGCTCTTACGGTCCAACCACCAGCGTAAAAGGTTCGAGACCCTTTGGGACATGCCTTAGTCGACTAATACCAGCGGGGTCAGTCGTTACAGAGTCGGTACAAAGGCGTCGGATGGCCTGCCCTCGCAAGCAGTGTTGAGAAAACGCCTAGCCCGCGGAGCAACGCCAGATTCTCAATCGGACTCCGAAAATCCCGCCAGATCTCTCTCCGATAGCCGACCTTTTGATCACCCCAACCGGTGATGCAGTAAGCAACTACATCCCTTCATCCCCCGCTTGACCCACCACCCCCCAAACCCCAAACCCCCGCCATGCCCCCCGAAACCCGCACCGTAACCGAAGACGAAGCCGACATCCGCCTAGACCGCTGGTGCCGCCGCCACCACCCCGGCCTGCAGCAAAGCCTGATCCAGAAATGGTGCCGCACCGGCCAGATCCGCATCGACGGCACCAAAACCGACCCCGCCACCCGCCTAACCCCCGGCCAATCCATAAAACTCCCCCCCCTCGACACCCCCACCACCCCCAAACCACCCCCCCGCATCGACCCGCACGACGCCAAAGACCTCCGCCAAGCCATCATCTACCAGGACGACCAGATCATCGCCCTGAACAAACCCTACGGCCTGCCCGTCCAAGGCGGCCCCGGCATCACCCGCCACCTCGACGCCATGCTCGACGCCCTCCGCCAAAACGCCGAACACCGCCCCCGCCTGGTCCACCGCCTCGACCGAGACACCACCGGCGTCCTGCTCCTCGCCCGCACCCCCGGCACCGCCGCCAAGCTCGCCGCCCTGTTCCGCGGCCGCGACATCGAAAAAACCTACTGGGCCGTCGTCGCCGGCCGCCCCGTCCCCATCGAGGGCCGCATCGACCTCCCCCTCAAACGCACGGGGGGCGCCCGAGGCGAACGCACCGCCCCCGCCGACCGCGACGACCCCGACGCCGCCCGCGCCATCACCGACTACCTCACCCTCGACCACGCCGCCCGCAAACTCGCCTGGCTCGAACTCAAACCCCAAACCGGCCGCACCCACCAACTCCGCGTCCACTGCGTCGCCATAAAAGCCCCCATCCTGGGCGACGAAAAATACGAACAACCCGACCAGAACATGGCCTTCGCAGCCCTGATCGAGGGCCTCTCCAGCGACCTCCACCTCCACGCCAGAAGACTGACACTGCCCCACCCCGCCGGCGGCACCCTCACCTTGGAAGCCGACCTGCCGCCCCATATGAGGGCCACCTTCAAGACGCTGGGCTTCCACAGCCCCCCGGCCCAGCCACCCCGGAGACGATGACCATGCCCCGACCCCTCCGCATCACGCTGATCGCCCTAGCCGCGGTCATCGTCCTAGCGGTCGGCGCCGGAGCGGTGTTCATCAGCCGCTTCGACCCCAACAGCCTCAAGCCGCGCATCGCCGAAGCCGTCAAGCGCGCCACCGGCCGAGACCTGGCCCTCAACGGCAAGATCGGCCTGAAATTTTCCCTCACCCCGACCATCCGAGTGGACAACGTCGCCTTCGCCAACCCCCCCGGCTTCTCCCGCCCGCAGATGGCCACCCTGCAGTCGATGGAACTCGAACTCGGCCTGCTGCCGCTGCTATCGAAACGCATCGAGATCGAACGCCTGGTCCTGATCCACCCCGACATCCTGCTGGAAAAACCCCCAACCGGCCAACCCAACTGGCAACTAACCCCCGAGGTCTCCCCCACCGCCCCAGCCGGCTCACAGCAACCCACGCCAACCGCCGGCAGCGCGAAAACCGCCGTCAGCGTCAACGCAATCCGCATCCAGGACGGCACCCTGGCCTACCGAGACGACGCCACCGCCAAGACCACCACCCTGCTACTGCCCAAACTGCAGGCCACCGCCGCCTCCCCCGATTCCCCCCTACACCTGGACGCCGACGCCAGCTACGCCGGCACCCCGCTCACCCTCGCAGCCGACACCGGCAGCCTGACCCGCCTGCAACAACCCGCCGCCACCTCCCCCTGGCCGCTCAAGCTGACCCTGACCGCCGCCGGAGCCAAACTCACCGCCGACGGGTCGATCACCCAGCCGCTGCAAGGCAAGGGCTACAACCTCACCCTGAACGGCACCGTCCCCGACGCCTCGGTGCTGAAGCCCCTGCTGCAAGGCTTCTCCCCCCCGCCGCTGCACGACGTCACCTTCGCCGCCAAAGTCGCCGACTCCGGCGCCACCCTGCCCGATATCTCCTCCCTGACCCTGCATGTCGGCGCCTCCGACCTCAACGCCCAGGTCCCCGGCCTGGCCCTCGACAAACTCGACCTCGACGCCGCCCGCCTCGAGCAGCCCATGAAACTCGCCGCCACCGCCCACCTCGGCACTCAACCGGCAGCGCTCAACGCCGCGCTCGGCCCGCCCGCACAGCTGATGCCCGACGCCAAGCCCGCCCCCTTCCCAATCGACGTAAACCTGCAAGCCGCCGGAGCCACCGCCACGGCCAAAGGCACCCTCGCCGACGCCCGCACGATGTCCGGCGTGAACCTAGCCCTCGCCGCGCAAATCCCCGACCTGTCGGCCCTCTCGCCGCTCGCCCGCCGCCCGCTTCCCGCAATCAAGTCGATCGCCCTCCAAGCCAGCCTAACCGACGCCGACGGAGGCCTCCGCCAAGGCGCCGCGCTGCACGCCCTCACCCTGACCAGCGCCGACGGCGACCTCGCCGGAGACGCCACGCTCGGTCTGGCCGCCCGCCCGACACTAACCGCCGTGCTCCACTCGAACCGGATCGACCTGGACGCCATCCAGCAGGCCATCGACCAAACACCCGCCCCCACCCCGCCCCCGCCCGCACCGACCCCGCCCAACCCGGCCAAACCGCCCGCCGCCACCCAAGCGCCGGCCGCCCCGGCGCACCGCAACACACGGCTGTTCTCCGACCAGCCGATCCCGTTTGACCTGCTGCGCGCCGCCGACGCCGACCTGAAACTGAACATCGCCGACCTGCGCAGCGGCGGCGCCGACTACAAGGCAATCGACACCCACGCCGTCCTCGCCAACGGCAAGCTCGCGGTCAATCCGTTCGCCGCCGACCTGCCGGGCGGCCACCTCACCGGCAACCTCTCGGCCGACGCCACAGGGCCCGCGCCCCCGCTCCATCTGGTGCTGCACGCCCCCGGCCTGGCACTGAAAACCCTGCTCACCGCCTTCCATCAGCCGTCCTACGCCAACGGCAACGTCGAGCTTTACGCCGACCTCAGCGGAGCCGGCGCCAGCCCGCACGCCATCGCCGGCTCCCTCGACGGCTCGCTCGGTCTCGCCATGGCCTCCGGCACCATCGACAACCGCCTGCTCGGCAGCCTGCTGGGCAAGGTCATGGACTCGCTCAACGCCCTCAACCTGGTCGGCAAGGGCGGCACCAGCGAGCTCCGATGCTTCGCCCTCCGCATCGACGCCAAGCACGGCCTCGCCGCCATCAAGCCCCTGGCGCTGAGTTCCTCACTGCTCACCATGTCCGGCCTCGGCACCATCAACCTCGGCGCCGAAACCCTGGCCATGGCGCTACGGCCCCAGGCGAGGGTCGGCGGCACCGGCCTAGTCATCCCGATCGCCGTCTCCGGCCCAATCCGCGACCCCTCGGTCAAAGTCAACGACCTAGGCGCCGCCGAGGCCAACGCCGGCACCGTCGCCGGCGTCGTACTAGGCAATGCCACCCCCCTGGGCGTCGTCGGCGGTCTGCTAGGCGCCGATAAGTTGCTGGGTGGAGGCACCTCCGATATCTGCCCGGCAGCGTTGGCCGCCGCCCGCGGCCAGCCAGCCCCGCAAGCCGCCGCCGCCAAAAGCCCCCAGCCGAATGCCCTGCCCAACCCAGCCGCGGTGCTGAAAAACCTGTTTCGATAAAGGCTGACGAGTGAAGCGTTTCTGGAACACCGCCGAGGCCCACAATACCGAAACCGGCCACACCATCCTGCTCGACGGCAAGCCGATGCGCCTGCCCAACGGAGCGCCGCTGCTGGTCGCCAAGCCGCGCCTGGCCCACGCGATCGCCGCCGAATGGCAGGCCGCCGGCGGCGCAAAGGGCGGCCACATGTCGTTCAACGACACCCCACTCACCCGCCTCGCCGGCACCGCGCTGGACCGCATCGCCCCCGATCCCACCCTCACCATCGACGCCGTCGCCCGCTACGGCGAAACCGACCTGCTGTGCTACCGCGCCGAAACCCCGCAAGCCCTGGTGCAACGACAGCACGACCAATGGCACCCCTGGCTGGATTGGGCCGAACGCACCCATGGCGCCAAGCTGCGCGTGGTGACCGGCGTCGGCTACGTCAAGCAGCACCACGACAGCATCACCGCACTCCGGCTGAAAGTCGCCGCCCTCGACGTCGACGCCCTAGCCGGCCTCGGCATCGCCGTCCCCGCACTCGGCAGCCTGGTGCTCGGCCTCGCCCTGGCCGCCCGGCAACTCGACGCCGAGACCGCTCACGCGCTGGGTGCTCTGGACGAATTGTTCCAGGCGGAGCAATGGGGGGAAGACGACGAAGCCGTCACCCGCCGCGCCGCCGTGCTGGCCGACATCACGCTGGCGGCGCATTATATCGACCTGACCCGGGGGGATCAGTGAACGCCAAACGACTGGTTATCGCAGGTCATGTCCAAGGCGTCGGCTACCGCGCCTGGATGACCCACAAGGCAACCGAGCTCGGCCTGTCCGGCTGGGTCCGCAACCGTCCGGATGGAACAGTCGAGACCCTGATCTCGGGCGATACCGCCTCGGTCGAGGAAATGTCCCGCCTATGCCGCCGCGGCCCGCGCATGGCCGAGGTATCCTCGATCGACGAAGACCTGGCGGAACTGCCGGAAGAGCCCGGCTTCCACCAGAAAGGATAGCGGCCGGTAGAGCAACATCAGCCTGCCTGCAGAGTCGGGCTGATAAAGTTGCTCGCTCAAACAAAGCGCAACATCAACCTGCCTGAAAAGTCGGGCTGATAAAGTTGCTCGCTCAAACAAAGCGCAACATCAGCCTGCCTGAAAAGTCGGGCTGATAAAGTTGCTCGCTCAAATAAACCGCGCTAGCGTCACCGACTGCCGATGCTCTGGAAGTGCATAGCCTGCTTCCCGCAGGCCATCTCGAGCCCAGCCGAACCGGCAATTTGTCGGGGAGGGCGATGGCCGCCCAATCTGTCGCCCCGATGGGCGTCGTCCCCAGACCACCGCGCTTCCTAACCCAACAGCGCGGCAACCGAAATCGCCACGCCCGGCAGCAGCAGCGGTTCCAGCACGCCCTCGCGCCCAACCCGCGACACCGACGCGTAATCATCGCCGGCCGGATTGCGGCAAACTTCCACCTCACCCACCGCCAGGTTCACGATCCACAGTTCAGAAATGCCGTGGCTGGCATACAGCGGCCTTTTTACCGCGCGATCATAGTCCAGACTGCTGGCGGCGATCTCGATCACCAAAAGCACGTCTTCAGAGCTCGGCGTCGAACGCCGATAATCGTCCGCCCGCGGCCGCAGCACCGTAAAATCCGGCTCAGGCTCAGAGCGATCACCAAGCTGCACCGGATTTTGCACCGACACGACACCGCGATCACCCACGGCCTGCATCAGCATGCGATTTAGCCCATTCACCGTGCCCGAATGCTGACTTCCGATCGGCGCCATCGCGACCAGTTCTCCCTCGATGAGTTCCACCCGGTCGCGCTCCGTCAGGATGCCGACCTCGCCCATGCGATGGTACTCAGCCACAGTTAGCGGCCGCCGAGCCACCCAAGGATTGCGCGTCAGCAGACCAATCTCAGCAGCTTGCCCAGTCTCTGCATGCGTTGTCATTCACCCGTCTCTCCGCCACACCAATCCATCCTAGAACAACGTCCCGCCGTTGGGCACCCGTAGATCGGGGCGGACCAGCACCACCGCGCCGTCCTCGTCCGGCATCCCAAGCGTCAGCACCTCACTCAGGAACGGCCCGATCTGGCGCGGCGGAAAATTCACCACGGCGCACACCTGCCGCCCGATCAACTGGTCCGGCCGGTAGTGCACCGTCAACTGCGCGCTGGATTTCTTCGTCCCGATCTCCGCCCCGAAATCGATCGTCAGCTTGACCGCTGGCTTGCGCGCCTCCGGAAACGGCTTCGCCTCCGTGATGGTGCCGACCCGGATGTCCACCGCCTCGAACGCCTCGTAGCTGATCTGCTGCGCCATCTGATTGTTTCCTCTGCGTTGCTTTGGCGGAGACCTGGGTTAATGTGACGGTTCGCTGACCGAAGGACCCCCCATGCGCGATTACCACCTGCCCGGCCGCAGTCCCGTCTATTCCACCCACGGGATGGCGGCAACCTCGATGCCGGCAGCCACGCTGACCGCGCTCGACGTGCTACGGGCCGGTGGCAACGCGCTCGACGCCGCCGTGGCCGCGGTCGCCGCGCTCTGCGTGATAGAGCCGCAATCGACCGGCATCGGCGGCGACTGCTTCTGCCTCTACGCACCCGCCGGCACCGGCAAGGTCCACGCGCTGAACGGATCGGGCAGGGCACCCGCCGCGGCCACCATCGAATACTACGAAAGCCGCCAGATGCGTGCCCAGGACAACACCTCGCCGCACTCGGTGACGGTGCCGGGCGCGGTCAACGCCTGGGAAACGTTACTTAAGGCGCACGGTCGCAAGGGCCTCGACGAGCTGCTGCAGCCGGCAATCCGCTTCGCCCAGGACGGCTGGCCGGTGCACCCCAAGGTGTCCTGGGACTGGGCGAGATTGGCCGATAAACTGCGCAAGGGCGGCTCCACCCCGTTCCTGCCCAACGGCACCGCGCCCAAGCCCGGCGACCTGTTCGCCCAACCCGCTTTGGCCGAAACCCTGCGCGCCATCGCCCGCCAC
Organism: Rhodopila sp.; assembly: GCF_965277825.1. Taxonomy (NCBI): domain Bacteria; kingdom Pseudomonadati; phylum Pseudomonadota; class Alphaproteobacteria; order Acetobacterales; family Acetobacteraceae; genus Rhodopila; species Rhodopila sp. The sequence goes on along the minus strand of NZ_OZ255846.1, from coordinate 5,189,424 downwards.
GGCGCCGAGGCGTTCTACCAAGGCCCGGTCGCCGCCGACATGGTGGCCACACTGCGCGAACGCGGCGGCCTGCACACCGAGGCGGATTTCGCCAAGGGCCTGCACAACGCCGAATTCGTCGAACCCATCACGCTGCACTGGAAGGGCTACGACGTCTACCAGTGCCCGCCGAACGGCCAAGGCCTGCTGGTGCTGATGCTGCTGGGCATGCTCGACGGCCTGCCGCCTGCCCCCGACGGCGCATCCGGCGCGATCCGCGCCCACCGCCATATCGAGGCCGCCCGCCTGGCCTACCGTGATCGCGATGCCTTCATAGCCGACCCCGGCGCGGTTGACGTTCCGGTCAAGAAACTTCTAAGCCCCGAGTATCTCGCCGCCCAGCGCGCGCTGATCAGCGACACGACAGCAATGCCCAACCTGCCGGCGCCAGGCGAATCGATCCTGCCGCAACACAAGGACACGGTTTACCTCTGCGTCGTCGACCGCGACGGCAACGCCTGCAGTTTCATCAATTCCCTGTTCGAGGGTTTCGGCACCGGCATCCTGGCCCACAAATCCGGCGTCATGCTGCAGAACCGCGGCCTCAGCTTCCGCCTGGAGCGCGGGCATCCCAACTGCATCGCCCCTGGCAAGCGGCCGATGCACACCATCATCCCGGGGATGCTGATGCAGAACGGCCGCGCCGTCATGCCGTTCGGCGTGATGGGCGGTCACTATCAGCCGATGGGGCAATCCTGGTTCCTGACCAACTTCCTCGAATATGGCCTGGACCTGCAGCACTCGCTCGATCTGTTCCGCGTCTTCCCCACCGGCGGCAAGGTTCTGGTGGAACGCGGCGTGCCCGACGATCTGGCGCGCAAGCTCGCCGCCATGGGCCATGACCTGGCGCCGACCGAACGCCCGCACGGCGGCGGCCAGGCGATCTGGATCGACCACGCCCGCGGCTGCCTGGTCGGCGCATCCGAACCGCGCAAGGACGGCTTGGCGCTGGGCTACTGACCATGGACCCCTGCCACCTGACCGCCGTCGAGGCACGCCGGCTGATCGGAACCAAAAGCCTGTCAAGCCGCGAACTGCTGCAAAGCTGCATCGGCCGCATCGAGGCGGTCGATCCTGCCGTCAACGCCATGGTCGCGCGCGACTTCGACCGCGCCCGCGCCACCGCCGAGGCCGCGGACGCCGCCGTGGCCCGCGGCGACACGCTGCCGCCGCTGCACGGCCTGCCAATCGGGATCAAGGACCTGGAGCCGACCGCCGGCCTGCGCACCACCTTCGGCAGTCCATTATTCAGCAACAACGTTCCCGCCCAGGACATGCGCCTGGTGGCAAAGATCCGCGCCGCCGGGGCGATCGTCATCGGCAAGACCAACACGCCGGAATTCGGCGCCGGCGCCAACACCCGCAACGCCGTCTACGGCGCCACCGGCAACCCATTCGATCCGACCAAATCCTGCGCCGGGTCCGCCGGCGGATCGGCGGTGGCGCTGGCAACTGGCATGGCGCCGATCTGCCAGGGCTCCGACACCGGCGGGTCATTGCGCAACCCGGCTTCGTTCTGCGGCATCGTCGGATTCCGTCCCACCCCCGGCCTGGTGCCCACCGAACGCCGCCCGCTCGGCTGGAGCATCTTGCCCGTGGTCGGCCCGATGGCCCGCACCGTCGCCGACACCGCGCTGCTGCTGGGCGCCATGATCGGCGACGACGCCGGCGATCCGCTCGCCACCACGATGCACGGAAAAACCCTCCGCCAGCCCGTCGATTTCCACCCGTTGGCGCCGATCGACCTCGCCAGTCTGCGCGTCGCGCTGACCCCGGATTTCGGCTTCGCGCCAACCGATCGCCACATCGCCGCGGTATTCGCGGAAAAGACCAGCCTGTTTCGCCACGTGTTCGCCCGCGCCGACGACGCCACGCCCGATTGCACCGAGGCCAACCGCGTATTCGAGGTGCTGCGCGCCACCCTGTTCCTGTCCGCCCATCTCGAGAAAGTCCGCAACACCCCCGATCAGGTCGGCCCCAACGTGCGTGCCAACGTCGAGCAAGGCCTACGCTACAGCGCCGAGGATATCGCCAGCGCGCAGGCCGCGCAGACCAAGCAATACCACCGCTGGCAATCATTCTTTGAACAATACGATATTATCCTGACCCCGACCATCACCATCAGTCCGCGACCCTGGCGCGAGCTCTACCCAGCCGAGATCGACGGCACGCCCACCCGCACCTATTTCCACTGGCTGGCGATGGCCTACTCCGTCACCGTGGTCGGACACCCCGCGCTGTCGCTGCCGCTCGGCCTGGACCGCAACGGCATGCCGTTCGGCCTGCAGATCGTCGGCCCGCGCGGCGGTGACGCCCTGGTTCTGCGCGTCGCCGCCGAACTCGAGACCCTGCTCGCCCACGATACCCGCACCGCCAGGCCGCTGCCCGACCTCGCTGCCCTGCGCGCCGCACCGCCGATCAACGCCTCCCCGGGCTTCCTCGGTTTCGACTGACCGCTTGCAAGCCGGCAAGCGCGCCCCACCTACCATCCATGTGGATGGTAAGGAGATGGTGATGGGCAAGCTTCACGAGTTACGACCAAAACCTCCGGACAGCGAAAAAATCACCATAAACCTGGGCTTCGTCGACCTCGGCCAGGTCGATCTGATGGTGCGCGACGGCTTCTACGCCAACCGCACCGACTTCATCCGCACCGCGATCCGCAACCAGCTCGATCGCCATGCCGAGGTGGTCCGCCAATCGGTGACCCGAAAAACCCTCGACCTCGGCCTTTGTCACTACACGAGTAGCGACCTCGAGGCCGCGCGAAGCCGCAACGAAATGCTGCACATCAACGTGCTCGGTCTGGCCAGCATCGCCCAGGACGTGACCGCCGAACTGGCGCGCGCCGCGATTGCCTCGATCACAGTCCTGGGCGCGCTCCACGCCAGTCCGACGGTCAAGGCCGCGCTGGCCGACCGCACACATTGAACCAGGACGACCCAAGCCGGCCCTGGTTGCCGAACCTGCCATGCCGAAAGTGAACATCATGAAATTCTTCTCGCCACGAGACCTACTAACACCGAAACGTTTTGCTTCCACCGGCCGCCTGATCGACGCAACCAACGCCCTTCGTCGGACGCTCGGCAGCCTGAATGCCCAGTTACCCCACCCCCAAGCACGGCACCCCCAGACACCGCACCAGACACCGGACCTCCAGACACCGGACCTCCAGGCACCGCACCAGACACCGGACCTCCAGACACCGCACCAGAGACCGGACCTCCAGACACCGCATCCCCAGACACCGCATACGCAGGCACCTCACACGCAGACACCGCACACGCGGGCACCACACCCCCAGCCGTCGCAACCCCAGCCGTCGCAACCCCGGTGGCCGTACCCCGGATCGCCGCACCCCGGCGCCGGCTTCCCCAATTGGACGCGCCGTGCCTCGCCGCCCAGCGATCCGGCCCCTGGCGGCAGTTTCAAGTCTGGCAGCTTCACCGCTTCGGCAGGCACCAGACCATACAAACTGTATATACCAACCAACTACGCCGGACAGCCCGTGCCGCTGGTGGTCATGCTGCACGGCTGCACCCAGTCCCCCGATGACTTCGCCGCCGGCACCCGGATGAACCATGCCGCCGAGGCACACGGCTTCATCGTCGCCTATCCGGCGCAAACCGGTAGCGCCAACGCGCAAAGGTGCTGGAATTGGTTCAACCCCGCCGACCAGCAGCGCGACGGCGGAGAAGCCGCCCTCATCGCCGGCATCACCCGCCAGGTGATGCACGATTTCGCCATCGACCCAGCCAGGGTCTACCTCGCCGGACTGTCAGCCGGCGCAGCGGCAGCGGCAATCATGGCCAACACCTACCCCGAGCTTTACGCCGCCGTCGGTATCCATTCCGGATTGGCCTGCGGCGCAGCCCGAGACATGCACTCGGCATTCACAGCCATGCAGCGAGGCAACGACGGCGCTCGATCCGCAACCGGACGGATCGTCCCCGCCATCGTCTTTCACGGCGACCGAGACGCCACGGTCAACGCCCGCAACGCCGACGCCGTCATCGCCCAGTCAACACAGCGTCAGCCGCTGCGCACCCAGGTCGAGATCGCTCAGGTGCCAAACGGTCACGCCTATACGCGAACCTCGCGGATCGACCGCGACGGCATCACGCTGACGGAGCAATGGATCGTCCACGGCGCCGGCCATGCCTGGTTCGGCGGCAGCCCCGATGGATCATACACCGATCCGCGCGGGCCCGATGCCACCGCCGAAATGCTGCGCTTCTTCCGCCAACATCCCCGCCACAGCTCCGCCTAGTGGCTTGTCAGTGCCTTTCGTCACATAGTTGACCAACCTAAACTGCAGCGCTTTCGCCACCGTTGCGGGGGTTCAAGAAGCGCGCATGATGACGATCATTTGCTGGAGCAGAAGCGGTTGCAGCTTCCTACTGGCCTATTATGGCAAATAGAGTGGCTTATGCTACGGGCGAACCGTCTTGCTGGATGGGTTCCACTTGTCAAAAATCTCTTTCTTTAACGGCCGGCCTTGGCAAAAACCTTTCGAGTATTATCGACATCGTCGATTCGCCACTGGCCGCTCACCTTGACCAACACGAAGCGCATTATATTAGTCGTGATTGGCCCATATTGATCACTTTAGCCATGACCACTGCGTTCTGCCCCATGTTAAAGGTCAGCGACGTCGTGACGTTGGTAATGGTGACTTCTTGCGACTGGACCAATAGCACGCTAGCGAGCGGAGCAACACCGAGATTGAAGAGCCTGGGTTACGCCCCGCCACACATGTGCTGGGAGTCTGACAAAGTCCAGGATTGTCGAGTGCGCAGATTGGTGACAGCGTAGGTCTTGCCACGAAGATCTCCGGGCGGACAATCTTCTGGAAGGGAAGTAAGACATTGCAGTACAGTGTCCCCGTGCCTTGATGCCACAACCGCCTGTTCGCGCTCATAGCTGACCTGTCTGGTTCCGTTATCAAATGCAACCGATGTTCCTGACGCGAAGTCAGAGTCGCCCTCCAACCTTCCACTGATCTCGGCAATGGCTATGTGAACACAGGTCCCGATTTTAAGGGGTTCGGCGCCGACTTCGGTCCCGAAAGAATAGGCCCAGGCCGGGAGGCTGACTGAGGAGCCAAGCGATCCATACGTTTGCAGCGCATCAAAATATGTGGTTACGATACAAGCAAGTTTAGCCTGGCACCGCCTGCGGTCCGCTAGAAACTCTCGCGCCCGCCATCGCGCATCTCGCCGATCTTGCGGCGGATATTTGTATAGGCTGTACCGAGCAGATCATCGAGAGCAGAGAGATGATCGTTGCTACAGATCGCTTTCTCATCCGCCGGGGCAACGGGCGAAGCCAGAACTTTGCGGCAATCGAAACTCGCCGCTTTCGCGCTCCACGGCGTAAGCAATAGTATTAGATAGAAACCAACTCTAACTTTGCTCATTTGGAAGCTCATCCATTTCGGCTCCTTTTCGTGGGGCCGGGGGCACTCGTGCAACCGGCATGGTTTCCTGAAAAGACGCCTCGGAAGTGTCACGCAACAACCACGAACTTTCGAACCCTATGCTCGCCAGCAACGGCTTAAGTTGATCCGGTGCACCATCACAAGCATAAAATTTCGCCTCACGGATTCGCTGGAACTCGAAGTCGTTCTGAAAACCAGGAACACCGCAAAGCTTATCATTTTTCCCGCATGCGAAATCAGGCTGAAAAAAGTCCAACGCCCCAGGCGCTCCACCGCCCAAGATCAAATGCCGTCCTCCACCATCCCCAGCAGCCGAGCAATTGCCGCCTCGATCCGTCCGCCATCCATCCCCCGCAACGGACCATCGATCACCAGCATCGCCAGCCCATGCACCGCCGACCACGCCAGATATTCGGCGCCATCGCGACGCTCCGCCGGCAGCACGCTCGCGGCTGTCATCCGATCCAGCGCCAGGCTCAACAACTGAAACGGATCCAGCCCGCTGCCGCCCGCCTGCTCCGTGCTGCGGCCCTGGCCCTGTTGCGGACCCGTGCCGAACGCGGTGCGGAACAGCCCCGGCTCCGTGAAGGCAAACCGAAGATAGCCGCGCCCGACAGCGCGCAGGCTGGCCTTGGCAAACGCCGCCGGCGATAGCTCTGCCGCAATCGCGGACAGTTCCTGCTCCATCGCCACCGCAATCGAGGACAACGCCGCCGAACGCACCGCCTGCAGCAAGTCCTGCTGACCGTTGAAATGGCGGTAGGCGGCATTCGGAACCACCCCGGCGCGTCGCGTCGCCTCACGCAGCGTCACCGCCTGCGGTCCTCCAGAGCGAGCCAGCGCGATGCCGGCTTCCAGCAGCGCGCGCCGCAGGTCGCCATGGCGATAAGTGTCGCGGGCCGCGACGGTGCTGGCAGGTCTCATCGATCCCGCACACTATCGCGCAATCATGTGGACAGTGTCCAGAAGTGCTGCTAAACGCCGATGTGGACGACGTTCACAAACGGCCGACGCAGCGGCCGTGCTGTCAGCAAGGGGAAACGACAATGCTCGTGCAGCCATACCTCTCGTTCAACGGACGTTGCGACGAGGCAGTGAAATTCTACCAGGCCGCCATCGGCGCCGAGGTTCGCATGTTGATGCGTTTCAAGGACGCCCCCGACCAGTCGATTGTCCCGCCGGGGTCGGCGGACAAGATCATGCATGTCAGCCTGCGCATGGGCGACTCGACGGTAATGGCAAGCGACGGAGGGTGCTCTGGAACGTCAGCATTCAGCGGCATTTCGTTATCCCTCGGCGTGGCCGAGGACGCCGATGCGGACCGGCTGTTCGCCGCATTGGCCGATGGCGGTCAGGTCACCATGCCACTAGCCAAGACCTTCTTCGCATCGAAGTTCGGCATGCTGACCGACCGTTTCGGCCTGAACTGGATGGTCATGGCCGGCCAGCAAGGCTGATCCCGGGTGGCGCGTCGCCGATCAGACCGGCGGCGGCGGATGCGAGCCGCCGACCACGCCCGTCACGCGATAACCCAGCCGACGCCACAGGCGCCCGGCTAGTTCGCCAATCTCACGCGCGATCATTCTGTTGCCTTGGACCGACAATTCCATCGCCTTGGCCCAATCCACCCAGTAATCGGATTCATGCATCTGGCACTTCCTTTCAATAACTCGGAAAGGACGCCTCCGTCTTGTTGCAGTGCAACATAGGTCGCCAGGACCATCGTTGCAATCAAAAACGCGGCGGAAAGCCCCGGCAATTCCGGGCGGAAAGCCCGGGCAGTACTGGGCGGAAAGCCCGGGCAATAAGTGGGTGAAAGCCCGCGGCAAAACGCCGACGGCCCGCCGGCGCCGCGATCACAACAGCTTCGCCTCGAACGGCGGCAGCAGATCAGGCGCCTCGAATTCGATCACCCACAGGTCGGGGTCGAACTTCACCTGTCGCGCGATGTAGGCATCGGCAGCAGCGTCATCGACCGCTGCGTCACCGGTGGCACGCATCCAGGCCAGCGCACCGGCCGCCGAACGGACCTGCGACAACACAGACACCTGCTTGTCGTTGCGCAGCACCACCAGCACCCCTCCGGCATCGGGATCGCCCTTGCGGATCACCGCGCCGTAGCGGCCACCCGCGTTGCCCATCCGCAACGCCATGCCGACCCAGATTCCCGCCTTGATCCGCGGCGTCGGCGTCTCGCGCCCGTCGCTCACTTGCCGATGATGCGGCGCGCGATCGCCATCCGATGCACCTCCGAGGGGCCTTCATACACCCGCATGGTGCGGACCTTCTGCGCCATCAGTTGCAGCGGCAGTTCCTTCGCCACCCCCATGGCGCCGAACGCCTGCATCGCGTGATCGACGATCTCGGTCGCCATCTCGGTGCCATAGAGCTTCACCATCGACGCCTCGGTGCGCACATCCTGCCCGGCATCCGCCTTGATCGCGGCGTCATACACCATCAGCCGGCAGGCATGGATCTTCACCGCGGCATCGGCGATCCACCACTGGATCGCCTGGCGGTCGGCCAGCCGCTGCCCGAAGGTCACCCGCTGCTTGGTGTGCTCCACCATCATGTCCAGCGCTCTGCGCGAGATGCCGACGCACCAGGCCCCGATCTGCACCCGGCGCACCGTCAGGCGGAGCTGCATCGGCGCGTAGCCCTTGCCCTCGACGCCCAGCAACTGGCTGGCCGGAACGCGGCAATCCTCGAACACCAGTTCATAGGTGCGCTGCCCGCCCAGCATCGGGATCTCACGCTCGATGATGAAGCCCCTGGTGCCGCGCTCGACGATGAAGGCGGTCACCCCCTCGGCCCGCTTGCCCTCCCCGGTGCGCGCCATTACGATGACGAAATCGGCCTGCGGCACCCGGCTGACCCAGATCTTGCGGCCGTTGATCACCCAGTCGCCGCCCTGCCGGACCGCGCGCGTGGTCATCCCCGCCGGATCACCGCCGGCCCCCGGCTCCGAGATCGCGATCGCGGAGTGCGCCTCACCGCGCGCATAGGGTTCAAGGTATTTGCGCCGCTGCTCGTCGTTGGCCACCGCGATCAGCATGTGCAGGTTCGGACTGTCGGGGGGAAAAGTGAACGGCACGCAGGTCCGCCCCTGTTCCTCATACACCCCGGCCAGCGCCGCATACGGCAGGTTGGCCCCGCCATACTCTTCCGGCACGTCCAGCCCCCACAGCCCAAGCTCCTTGCACTTGCTCAGCAGGGCCGCTTCGTCCTCGGCCGCAAGCCCGGATCCCTGGCCGGACATCTCGCGCGCCAGCACGCCTTTCTCCAACGGAATGACGTCACGGTCGATGAATTTGTTGACCAGATCCTGGAGCATCCGGTGCTCTTCGGGGCGTTCAAGCATGATGGGCAAGTCCTGATTGGTTAGAGCCACGCACTGGGCTGGGCCGGCAAAGCAAAGCACGATCCGCCCGCCGCGTCACGACAACGCGGGTTCGCGGCGGACCAGCCGAGTATCCGTCACCCTGGACAGATCATGTTCAACGTCGGGAAATAGCTTCGATAGCGGCCGGTGTCGCGGGTCAGCAGACGGTAACCGGCAACCGCGGCATGGGCGCCGAGGAAGCAGTCCGGCAGCGGCGACCGCTTCACCCCGCCCCGGCGCCGGTCGGCGCGGAACACCTTCGCCGCGAGAAAGGCCGCTGCGTACGGTATCGCCTCCCGGTCGATGAGCCCGACCGGCAACGCTGCCTCCAGGTCTTCGATGCGCGAATATCGCACTGAAACCCCGGCATAGATGATCGGATTGATGACCAGACGAGACGTATCGGCGGCGGCTTCCAGCGCAACGGCGGACCACGTGAACCATTGCGGATCCTCGGTCATGATGTCGAGCAGGACGTTGCTGTCGATCAGAACCGCGGTCACTCAATCGCCACGCGTCAACGCCATGATGGCGGACGTGCTCATGGTCACATCGCCCCGCCCGCGCAGGTGCGCCACCAGCCGACCGCCTCGGTTGATGCGGGTCGGGGAGGTGGCTCGAAGGATGCGAACGACCTGCCCATCGAAATCAAATTCGACCTCGGTGTTCGGCATCAAGCCGGCTCTTTCACGGATCTCAAGCGGAATGGTCACCTGACCTTTCGATGTAACGCGCATGTTCGGCTCCTGGTTCTTACCGACCAAAGTAAGACCCGGCAAGCCGACGCTCAAGGTCGAAGCCGCTCGCTTCAAGATCTGAGGCTTCAACCTCCGATCATCAACCATCCGACCGGCCGCCAGCCTTACCGCCCGACAAAACGCGGCGTGCGCTTTTCCATGAACGCGGTGCGGCCTTCCTTGTAGTCGGCGCTGTTGAAGCAGATCTCACCCATCTTGCGGATCGCCTCCATGTCCCGTTCGGACCGGTCCCTGATCATCTCGTTGATCGTCAGCTTGGACGCGGCAACCGATAGCGGGGCGTTATCGGCGATGGAGCGCGCGATATCCAGCACCACGTCGTTCAGGCCTTCCTCCGACGTCATCTTGTTGATCAGGCCGATGCGTTCCGCCTCCGCCGCATCGATCCGCTTGGCGGTATAGAGGATCATCCGCGCGTGCGCCGGTCCGACCAGGTCGATCAGCCGCTTCACCGCGTCCGGCGCATAGGCGATCGACAGCCGTGCCGCGGGAATGCCGAACTGGCTGTCCGAGGCAGCTATGCGCAGGTCGGTCGCCATCGCGATCGCCAGCCCGCCGCCCATGCAGAAGCCGCGGATGCGGGCGATGACCGGCTTCCTGAAGGCGTGGAACTTGTTGCGTCCGACACCGGTCGCCCGATCGTACTCGGCCTGTGCGTCGGCGCTGTTGCGGTTCTTCTCGAACTGGCTGATGTCGGCGCCCGAGACGAATGCCTTGTTGCCGGCACCGGTCATGATCACCACGCTGACGCTGTCGTCGTCGGCGAATTCGTCCAGGATCTCGCCCAGCCCGGTCCACATCTCCATCGACATGGCGTTGCGCTTTTCCGGCTGGTTGAAGGTGATCAGGCCGACGCCGTCATCCTTCGCGGCCAGCATCTTTCCGCCCGCGAAAGCGCGGGTCTCGGCGTGGTCGGGCAGCATCAGATGACTCCCTTGTGGCGCATGTCGTTCAGTTCGGCGTCGCTGTAGCCGACGCTCTTCAGGATCTCGTCGCTGTGCTCACCGGCGTTCGGCGTGTGCTCGCGGATCGCCTTGGAGAACCCCGATATACTGATCGCGGATGCAACCACCTCCTTCTCCCCGAGATGCGGACTGCGCATCTTGGTCGCCATGCCAAGATGCTTGACCTGCGGATCGGCGAACACCTGGTCGATCGAGTTGATCGGCCCGCACGGGATGCCGTTGGTCTCGAACAGCTCGATCCAGTGGTTCGACGGCTTGGTGCGGGTGATCTCGCCGATCGCGGCGTTGATCGCGGCGCGGTCGCGCGAGCGGCCGGCCTGGGTCTTCCAGTCGTCGCGCGTCAGCCAATCCGGGCGCTCGATCGCCTCGCAGAACCGGGTAAACACGCGCGACGAACTGGCGGCGATGTTGATGTGGCCGTCGCTGGTCGGGAAGACTCCGGTGGGGATGCCGGTGGGGTGGTCGTTGCCGGCCTGGCCGGCGACCTCGCCCTCCATCAGCCAGCGGCTGGCCTGGAAATCCAGCATGAACACCTGCGCCTCCAGCAGGCTGGTGGTGACCCAGCGGCCGACCCCGGTGCGTTCGCGGTCGAACAGCGCCATCATGCAGCCCAGCGCCAGCAGGTTGCCCGCGGTCAGGTCGTCGATCGGGATGCCGACCCGCATCGGGCCGCGCCCCGGTTCGCCGGTGATCGACATCAGCCCGCCCATGCCCTGGGCGATCTGGTCGACCCCGGCGCGCGGGCCATACGGGCCGTCCTGGCCGAAGCCGGAGATGCTGCCATAGACGATGCGCGGGTTGACCGCGCGGACGTCGTCGTACGACACCTTCAGCCGGTGCTTCACGTTGGCCCGCATGTTCTCCAGCACCACGTCGGCCTTGGCCGCCAGCCGCATGAACGCCTCGTGGCCTTCCTTCGACTTCAGGTTCAGGGTGACGGCGCGCTTGTTGCGGTGCAGGTTCTGGAAGTCGAAGCCGTGGCGGCGCCCGGCAACGTCCTCGCCTTCGCCGGCCGGCGGCTCGATGCGGACGACGTCGGCGCCCCAGTCGGCGAAGTGGCGCACCGCGGTCGGCCCGGCGCGCGCTAGCGTCAGGTCCAGCACGGTGATGCCGTTCAGCGGCAGGCGGGTCGTGCTGGCGGCGAACATCGCCTTGTCGGCCGGACTGTCGGGCATGGCTGCTTCCTTCTGGCAAATCCTGCCGGATCATCGGCCGGTCTTGGCGATTGCTCAAGAGCCGAACGCAACCCGCCCCCGGGCGGCAAGTCCCAGGGCGCGCGCTAATCATTTATCAACTAATTCGGTCTATTGCATGCGCAATGCCGGCCGATTGCAACGGGTTGGCTGCTCTTGAGGGACCGAACGTGTCTGCAAGCTGCCTGCCGCCGGTACAAACCTACCATCCGACAACGTTCCTCGAACGAGGCGTCGCGGTGCCGTTCACCACGCCGCTGCTTGCCGGCACCCGAGCGCGGCCGGGCGAGAAGCGTGGCTTGGAACTGGTGATCCCCAACCCCTCGGGCGGCCGCGGGGTTTACATCATGGCGTGGAAAAGCATCAGCGCGCTGTGCAGTCCCACGCTGCATGACCGGCAGCTCAACGATCGGATCGAGGCGCTGACCAGCGTGACCCCCGGCACCATCCGCCGGGTCAGCCGCGAAATCGCCGCCGAGGGGTTGGCCGGCGATGAGGCGATGGCCGCCGCGCAAAAGGCAGCTGACAATGACAAGGGCGACCGGCTGCTGGCGAACTACCTGCTGCTGCTGGCCCTGGTCGAGCAGGTCGATGCCCCGACCGCGGAGCAGAAACTCGCCGCCGTCAGCGATCCCGAGGAAATGCAGCGCCGCGCCCGCTTGGCGGTCGACCAGGTGGCGCCGCGGCTGCGGCGGACCACCAACTGGGTGGCCTCGGCGCTGGAGGCGATCGGCGACACCATGTCCTATATCGGCGTCACCGTCGGCAGCACCAGCGGTCGCATACCGCGGCTGATCAAGCTGCTGCAGCGCTGCTCGCAAGAAGTCGCGGCGTGGAGCAGCGCGCAGCGCTCCGACGACCAGGCGTCCTATGCCGAGATGGTCTGCACCGTTGCCGACCACACTCTGAAGCTGGCCGAGACCACGCTGGGGCAGGCGCGCGACCTGACCAACGACGTGGTCGGGCTGTTGCGCACCTGGGGCAACGATCCGGACCCGATCGTGCGGCTGTCCGGACGTCCGGAATGGCTGCTGGACGGCTGGGAGCAGATCTGCCTGCTTTGGACCTTGGCGCAGGACGATGCCGGGCGCCGCGCCGCGCTGGTCGAGATGGTGCAACTGCTGCCGGTGCTGCCCAAGGAGGCCAAGGAATGGGCTGACCAATTCCAGGAGTTCGATATTTCAATGAAACTGCGCCGGCTGATCCCGCTGAACGAGGACTGGCGCACCGGGGCGACGGTGTTCGATACGGTCGCTCGCAACGAACACATGCGGGCGCTGTCATGCTGATGCGAGCCGCGGCGCAGCCGCCGGCGGCGGGCCGGCCGGCGCGGTCCGAGATGGGCGCGCTGCGCGCCGATCTGCTGCATGCAGACGATGCGAAGATCCGCCAGATCGTTGCCTTGCTGGAGGCATCCGCCGAACCCGGGGTCCGCAAGGCGGTGCTGGAGCCGCTGCGCCGGCGGCTGTCCAGCCTGAAGCCGCCGCGCATGTTGCGCTTTACCCGGCTGCTGTTCATGCCGCTGGACGGGCTGATCGTGCCCGCACCGGAATGGAAACCCGGGCACGCGACCATCCCGCGCAGCGTGCTGGAGGCGATGTCGCGGACCGTTCAGGCCGCATTGGGCGAGCAGGCCAGCGCGATCGAGACGATGATCATCGGGCACCACACCGATGAAGCCGAAATCGTCAGCCGAACCGGACTGGCAACGTGGGGTCGGGCAGCTGAGATACTGGGCCGCGCGCCGGCGCCGATAGGCTGGGCGGAGACCGGGCTGCCGCCAGGATTGTATGCACCGCTGGCTCGCGCCATCGCCACCGTGCTGCGCAGCGCCTCGGCGTTGCGCGACCTGGAGCGTGACGTCGAAATCGGTGTGCTGCAACCCGATGAACAGACCATCCGCGACATCGTGGCGAGCCTGAGCAGCGAACCGGCGCCGGGCGGCGGGATGCTATCCAGCGCGCCGGGCGGCGGGATGATATCGAACGCGCCGGCTGGCGGGATGATATCGAACGCGCCGGCTGGCGGGATGATATCGAACGCGCCGGCTGGCACGATGGTGTTCAAGCTGCTGCTGCGGCGTCTGCCGCACGTGGTGCCGCGGTTGCGCCAGCTTATCATCCTGAGCGGCACGCCGGCCGACCGCGCCATGCTGCAGACCGCGATGGACGAGGGCACCGACGCGCTGCTGGCCGACATGGAGGATCGATCGGAGTTGACCGAGGGACTGCGCGACGGGGTCTTCTCGGCGGTGGGAACCGAGGTGCAGCGCATCGCCACGCTGCTGCGCGACATCGACCAGGACCCCGGCGCGGGCCACCATCGTGCTCGGCTGAGCGGGATCCGCAAGAAGCTGGACGAAGTCTGCCGCGGGCGCTTCGTCGAGGGCATCACCAACGGGCTGGTCGGACCGCTGGCCGTCGCCAGGGCCGCGATCGACGGCGCCGGCCAGAGGCAGATGGAATCGTTCGCCAGGGATCTTCGCACCATCGAGACCGCCGGGCGGAAGCTGGGCAACCCGGCCGCCTATGATGCGCTGCTTGGGAAGGCGAGCGAAGCGGTGCAGGCGGCGGTGCGTCAGGGCAGTATCGGGACCATGGCGGCGGTGCGGCTGGTGGAGATCCTGGCCGGGCCCGAGATGGCCGACGAGTTCTATCGGAAGAATGCCGTGCCGGTGCCCCGGGTCGCGTAGCCCATCGGGCCTTGGTCGTTGCAGTCTGGGATGTCGCGACGGCACCCATCCTGGGCGTGGCGATCGCGGCTCAGGCGACCCTTGGGGTGGTTTGCACGGCGGCATTCTGCTGAGCCAATCATGCGCCATGCTCGGCCTGGTTTTATTACCCTGACTTCTCCGGCAACGCTGCAAGTTTCCGTCGACAGCGCCTAGTCGATCGTGAAAGCCCTCGTTGTCACACTGCCTTTGACTGCCCGAAGCAAAGCAATCGGGTTCCAGTAGTCTTTGTAATGAACGATGTTTCCATCACGCATGCGGATCACCGAAATGTAGCGTTGGTTGTAGGCTTCTTTCGTAATCACGCCCTCTCCGCGCCCGGAGAACTCAAGCACAACCATATCCGGATCACTTGCCCCAATTTCGCATACGTCAGCGACTCCGTCGATCCGAAGTAGCTTCCTGATCCTCTGGAAATTCGCGATGATGGCATCCCGACCCGCAATCGGCGTGCTCAGTCCGGGCGGCGCATAAGGGTACTCAAGGACACCATCCACGGCGAACATCTCTGGAAACGTCTCGGCATCGGGTCTGAGGCGATCACCCAGCACGCGACGCAACATAGCCGGAAAGCTTTCAAAGGAATCGGTTTCGGACACATTGATCTCCATCATGGATAGAACCGGATGGAGCGGCTGACGGCCGAGGCATTGTCGCTCCCGGCAGATGGGTATAACTGTGGCCCATGGTCCATAGTCAATGGTCTTGTCCGCAATGATGATCGCTGCCTTTGCCCGTGAAAGTAGGCTGTCGGTTGATGCAGTCCGGCTTTACGTCCGCCGCGGCTTGTTGCAGCCGGAGACCGGGACAAAGGGAGGGTCGCGCCCCTACCAGATTTTCTCAGCCCTCGATATTGAGAAGGCGCGCATCATCCGTGCCGGCCAAGCGCTCGGGCTATCGCTCAAGGAGATTGGCGTGTTCCTCAACAAACGAGCTTTCGACGGAAATGAAGACGATGTCGTCATCGCCTTTCTAGCGGAGCAACGTGATCGGCTTACCGGACGAATTTCCGACCTGGAGAAGCTCGTCTCGTTCGTCGATGCCAAAATAGCTTGGCTGCAAGACCCGAGCATCGGCCCTTCACCGCCGTACCCACACTAACGACACATGACGCGACGACAGGGCCTAGAGCATGATCGCGCTGAGCGGAACGTTCAAGGCGCGTGAATCATGCGACAAAACAAAGAGCTAGACCATTTTCGGCATGCACAGTCAGGCTGAAAATGGTCTAGTCCCCGGTCGCCGCCGCCCCGTCGGCCCATGTCTCCAGCGAACGCGCGTTGTCGCTCAGCATCGAGACGCTGTCGTTCAACTTGTCCAGGTTGACCCGATAGCGCTGCAGGCTGTCCGCCAGACGGGCGGTGGTGGTCCGCAGCGTCACCAGCCGATCCCGCCACGCCGCGACAGCCGCCCGCTGCTCGGCCAAGGCGGTGTTCAGCGACGTCAAGGCGCGGTTCAGCCGCTGTTCCGGCGTCGGATCCGCCGCCAACCTGACGTCGGCAACCGCCGGCGAAGTCCAGTCCGCTACGATCACCCGGTTGTTCTGCCCAGTGCCAGTGTCGCCGGCGCGGCGCGGCGAACGCTGCGCGCGCGACCCCGGCCGCTTCGCCCGGACCGGGAACGGAATCACCAGCGCCGAGGCGGCAGCCACCATTGGCGGATCAGTTAAATCGGAAGGGATCACGGCAGCGCTCCGGTCAGGAAACAGGCAGTGGTTAATCAATCATGAACCGCGCGAACGAGGCCACAAATTATTAGAATACAACGGTCTGCCCGACCCCGCGCAGGATCAGAACCAGCGCCATCATGACCACCGCAACCAACGAAAAAGCCCAGCGAATCCACACATATCGCGCCGGCACCAGCAGAAGCCGGGCGGCCCGGTGCTCGGCCAACACAGTTGCGAGATAGCCGATGATCAGCACCATCAAGGCGATCGAGGGTGCCACCAGTTGCGCCAGCACCAGCCCGACCCACGCCGCGATCATCGGCAGCGCGCCGGCGACGAAGCGCAGCGACGGCCGCACCGCCCCGGGCAACAGCGCCAGACCCCAGTGCACGCCGCCGGCGAACGCCAGTATCAGCGCCGCGTAGTCGATCAGCGCCACCTGCATGCGCTCCGCCGTCTCGGGGATTTGGCCGACCGCACCACCGGCGAACACGATCAGCGGCACCAGCCCCAGCAGGGTCAAGGTAATGGCGATGGTCGGCATGGCGGCTCCTCGAATCGGCGCGACCTTGTACCCTCATGAGCGCGGCCGACTTATGCTAGACCGCTACAATTCACGTTGATCGTGGATTTCATTCACCTGGGCTGAACATGACCATCGGTTCCGAGATCGTCGTCATCCTGCTGCTGATCCTGCTGAACGGGCTGTTCTCGTTGAGCGAACTGGCGCTGGTTTCGGTGCGCCGAGCCCGGCTGGCGGTGCTGGAGCGCAAGGGTGTCAAAGGCGCCGGCGCGGCGCGCGCGTTGTCGGACGATCCGCAGCGCTTCCTGCCCACCGTGCAGGTCGGCATCACCCTGGTCAGCGTATTCACCGGGGTATTCGGCGGCGCTCGCATCGCCGCCCACGTGCAGGCCTTGCTGGCACCGATCCCCCGCATCGGCGCGTTCTCCGAAAGCCTGGCGCTGGCCATCGTCGTCATCGTCACCACCTACCTGACGCTGGTACTGGGAGAGCTGGTGCCCAAGCAACTGGCGCTGCGCACGCCGGAGCTGATGGCGATCCGCGTCGCCCGCCCGATCGCCATCCTGTCGCGCCTGGTCGGCCCGGCGGTCTGGCTGCTGGGCAAATCCTCCAACGCCATCCTGCGGCTGTTCGGATTGCACCGGGCCTCTCGCCAGTCGGTCACCGAGGAGGAATTGAAGGCGCTGCTGACCGAGGGCGCCCAGGTCGGCGTGCTGGAGATGGAAGAGCGCGACATGATCGAGCGCGTGCTGCGGCTGGCCGACAAGCCGGTGCGCGCGATCATGACGCCGCGCACCGAACTGGCCTGGATCGACCGCAGCCATTCGGCCAATGCGATCACCGCGGCGTTGAAGGCGGCGCCGCACTCGCGCTTCGTGGTGTGCGACAAGTCGATCGACAACGTGGTCGGCGTGGTGCAGGCCAAGGACCTGCTGGACCGCATTCTGGGCGGTGGCGAACTCTCGGTCAGCGCCAGCCTGCGCCAGCCGATGATCGTGCCCGACACGATCAGTGCGCTGGATGCGCTGGAGCGGCTGAAATCCGACACCTTGGGCCTGTCGCTGGTGATGGACGAATACGGCAGCTTTGAAGGCGTGGTCACCGCCGCCGACGTGCTGCAAGCGATCGTCGGCGAGGCACCCGGTCCGGAACACCAGGAAGGCGTCCCCGGGCCCGAGGGCGAGACCACCCTGACGCTCGATGGCATGACCCCGGTGGACGAGCTGAAGGATCGGTTGAACCTGCCCGACCTGCCCGCCGAGGGCAGCTATCACACCCTGGCGGGGCTGCTGCTGGCGCTGCTGCGCCGAGTGCCCAGGCTGGGCGACCGGATTGTGTTCGGCGGCTGGCGCTTCGAGGTCATGGCGATGGACGGCCGCCGCGTGGACAAGGTGCTGGCCGGGCGCGAACCGGCCGCCGAGAGCTGACCGAGGCGGATGCCTCGGTGGCGCACCGCGGGCGGCCGATGCGGGCGGGGTTGTTTGATCCGGACCCGCGCGGGTCAACCCGATCGGTCCTGGTTAACGAAATGTTAAGCCAGCGCGGCGATGCTGCCGGCAACGGGTCGGGGGTCATTGGCATGGTGCGGTCGTGCTGCTGGATTGTTCTGCTCTCGGCCGCGGCAACGCTGGCCCAAGGCGCATGGCCGTGGACCGTCTCGGCCGAAGCCGCAAGGCCTCAAGCGGCATGGTCCCAAGGCGCATCGTCACAAGGCGCATGGTCTCAAGGGGCATGCTCCCAGGGCGCATGGTCTGAAGGCGCATGGTCTGAAGGCGAATGGTCCCAAGCGGCATGGCCCTCGGGCGCACGCGCCGAGAACGCCCTGTACGACGATGCCCCCGGCTTGCAACAGCACCGCGCCGATGCGCATCACTCCGACCCCGATCGCGGCGATTGGCGTCACCATCAGCGTCGTCACCCCCGCGTCCTGACCCTGGGCGCCCTCGACCCGTCGCGTCTCGGCCCGGCACAGGCCGGTTTCTCATACCGGTGTGATTCCCCCGCCGGGTATTATCCCTATATCCCGACCTGCCAGACACCCTGGCGGCTAGTGCCGTCGGTGCCGCCCAGATAACGACCATGCCGCTAAGGACCATGCCATGCCACCATTGACCCGCCCGGCCGCGCTTCTGGTGCCGCTGCTGCTGCTGAACGCCTGCGCATCGGAACCGATGGGCCCGTCGGTTGCCGTGATGCCCGCCCCCGGCAAGCCGTTCGACGTATTCCAGGGCGATCAGGCGCTGTGCAAGCAGTTCGCCACCAACGAAACCCAGGGCGGGGCGCAATCGGCCAACAACCGCCAGATCGGCACCGCGGTGATCGGCACCCTGCTAGGGGCCGGCCTCGGCGCGGCGATCGGCGGCGGACGCGGAGCGGCGATCGGCGCCGGCGCCGGCGCGTTGGGCGGCACCGCGGTGGGCGCCGGGCCGGCCGGGCAGGCCCAAGGCAGCCTGCAGCAGCGCTACAACCTGGCCTACTCGCAATGCATGTATTCGCGCGGCAACCAGGTTCCCGGGTTCGTGCCGGCCGGATCGCCACCGCCGCTGCCGCCCGGCTACGCCCCGCCGCCTCCACCGCGCGGCTACCCGGCGCCCCCCAGCTACCCGCCCGGCTACCCACCGCCGCCGCCCGGCTATCGTTGACCGATCCTTAAAAGTAGCCAGAAAGCTGCTCATCCGCGGCTGCTTTTTTTCAGCAACCGCATCACCGACCTTGATCGTTCAAGCCAAGTCGATTCGATACGCAACACGAAACCCAGACGCGACCCGCTTCGTCCCAAACCGCCTTGGTCGCGCCGTTCGCGCGATCGCAAACGCGACATTAATCACGATCGCAAATGCGGCATTAATCACGAAGGAGGAGAAAGCCCCCGAGCTACCCGGAGCCGTCGAGGTACAGGAGCCACGAGAGACACGCAAAAGGATCAAGCACGCCTCGCTGACCCGAAAGGTCCCGGGGTCCAGTAAATCACCGGTAACGGTCGCGGCGACCCTAAGATAGGCCCGCCGGACAGCTTATCGCGGCACCCAGCGGCGGCACCCCCCCGCGTCTCCACCCGAACCGATCGTAGAAAGTCCAGCACGCAGCCTAGCGTCCCGTCCACCGCGCGATGAACTTCGTGCCTCCGTGTCTTTGTGTTGAATAAGCACCAAACACCGCACGAACCCAGCCCCGGACCTGATGACCGACATCCCGCTTCAAATCAGTGCCCCCGCCCCACCGGCCATCAACCCGTAAACGCTGGTTCAACACAAAGACACAATGACACCAAGCAACCCTCCCGTCAGCAGATCACCACCGAGCGATCCAGATCGGTCTCAACGCCGCCGCCAATCACCCATCGCCTAGCGAACCGGCAGTCTGGCCGAACAGGATCTTGCGCGATTGTTCGCTGTGCTGGCCGCTGCGCCGCAGGTCCTTGGCCAGATCGACCCCGCGCCGCACCGCTGGACGCGCCTTGATCAGGTCGCGCCAGCGCGACACGTTGGGAAACTCATCCAGAGACTGCCCCAGCGGCTTGGCGATCAGCACCCACGGCCAGGCAATGATGTCGGCGATCGAGTAGTCGTCCAGAATGAACCCACGCCCCTGCAGCCGGCGCTCCAGCACTCCCAGGCAGCGGTTGTATTCCCCGGCGTAGCGCTGATGCGCATACAAATGATCGCCCGGCTGCACGCTCTTGGCATAGTTGACGAAGTGACTCAGTTGCCCGGCCATCGGCCCCAGGTTGCCGACCTGCCAGAACAGCCACTCCAGGCACTCCTTACGACCCTTTGGCGTCGAGGGCATCAACCGGCCGGACTTCTCCGCCAGATGGATCAGGATGGCGCCGGATTCAAAGATCGGCAGCGAACCGTCCGCGGTATCGTGATCGACGATCGCCGGCATCCGAGCATTCGGACTGATCGCCATGAAGTCCGGCTTGAACTGATCCCCGGCACCGATGTTCACCGGCTTCAGGCTGTACGCCAGCCCGGTCTCCTCCAGCATGATGGAGACTTTCCAGCCGTTCGGAGTGGGCCAGTAATAGAAGTCGATCATGCCGCCTGCTCCCGCGCCGCCAGCGCCTCGATCTGTTCGCCCGAGTAGCCCAGTTCCGCCAGCACCTCGGCGGTGTGCTCGCCCAACGCCGCGCCGCCCTGAGCCGGGCCGCCCCGGCTGGCGGAAAACCGAGCCGCCGGACGCGCCTGGCGCAGCCGTCCGGCGCCTCTGTGCTCGGTTTCCTCGATGATGCCGTTGGCGATCACCTGCGGATCGCTCAGCATCGCCGAACGGGTCAGCACCGGCGCGCACGGCACGCCCGCCTGCGTCAGCCGCTCCAGCCAATCCTCGGCCGAGCGGGTGCGCAACGCCTCTTGCGTCAACATCAGCCGTTCGTCGATATGGCGCTGGCGCAGCGCCGGGGTCTTGAAACGCGGGTCGTCCAGCCACTCCGGTCTGTCCAGCGCGCGAGTCAGCGCGACCCATTCGCGATTGGTCTGCACCGCGGCGCTGATCGGGCTGGTCGCGGTTTCATAGATCAGGTCGATGAAACTGGCCGCCTGCTGCTGCGGGATTTCCTCACCGACGAAGGTCTGGCTGCCCATGTCGGAGGCCCACAGAAACGCGATCACCGCGTCCAGCATCGACAGCCGGATATGCTGGCCCTGGCCGGTCCGCTCGCGTGACAGCAGCGCCGCGGTGATCGCCTGGGCGGCATTGTAGGCGGTCAGCTTGTCGGGAATGATGGTGCGCACCAGCCGCGGCCGTTCGGTATCCGATCCGGCCTGGATCGAGGCCAGCCCCGACACCGCCTGAACCAGCGGATCATACACCGGCTTCTGCGCATACGGCCCGGTCTCGCCGAAGCCGCTGATCGAGACATAGACGATCGCCGGCGCCACCGCGCGCACCGCGTCCTCGCCCAGCCCCATCCGTTCGGCCACCCCGGGCCGGAAATTCTGCACCAGCACGTCGGCCGTGCTAAGCAACCGCAACATCGCCTCGCGCGCCGCCGGGCTCTTTAGGTCCAGCGCCACCGAACGCTTGTTGCGATTGTTGTTCAGGAACGAGGCCGAGAAGCCGTTGCGGCGGTTGTTGGCGGCGCGGGTATGGTCGCCGCCATCGGGGTTTTCCACCTTGATCACGTCGGCCCCCTGGTCGGCCAGGATCATGGTCGCCAACGGACCCGAGATCATCGAGGTCAGGTCAACGATCCGGAAGCCGTGCAGCGGGCCGGGCATGGCAGATCCTTGCGGTGGTTGAACCCACGATATGGGGTCACCGGCAGGGCGCGCAAATCCGCCGATAATACCGACGCCCGCCATGACCCACCCGACCCGCTCCGGCGCCCGAGCGACCCGCTCGCCGCCGACCAGATCTCGCCCGACCATAGGGTCGCCTTATGATGGCAGGAACTCACGCCGTCACGCATACTGCAAACGGCAGGAGGTAAGCGTCGCCATGCCGATCTCGGTCACATCCACCACCGACCGCCCCGACTTCGTTCCCTTGGTCGCGCGCTGGCTGTGGGACGCGTTCTGGCGCCACACCGACAAAACGCCTGACCAGCTTCTTGAAGCCGTCCGTCGGTCGGTTACGGGCCAGCCGATGCCGCGGACCTTCATCCTGCTTGCCGACGGCGAACCGGTCGGCACCGCCAGCCTGGTCGCCCACGATCTGGACGACCGCCCCGACCTGACACCCTGGCTTGCCGGCGTCTTCGTCAGTCCCCACGCAAGAGGCCAGGGTTATGCCGCTCGTCTGGTCGCCGCGGTGGAAAACACTGCCGCGGCGGCATCGATCCCGACGCTTTGGCTTTATACCAACACCGCTGAACGCATCTATGCCCGTCTCGGGTGGCAGACGACCGAGACTATCCAACACAACGGGAAACCGTTCGCACTGATGCGGCGCGAGCTACTTTAGCCTTGGGTCCGCATCCAAAGAACCCGCATCTTGCGATATCCAGGACGTCGGCGACCCGAATTCAATCGCGAAGCAACCCGTTCGGCCTGACCGCCAGGCGGCCGTGACCGGCAGCCAGCGACAGGCGGCCAGTGACGGGCGGCCAGCGACGGGCAGCCAGCGACGGGCGGCCAGTGACGGGCGGCCAGTGACGGATGGCCAGTGATAGATGGCCAGTGACGGGCGCCGATCGGAGGCGGCCAGAGTCGGAGCTGGACGAACGGAAATCGCCGAAAACGCGTTCCGCTGGCGGCCGGAACCAGACCCAATATCTTGGTGTCATTGTGTCTTCGTGTTGGATTACTGCCATTGAAACCGAGGACCGGTCGGCTCGTGGCACTGATTTGAACCGGTCGTCGGACATCGGGTCCGGGTCCGGGTTCGTGCGGTTTTTGGTGCTGAATCAACACCAAGACACAGAGACACGAAGTTCACAGCGCTACCAACCCGTACTCGACCCGTCGCGGCCATGTAGCCCATATTAGGAAATTTTCCTTGATATTTTAGAATAATCTAAGGTAAAAAACCTAATCACCGTCAAGAGCGTGCCGGCATGTCAGAAACCATCGCCATCGCCCCCACCGAAGCCGCCGACGAACCCCTCGGGTTCGATCCCGCCGACATCCTGTTGAATCTCGTGGTCAGCCTTCTGGTTCCGCTGTTCATCACCGCCGCCGGCGGCGAGCTGTACTTCGCTCGCATGGCCGCGCTCGCAACCATCGGCCGCACCCAGGCCGACCTGCTGACCATTGTGCAGATCATCAGCTTCAGCCTCGGCGCCGCTGACTCGGTCTGCCGGTCGATGGCCGACGACCTGCCGCTGCCGATGGTCCTGCGTCTGCGCGGCAATGCCAACAGCACCGCCCGCACCGCCGAGCGCAACCGCCTGGTGCTGACCGCCGCGGCGAATGCCGAACCGGCCGCGCCCCCCAACCCGCCGCACCCCGAGCCGCCGCGCCCCCAGCCGCCACACCGAGAGCCGCCGCGCCCCCAGCCGCCACACTGGGAGCCGCCGCACCCCGAGCCGCCGCACCGGGAGCCGCCGCATCGGGAGCCGCCGCGCGCGGACGCCCCACACCCGGACGTCCCGCTTCCGAACACTCCACGCCCCGACCCCCGGCCTCCCGCTTCGCCACCCTCCGCGGCGCCGCGCCCCACCTCGCCAGCCCCCGCCTCGCCAGCCCCCGCCTCGCCAGCCCCCGCGTCGCGAGCCGCTGTCTCGCAGCAGCCCACGGCCGCGCCACCGTTCGCGGCCGAACCCAGCGAATCCGAGATCCAGCAACTCTGGGCCAATGCAATGAGCGTGGTCGCCGCCGAATACGCCGCCGGTTTCGATCACCTGCCGCCCGACCAACGCCAAGCCGCGCAGACCCACATCCGGGCGCTGAACAACTGCGCCGTCGAACTACGCTCCGGCAAGCCGCCGACCCGCCCAAGACCGGGTGACCTCGGCACCGCAACGCCGAACCCGACCTGACCCCATACCCGTTCGGCCCCGCCGCCGCGCATCGAGGCAGCTCCACCCGGATGCGACCGCAACGCCGCCGGATGCAGCATTCCTGATCCGCCGCGATTGCCGATCCGCCACCCGAGACCCACCTCTGGGGCCCGTCCAGGAGGCTACCGGATGTCCGGCTTCTTCTACTACCTGCTGACCTTCGCCGAATCCGTCACCTCGGTGGTCGGGCTGCGATTTCCTTACGAACAGCCGCGCTACGTGGTGGAGCAGGACATCGGCCACAGCGCCGAAATCCGCCGCTACGATCCCCGCCTCGCGATCGAGGCCACGATCGACGACCCCGACCGCGGCAAGGCCGCCAGCGAGGCCTTCAGCCTGCTGTTCCGCTACATCACCGGGGCCAATCAGCGCGACCAGAAGATCGCCATGACCGCGCCGGTGCAGACCCGCTCCGAACGCATCGCCATGACCGTGCCGGTGCAGACCACCAGCGCCAATGACCAGATCGCCATGCGCTTCTTCCTGCCGCAAGCGGTGGAACAGGCCGGCGCGCCGGCGCCGCTCGACCCGCGCCTGCATCTGGTGCGGATCCCGGCTACCACCATCGCCGCGCTGCGCTACAGCGGCATCGCCACCCAGGCAACGCGCGACCAGAAAGCCGCGCAACTGAAGCAGATCCTTGCGACCACCGCCTGGAAGCCCCAGGGCGAGGTGTTCCAGCTCAACTACGACCCGCCGTTCACCATCCCCTTCCTGCGTCGCAACGAGGTCGCGGTCACCGTCAGCAAGTAAACCGGATCACCCGGCGAACGCCACCGTCGCTGCCTCGCGCCGCGCCGGCCAGCCCTCAGGTTCGACGCCGCTTACAAGGCGAGCTCCGCCATCGCGCCCTCGTGCCGCAGCAGCCAGCGCTTGCGTTCGACGCCGCCGCCATAGCCGGTCAGCGCGGCGTTGGCGCCGATCACCCGATGGCAGGGCACGATGATGCCGATCGGGTTGGCGCCGTTCGCCATCCCCACCGCCCGCATCGCCCCAGCGCGGCCGAGCCGGGCGGCCAACCGGCCATAGGTCGTGGTCTCGCCGACGGGGATGGCGCGCAAAGCCGCCCACACCGCGCGCTGAAACGCCGTCCCGGCGGTCTTCACCGGCAGCCGCTCGATCGCCGCCAGGTCGCCGCCGAAATACGCCTCCACCGCCCGTCGCGCCGGGGACGCGCCTGGCCGCGGCCGCAGCTCCACCTCGCCGCAGTGCAGCCGCAGCAATTGGTGCATGCGCGCCGTGTGGTCCTGCCACTCCAGCGAGCGGACCTGGTCGTCGTCATCGGTCAGCAGCAGCATCGGCCCGGTCGGCGTCGCCACCTGCTCGATGTGGAACGGTGCGCCGCTCATGCGCCGCTCTCCGCGCGCGCGGACGCGCCAGACGCGGAGCGTCCAGGACTGGGAGCCGCGGAGCGTCCAGGACTGGGAGCCGCGGAGCGTCCAGGACTGGGAGCCGCGGAGCGTCCAGGATTGGGAGACCCGGAGCGTCCAGGATCCGGAGACACGGAGCGTCCAGGATCCGGAGACGCGGAGCCCGGATCTGGCGTGTGAGCCGGAGACTCGAACAAGCCCCGACGCGTCGCGCTTCCCCGCTGCGCGCCACTGGCCCACAAATGCTGCGCCGCATACGCCCGCCACGGCCGCCAGCTTTCCGCTCGGGCCAGCAGCGCGCGCGCCGTCGGCCGCAATCCGGCGGCATCCGCCATCGCCCGCATCAGCCCGATATCGGCCGCCGGAAACGCGTCCCGCTCACGCAACTGGCGCATGGCGATATACTGCGCGGTCCATTCGCCGATGCCCGGCAGCGCCCGCAATTGTGCCACGGCCTCCTCCAGGCTGCGCCCGGTGGCGAAGATCCGCGGTTCGGCTACCACCGCCGCCGCCACCGCCAGCAACGCCGCGCCGCGGCTGCGCGGCATGCCCATCGCCGCCGGATCGGCCGCCGCCAGCATCGCCGGATCGGGAAACACGTGGGTCAGCGCGCCGTCCGGAGCCTGCAACCGCGCGCCGAACCGAGCCACCAGCGCGTCGGCCAGCCGAATCGCCCCCGACACCGTGATCTGCTGGCCCAGCACCGCCCGCACCGCCAGCTCGAACCCGTCCCAGGCGCCGGGCACCCGCAGCCCGGGCCGCGCCGCGACCAGCGGTGCCAAGGTCGGGTCCTTCCCCAATTGCTCAGCGATCGCATCCGGATCGGCCGCCAGGTCGAACACCCGGCGCAGCCGGGCGATGATCCGCGGCAGCGCCGACAGAACGGGAAACCGTACCGTGGCGCAGAGCGCGTTGCCCCCGGCCGGGCGCACCGAAACGGTGCCCTGGCGCCCGTGCAGCCCGATGCTGCGGCGATAGACGTCACCGTCCACGCTCTCCACCCCGCTGATCGCCCGCGCCCGCAGAAAATCCAGCATCGCCGGCCAGTCATACGGCGGGCGATAACGCAGCTTCAGGCTGATCTCACCGTCAGGGCCAGCCGACACATCCCGTCCGGCGGAGCGCCGCAGCGCCGTCGGCGGCCGCTTGAACAGCGTCTGGAAGGTGTCGTTGAACCGGCGCAGGCTGCCGAATCCTGCCGCCATGGCAACCTCGGTCATCGGCAGCCTGGTCTCGTGGATCAACTGCTTGCCCAGCAGCACCCGCCGGCTCTGCGCCACCGCCACCGGAGACGCGCCCAGATGCTGCTGGAACAGCCGCCGAAGCTGCCGCTCTCCCACCCCGACCCGGCCGGCCAGGGCATCCACCGGGGCATCGTCCAACGCGCCCAACTCGACCAGGGCCAGCGCCCGCGACACCGTGTTGGACGCGCCGTGCCAGGCGCCGAGATCGGGCGAGGTCTCCGGCCGGCAGCGCAGGCAGGGCCGAAACCCGGCCTCGTGCGCCGCCGCCGCGGTGGGGAAGAACACCACGTTCTCCGACCGAGGCGTCCGCGCCGGGCAGATCGGACGGCAGTAGATCCCGGTGGTCTTGACCCCGGTGAACAGCCGCCCGTCGAAGCGGGCGTCGCGCACCGCGATGGCGCGATAACAGGCGTCGTGATCCAGATCGAGGCGCCCCGCCTCGATGCCCGCCTCGACCTGCTCGATCCCGGCCTCGATCCCCGGCTCGATCCCGGCCTTGACCGTGGTCTCCATCCCCGGCTCAATCCCGGCCTCGATCGTGGTCTCGCTCCCCGGCTCGATCCCGGCCTCGATCGTGGTCTCGCTCCCCGGCTCGATCCCGGCCTCGATCGTGGTCTCGATCCCCGGCTCGATCCCGACCTCGATCCCGGCCTCGATCCCGGCCTCAATCCCTAGCTCGGTCCCGGTCTCGATCCTTGCCTCGGTCCCGGTCTCGATCCCTGGCTGGATCGTGGTCTCGATCCCTGCCTCGGTCCCGGTCTCGATACCTGACTCGATCGTAGTCTCGATCCCGGCCGCGACCCCAGCCTTGATCCCTGGGTAGGCCTGCGGCGATTTGGCACTTGCTGGCTGGGTCACGTTCATGCGCTCCGATTTGTGCCGGGTTTTGGCACACGCCGGGTGACGCGTCTGGCCGTTTTCGGACCTGATTGATTGCGCCGCTTGCGGTCCGCGGCGGCGCTCACGTTCCCAGGCGCCAGCCGATGTCGGCCGCCATCTGCTCGAAGAAGTCGATGTCGTAGGCGCGTTCCGGGGCTTGCCGGACCCGCTGGTCCAGCCCGTGCGCATCCTCGCCCACCAAGATCCGCCAGCGGTCGGCCTTGACCCCCTCCAGGATCGCGGTCGCCGCCGCCGCCGCGGTCATCGGCGCCTCCTCGATGAAGCGGCGCGCCCGTTCCGCCATCATGGCGCGGATGTCTTCGTCCGACATCGACGCCGCGTCCGCTCGGGTCGAGGCCATGCGTGCCCGCGCCAAGGCAATCTCGGCCGGGCTGATCTCGTCGGAGTCGTGGCCGCCCTGCACCTTGCGCGAGTTCCCCACGATCGAGGTGCCGATATGGCCCGGCATCACCACCGAGCAGCTGATGTGCGGCGCATTGATCCGCAGATCGGTGATCAGCGCCTCGGTGAAGCCCTTGACCGCGAATTTCGCCGCGGCATAGGCGGTGTGCGGCACCTTCGGCCCGATCGAGGCCCAGAACCCGTTGACGCTGCTGGTGTTGACGATATGACCCTGGTCGGCGGCTTGCAGCATCGGCAGGAACGCTCGGGTATTGTGGTAGACCCCGCCCCAGCAGACGTTGAAGGTCTTCTCCCATTCCTCTCGGCTATGGGTGAACAGGCTGCCGCCGCCGCCGATGCCGGCGTTGTTGAACAGCAGGTGGATCTTGTCGGTGTCCTGGCGGTGCGCCACCTCGGCGGCGAACCGCTGCACCTGTGCCTCGTCCGAGACATCGGCGACATGGCTGCTCAGCCGCAGCCCCTGCGGCAGCCGAGCGGCCTCGCATAGCCGCGTGGTCTCCGCCATCGCCCGGGCCGAGACGTCGCACATCGCGACGTTGCAGCCCTCGGCGACGAGCTGGCGCACCAGTTCGCGGCCCATCCCGGTGCCGCCGCCGGTAACAACCGCGATCCTGCCGGCGAAATCCTTCATTGCGTGACCTCCCTACGGCTCGGCTTGGGCGCACCGCCCGAGGCAGCGGCGCCGCCTTGCGGTCTGAACGCAGCGCCGTCATCCGTCAATCGGCCAGCCCCTGCCGCCCAGGGTACTCGCATTTGGATTTTCTGTCGGCGCTATTCGCCGGATGCGGCGTTACCAACAGAAGCGCCGGACGCGACGTGATCGAGAGAAGCGCCGGACGCGGCGTGATCGAGAGAAACGCCGGACGCGGCGGGACCAGAGAAGCGGTTTGCCACCGCCGATGCACGCCGATAGCAGTTTCGCTAAAAGCTCGGTGCAAAGACCTCCGTTGCGCATCCGTGGTTCCAGAAAAATGCGATTACCCTGACCTGTCGCCGCGCCGGGAAAAACGGTCAGCCGCGCTTTGCCGTCACCGTCACCGCGGTGCGGATGCTGGCCCCGCCGGGGATCAGCTTGACCGCGAAGCTGTCGCTGCCGGTGAAACCGCGATCCGGCGTGTAGTCGATCCGGGTTTCGTCCCCGACCTCGTGGATCAGCACGTTGCCGTGGTCCGGCCGTTGCGTCAGCAGTCCGGCCTCGTATGGCTTGGGGCCTTCCTGATGCACGCTGATGGCGCACCAGCCGCCGTCATTGGCCAGTTTCATCGCGGTCTCGGACCCGGTATTGGCGAGCGGTGTGATCTTGCCCACCTCGCAGGCTTTCGCCGCCCCGGCCAGGTCGGCGGCATAGACCCGCGGGCCGGATACGGAAGCCGCGTTCTGCAAGCAGCCGCCCAGCGTCAGCCCGCTGATCAAGAGCACGGTCATCGGCAGCATGGTCCGCGAGAGCATGGTGCCCGAGAGTATGGTCCTTGAGAGCGTGGTCCCCGAAAGCATGGTCCCCGAAAGCATGGTCCCCGAAAGCATGGTCCCCGAAAGCATGGTCCCCGAAGGCGTGGTCCCCGAAGGCGTGGTCCCCGAAGGCGTGGTCCCCGAAGGCGTGGTCCCCGAAGGCGTGGTCCCCGAAGGCGTGGTCCCCGAAGGCGTGGTCCCCGAAGGCGTGGTCCCTGAAAGCGTGCTCCCCGAAGGCGTGGTCCCCGAAAGCGTGCTCCCCGAAAGCGTGTTCCCTGGCCCGTGCCGCTTGCAGCCCGCACGAGGGCCTACTCGGTTATCGGTCATATTGCCTGCGCCCTGTCCAAAGCTGTCGAACCGTGACCGGTCACGATCGAGTCGTGTCAACGATCCGGCGCGGCGCACATAGACCGCTTGGGGTGGCTATTGGAAGCCAGGATTGCCAATTTGCGCGGCATCCTGCGGAACCCGGCGGAATTGGCTGATGTCGTAGCCTTTATCCCGCATCCGCTGGAGCAGGGATTGATAGGCTGCGTCCGCGATCACCGGCTTGCGGGCGAACACCCAGCCGTAGCCTCGGCCGGGGTAGCCGACCAGGGCGGTCTGGTAGTCCGGATCGACGTACAGGATCAGATACGACAGGTACAACGGCCAGAACGGACTTTCCCGCCAGCGCGCGTTGCCGGTGCCGGGCACCACGTAGCCCTTCAAGGTGTAGGATTTGGTCGGCGCGTCGAATGTTTTGGGGTGCGCGGTGTAGACGTCGGTCAGCTTGTCGCCGGCCTGGAAGCTGATGTCGAAGTAGCTGCCGACATTACCCTTTTCGGCGAAATACGGAATGTTGGCGATCACGTACCAGCGCCCGGCATAGCGGTCCAGCTCCACCTTCGGCGCCAGGGTCAGCGGCGCGGAGTCGCCGCTGCACGCAGCCAGAGCGGAGACCCCGAGCGCCGCGATCGCCAGCACGGCCAGCTTGCGTGCAACCGCGGTGCGTTTGGTTGGTTTGCCGGTCGCCAGGGTGGCTGTGGCGAGCAACGGTGTGGCCAGGATGGGTGTGGCCAGGATGGGTCTGGCCGGGGCGCGTTTCATCAGAGTGCGTTTGTTGGGTGCCATGCGACCTTGCTACGGACCGGCCAGCGGTTCGGATCATAAACGAATGGCTGGGGCGTCGGTTGCCCGACAGGATCCGACCGCTCGATT
Source organism: Rhodopila sp. (assembly GCF_965277825.1). Taxonomy (NCBI): domain Bacteria; kingdom Pseudomonadati; phylum Pseudomonadota; class Alphaproteobacteria; order Acetobacterales; family Acetobacteraceae; genus Rhodopila; species Rhodopila sp. Next base: position 5,158,715 of record NZ_OZ255846.1, on the reverse strand, counting down.
GGCTGTGAGTATCAGATACACCGAGCCCTCAATACACTGGGCTGGGGCGGGTTCGGGTGCCGCGAATGAACGGGGCTGGGATGCCCGGACATGCACGCGGCCCTGAGCTGACAGACAACAGAGCGCCGGCTTCCTCCCGGCCCACCGACAGAGCAGGCGGTGGGTTCACACCAAGCCGCCACCGCCGTCCACCGGGAGGATCTGTCCGGTCGTGTAGCTGTTCAGCATCAAATACACATAGGCCGTGGCGGCCTCGGTCGGCGACCCGGCGCGCGGCAACGGCAAGCCGGCGACGTAAGTCCGCTGCATGTCGGGTGGCATTTGCTTTACATGATCGGTCAGGATGAGACCTGGACGCACAGCGTTGATCCGCAGCGGAGCGAGATCGACGGCAAGGCCGCGCACCAGGGACTCGACCGCTCCGCCGATCGCGGTCGCAAGCAAAGTCGCTCTCCTGGGGCGATGGGTGAGCATACCGCTGGTCAAGGTGATAGACCCGTTTGCAGCGACTAGGCGGCTGGCGTGCTTGACGGCGGCGAGCGCACCCCAGAAACGCACGTCGAAGCCGTTGCGCGCCGCGGCGAGATCGAGGTCCTGCGTGGCCCGGAACAGCCTGCCGTCCCAGTCGCCCGCCGTGATCGCGAGATGATCGAACGCGCCGAGGTTCTGCGAGAAGCCTGATACGCTCGCTTCGTCCCGCAGATCGACGGTGGCGCCCTTGGTTCCGCTCAAGCGCTCGACGGCCGCCGCGACATTGGCCGCATTGCGGGAAGCGATTAGCACCTCCGCGCCCTGCGCTCGCGAGAGCGCGGCGACCGCGAAGCCGATGCCCGAGGCGCCGCCGATCAGGACGACACGTTTTCCCGCAAGCGACATCGTCGTATCACTCATCGTTCATCTCCTGTGAAAGCCACTGCGGCTATCGTCATTTCTTGCCGGCCGGGGGCGGCCGATCCAGGGCCGCCGATCCGGAGCCGCCGATCCAGGGGTGCTGGCCTGAGGCTGCCGGCCTCTGGCTGCCGACCCAAGGCTGCCGATCCGGGGAGGCCGACCTGGGGCTGCCGATGCGGAACTATTGGGTGAAATAGGCCGGGTGATCGAGATCGGCGATCAGCCCGGGCTGTTCCGGCTGCCAGCCGAGCAAGGACTGGGTCTGCGCGCTCGATGTCGGGGCGTCGTTGCCGGCGAACGTCGCGATCCAGCCGAAATGCTGGGCCGCTTCTTCGGGTGACTTCGAGACCACGGGGATGTTGAGGCGGCGTCCGATCACCTCGGCGATCGCCTTCAGCGGCACGCCGAACTCGGCGATGGCATGGAACGGCCCGTCGGTGGCGCCGCGTTCCAACGCGAGCCGATAGACGCGGGCGGCGTCGAGCCGATGCACCGCCGGCCATTGGTTGAGCCCGTTGCCGATGTAGGCGGACGCGGCGTTCTCCCGCGCCAACTGAATAAGCCGCGGAATGAAGCCATGGTCGCCATGGCCATGGACCGACGGCGCAAGCCGGATGGTGGTTACCCGGACGCCGCGTTCCGCAAGCGCGGCCGCCGCCGCCTCTGACTTGCGGGGATAAGAGGCCGAGTGGGCGGGCGGTAGATCCGCCTCGGTCGCCATGCGGCCAGGGGCGAGCAGCAGCACCCCCGACGTCACCAGCAGCGGACGGTCGGAGCCTTCAAGCACCGCGCCGATCGCTCCGATGGCGCCGGCGTCCTCGGCACAATTCGCCTCGAATTTCGAGAAATCGTGGTTGAAGGCGGTATGGATCACGCCATCGGAGCGCGCGGCGCCGATCCGCAGACTGTCGAGGTCATCGAGCGCGCCACGATGAACCTCGGCGCCTGCCGCGGCGAGCGCTGCTGCCGCGTTGTCCGAGCGGGCCAGACCCAGGACCTGATGGCCGGCGGCGATCAGGTCGTTGACGACGGCGGAGCCGACCCAGCCGGTGGCGCCAGTCACAAATACACGCATGATCGATCTCCAGGTTTCGACGGAGACAGATCTTTGCTCGTTGGGTATCCTGGTAAAGTAGTGACATCATCATCGTATAATGGGTAACAGGATGGGCGAGCACAGCATCAGCGGGACCCTGCTGGGAACCTATCTGAAGGACCGCCGCGCGAAGCTCGATCCGGCGGTGCTGGGCTTTTCGGCGGCGCGGCGCCGCACTCCTGGCCTGCGCCGCGAGGAGGTCGCGCAGCGTGCCAATATCAGCCCGACCTGGTACACGTGGCTTGAGCAAAGCCGCGGCGGCGCACCCTCGGCCGACGTGCTGGACCGGATCGCCCGCGCACTGATGCTGACCGATGTCGAGCGGGAGCACCTGTTCCTGCTTGGCCTGGGCCGCCAGCCCGAGGTGCGCTACCGCAAGGACGAAGGCGTCACGCCGCGGCTGCAGCGCGTGCTCGATGCGTTGGAACCGAGCCCGGCCTTTATCAGGACCGCGACTTGGGACGTGGTCGGCTGGAACCGGGCGGCGACTGTGATGCTGACCGACTATGGGTCGCTGCCGCCGGAGCAGCGCAATGTGCTGCGTATCATCTTTCTCAATCCTGGCGTGCGCGCTGCGCAACATGATTGGGAAAGCGTGGCGCGGTTCGTGGTCGGCGCATTCAGGGTGGATGCGGCGCGTGCGGGAGCGGCGGCCGAGGTGCAACCTCTGGTCGACGACCTCTGCCGGCTGAGCCCTGAGTTCAAGGCGATGTGGCCTGACAACGACGTCCGCAGCCACGGCGAGGGTGTGAAGCAGATACGACACCCGGTTCTCGGCCCGATCGCGTTCGAATATTCAGCGTTCGCGGTGGACGGCCGACCGGACTTGAGCATGGTGGTCTACAATCCGGCGACGCCGGCGATGGCGGAACGGATCAGGTCATTGGTGAAGGCGCGGTCGGGCGAAGTTTTTGCCAATGGGAAACGATAACGCGGCTCGGTTGGCTCGTGCCAGGGCAATGGCGGTCGCTTTGCCGATCGCCCGTCGCGCGCTCGTAACCAATGCCGCCTGTCCCGTCAGTGCTGTCGTTTTGCGTTCCTGTCGCAATGGCATCGCCGTTGTCATGACAACCGTCACCCAGCGAGCGCGGGGTGCCAGGCGTGGAAGTAAGTTGTCATGACAACTGTCACCCAGCGAAGCGTGGGGTGCCGGGCGTGAACGTCATTTGTCATGACAACCGTCACCCAGCGAGCGCGGGGTAGCGGGCGTGGAAGTCGGTGACCGACTGAAACGCGTGCGCGGCGCGCAGCAGAAGCGGCTCTGACAGATGTTTGCCGACCAACTGGAAGCCAACCGGCGCACCGCGTTTGTCGAACCCGCCATTCAGCGTGATCGCCGGCATGCCGGTGAAGTTGAACTCGGCGGTGTAGCGCAGCAAATGCGCCAGATCGCCCTTCGCCATCTCGATCCATTCCGCGGCACCTGGTGTCGTGGTTTTCATCACCGGCACCAGCAATACATCGACGTCCTGCATCGAAGCGGCCACTTGTCCGGCGAACTTGCCGCGGGTGATCTGCGCCTTGCCCAGATCCATCGTACTCACCGACGCCGCCCCGGCCAGGAATTTGCCAAGCCCCGGCCCATACTCCTTCGCTCGGTCGGGATAGGTTTTTTCATGGGCGATCGCGGTTTCCGTCATGCACAGGTGGCCCCAGGCGGTCGCCGCCTCGGTGATCGGTGGGAATGTCACCGGCACCAGCCGAGCGCCCAGCGTCACCAGAGAGTCGCTTGCCGCCAGCAGCACGGACAGCAGCTCGTCGTCGAGGCCGTCAAACGCGTACTCCTGGGCGATGCCGACGCGCAGGCCGCGGATGCCGCCATCGAGTTCGCCAAGGTAGTCGGGCACCGGCGCCAGCAGCGCTGTGGTATCGTTCGGATCGGCGCCCGCGATGGCCGCCAGCACGGCGGCGCAATCGGCGGCGGTGCGGGTCATCGGACCAATGTGATCAAGCGATTCCGACAGATGGCAGATGCCGTAGCGACTGACCCGTCCCCAGGTCGGCTTCAGCCCGGTCAGCCCGCAGCCCGACGACGGATAACGGATCGAGCCGCCGGTGTCCGATCCTAGCGACGCGTAGCACAACCCGGCGGCCGTCGCGGCACCCGAACCGCTCGACGAACTGCCTGTCCAGACCTCCGCGTTCCACGGATTGAGCGGCGTTGGCATGTTGGGATGGTGGGTCGCGTAGGCGCCCTCGGTCATTGTCAGCTTGCCAAGGATGATGGCGCCGGCGCGTTCCAGCCGTTCGACCACGGTTGCGTTGTACGGCGGGACAAAGTCCTTGTGGATGAACATGCCGGCCGCGGTTGGCGCGAACGTGGTGTAGCAGAGGTCTTTCACCGCGATCGGTACGCCATGCAGTGGGCCGCGCCAGAAGCCGCGTTTGATCTCGTGCTCCGCGACACGGGCTTGCGCCATCGCTCGGTCGGCCAGAAGTGTGGTGTAGGACTTCAGGCTGCCATCGTGCTGCTTGATGCGCGCCAGCAATGCTTCGGTCACCGTTGTTGGCGTTATGGCGCCGGATTTCAGTTTCGCCGACAGATCCATCAGGCTGAGATAGTGCAAGGGTTCAGATGTCATTGCAGTGCAACTCCAGCTTAGTGGTTATCGAAGATGGCGGGCGAGTTTGGCGCGAACCGCGTTTGCCTCAGCCGGTGTTGGGCACGCCGGATTGCGCGCCGGCGCAGCCGCAAGCTTGCTGTCTGTCACGCCACCGCACGGAGATGGGTGCGGCTGGTCATCAGCGGTTGGATGCGCTGGCCGAACTGGTCCATGCCGACGACAAAATCGTCGAACGTCAGCATGATGCCCGCGGTAGCGGGCACCGCGGCTGCTTCATCCAGCATGCGTGCGATGTTGGCGTAGGAGCCGACCAGGGTTCCCATGTTGAAGTTCACCGGCGATGTTGTCTGCGTCATCCAGCGTGCCGAGGAACCGGCATCGGCGTTGCTGTCGGCGCCGGCCTGGAGGCCGAGATAGGACAGCGCCTCGGCATCCGCGCCGTCGACATAGCATTGCCATTTGGCGAACGCGGCGTCATCGGTTTCGTCGGCGATAACCATCATCAGCGGATAGCTGCCGACATCGCGTCCGGTTTTCGCCAGTTCCGCCGATAGCCGAGCATTGGTGGCGGCGTAGGCGGTGGGCGTGTTGAGCCCGCTGCCAACGCAGAAATTGTAGTCGGCAAACGCGGCTGCGAACTGCATGCCGCGCGCGCTCTGACCGGCGCATACCAGCGGCACCAAGGCAGCCGGGCGGGGGCTCAGGCGACAGTCGTTCATGGTATAGAATTCGCCCTTGAAGTCCGAGCGTCCCTCGGTCCAGAGCTGGCGCAGGATCGTGGTGTACTCGGTCAGCATGTCGTAGCGACGTTCGTAATGTGCCTCGCCCGGCCACAGGCCCATCTGGTCATATTCGGCTTTCGCCCAGCCGGTGATCAGGTTCACGCCGAACCGGCCGGGCGCGATGCTGTCGATGGTGCTGGTCATGCGCGCAACGATCGCCGGCGGGATGGTCAGCGTCGCGGCGGTGGCATAGAGCCGGATGCGGCTGGTGACCGCAGCGAGCCCGGCCATCAGGGTGAAGGATTCGAGGTTGTGGTCCCAGAACTCGGACGCGCCGCCGAAACCGCGCAACTTGATCATCGACAGCGCAAAATCCAACCCATACTGCTCGGCCTTCCGCACCACGGTGCGGTTCAGCGCGAAGCTGGGTTTGTACTGTGGCGAGGTCTTGGAGATCAGCCAGCCGTTGTTGCCGATCGGAATGAATACGCCAATATCCATGAGTTCAGCTCCGTGATAGATCTATCGGTTGCCCGGGCACAGCACGCCTGGGTTCCGGCTCAGGCCGCGATCGTGTGTGGCTGTTTCATGGCTGTATCCTCGACTGGAGGACGATCCTCCAGCAGACGCACATCGGTCGCGGACCAACTGGCCACGGCCTGATCGCCGATATCGATCGGATCGACGAAGTAATTTTCATCAAGCACATTGGCGACGAACTCCTCGCCGTTGGCGAGATCGATCGTGATCTTGACGTATGAGCCCTGGTTTTCGATGGTGTGGACCTCGCCGGTGACGCTGTTGGGCAATTCACGGCACAACTCGCCCGGGGCCGGCCGGCGCACGGCGATGCGGTCTCGGCGGAGCGAGGCGAACAAGGTTTCTCCGGCCGCCACCCGAGCACCCTTAAGCGGCACATCGATATGCGCGCCGGTGCCGGTCAACATCATTGCCCGGCCATCGACCAGGCGCTCTACCGCGCCGGACAGCACGTTCTGCCCGCCGATGAAGCGCGCGACGTAGGCATTGCGTGGGTGCAGGAAGATATCGCGGGCCGATGCGGCCTGCTCGATGCGGCCTTGTTCCATGACCACAACGGTATCGGCGACGGCGGTTGCCTCGAGCTGGGTGTGGGTCACGTGGACGAAGGTGATGCCAAGCTCGCGCTGAATGCGCCGTAGTTCGCCGCGCATGCGCAGGCGCAGGTATTCGTCGAGCGCCGATAGCGGCTCGTCCAGCAGCAGCACCTGCGGGTTGGTGATCAATGCGCGTGCCAATGCAACACGCTGTTGCTGGCCGCCGGACAGTTCCGATGGCAGCCGGTCGGCAAATGCCTCCAACCGCACCTTCTCCAGCAGCGTCCGCGCGGTGGCGTGGCGTTCGGTCTTGCCGATGCCGCGCACCTTCAGGGCGAAGGCAACATTGTCGATCACGCTGCGATGCGGGAACAGCGCGTAGCTCTGGAACATCATCGCGGTGCCACGTTCAGCGGGGGGCAGGGTGGTGACGTTACGGTTTCCGATCAGTACGTCGCCGGAGGTGGGAAATTCGTGACCGGCGATCATGCGCAGGATCGTCGTCTTGCCGCAGCCGCTGGGCCCCAGCAAGCAGCAATAGGCGCCGTTATCGACGCGTAGATCGAGCTGGTTTACCGCCGGCGGCGCACCGGGGGTGTAGATCTTGGACACAGCGACGAGTTCGATCTGGCCGTTTTTCGGGGCGGTGGCCATGGCGGGTCTCCCGTGATCGGTGGAAAGCGTCGCGTCAGGGCGAAAGCCGGCGGTGGATGCCGCGAGGTGGCGCGATCGCCGCCGCTGGATCAGGGCGATCGAGCCGAGGGCGGTGCCGATCACGACGAACGACACCAGCGTGGTGACCGTGCCGACCGCGTACAGCGCCGGCGACGTCACGTTGGTGGTCATCGCCCAGATCTCCAGCGGCAGCGTGTTCTGGCTGCCTGCCGTCAGCACGGTGCGGGCGAACTCGTCGTAGGACAGGGTGAAGCCGAACAGGGCAACTCCGATGATGCCGGGTAGCAGGATCGGCAGCGTCACCTCCCGCGTGCCCTGCCAGGCGGTGGCGCCAAGGTCGCTGGCGGCTTCTTCGTACGATCGGTTGAAGCGGCCGATCACGGCGAACATCACCAGCAGGCCGAACGGAAGCGTCCAGGTTAGCTGGGCGCCGAGGCCGGAACTGCGCCAATCGGTCTGCCAGCCGAGCAACTGGTAGATCAGGGAAATGCCCAGCCCGACGAACAGCCCCGGCATCACCAGGCTGGCGATCACCATGTAGAACACGACGCCTGAGCCGAAGAAGCGGCGGCGGAAACCAAGTCCGGCGCTGACGCACATCAGTACCGAGATGACGGCGACGACCGCGGCCAGTTCGATCGAGCGGACGAAGGTCCCGGCAATGTCGCCGCTGCGCCCGTTATCGATCAGTTCGTGGAACCAGTGCGTCGAGACGCCGCGCAGCGGGAAGGTCAGACCGCCTTCCGTTCCCTGGAAGGACAGGATGTAGATGACCAGCATCGGCCCGTACAGAAACGCCAGGAACAGCACGAAGCAGAGGGTCAGCGCGTAGAACGTCCACGGGCGATTGTTGGCGATCGTTGTTTGCATGGTGTTGTCCATCAGGTGGCGAGTTCCTTGCGCACATCGACAACGCGAAGGATCCCGGCCACCATCATCATGACCACGATCACCAGGACGACGGCACTCGCCGCTGCCGGCGGATACTGCAGCGCGGCGATCTCGTTCTGCAGTGCCGACACGACCGAAGCGCTTTGACCGCCGCTCATGACCTTGACGACGAAGAAGTCGCCCATCACCTGCGTCACCACGAAGATCGAGCCAAGCGCGATACCGCTTTTGCAGAGCGGCAGTACGATCTCGCGCAGGATGGTCCAGCGCGACGCCCCGGCATCCTTTGCCGCCTCGATCAGGCGTGTGTCGATGCGGGCCATCGAGTTGAAGATCGGCACCATCATGAACAGGGTGAACAGGTGGACATAGGCGACGATCACGGCGAAGTCGGAGAACAGCAGGAACTCAAGCGGGTGCGAAATCAGGTGCATGCGCAGCAGTGCCGAGTTGATGATACCATTGGTTCCAAGGAACGGAATCCAGGAGATCATGCGGATGATCGTGGAGGTCCAGAACGGCACCGAGCACAGCAGGAACAGGCCGATCTTGAGCAGCAGGCTGTGGACGTGGAACACCAGGTAATTGGCCAGTGTGAAGCCGATCACCAAGGTGATTGCCCACACGATGACGGCGTATTTCAACGAGCTCAGGTAGAGCCGCTTCGTCGTTTCGGAGGTGAAGATGTCTGTGTAATTATCGAGGATGAAGGTCGGGATGATGTCGGTGTGCCCGAAGTCGAAAAAGCTGACGACGACGACGACGATTACGGGAATGCCGAAGAACAGTAACAGTACGGTGGCGAGCGGGCCGATTTGCAGCCAGGACGCGAGAGTTGGGCGTATCCTCATGCCGGTGTGCGTTCCCTGTAATGGAAATGGGCCTGAGGATCAGGCGAGATAGCGGGCGGGCGGATGACCGCCCGCGCCTGATCACGCCGACCTAGGTCTGATTATGCCGAGATGAAGTCGTTCCACCGCCGCGTGAGGTAGCGGTCTTCGTCCATCACGGTGTTCCAGACCTTGACGTTACCCTCGCGCTGCCAAAGCGAGCCGCCGTCGCGTACCGCACCCTTCTTCTCCATCAGGTTGCCGTAGGGGTCCTTGATGTCCACGGCGGCCGGCTTGCCCTCGTACCAGTAGTCCCATTCCTCCGGCGTCATGAATTTCCGCGCGGTTTCGGGCACTGGGGTGTAGTAGCCTTGTTTCGCGATGAAACCACCTTGCCAGCCGGAATTGTACCAGTTGAGGTATTGCATCGCGCAGTCGGACTTCAGGCCGGTCAGGTGCGCCATCGGGGTAATGCCGTTGCTCCAGCCGCGGTAGCCTTCCTTCAGCGGGGCGAAGTAGCAGTCGATCCCGCGTGAGCGCACGGCGGTGACGGCGGGCGACCACATCGACTGGATTTCGACCTCGCCGGACGCCATCAAGTTCACCGACTGGTCGAAATTGCTCCAGAACGCGCGGAAATGTCCGGACTTCTTCAGGGCCTCCATGAGTTTGACGGTCTTGTCGATCTCCGCCTTGGTCATGTTGCCTTTGTCGACGTATTTGACCTGGTTGGTGGCCTCCAGCGCCATCGCTGCGTCGATAATGCCGACCGGCGCGTAGTCGACCAGGGCCGCCTTGCCGTGATATTTCGGGCTGATCAGGTCGCCCCAACTGGTGACCTTGTCGCGTCCGCCCACCATGTCCGGGCGGACGCCCAAGGTGTCGGCGTTGAACAGACTGGGCACCATGGTGAGGTAGTCGGTCGCCGTGGTGGCAAGCTTCTTGGCGTCGGGCCCGGTCCAGAACCCGGTCTTCATCGGCGAGAGTCCCTGCGTCGGGATCGGCCTGCCGTCGGGGAATTTGCCGGTGGTGAAGATCGGCACGGTCTGGTCCCACAGCTTGTAGTCCTTGACCGGGATCGGCTTCAGCACGCCTTTGCCTACCATGTAGGCGATCGAGGAGTTGTCGATGTTGTTGATGTCAAAGCTCTGCGGCTGGGTGAGCGTCCGGCTGAGCTGGGTCGAGGGATCGACCACCTGCATCTCGACCTTGAAGCCGAGGTCCTTGCCAGCCTGATCGCCGATTTCCTTGATGCAGGCGTATGAGCCGCCGATGTGGATGAGCTTCACGTCCTTGATGTTCTGCGCCCAGATTGTCGGGAATCCGGTGACGGCTCTTGAGCCGATCGCGGCACCCGCACCGATGGCGGCGCCCTTCAGGAGCCGGCGGCGCGACAGCCCCGGCTGATTGCCCGTTGTCTTGCTGCTTGTGGTCACGCCAGCCCCCTTTTCCAGATTTGCCCGACAGCCCGGTAATGGCACACAGCGTGGCCATTACCGGGCGTTACGCTTTGCGATCTGGGCTCGATGATGCGGACTTCGTGATGCAAACGACGTACCAATCATGCGCAATCTGGGCGCAGGCGGGGTCATCGCATATGGATTTTCGGTCGGGGGTGTTCGGCGGACGCGGTGTGAGCAAGAGAAGCGGTTTGGGACCGCAGATTCACGCTGATGGCCGCAGATAGGCGTTATGCTGGAAACCGAGTTTGAAGACCTTGCATATGCTTTCCGTGGGTTGGGCGTCGTGCGGTTGGGTCAGATGCAATTGCCCGGGGTGCGCGCAAAGTTCATTGGTCGAGGCGACGAGGACGACGATCCAGGTAACGGCGGCGGACGGCGCGAAAGCGGCGGTGCCCCCGCTATTGCCGTGTGTCGTCGTGAGGGATGTGTTCAGCGCATAGGTTGTTCATCGGTTTTGCGTATGGGACATATGCAACGAACGCTCTACTGGCGCCTGGCGGACGCGCCATATAGATGCGTAAGGGCATCATTTTGAATTCGTCTCGATGACCCTTGTTATGGAGATCGACAAATGAGGCAATTGATGTTCGCTGCCGTGGCGGCGCTGGCGATTGCGACCGCGGCACCGGCTTTCGCGGCTGGAGGCGGCGGCAGTGGCGGCGGCGGGACCGACAATCCGATGCCGGGCGCACAGTCTTCTACCGCAGCGACTGGTAGTGCGGCGACTGGTAGTGCGGCGACTGGTGGGGAGTAGCGTCCGCGGCCGGCGTGCCTCGTGTCGGGCGTGTGACGGCCTGGACGCCGCCTGCCCGCAGCGAAGGTATGGCTTTGGCGAAGCGTCCAGGGGATCACGGCTTTGGAGAAGCGTCTAGGGGATGAAGGAGGGCGCTGGACCGAAATCCGGCTGCTCTGCGCGATAACCTGGACGACGAGCGCCACAACCATCGCGGTCGCACGCACACGGTCTTTGTCGTGCAGGCAACCTCGAGCACTTCGCTGTCCTCCAGGCGGGTCGCGGGGGAGGTCTGCGCGGTGGTTCCGGATCGAGGCAGTTGAGGCTCGCTGGCTTGGCCCTGCGATGCACGGTCCCCGCTGCGTTGCCTATATCGGGCCGGCTGGCGTGGCCGATATCGGGATTGAGTCAAGCGGTTCGTAGGGTTTGGCCATTCCGAATGCCGTTGGTCCAAAAACCGCTAGTGCCTGCGGCGTACACATGATCGGGGGCACCGCCACAGCCATGACAGTGACCCGCTGGCCGTAACGCAACCGCTCGGTGGTGATTGGTTCGGCGGTTGGCGTATCGAGCACGCAGATCAGGTCTGGCACGATCGCCCGTATTTGGCCGCCGACGCGGGCGGCCAGGTTTTCGTTCTGCACCTCCAATTCCATCGTGCCGGCCCATTCGTCGAGACCTTCGATGCGGACATGAGCCAGCGCGAAGCCGCGTTCGGTACGACGGTTGACATCAGTGACCTTGCCGCGAAAAATCAGCCGCGCATGGCGGTAGTGCGTGGTTGGAAAGAACGCGATCAAGGCGGCGAAGGCATCGCGGTGGGACTGGCGGGCCTCGCGGATGATACGCCCTATTTGCAGGCACAGACTCATTGTCCCCGGTACCGAGACGTCACGCGCGGTGCGGCCATCCATGACATAGGAGGCGATAGAACATTGGCCGCCCATGCGGATGGCGATGCCGCGGGCGATCCATTCCACCATGTGGTTGGAGTGGGCCTCGACGATCACGGTCTCGCCGTGCTCGTTGGCGATCGCCATCGGCGAGGCCTTGACGCCGTACACGCCGAAAGTTTCCATCTGCATTTCGGGAAAAGCCCGTCCCATCCCGTCCGCATCGACCACCGGCAGACCCATTTCCGCAGCGATCAACACCGGCAGCGTGGAGTTTATACCTCCTGCCTCGCAGGGAATGATCGCGGTTGCCTTGCGTCCGAGATGGGTCTCCAGGCGTCGCACGGCTGCCACCGACTCGCCGCCGCTTAGCAGCTTTTCCACCAGCACGGTGGGCGCGCCCATGTTGCCAGCGGCGATGACCAGCGCATCGTCCGGAAGCGCTTCAAGCGGCAGCAACTCAACGCCGCCGCTGCGGACAAGCGCCTGCTCCGCGACCAGCCGCCCGATGTAGGGATCACCGCCGCCGCCAGTGCCGAGAAAAGCTGCGCCCCGGGCGAGATCGCTGATTTCGGCAGCGGTCAGCCACATGCGCTGTCTCCTCGACGGCCGGCCGCGAGTTGCTCGATCGGGCGGAACGGTTCGGACATCCCGAAGCCGGCGGGACCAAACACCGCCAGCGCTTCGGGTGTGCGCATGATCGGCGGTACAGCGACGGCCATGACCTTGACGCGCTGGCCGTAGCGGAGCGTTTCCGTGGTGATCGGTTCCGCGGTTGCGCTATCCAGCACGCAAATCAGGTCCGGCACGATCGCGCGAACCTCATTGCCGTCACGGGCGATCAGGTTCTCGTTCTGAAATTCCAGTTCCATCGTCGAGCTGCCGTTCAGGCTGCGGATCGTGGTGCGACCGAGTGCGAAGCCGTTGCGGGTTTCACGCCGGACGTCGACGATCTTGCCATCGAAAAGAATGCAGCCGAACGAGTAAGGTGTGCTTGGCAACAGCTCGATCAGCGCCCGGAATGGATCACGGTGCTGCTCGCGTGCCTCACGAATAGTGCGGCCGATGCGCAGCGCGAGCGTCAACGTGCCGGGAATGGCGGTGCGGCGTGCCTCCGCCCCCGACATCGCGTACTCGGCGATATAGGCGCAGCCGCCCATGGCGATGGCAACGCCGCGGGAAATCCATTCCATCGAGGCATTGTCGCGGGTGTCGATCAGCGCCATGTCACCGTGTTCGTTGCTGACAGCCATCGGCGTGCCGGAGATGCCGTAGACCGAGAATGTCTCCATCTGCAGTTCGGGAAAGGCGCGTCCCATGCCATCCGCATCGACCACCGGCAGTCCGAGGCGTGCGCCGACGATCAACGGGATGGTCGAATTGATGCCTCCGACCTCGATCGGCATGGTTGCGGTGGCACGACGTCCGAGTCGCTGCTCGATCCGACGCAACGATTGGAAGGCTTCGTCGCCGGAGGGAAGCTTTTCGACCAGGACCGTTGGCGCGCCCATCATGGCGGTGGGGATCACCAGGGCGTCGTCCGCCAGTTGATCGAGCGGGATGATCTCTACACCGTTGCCTGCCCGCATCGCCGCTTGTGCCATCAGCCTGCCGACATAAGGGTCACCGCCGCCACCGGTGCCCAGAAAGGCGGCGCCGCGGCAAAGATCCGCGAGGTCTTTCTCATTCAGCTTCATGGGATTGGCTGCAAGATGAGATCGCCGATCGCTTTGACGCGGATGCGGGCAGCGCTGCTCGGTAGATAGGCAAGCGGCACTTCTTCCACATCGACGATTTCGATGCTGGTGGGATCCGCCCCCGCTGCCAGCGCGCGATCGGTCGCCTCGCGCTTCGCTTCGTCGAGCGCTTCCGCCCGGGTCATGCCCATCAGGGAGAAGACGCGGTCGGTCTCGCCGCCGACCTGCGCAATCGCGGCGCCGATGGCATTCGCCACGCCGGCCTGTTCGGGGCGTATCACAGCGGAGGCGGCGGGCAGTTCACGCTGCACCAGGATGGCCCCACCGCCGACCAGAATCACCGGCAGCGGATTCGCGCTGGTCTTCATCCGGTCGACATTTTCGTCCACCATCCGGTGAATGGTATCAAGCGCGGTCTCGATCAGCCGCGGATCAAGCGCGGCGACGCGGCTGCGGTCGCCGATATCGGCGAGCCCCGCCGCGACGACGATGTCGGTTGTGGTCAGGTCGTTGCCGCCGAACACCATGGCGCGGGTGGTGATCTCGTAGCCGACCGAATCCGGACCGATCCGCGCGCCGCCGTCCCGCACCAGGCTGCCGCCGCCGAGCCCGAACGACAGCACGTCAGGCATGCGGAAGTTGGTCCGCACGCCGCCGATGTCGACGGTCACCGAGGATTGGCGGGGGAAGCCGTTCGTCAGCATGCCGACATCAGATGTGGTGCCCCCGATATCGACCACCATCGCATCGCGCAAGCCCGACAGCAGAGCGGCGCCACGCATCGAGTTGGTCGGGCCGGATGCGAATGTCAGCACCGGAAAACGCTCTACCTGTTCGGCTGCCATCAGGGTGCCGTCGTTCTGGCTGATGAAGAATGGCGCGTCGATCGCTAGCCGTTTGAGGGCCTGGCGGAACGATTGGACGACGCGGGCGGCCAGGTCCGCCAGGCAGGCATTCATGATGGTGGCGTTTTCCCGCTCCAGAAAGCCGATGCGACCAATTTCGTGGGACAGCGTGATCGCGATGTCGGGTACGGCCTCGCGCAGGATTTCGGCGGCGCGTTTTTCCATGGCTGGATTGACCGGCGAGAAGACCGAGGTGATGGCTGCCGCGCGGAGCCGCTTGCTGCGGATGTCGGCGGCGGCGTCGCGCATCCCGTCCTCGTCCAACGGCGAGATCAGACGCCCATCGAACTCGTGGCCGCCACGTAGGAGATAGGTATGGCCACCGAGCACATCGCGGAGTTCGTCCGGCCAGTCGATGAAGGGCAGCAGTGCCTGGGTTGCGGGCAGCGCAAGGCGCATGGTTGCCACTTGCAGCAAGCGCCGACGTTCGATGACGGCGTTGGTGAAATGCGTGGTGCCGATCATCACCGCCTGGACGCGTGACGGCTCGACCGCGGCGTCGCGCAAGACGGATTCCAATGCGGCGACGATGCCGCCGCTGACGTCCTGGGTGGTCGAAGCCTTGCGGGAGGCGAGCACGTTCATGCCGTCCATCAAGACGGCGTCCGTGTTGGTGCCGCCGACGTCTATGCCGATCCGCATGTTGTGGTCCTTGGTTATCGTCCCGCCGGTTATCGTCCCGCTGGGCGCTGGTATCAGATGCTGCTGGGGTGGGCGACCTGTTGGCGGTTCTGGCCGGAAACCATGGTGACCGCCCAGTAGACGGCGCCGGCGACCACCAGAGAATTGATCGACGGCACACCCACGTGCACGACGTAGCCGACCGCGAATCCGCTGGCCCAGGCGATCAGGGCGGGGAGGTTCCAGTCTTGCACCACGGTCGGCAGCGTTCCTGTCAGGCGGGTCTGTTCAAGTTGCGGGCGCCAGCGTTGCACCACGAAATACTCGACGACGATGATGCCGGCGACCGGGGGTATGGCGACACCCAGCAAGATCAGGAAGCCGACGAAGCCGCTCAGGATTCCCAGCATCGACAGGACGGAGCCAAGGATGCCGACCAGCAGCGTCATCCAGGCGCGACTGACGTGCCGCCCGGTGATCGCCTGCACCACGTTGACGATGCCGAGTGAGGCGGAATAAAGGTTCCAGTCGTTGATTTTTAGTGTCGCGGCGATCAACACCACGGTGCCGATGGAGCTTGTGGTTGACGTCACGATCCGCACGACATCGGAACTGCCGACGGCGTGGGCCAACAGGACGCCGATCAGCCCGATCAGATACTCGCCGATGGACATGCCCACGATGGTTTGCTTCACGACATCAGCCGTGGATCGGTTGTAGCGTGTCATGTCCGGGGTGATGACAGCGCCGACGATGAAGCCGCCGGCGACCAGGGTGGTTCCGGCACCCAGGCTGAGCGGCGGCCCGGGTGGTGGGGAAGCGATCAGGGCGGCGAGGGAATGCTGCTGCAGCGCGCTGACAATCGACCAGCCGGCGAGCACCAGGAAGGCGGGAACGGTGACGTAGGCTGTCCAGGTCATCGACAGGAAGCCGAAAATGACGATCAAGGTGACGGCCAGGCCGCAGATCAACGACCATACGGCGACCGGCAAGCCGCCGATCAGGGAGGCCAGCCCCTGGGCAAACAATTCGTTCTGCACGCCGAACCAGCCGATCAGGGTGATGGCGATGACCACCGACAACAGGGTTGCGCCGTGACGGCCGAAGCCGGTCCAGCGCGCCAATACATAGGTGCTGAGGCCTTCGCGCTGTCCTGCAATGCCGATCAGGATGGAGACCAGTTCGAGGATCACCGAACCAAAGGTGAGTGCCCAGAACGCGGCCCAGAAGGTCATGCCGAAGCCAAGCGCCGATCCCAGCAAGAACTGCGACAAGCAAGACAGTTGTCCGAAGCGCTGCAGTGCAACGCTCCACCACGAATAGCGTGCGGCCTGCGGCACACGGGACAGAGCGTAATCGTCCAGCGACGGCCCGGCGTCTTGAACTACAGGCTGGCTCATAGCGAGCTCCGATCCGTTGTTGCGTTTCGGTGATGTTGGCGACTGCACCAGCCCGTGCAGTCGCCGGTGTTGTATCAGAAGGTTTTTGTTATCCAGCCGGTGATGTAGGTGTTGTGGTTCATGTTTTCCCGGTAGTAGTCGGTCTCGACCGCGCCGGCGAAAAACAGACCGATCTTGGCAAAGCCGGCATAGGTGAAGGTGGGGCCGATAATGCCTTCGCTGGTATGCCTGAAGCTAGAGCCTGCGACGTTGTTATAATCGAATTGATGGAGCACGCCGATGGCTATGTCGGGGGTAAGCTGATAGCCGACCGCCAAATCGGCGAAGGTCAGGCTTAGGCCACCGGTTGCCTTGGTGAATCCATTCAAGGTTCCGGGTGCCGGTGTACTGTTGAGGTTCTTGAAGGAGTAGTTGAACTCGACCGTATCAAAGGTGAGGATAACAGGCCCCCACTGGTTGAAGGTGTTGACGTTGAAATTCATCGAGTACTGGTCATCGCCGGCGCCGTATCCCGAGCTTTGCGTGTTGCCGTTGGGGAAGTTCACGTAAAATGTGGGGCTGACCCAAAATGAGCGAAAATCCGCCGAGCCTCGTGGCGTTGTTGGTTGAAGCACATTGTAATAGTATTCAATTCCAAGTTCGGGAAATGCTGTCCCCCAACCGCTGCTGCCTGCCGCACCTTTGGTATCGGCATAACCTATATCCGCACCGACCCAGTATTCGAACTGGTCCCGTGTCGTGCCGGTGAAGCCGGTTTTCGAGTAGTAGGCTAATTCGGCGAAGGCGTAGGCTGAGTTGGTGCCACCGGAGGTCGGCTGGAAAGTAGGATAGAGCTGCCAAGCCAAGGAGCCTGGAAAACCGGGCTGACTAAAGCCAAGAAATTCGCGGGCTTGCGCTGTGGTAGACAGACAGAGCAAGCCGCCCGCGAGAAGTGTGGCAGCAACAGGCAGACGATTCATCATGCGGCTCCTTGTTTGGGCAACGCCCGGTGATTAATTTCAAATGTCGTTGGAGATCAGGCGCGCGATCACGGATGCCCGATGTCGTAATGCCCAGCCGGTAACTATCTTCGTTTCCGATGCAGAGGCTGGCATCGTAAGCAGCATTCCGCGACATCTTCAGGCCCTTTGAGGCGTTGGACTGGAAGCCTGGTTCTTGGAACAGCAGTCGGTCCAAGAGCCAGAGGACGCCTCGCAAGTTCCATGCCTAAATTTGCGGTCGGACAATCATGTTGCGATGGGCGCTCGATATCGATGATCGAAACGATGTATGGTGTCAATCTTTTAAGCATACAATGTGATATATCTACGGTTGATACATTTGTCGCTGCCTATGCGGACCGATTATGCTGGGCATCTTTCAGGCGACGGTTTCATGAAGTCGGCGATGCTGCGAGATGGCGGCTCGATCGCTTGCAACAACGGCGCGTTATTTCAGGATAACGTCGGGCAGGCAAATAGCCTTTGGCGCCAATGGCTCAGGTTCGTGCGGTTCGGCAAGGTCATGCATGATAGAAGCTGTGCCGGGGTGCCTTGGTGTGGCGAGGGCGTTCTAGCTCTAGCGGGAGATGCACAAGATGTCGGCAGCGTCCAGGAGCGAACGTCCATCCGTTAGGCGCATGCGGCACTAGTGTTTCGAGTCTGAAGTTCGCCGTGGCTGGCGAGTCTCGCGCCACTAGCTCTTTGTTTCAGTGGCCTGCTTGTCTTCTACGTCCGCCGCATAGTGCGGCGAAGTTCGAAGGCAGGATACTAGATTGCCTGGCGCCGTGCGCCGTTACTGCAACAGACTTGTCTGGGGGCACCGACTAAATATCTGTGTTGACAACGGGAATGCCGGTCGCTTGCTGCCACCGCACCCTCTACTGAAAAGGCTCTGAGCATGACCACGTGAGATGCATCATGGGTGAATCGTTCGTTTTCAGCGTCAGCAGCATGTGAAGATTAATGGCAAGCCGGGCGATACCATAACCGCGAGTGGCGCCTGTTCATCAAGGAGGTTGGCGCTTGGTAACGGTGCTTCAGCACTGTTGCAGTAACCGAAGGCAACAGCTTTGATGCGGACGGGCGGCGGTCGTATTGAGCTCAGGTGGGGTCGTCCTGACGGGTGTCACTCGTCAGGACGCGCTGTGGCGTAGCATTCTTGGTGAAGTGGCCGGGGTCAGCGCCGCGACCGGTCCGGCCTACTTACCGTTCCCGCTGCCGATACCTGTTTTGCTCGAGGATCCAGCCGTCGGTGGAGCGCCCCGGGTCGTGCTGGACCCGTCCGACGAAGTGGTCGCGCCCGATTGCGGCGGTGCGCTGTTGCCAGCGCTACCCGCTTTCATGTCACCGCCACTGGCCGAACCTGCGGCACCGGCCCCAGCACCCGGGCCCCCGGCCCCCGAGCCCCCCGCACCAGCTCCGCTTCCGCCGGCGCCGCCTGCGCCACCACCCGCGGCAAGCGCCGCCGATATTGGTGCTGCTGTAAGGACTAGCGCGACAGCAAAAGCACGCGTCTTGTTCAACATACTCGATTGTCTCCTTGTGTCGCGC
The DNA here is from genome assembly GCF_965277825.1 of Rhodopila sp. Classification (NCBI taxonomy): domain Bacteria; kingdom Pseudomonadati; phylum Pseudomonadota; class Alphaproteobacteria; order Acetobacterales; family Acetobacteraceae; genus Rhodopila; species Rhodopila sp. The sequence goes on along the minus strand of NZ_OZ255846.1, from coordinate 5,139,727 downwards.
GATGCGACGGGGTTTGAGCGCGTCGACTACCTACAGAGGTTGGCTCGCGCTTCGTTAGCCTTGCACAGAATCGTTATTGGCGGCCATGGGCCGAACCGAAGTTAACGATCTTGCCAATCTCCGAATCTATGCCAGGCGTCGCCGGCAAGCACCAAACCGTGGTAGGACTTGCGGTCGCGGCTGGCGCAAATTCGGTCCGGCCGGGCACGCGTCGGCGCAATGGGTGAAACAGCGCCGCCGGTTCGGGGGTTGCAGGTGGGGCAGATCGGTTGCCTCGGCTTCCATGTTGCGTTTCCTGCTGTCGATCAGCGGTTGTCATGCGTCGGCATAAGCGCGTGCTGCTTGACGCACCGCGTCGACGCGCAGGCAGCATACTGTGTGGGCGGTCTCAACCGGGGCGCTCGGCGGAAACGCCTTCCAGCAGTCTGGTATCTGGAAGCGGCAGCGTGGCGCGAAGCTGCAGCCTGAGGGCAGCGCCCGCAGGTCGGGCGGGCTGCCGGGAATGGCCTCGATCTCGGCATCGCGGGAGCGACCATGGACCGTGGAGGCCAGCAGTCCCAGGGTGTAGGGATGGGCCGGACGCAGCAGGACGTCGGCGACGCTGCCGTATTCGATAATCCGCCCGGCATACATGACCGCGACCTTGTCGGCGATCTGTGCCGCCACCCCGAGGTCATGGGTGACGAATATGACTCCCATGCCGAACTCCTGCTGCAGCCGGCGCAGCATGATCAGGACCTGGATCTGCAGTGTGGCATCCAGGGCGGTGGTTGGTTCGTCGGCGAGCAGCAGGGACGGACGGCAGGACAGCGCGAGTGCAATCATAGCGCGCTGCCGTAACCCGCCTGAAAGCTCGTGCGGAAAGGCAAGCAGGCGGCGTTCGGGTGAAGGCACCTTGACGAGTTGCAGCAGTTCGAGCGCCCGAGCCATGGCCTGATGGCGTGAGCAGTGCTGGTGGCGGATCACGGTCTCGGCGATCTGGTCGCCAATGCGGTAGACCGGGTCGAGGGCGGTCATCGGCTCCTGAAACACCATCGAGACGACCGAACCACGCACGTCATTCATGGCGCGATCGCTGAGCGCCAGGATGTTGTGCTGGCCGATCCGGATGGCACCGCGAATGACGGTGCGGCGCGGCGGGTGCAGACCCATCAGCGAGCGCAGCGTCACGGACTTTCCCGAACCGGATTCGCCTATGATGCAGAGGACTTCGCCCGGCATGAGTTCGAACGAGACGCCGTTGACCGCGGCGACTGTCGCCTCCCGGCTGACGAAGCTGACCTGCAGGTCGCGGACTGCTACGAGTGGGCGAGACGCTGTGCCATGCATCGTTCCGGTTGGCGCGGTTCCGGCTGTCGGCATTGCGGTTTGTGGCATTGAGCCCGAGCGCATCAATGCACGGTCCTTTCAGCATGGCTGTGTCCGGAACCAGGATGAGCCATGTGGCATGCGGCGAGATGGACGGATGGATCGCTGTTCGATTCGCCCAGCCGGGGCATGCGTGCCTCACAGACCGGTTCGGCGTGTGGACAACGGGTACGAAACCGGCAGCCGGAGGGTGGATCGATCGGATTGGGTGGATCGCCGAGCAACGGCGGCGCATCGATGCGATCCGCGGGGTTGGTTGTCAGCCGGCATTCGAGCAGAGCGGCGGTATAGGGATGACGCGGCGCGTTGTAGATCGAGGCGACCGGGCCAAGCTCGACGACCTGGCCTAGATACATCACGAGCACGCGGTCGGCGATATACTGCACGACATGCAGATCGTGCGAGATGAACATGTAGGTCAGGTTGAACTCGCGCTTGAGTTGTCCCAGCAGATTGAGCACTTGCGCCGCGATGGATTTATCGAGTGCGGACACCGCCTCGTCGAGGATCAGCATGCGCGGGCTCAAGGCCAGCGCACGGGCGATATTGACTCGCTGTTTCTGGCCGCCTGACAGCTCGTGCGGATAGCGGCCGCCGAAATGTTCCGGTTTCAGTCCGACGCGTTGCAGCAGTTCGCCGGCGGTGCGTTTTGCATCGGCTCGGTTCATGCCATGCACACGGGGTGGATAGGCGATCGACTCTTCCACCGGCAGGCGGGGATTGAGCGAGGAGTAGCTGTCTTGAAACACCATCTGCATGTTGCGGCGCAACACTCGGAGCGAAAGGCCTTCGGCTTGGCCGACCGGATCGCCGTCGAAGATCAACTCGCCTGCATCTTTGACCAGCAGGTGCATGAGCAACCGAGCCAGTGTGGACTTGCCGCAGCCGGATTCGCCGACGACGCCGAGCGTTTCGCCTTTTATTACGGTGAACGAGACGTCGTCGACAGCTTTCACCTCGGCGACAGTACGATTGAGCACGCCGCCGCGTATCGGGAAATAGCGCTTCAGTCCGGTGGCGATCAGCATCGGCTGCGCCTTGCCGCCCCGATCGGCGAGCGATTGCAGCCGCGGCGCGGAGGTCCGCGGGTGTAACGTCATGTGGCGCTCCAATGTTCAAGCCTTGACGTCCATGGCCTGACGCAGACCGTCGCTGACCAGGTTGAAAGCGACCGAGGTGATCAGGATGGCGACACCGGGCATGGCACAGACCACCGGCTGCACGTAGATCGCCTGGCGCAGGGTGGACAGCATCAAGCCCCAGTCTGGCGTCGGTGGCGACACGCCAAGTCCGAGGAACGACAAACCGGACGCCAGCAGGATCGAGCCGGAGACCAGGGTCGAGGCATAGACCAGGACCGGGGAGGTCACGTTGACCAGGATGTCGTGGAACAGGATCGAGGTTGCTGACGCTCCGGTCGCACGCGCGGCATCGACGAAGTCCAGGCCGCGAAGCTGACTCGTTGCGGTTTCCGCAACTCGGCACAGTGGCGGTGTGAGCACCACGCTCAGTGTGATCAACTGGTTGACCATGCCGCCGCCGAGACTGCCGGAAATCGCCACCGCCAGCAGCACCGACGGGAAGGCGAAGAAGATGTCCATGCCGCGCATAATGATGGTTCCGATGCGGCCACCAGCGAAACCGGCGATGACGCCGAACAGACCGCCGACGATGGTCGCGACCATGACCGGGACGATGCCCATCAGCAGAGAGGTGCGGCCGCCGTAGAGGATGCGCGACAGTATGTCTCGGCCTTGTTCATCGGTGCCCAGAAGGTTGTCGCGATAAAGCAACGGCTTCAGCCGGTGGGCCATGCTGGCCTTGTCGGGATTGAACGGCGCCAGTTCGGGCGCGAATACCGCCGACAGGATGATCAGCAGGATCAGCGCGAGGAAGCATAGCGTTACATAGTCGTAGCGCAGCCGGTGCCAGACATTGCCCCAGTAGCCACGCACCCGCAGCGCCGGCTGATCCGGCGGTGACAGCGGATCGATGGCCGGCACGGCGATGCCAGGTGTCGGGGCACCGGGTTTGGCGCTGATAGAGAGATCGCTCATGCGCGCTTGATCCGTGGATCGACGGCGGTCTGGATCAGATCGACGGCGAGGTTGATGCCGACGAACGCCATGGCGAGCACCAGGATGGTGCCTTGAAGCAGCGGGATATCACGCGTCAGGATCGCTTTGTTGAGCAGGAAGCCGGTGCCCGGCCAACTGAACACTGTCTCGACCAGGATCGATCCGCCGAGCAGGTAGCCTAATTGCAAGCCTGCCATTGCCAAGATTTGCGGCAACGCGTTGCGGACGGCGTGCACCACGATCGCGCCGCGCCCGAGTCCCTTGGCGCGCAGGGTCTGGATGAAATCCAGTGCGAGCACCTCGGCGATGGAGGCGCGGGTGGTGCGCATCAGGATGCCAAGCGGCAGGAGGGTCAACGCGATGATCGGCATGATGGCGAACTTCGCATCGGACCAGCGGAAGAAGCTGAATTCGTCCGAACCGTGCGGCCCCATGCCTTCGGCGGGCAGCCACCCCAGTTCGACGGCGAAGATAATGACCAGAATGACGCCGAGCCAGAATTGCGGCACGCTGATCCCGAGTACGGCGATCGCGGTGGCAATCCGATCGAGGATGCCGCCGACATGGGTTGCCGCGAGGATGCCCAGCGCCAACGCAATCGCGAATGCCAGAACGACCGAGATCACCGCGATTGGGACAGTGTTGCCGAGCGCGCGTTCGACCTCGCCTAGGACCGGCTGGTTGTTCTGGATCGACAGGCCGAGGTTGCCGGTCAGGGCGTGCCTGACCCAGATCAAGTATTGGATCGGTATCGGCTTGTCCAAGCCGTAGGCGTGCTTGAGGTCGGCCACGTCCTGTGCCGTCGCGGCTGGTGGCAGCAGACTCTGGATGGGGTTACCGGGTGCCAGATAGATCAACGCGAAGCAGATGACGGTCACACCGATGGCGATGGGGATCGTCATCAGCAGCCGTCGGGCGGCATACAGCCACATTGCGGCGCTCCTTGCCGGCGGGTGCGCGCCCCGACGGCGTCAAGTTGCTATCAGGGGGACATGCTGATCGTGGTGAGGTCCTGGAACCAGCTCTCGGCTTGCCTGAAGCCGTGCACCTTGGGGGAGATGGCGCGCGGATTGAGGTCGTGCACGATGAAGATTTCCTGCGCCTGGGCGACCAGGGTTTCGTGCATTTTGGCCAGGATTTCGTTCCGCTTTGCGACATCGAACGTTGCCAGCGCCTGATTGCCCAAGGCATCGAGCGTCGGGTCGCTGTAGTAGCCCCAGTTTTCACCATTGGGTGGCTGATACTGCGTCATGCTGCTCTTCATCATGCCCTGTTCCGGTTCAATCGAGGACAGGCTGACATTGATGGCGTCGTATTGCGGATACTTCTTGGCGCCGCCGACGAACACGTCGATCAGCGAGTTCCAGTCCATCGGTGCCAGCGTGACCTGGAAGCCGGCGGCCTCGAGCTGCTCTTTCACCAGCTCGTTCATCGGCAATGGTTGCATTTGTCCCGAGCCGGACGTCGAGATCCCGACGGTGAACTTGCAAGGCACGCAGCCGGCAGCCTTCAGCAACGCCTTGGCCTTGGCGAGATCGAAGGTGTATTTCATCGGATGCCCGTAATAGGGCTGCGATTCGATAAACTTGCCGTAGCCCGGTGTTGCGACACCCTGCAGCATATCCACCATGTCGTCGCGGTTGATGGCGTAGTTGGCGGCCTGTCGAACCCGGATGTCATTGAACGGTGGCCGGTCGACACGAACCTGATAATCCCAGTTGTGCGGATATGGCGCCGTTATGATGATCATCCCGGCTTCTTTTAGGCGTGGAATGGTGTCGGGCGATGGTGCCTCGATGAAATCGACCTGACCTGCCAGCAGTGCTGCGGCCCGCGTCGATGCCTCCGGCATCGGCAGCAGCACCAGGCGGTCTTGCTTGGGCACGCGCGCTTTATCCCAGTAGTCCGCATTCTTCACGAGTTCGAGGCGTTCGTGCGGAACGACTTTGTCGAATTTGTATGGACCGGTGCCGTACGGATGCTTGGCGAAGGCGGCGTAGTCGTTGTTCAGCTTGGAGACCGCGCAGTTGGAAATCTGGAAATAGCCCGCGATTTCATACGGGAGCAGTGAGTCTTCGATTTTGGTGTGGGCGGCGATGGTGTAGTCGTCGATCTTTTCCATGCTGGCGATATTGGTTACCGTCCAACTCTGCATGGCGTGATGGCGGACGTTGTATTGTGGCGATTTGGAGTCCATGACACGCTTGAAGTTCCAGACGGCGGAATCCGCGTTCCAGTCGCAGCCGTCCTGGAACTTCACGCCGTGCCGCAGCTTGAAGATCCACTTCTTGTGGTCGTTCGGGTCGACGGCCCAGCTTTCAGCCAGTCCGGGCCGGATATCGGCGGCACGATCGGTGTTCTTTTGTAGTTCCCAGTTGACGAGGCTGTCGTAGAGGGTGAAGCCGACAAAGCGGTAACCCTCGTAACCCTGATCGGGTGCGCCGGTCCAATCAGGGATGTCGGCAGCACTCATGGCGACGCGAAGCACAGACTCCGCATGCCCCGGGGCGCTTCCCAAGGCCAGCCCCATGGCCAAGGTCATGCCAAGGCAGGCGGCCGTTCGACACGACGTAAGCAAGCGCATTCCTGTTGTCTCCTGGACGCAAACCGACCGTCGCGGATTGCATGATGGGGATCGACGTGGTGGTCATGGTTGCATTGGTGTGCAAGTGCGGTGCCAAGGACTGCTTTGGCTTCGTCGAGCCGGGGACCGGTGCCGCTTGATGTGTAGGGATGTTGGGGCTTTCAAATGCGGTCGAACCCGATGACATGACGCATCGTCGATACCTTTGTAGGCATCGCTCGAATGTCGTGCATGCACACTATGCAGATTTGGGAATTTGATCATGCGGAAGCGGTGACCGGGCGATCGATCGCCTGGTCTTTGGCACACGCCTCGCGCTGGCATTGAACTTGCGTTGTCGGTGCCGGCAGGCCAGGGGGAACAACAAGATATCCAATGACGATGATTTCGTACTCAAGTGTCGGCGCTGCGGAACTGCCTTGATCAACACTGATCGCGTGCGACAGGAGTAATCGGCCTTGCTGCGACTCCATGGGTTGGTTGGAAACGAGCGGGATACGGCATTGCATGAGCGTTTGCACAAGCTTGAGCATGCCGGTGCGGTCGAGCATGTCTTTGTCGACGACAGCGAAGTGGGACGCCGACGATTTCGCCTTGATACTGATCGCGGAACGGATTGTGCGATCAGTCTTGACCGCGACCAGGCACTGGTGAACGGCGCCGTTCTGCTGCTGGAACCGAGCCGAGCGATCATTGTTCGAATAGGGACAACGAAGGTCTGGCGACTGCGCGCGCGCAACCAGGACGCGGCGCTGCAACTGGGCTGGAATGCCGGCAACCTGCATTGGCGCGTGCGTTTTGAAACAGCCGACCTGCTGGTGCTGCTGGACGGTCCGGTGGATGATTATCGGGCCCGTATACAGCCACTGCTGGCGGCGGGGCTGGTGGACGAGGTCGATGCAGCCTGACATCACCGCGTTACTGACCGCGCTGCAATTCGCCGACAGCGCGTTTCCGTCCGGCGGGTTCGCCTTCTCGTGGGGACTGGAGGGACTGGCGGCGGATGACTTGCTCGACGACGCTTCGGACGTGCAGGAGATTGTCGAGGAACAACTGATCTATCGATGGAACAGCATGGACCGTATCCTGCTGCGCCGGAGCTATGCGGCAAGCGATGTCGCAGCGGTGGCGGCGGTCGACCTGCAGGCCGAGGCAGCGACACTGTCGGCGCAGCTCCGCAGCGGGTCCCGTCGGGCCGGGCGAGCGCTGCTTGGCACCTTCGTTCGGCTCGGCTGTGCGGCCGCTCGGGCGTACCGCGAAATGACCCAGGCGGACCCGCGGCTGGGCCATCTGGCCGTCATGCAGGGCGTGGTGTTCAAGGCGTCCGGGCTCAGCCTGCCAATGGCCGAGATGCTGGGTGGCTGGGCGGTGGTTGGCAGCCTGACGAGCGCCGCGGTCCGACTTGGGACGATCGGCCATATCGAGGCGCAGGAAATTGCAATATCGCTGCGTCCGGTGCTGACCCGGCTGCTGGGGGTCGATCCACCCGATAACACGCCGCTGGCGAGCTTTACCCCGCTGACGGATATCGCGGTGTCACGCTCTCGACAGATGCGGATGTTTGCCACATGACCGCGGGCAGCGGATCGATAAGACAATGAACCTGACGCCGACCGAGATGGATCGCCTGACCATCTTCACCGCGGCGGAATTGGCGCGGCGCTACCGCTCGCTCGGCATCAAGCTCAGCCACCCCGAGGCGGTCGCCTTGATCTGCGATGAGGTCATGACCGCGGCGCGGCAAGATCTGGCCTACGAAGACATCCGCGACCTGGCCGGACGGCTGCTGACGACGGACGATGTGCAGCCGGGGGTCGCCGAGATGATCCCGCTAATTTGCGTCGAGGCGAGCTTCACGCAGGGCACCAAACTGCTTGCGATTTTCGACCCGATCAACCCCGGCCAGGATGCCATCGCAGACCCGATCGTGCCGGGTGAGATCATCACGCCCGACGAGATGCTGCAGATCTTCCCCGCTGCCGACACGGTCAGCGTCGAGGTGATGAACACCGGCGACCGCGACGTGCAGGTACGTAGCCACGCGCACTTCTTCGAAGCCAATCGCGCGCTGCGCTTCGATCGCGCCAGCGCCTGGGGCTACAAACTGGATATTCCCGCCGGTGCCGGGGTGCGCTTCGAGCCCGGCATTCCGAAAACCGTGCGGCTGGTTCCGATCGGCGGCCTCCGCGTCGTGTTGGGCGAGGCCGGGCTGGTCGCGGGCCCGCTGGATGCGGATGGTGCGCGCGACCGGGCGATCGCATTGGCGCAGACGCGGGGTTATCTGGGTGCGTGACAGCGGGGTGATGTGATGGTGGCGATCAGTCGCAGGGCCTACGCGCAACTCTACGGGCCGACCACGGGGGACCTGGTGCGGCTAAGCGACACCAGCCTGCTGGCCGAGATCGAGCACGACTTCACGGTGTATGGCCACGAATTGCTGGTTGGCGCCGGCAAGACCTTGCGCGACGGCGAGGGGTTCAGTGCGCGTGCAAAATATTCTGACCGAGCACTGGACATCGTCATTCAGAATGCCACGATCATCGACGCTGAGCTGGGCATCGTGAAGGGCGATATCGGGATCCGGGACGGCCGTATCGTCGGCGTCGGCAAGGCAGGCAATCCGGACACCATGCCGAACGTCCATCCCGATCTGGTGGTCGGCCATACGACGACGGCGATTTCCGGGGCGGCCTTTATCGTGACGGCGGGCGCGATCGAGTGCCACGCGCATATCCAGTCACCGGAACAATCACAGCATGCCCTCGCCGGCGGCACCACGACGCTGATCGGTGGCAGCCCGGGGCCGGTGTTCGAGGTCGCCAGCGGTAGCGCCACGACTTTTGCCCGTTTCCTGCAGGGCACCGAGACGTCCTGCCTCAACTTTGCGCTGTTTGGCAAAGGCGGCTCCGACCCCGCGGCGGTCGAGGAGTCGGTTGCCGCCGGGGCCATGGCGGTGAAGGTACACGAGGATTTTGGTGCCTCGCCAGCGGTCATCGACGGCTCGCTGATCGCGGCTGACCGGAATGATTTTGCCGTGCATCTGCACACCGATTCGATCAACGAGTTTGGCTTCTGCGAAGACACATTGGCAGCGATCGGCGATCGCACGATCCACATGTATCACGTCGAAGGGGCGGGCGGCGGTCATGCGCCCGACCTGCTGAAGGTCAACTCCTATGCCAACGTGATCCCGTCCTCGACCAACCCGACCAACCCGTTTACCGCGGCAGCGCTGGAAGAGGGGGTGCCGATGACCATGATCGCGCATCAGCTCAATTATAATGCGCCCGAAGACGTCGCCTTCGCCGAAGCGCGCATCCGTGCCCAATCGATGGCAGCGGAGGATTTCCTGCACGACATGGGCGCGATCTCGATTTTCGGCACCGACACCCAGGGCATGGGCCGGCTGGCGGAGAACGTTGCGAAATGCTGGCAGTTGGCCAGCGTCATGAAGGATCGCGTCGGGCGTCTGGCGGAGGACACGACCGATCGCGCCGACAACGCACGCATCAAGCGCTACGTCGCGAAGTATACCATCAATCCGGCCATCGCGGTCGGCATCGATGACCATGTCGGGTCGATCGCGCCGGGCAAGCTGGCCGACCTGGTGATCTGGCCACGCGCGTCGTTTGGCATCAAACCGTGGATGGTGCTGAAGAGCGGCTTTGTCGCATGGGCGGCGATGGGTGACGGCAATGGCAGCCTGCCGCTGTGTGAACCGATCATCCACCGCCCGATGTGGGGTCAGCTCGGTTCGGCGCCGGGACAGCTTGGCGTTGTGTTCATGTCAAAGCTCGGCATCGACAATGACATCCGCCGCAAGCTCGGGCTTGCCAAGCAGGCGGTTCAGATCAAGAGCGTCCGAACGCTGCGCAAGTCGGACATGATCCACAATGCCGCCAGACCGCATATCGAGGTCGATCCGCAGACCTTCGAGGTTCGCGCCGATGGAAAATTGCTGATGTGTTCGCCGGCGGCCCGGGTGCCGCTGTCGCGCCGGTATATGCTGCGATGAGCGGCCTTCGTCCCCAGGCGGCGGCGCGCGTCGGCATTGGCGGCCCGGTCGGATCAGGCAAGACCGCGCTGGTGGAGCGGCTTATTCCAGCGCTTGGCCGCCGTGGCGTGGAGCTCGCGGTCATCACCAACGATCTGGTAACAGCCGAGGACGCCGAACGGCTGCGTCGGTCCGGATTGATCGACCCGGCTCGGGTTTCGGCGGTCGAGGCGGGGGCCTGTCCACATACCGTGATCCGGGAGGATCCGACGCTCAACATCGAGGCCGCCGACGCGTTGGAGCGGCGGTTCCCCGGCGTCGAGCTGATCTTGCTGGAGAGCGGTGGCGACAACCTGGCCTCCACTTTCTCTCGGGACCTCACCGACTTCTGGATGTTCGTGATCGACGTGGCTGGGGGCGATGATATCCCACGCAAGCGCGGCCCGGGGGTGATCCGCTGCGACCTGCTGATCATCAACAAGACCGATCTGGCGCCCTTTGTCGGCGTCGACCTCGAGCGGATGCTGACCGAAGCGCGTAGCGCGCGGGCGGGGCGTCCCGTGCTGACGACCAATTGCCGGCTTGGCCAGGGCATCGACGCGGTGGTGGAGCACCTTGAACGGGAGGTGCTGTTCCGGCGTTGAGCGACGCGCAGCTCGACCTGTGCTTCAAGCGGCACCCCGATCATGGCACCTACCTGGACCGGCGGGTGTTCCGCTGGCCGTTCACCCTGTCGCGCGGCTTCCGGCTGGATCGGGTTCCCGCGGGGAAGCTGACGCTCATTCTGCAGACCGTGAGCGGCGCGATCCAGGCGGATGACTCGCTGTTGCAGCGCATCCGGGTGTGCAATGGCGCGGCGGCGTTTGTGACGACGCAGGGCGCTACCGCGGTCTATCGCGCCCCGGTTGGCATATGCGCCACGGATACTGTCGAGCTGGAGGTCGAGGACGGCGGCGTGATCGAGTATCTGCCGGAACCTCGGATCCTGTTTCCGCAGTCGTGTCTGGCGCAACGCTTGCTGCTGCGCGTCGCACTGTCGGGTGTCGCCATGCTGTCCGAGGCTTTTTTGCTGCACGATCCGGCCGGTCAGGGGCGGGCGTTCCGCCGCTACAGCTCCGAACTGGTCATCGAGCGGCCGGGGGGTGATGTCGTGCTACGGGAGCGCATCGAGCTCGACGTTATGCCGCAGCGCGGTGGGCGGCGCGCACCGTATGGGGCACATGGCATGCTGCTGGTGGTGGCCCCGCGGCCGCCGGCCGAGCTGGAAGCGCTTTGCAGCGGGATGGCGGCAGGTGTGGGGAGCGGGATAGAGACCTATGCTGCCGCTTCGACCTTGCCACGGGAGATCGGCGTCGGGCTGCGCGTGGTGGCAATCGATGGACAGCATCTGCGCAGGGCATTGCGCGCGGCGTGCTGTGCGGCGCGGGAGCATCTTTTCGGCGGTGACCCGGGATCAGGCCGAAAAACTGCGGTATAGACGCCTGTCATAGCGCAAAGCGTTGGCAGAAACAGGAGCAGCGCTACTGATGGGCGCTGCGGCGTCGACGATATCTGCGCTGATCGGCGTGCATCTGTGGTTGAATACCTTATTGAAGCACCGCTTCGATCCGGCTCGCACAACTGACCCACGATGCCGCCGCAGAAATTTTTAACCGCAGATGAACACAGATGAACGCGCATAGTCTCAGTTCAGTCAGCGTCATGCGGCTCCCGGTATCTGTCGTGGTGGATATGCGGACGACCAGTGCCAATTCGACAACACTACGCAACAATATCCTGGAAGAAGGTCTGATCGGAAGCGGTGTAGCAACGGTCGCATGACCCGGGCGGTCTGATGGAGGTAGCTGGGGACTGGCGCTATTGGATCACCCCGGTCGTTGTTGATCGGGGTGATCCAGCCAGCAGTTGACGTCGACGGTGAAGGCAACCTCAAGCGATCACGCCTGAGCGTTACTGTTTCGTCGCGCCGGTCAGCGGAGCATCGGTGCCGCCACCGCCGCCGCCGCCGCTGGACGTTTTTTGCTTCATCGCGACGCTGCCCCCAACCGGGTTGTCGGTGCCGCCGCCGCCACCGCCGCCAGCGGTGGACTGCTTGGTAGCGCCGCCCGTCCCCGGATTATCGGTGCCACCACCACCACCGCCGCCCCCAGCCGTGGGCTGCTTTTGCGCGGACTGGTGGGTATGCGTTGTGCTCTGGGCCAATACTGGCCCAGCGACGAGCAGGCCGGCAGCAACAACAACGGCCGACAGTTGAACACTCTTCATTTCAAACTCCTGAATTTGCCTCACGCTGCACCTACACCTTCAGGAAGTTTCTTCAATCCGAAGCGAATAGGGACGTTATCACGCTTTTGTGCGTCCCGACTGCGATGGATCCGAGAACTAGCAGCAAGGTGTTGCAGATAGGCTGATGATCTGGGGATGCCGCTCGATCGCATCAACTGTCATGTTGCCCCTCTGGCTTGCGCATGAAGCAGGGATGACGCGGTGAAGTATACTGCGCATCCGCCTGTTGGACGTTTTGGCCAGAATGGTCTGAAACAGGCGCAGCAGATTTCGGCATTGGTCGGCGACGGCAGATCGAGCTTCGGAAGGATCGCGCCGCCGCCTCGGCGCCCTGCATGGCGACAGCGGAAAGCCGCAGCGTTATTCCGCCGCGTTTGCCAGGCCGGCGCCATAGGTCTCGCGTGCCGCGGTGTCGCTGATCCGCTCATCGCGCAGGTCCGCGGCCACGTCCGTACGCGTTCGGCTGCGTGGATCGCCATAGCCGGCACCACCGGCAAAGACAATCTCGGCAATCTCGTTGGTATGGGTCAGTGTTACCAGCTCGCCGGCGCCGCAATCGCGCAGCAGCGCACCGTCTGGGGCGCGCAGTCCGGCAAAGGCACGGGCACCAGCCTGCCCGGATGCCAGACCGGGCAGCACCGCCTTGGCACCTTCCGGGAAGAGCGCCGCCAGTGTCGGCAGCCCGTCGTCATGTAGCTTGCGGAAGCGGACCCGCTGGCCCAGCCCGCCCCGCGTTTCACCCGCGCCGCCGCTATCGGTCAGGAACGTCTTCTGCTGCACCAGCACGGGAACCCTCGCTTCAAACACCTCGATGGCGGTGTTGGCGGCGGAGGTCGGGTAGAGCAGCCCGGACTTGCCATCGCCATGCGTGCTTGCGCCCTGGCCGCCACCCATGAACAGGTGGTCGGCGTAGAAACCACCGTGTGCATCGTAGCCGGAGACATTCACCGCGACCGGCAGGCCGGTCGGTGACTGCACGGCGTCGGGCGCTGCCCCGGCCAGCGCACGGAATATCGCCGGCGCCAAGTACCAGCCGGTGCGGGTGCGGGCGGCGACAGCGGCGGGGCGTGTGCAATTCAGGATGGAGCCCTCCGGCGCCGATACGCGGAAGGGACGATAGCAGCCGGCGTTGCCACGCACCTCCGGCGTCAGCATGCACTTAAGCGGATAGGTTGCGTGCGCCGCGGTATAGTTCATCGTGGAGTTGACACCGCCCTGGGCGAGCTGTGGCGGCGCCCCGGCAAAGTCGATGTCGATGGTGTCTGCGCTGACCGTCAGCCGCACCGGCAGTGTCAGCGTCTGATCCACCGGGCTGAACGACACGCTGCTGGTGTAGGTCCCATCCGGCAAGGCCCGGATCGCGGCGCGCATCGCTTGCTCCGAGCGATCCTGCACGATGGCGGCGAGCGCGGTGAGGTCGGGCAGACCATATTCGTCCATGAAGGCGGTCAGGCGCTGGGCGCCGATCCGGTTGGCCGACATGAAGGCCTGAATGTCGCCGACCACCTGGGACGGGTTGCGCACGTTCTCGGCGATGAGGGTGAACAGGTCGGCATTGTCGACGCCGGCGCGGGCCAGCATCATCGGCGGAATTTGCAGGCCCTCGTCAAAGATTTCCCGCGCCCGCAGGCTGTCGCGCGTGCCGCCGATGTCGGCGACGTGGCCCACGGTGCCTACCAGCGCCACGACGCGGCCGTCGCGGAACACCGGCGAAACGACGGCGATATCGAACAGATGCCCGGCGCACAGCCATGGGTCATTGGTGACCAGCATGTCGCCGGGCCGCAGTGTATGCACCGGAAAGCGCGCGAGCAGGGCCTTCACCGCGCGGGGCAGGGTCAGGTTGAATACCGGCATGGCACGCGGGGAGTGCGCCAGCGTCTCGCCCTGGGGATCCAGCAGTTCACACGCGAAATCCTGCGATTCAGCGATGATCAGGGAGAACGCGGTGCGGATGATGGTGATCCACATCTCATCCACCACGGTAGTCAACCGGGACCACATGATCTCCAGCGCGATCGGATCGGCCTCGATCGCGGTGCGGGCCTGTTCGTGCGACATGTCGGGCCGCACCAGGGTCATGCTGCTGGCGGCGCCGATCGCGATGCGCAGGTTGCCGGCGGCATCGACCCGCAGGGTGTCGCCGGGTGCCACGACGGTGGTGGCTTCGCGCTCCTCCACGATGGCCGGGCCGTCGATCTCGCAGGCTTCGGTCAGGGCGTAGCGGTCGTAGACCGCCGCGAGCTGGAACCCGTCGCCGAACCAGGCGCGGCGTTCGCCTTTCCGGGCCATTGCCGCCTGCCCATGCTGATTATCCAGGGCAAGCGCCGGCGTGGCGCCAGTGACGATGACGCGCAGGTTCACCGCCTCGACCTGGGCGCCTTGTTGCAGCGCTGCGTAGCGGGTGGTGTAGGCAGCCTCGAACGCAGTGATCAGCGCGGCGAGGCTATCGGGACCGAGCGGGGTTTCCGGCAGGAGCACGCTGATTTCATGCATCTGGCCGACCAGGCGCATGTCGGCGGCACGTTCCACAGACAGGCGTTCTTTCACGCCGCCGGCGGCGAGCTCGGCGCGGGCGTCCTGTTCCAGCGTCCGCAGCATGGCCTCGACCGCGGCGAGATCGAGCACGGCATCGAGCCGCATGAGGCGGGAGCGTACCCGGTTGGCTGACAGCGGTGCGGCCAGGAAGCCCAGCGCCGAGGCAGCGCCGGACGCGGGTGGCACCACCAGTTCAGCCATCCCGAGCGCCCGGGCGACCTCGGCGGCGTGGGCGGGACCGGCACCGCCGAAGCCAACCATGGCGTAGCGGCGAGGATCCTTGCCGCGTTCCACCAGATAGACGCGGGCCGCGTCGGCCATGCTCTCCACCACCACCTTGTGGATGCCCCATGCCGCCTGCTCCGTGGACAGGCCCAACGGCGTCGCTACCCGGTCGATCGCGGCGCGGGCGGCGGCGACGTCCAGCGCCATGCTGCCGCCGAGGAAGAAGCCGGGGTCGTAGTAGCCGAGCAGCAGGTTTGCGTCGGTGACGGTGGGGTGTTGACCGCCTTGGCCATAGCAGGCCGGTCCGGGATTGGCCCCGGCCGAATGCGGGCCGACGCGGAGCAGCCCGACTGCATCGATCGAGGCGATCGAGCCGCCACCGGCGCCGATCTCGATCATGTCCACGGTGGATGTCTTGATCGGCAGTCCGGAACCCTTTTTGAAGCGGTGCTCACGCCCGGCCTCCAGCAGCGGGGCGATCTGGGCGCGGCCGCCTTCGATCAGGCACGCCTTGGCGGTGGTGCCGCCCATGTCGAACGCCAGGAGGTCGGTATGACCCGCTCGGGCGCCGAGCAGGGACGCTGCCAGTGCGCCACCGGCCGGACCGGATTCCAGCAGCCGGATCGGGAACTGCCGCGACGCGGCGACCGACATCAGGCCGCCGGCGGAGTGCATCAGCCGCAGCGGACCGGTGAAGCCGGCGGCGCGCAACGCTCGCTCCAGCCGATGCAGGTAGGTGGTCATCATCGGCTGCACGTAGGCGTTGGCGCAAGCGGTGACACAGCGGGAATATTCGCCGATCTCCGACACTACGTCCGAGGAGACGGAGATTGGAATCCCGGGCAGGATTTCAGCGACGATGGCGGCCGCTTGCTGCTCGTGTTTCGGCTCGCGGTAGGCGTTGAGGAAGCAGATGGCGACGGCTTCGATGCCGACGCGTTGCAGTTCAAGGGCTGCCTGCCGGACGGCTTCGGCGTCAAGGCTGGTAATGACATTGCCGTCGCGATCGATCCGCTCCGCCACCTCCAGACGGCGCCGGCGCGGCACCAGCGGGTCGGGAAAGGTCAGGAACAGGTCGTAGATGTCGTAGCGTTGTTCGGTTCCGGCCTCCAGCACGTCGCGGAAACCGGCGGTCGTTATCAGACCCAGTTTGGCGCCGTTGCGTTCGATGATGGCATTGGTGACCAGGGTGGTGCCGTGCACGATCTCCGCGACGTCTTCGAAACGGGCGCCGTGGTCGGCGATGATCTGGCGTAGGCCTTCCAGCGCGCCGATCGCCGGGTCGTGCGGTGTCGTCAGCCGCTTATGCAGCCGAAGCGCCCCGTTGGCGGGGTCGGTCAGAACGAAATCGGTGAAGGTGCCGCCGATGTCGAAACCAAGCCGGAGGGAGGCCGTCATGGCGTGATCCTGGTTAGTATAGCTGCAACAAGGGGCATTATTTGATTGCGGTGCGGAACGTCCAAGGCGCGCGAATCATGCGATCAAGCCAACAGTCTGCGCAGTCAGGCTGAAAGGCTTAAGCCGCCACATCCTGCTGTCGCTTCGGGTCATAGTTCGCGTTGGTCCAGGTTGTGATCCAGTCCTCGTAGGTGATCGGCTCCCACCGAGGCGGGTTGTCCGGGCCGGTGCAGGTGGGCAGGCATTCGATCTTCGTGTCGAGATGGGGTGCCAGGAAGAATGGGATGGCATAGCGATGTTGTCCCACCGGGGGCAGGGCTCGGTGCGGGGTGGACAGGAACCGCCCGTTGGTCCAGCGCCGCATCATGTCGCCCGAATTCACCGCGAACGATCCTGGAATGGAGGGCACGTCCAGCCACTCGCCCGACATGGTTCGCACCTGCAGGCCCGGCACGTCCGATTGCGGCAGGAAGGTCATGAAATTCGCATCGGTATGCGGCGCGATGCCGAACTGATTGGTCTCGGCAGGCACGGGCGGATAGTGCGACAGACGCAGGCTGAACTGGCCGTCCACGAAATGTGGCAAAAAATATTCCGGCGAAAGATCCAGTGATACCGCGACCGCGGGCAACAGCCGATTGGTGAACGCTTCCATGGCGTTCGTGTAGTCCAGGACATGCTGTCGGAAGCCGGGCATCTCGGCCGCGTCCGGCCAGATATTCGGACCGGCGAAGCGGCGGCCGGATTGGCGCAGCGCATTGTCCGGATCGCGTTCGCGCCTGACGAAGAACGCCTCGTTCAAATCCGGCTTGTCGTTCGTGTTGACGTCGGAGGTCCAGACCGCATAGCGCCCCATGGCCATGTAGCCGTTGTTGTGCTCGTTCAGTTTCAGCGAGAGCTTCCGGGTCATCGGCAAGTCGTGCAAGCGATGAGCCTCGTCGAAGGTCTGCCGGATCAATCCGGCGGGGATATCGTGGCCTGTAATGACGAAGAAGCCGACATCCGTCAGGGCATCATGGATGGCGCGTGCCGTTTGCGGCAGGGCGCCGGGCTGTCCTGGCAGGTAGTCGGCCAAGTCGATAACGGGAATGTTGCGAGCCATGGCGGGCTCCTTTCTGTCATCCTCGGCGGAACAATCGCCCGATGTGAGCCTTCGGTCAACTTCGGACGTCGGGCGTTTGTTGTAGATATTCCCGGGCCGCCGCTGGAACGGAGTGTCTGCACAATCGTCCTGCCAACATAGGTAAGTTAAGGGTTGCCAAAAACGCTTTGGCGGCCAAAGGTTGGTGCCGTGTTGCAGTCATCGCATGGCGAGGGGTGTGGGTTTCTGCTGAGGGGGCACAGATGCACGATAATCGTTGCGGCGACTGGACACTTTGCTCGATACGGCGTTCGGTCCGCTGGCGGCGGTCGGGTTCCTGTTGCTTGCGCGCCAGACACTCGCCCAGACAATCCCCTTGATCAGGTGCGTATGAGCCATCATCCCGAGATACGGGTGGCGACCGATGTTGGTGGCACCTTCACCGACATCGTCAGTTTCCGGCATGACCCGGCCACCGGTGCCCAGACCGTAAGCGTCGCAAAGGCCGACACCACGCCACCGGATTTCGAACGCGGCGTTCTCGAGGTGCTGCGTAAAAGCGGGGTGCCGCTGCGCGAGATCAGCTTCATGGCACACGGAACAACGGTGGTGATCAACGCGCTGACCGAACGGAAGGGGGCGCTGACAGGACTGATAACGACCGCCGGCTTTCGCGACGTGCTGGAGATCGCCCGCGGCAACCGCCCCGACTTCTTCAACCTTCGCTACGTCAAGCCGCCGCCTTTCGTGGCGCGTCGATTGCGGCGGGAACTGCCGGGGCGCATCAACTTCAAGGGCGAGGAACTGGATCCGCTGGATCTGTCACCGCTGCCCGGCATCCTGGAGGATTTTCGTGCTGTCGGCGTGCAGGCCGTGGCTGTCTGTTTCCTGCATGCTTATGTCAACAATTCGCATGAGGAACGGACGGTTTTGGAAATCCGCCGTTTGTGGCCGGAGGTCAGTGTTGTCGGCTCGCATCAGATAACCCGCGAGTGGCGCGAGTATGAGCGCACCAGCACAACCGTTCTGTCGGCCTATGTGCAGCCCGTGGCGCAACGCTACCTGGGTCGAATTAGTAATGAACTGACCAACGCCGGATTTGGTGGCAGTTTGTATGTCATGCAGTCCAACTGTGGCATCGAAACACTCGACACAGTCTCGGAGATTCCGATAACTATGGTCGAGTCCGGGCCGGCCAGCGGCGTCTGGGGCGCAGCCGAGTTGGGGAGGCTGATCAATGAGGCGAATGTGCTGGCGCTCGATATCGGCGGCACGACGGCCAAATGCTCCTTGATCGAGAATGGACAGGTTCGCTTGACTTCGGATTACTGGATCGAGCGCAGTCCGACCAGCGCGGGTTACCCGATCATGGTCCCCGTGGTGGATCTGATCGAGATCGGTAATGGTGGCGGTTCGATCGCCTGGAGTGACGATCTCGGCAAGCTGCATGTCGGGCCGCAAAGCGCCGGCGCCGTGCCGGGTCCGGCCGCCTACGGCCGAGGTGGCCAGGACGCCACCACAACCGACGCCAACCTGGCGCTTGGCCGGATTAATCCCGACTATTTCTGTGGCGGCGAGGTCATCGCCGATATTGCGGCGGTGAGCAGATCGTTGGATGTGCTGGCACGGCAGTTAGGCATGTCGTCGCCGGAGGTCGCGCGTGGCATCGTGCGGATTGCCAACAACAACATGGTCAATGCGCTGAAGCTGATCTCGGTGAACCGCGGCTACGATCCACGCGACTTCACCATGGTGGTGTTCGGCGGCGGCGGCGGCATGCATGGCGCGGCGCTCGCGGCGGAGCTTGGTGTGCGCAAAGTGGTGGTGCCCGCCGCGGCGGCGGTGTTTTCCGCCTGGGGCATGCTGATGTCGGACTTGCGGCGCGACTATATGGTGACCCGTCTGCTCGATTTTGAACAAGCCAGCGCGCCGATGATCGATGCGCTGATCCGTGAAGTCGTAGATCGCGCCATAGCGAAATACACCGCCGAGGGTATTGCCTCCGAACAGATCAGTTTTCTATGCTATGGCCGGATGCGATACCAGAACCAGGAACATTCGGTCGAGGTGCCGATTCCCGGCGGTGCATTCACCGCCGCCGACGTTGAGGCAGTAGGGACCGCGTTCCATGAGATCTACGAGCGGCACTACACCTACCGGCTTGATGCGCCGGTGGAGTTCGTCGGGCTGCACGTTGTCGCCTCGGCGGCGGTCGGCAAACTTGGCGTGGCGGAGCGCCCGGTGACCGGGCTTAGTCTCGCCGCCACGGTGAAGGGCCTTCGCCGTGTCGATTATGGGCTGGAAGGCATGCATGAGGCGGCGATCCACGACGGTGAGCGGCTGGAGCCAGGTATGGAATTTCGCGGTCCGGCTGTGATTGAACAGAGCGGCACGACCACCGTTGTACATCCTGGACAGCTTGTCTCGATCGACCGCTATGGGAACATCCACATCACGATCGGCGAGGAAATCTGATGGCGGACGTAATAGCGGCGGCGTTGGACCCGATCACCGTCGAGATCATTCAGAGCGCGCTGCAGGCCGTCAGCGACGAGATGTTCGTCGCCATGCGTAAGACCGCGATGAGTGCGATCATCTACGAAGTGCTTGATATGGGTACTGGTCTGACCGACGCCGAGGGCGAACTGGCCAGTTCCGGCTCCGGCATTCCGGCGTTCGTCGGCGTGCTCGACAAGGCGGTGAAGGTGGTGCGCGCGCGGCACAGCGCGCCGGGCGCGATCGAACCGGGTGACATCTTCATCACCAACGATCCGCATTATGGCGCGGTGACCCATCTGAACGATGCGGTGATCGTGATGCCGGTCTTCGCCGATGGCGAGATCGTGTCCTGGACGGCGAATATCGCGCATTGGAACGATGTCGGCGGGGCGGTGCCCGGGTCGATGTCCACCCATGCGACCGAGATCTTTCAGGAAGGATTGCGGCTGCCGGCGGTGAAGCTGTTCTCCCGCGGCGAGCCGATTGGGCCGGTGCTCGAGATCATGCGGGCTAATTCCCGTCTGCCGGATTTTCTGCATGGCGACATGTGGGCAGCGATTGCTGCGGTGCGCCTGGGTGAACGCCGCATCGGCGAGTTGGTGCAGAAGTACGGCCGGGAAAGCTACCTGGAGGCCATTCGCCGTCATCTCGATTATGGCGAACAGGTCACGCTGAAAGCGCTGCGCCGGCTGCCCAAAGGCCGTTTCGAGCTGGCCGAGGAGCAGGATGACGGCCGGATATTCAATGTTGCTGTCGAAATAACCGACGAGAAATTCACCGTCGATCTGCGTGACAATCCGGACCAGGAGAACGGACCGTCCAACATTTGCCTGGACGGCGCGACAGTCGTCGCACAAATGATCCTGAAGGGGCTGACCGAGACCGGGACCGTTTGTAATGGTGGCACATTTCGGCCGTTGCGACTGCTAACCCGGCCGGGCTCCTTGTTCGATGCCAAGCCACCCGCCGCGCTCGGTTTCTACTTCGAGACCGAGATCCGACTTTACGATCTGATCTGGCGATGCCTCGCGCCACATATGCCGGATCGGCTGCCGGCGGGCCATTTCGCCTCGATCTGCGGCACGGTGATCGGTGGCACGCACCCCGATACAGGGCGGCATTTCACCATAGTTGAGCCGGAACTGGGCGGCTGGGGCGCTTTTGACGGGCAGGACGGTGCGACGGCGACGTTCTCGGCGTTTCACGGTGAAACCTTCAACTGCCCAGCCGAAATCTCCGAGGCGCGCAATGGCTTGTTCGTGGAGAGTGTCCGGCTGAACGACGAGGGCGGGGGAGCCGGACGGTATCGCGGCGGCAGGGGCATCAAAATTGATTACCGCATTCGTTCCGACAACTGCTTTCTGACCTGCGGCTATACCCGGTCGCGAATTGCGCCGTGGGGTCTGTCCGGCGGTCAGCCCGGCACCGTGAACTACATTCAAATTCGCCGTGCTTCAGGAACGGTAGAGCGCCACGCTTTCGCCACCGGTGTTCCACTGAACCAAGGCGACGTGGTGGGTGTGGTGACCGGCAACGGCGGTGGCTTCGGCCCACCGCTGGAGCGACTGCGGCAGTCGGTGCGGGATGACCTGCGGGATGGCACCGTTACGCCTGAGGAGGCACAGGAAAGTTATGGCTACGTTCAGGAGCCACTCACCGGTTCATAAACTGGTGAGCAGCACGGTGAGGGCCGCACTTATCAGTATTTAATGGCCGGCTCAGACCGGCCTTGAAATAGAAGAGCCGGTACCCGGCGAACGCGCCGGGGCTTCGCGTGGCATGCTATCTGGCTGTGTTGGACTGCGCGGACGGCATCGGGTTGTCGGTCCCGCCACCCCCACCGCCACCACCTGCCGCGAAAGCCGGCGCCGCGCTCGCAATTGCCAGGGCTGCGGCAGCCGCAAACAGTAAATGTCTCATATCCATACTCCTTCAGTCGGAGGCCACAGAGCCGATACCGTCTCGTGCCTTGTGACCGCATATGGGCTGCCATCGCGTCGCGGTCAGCGCGCTGGAAGCATACGTGTCATTCGCAGATTCGCTGGTTGACTCATGCACGGAACGCATTCGCGACTCCGGCCGGAAAGTTGCTGGATCGGTTACGCACGCAAGACGAGCCAGCCTGAGCAATCACCAGGCGCGAGCCCCTGCCGCACCGCCGGCCGCTGTCAGTTCTCCATGACCCCCGCACTTTCGGCACGAAGTCGATCGCGCAGCGCTGCATCCGCTGCCGAAACAACCGGCACCGCGGCAAGCAGGCGGCGAGTGTAGGGCTCGCGGGGGGCGGCGAACACCTCGGCGACGGTGCCGGTTTCTACCACCCGCCCATGCTCAAGCACCGTGACCCGATCGGCGATGCTGCGCACCACCGCAAGGTCGTGGGTGATGAACAGGTAGGTCAGGCCGTGCTGCTGCTTTACCGCCTGCAGCAACTGCAGCATTCGGGCCTGCACCAGCACGTCCAGTGCCGACGTCGGCTCGTCCAGCACCAGCAACGCGGGTGCGCAGGCCAAGGCCCGGGCGATCGCCACGCGCTGCCGTTGGCCACCGGACAGGGATGCGGGCAACCGTCCTGCCAGCGACGGATCCAGGCCGACTTCCCGCAATAACCCGCCGACCCGCGTCAGGCGCTCCCGCTTGTTGCCGATGTCGTGCACATCGAGCGGCAGCCGCAAGCTTGCACCGATCGTGCGGGCACGGTTGAGCGCCGACAGCGGATTTTGCTGCACCAACTGGATCGCTCGGCGCAGCGCCAGTGGCCGGCGCGCCGGCAGCGTCTTTCCGTTGAACAGCAAGCTGCCGGTACTCGGCTGCGTCAAACCGAGCACAAGGTTGGCGAGGGTCGATTTGCCCGAGCCGGATTCGCCGACGACGGCGTGACACTCGCCGCGTTCAAGTGTGAGCGAGACCTGGCGCAACGCCTGCACCGTGGCGCGGCCGACTTGGAACACCTTGTCCAGATCCCGCACCTCCAGCAGCGGCTGATTCATACCGGGCGTCCTGACGCACGATCGACCATTGGCGCATGATCGACCATCGGGGCGTGGAAATCGGTTTCGGTGTCCTGCACGCTGGGCAGGCCTCCGGTCAGCTTTGGCACGGCGTCGAACAGTGCCCTTGTGTAGGGATGGCCGGGGGCGGCGAAGACTTGCTGCGTGGCGCCCTGCTCGACGATGCGGCCACGGTAGATCACGTAGATGCGGTCAGCGAATTCCCGCACCACACCGAGATTGTGGGAGATGAACAGAACGGCGGTGCCACTGTCGCGGATCAGTGCGTCCATTAGCGCCAGGGTTTGCGCCTGCACCGTCACGTCCAGGGCGCTGCCCGGCTCGTCGGCGACCAGCAGCGCCGGGTGGTTGGCCAGCGCCATCGCGATCATCACCCGCTGATTCATCCCGCCGGAGAGCTGGAACGGATAGGACGCGAGGACGCGTGCCGGCTGGTGGATTGAAACGCTTTCCAGGTGTCGGGTGGCGATGCGGTCAGCCTCGGCCCGACCCAGATGGGGCTGGCGGCGGCGCAACACTTCCCGGAACTGGGCCGAGATCGGAAACACCGGATTTAGCGAAGAGGTGGGGTCCTGCAGGATCATCGCGATACTTGTGCCTCGCAGCCGGGCGGGGTCGCCGATCTCGCGACCCTCGAACAAGATGGCGCCGTCCACCTGCACGCTGCGCTGGCCCTGCAGCAGACCAAGCACTAGTCGGGCGGTGACTGACTTGCCAGACCCTGATTCCCCGACCAGCGCAACCTTCTCACTGCGCCCGACGCGCAGCGAAATGCCGTGCAGCACCTGCGTCGTGCCGAAGCCGAGCCGCAGGTCGATCAGTTCCAGGACGGGCGGTGCGGGCAGTTCCGGAACAGGCGGTGTCACTGTCCGTCCTCAAGCGATTCGCGCAAGCCATCGCCGAGCAGGTTGAAGCCGAGCACCACGACCAGGATGGCGAGCGCCGGGAACACTGTCAGCCACCATGAATCAGGCAGGTAGTTGGCGCCGTCCGCCACCATCGAGCCGAGATCGGGTGTCGGCGGCTGCACGCCAAGGCCGAGGAAGCTGAGCGAGGAGGCGATCAGGATGACGAAGCCGAAATCCAGCGTCATCTTGGTCAGGATCGCCGGCAGGCAGTTCGGCAGGATCTCGCGCAGCAGGATGTGGGTCGTCGAGGCGCCGACCACCTCGGCGGCGAGCACGTAGCCCTCTGACCGTTCGGCTCGTGTCATCGCGAAGGTCAGGCGGGTGTACCAGGGCCACCACATGACGGTGACCGCGAGCATGCCGTTGACCAGTGTGGGTGCGAGGAAACCCATGATCGACATCGCCAGGACCAGCGGCGGCACCGAGAGGAACACATCGGTCAGCCGCAGCAGCGCGAATTCCACCCACCCCCCGGTATAGCCTGCCACAAGGCCAATGCCGACGCCGATCGGCACGGCGATGGCCAACACCACCACGCCCAGCAACAGCGACAGCCGGTAGGCGAACAGCAGCCGGCTGAACAGGTCGCGTCCGACGAGGTCGGTGCCGCACAGGTACGGCAGATGCGGCGGCTGGTTGGCGTTGGCGAAATCCACCACGGATCCGACATGGGACGGGAACGGCGCGATCAACCCGGCGAAGATCGCGCCCAGCGCCACCAGCAGGACAACGGCAAGGCCGGTGATTGCCGCTGGCTTGCGGCGGAAGCGGGCCCAGGTCCGTGCGGCCTGTCCCTCATTTGGCGTCAACCGCGTGGTTCCGACAGGCGAATGCGCGGGTTGAGCAGGTTTGCCAACAGATCCACGACAATGTTCATGACAATGAAGGCGGAGGCGATGATCAGCACGGTGCCGATAATCGCGTTCAGGTCCTTGCGCAGGATCACCTGGACGCCGTAGCGCGACAGGCCTGGCCAGGCAAACACGTTCTCCACCAGGAAGGCGTTGCCGAGCAGGGCGGCAATATCGAGGCCGAGGATGGTCAGGGTAGGGATCAGCGCCGGACGGAGCGCCCAGCGGGTGGCGATGCGGCGGCCGGTGAAGCCGAAGGCCAGCGCCATCTCGATGAACGGGCGGTCGTAGATCTCGATCAGGCTGGAGCGCATCATCCGCGTGGTCTGCCCGATGCCGGCCATCGCCAGGGCCGCCGCCGGCAGGATCACGTGGTACAGCGCATCGCCCAGTGTGGTCCACTCGCCCGCCAGCAGGCTGTCGAGCATGACGAAGCCGGTGAGGTCCGGTGGCGCGGGGGTGGACTGACCGAGCTGGCCGGCGATCGGGAACCAGGGCAGCCAGTAGGCGAACAGCAGCATGAAAACCACCGCCCAGACGAAGCTTGGCGCGGAGACGGCGATCACCGCCGCGCCGCGGATTGCATGGTCGATCGGGCTGCCGCGCCAGTGTGCCGCCAGCACGCCGAGCGGCATGCCGATCAGCACCATGATCAGGGCGGCGACGAAGATCAGCTCCAGCGTTGCCGGCAGGAAGGCCGCGATGTCGTCGATGACCGGGCGGTTGGTGTAGAGCGATTGGCCGAGATCGCCGTGCAGCAGGTTGCCGAGGAAGATGGCGTATTGCGCCGGCAACGGCCGGTCGAGATACAGCGCCGCCCGTAGTGCGGCGACCTGCTGTGCGCTTGCGTTGGCACCGAGCGCGATCCGCGCCGGATCACCCGGGATCACCCGGGCAATGACGAAGATCACGATGGAGACCCCGAACAGCACCAGCACCGCGGACCCCAACCGGTAGAGCAGCACGCGGAGGATCGGGTTCATGTCAATCGCTCAATGCGGCATTTGCATCAGGCGGAAGGTAAAGCCCATCGCGTCGAGGTCGAACTCGTTCTCGGCGTTCTGCAGCGCGGGGACCTGCACCGCGTCTCGGGCGGGAAAGACCGAGACCTGGTCGTAGGCGTAGATGGTTGGCGCCAGCGCGATCAGGCGTTGCCCAAGCTGCTGGTAGAGCTTGGTCCGCGCGCCGCTATCCTGCGCCGATCGCGCCTGATCGAGCAGGCTATCGACCTCCGGATCATTCAGATGCTCGGTCGACTGCCAGGTGCTCGGGACTTTGGAGTCATACATGCTGTAGATCAGCGAGTCTGGATCTGGTGTCGTTGCAGTAATGAAGATCTGGGAGATGGCGGGCGTGGTCTCGGGCTTGGAGGCGCGGTCGCTGAACAGCGACCAGGGTATCCGCGTGATCGTGCTTTTGAAGCCAAGCTGGGCGAAGTTCGACTGCATCAGCAGGGCGTAGCGCTCCTCCAGCGGCACCTCGGCGACCCAGGCGATCTCGAGCGTCTGCTGCTTCGGGTCGTACTTGCATTGCTTGAGTTCGGATTGTGCCGCCGGCAGGTCTTGGTGGATCGCCGGGGTGTCCAGCGCGCCCATCATGCCGGTCGGCAGCGGGCCGTTCGCCGATTTGCCCATGACGACCTTGGCGTTGACGCGGACCAGGTCGAGCGCGGTCTTGTAGTCGAAGGCATCCACCAGGGCACGCCGGCAGTGGACGTCATCGAGCGGCGGCTTGGTGGTATTCATCTTGATGTAGAATTCGCCGGCACCACTCGATTGCAGCGCGTGCATATCGTGGCGGGCGAGCAGGGCTGCCTTGACTTCGGGCGGCAGCCACTGGGAAGCGATGTCCTGTTGGCCGCTGGCCATCAAGGTGCGAACGGTGGGGGCGTCGAGCCCATAGGACATGCGCACTTCATCCGGTGCGGTCGGCCCGACGCCGAGGAAGTAACCGGGAAATTTTTGCATCACCGTCAGGCTTTGCGGGTCGTGCGAGACGACGCTGTAGGCGCCGCTGCCGGCATCATTGGTGGCGATCCAGTTCGCCGCCCAGGGGTCACCGGCGGTGGCGTGCGATTTCACCAGTTTGCTGTCGAGAATCGCCAGCCGGGTCAACGACGCGAGGAATGGCGCGAACGGCTGCTTGAGGGTGAAACGCACCTGGGTTGGACCAAGCACGTCGACCGACGGCACCGTTTTGGCGAACAGGTAGGAGAAGCCCTGCTGCAGGCCAATGATGCGATTGAACGAGTATTTCACGTCCTCCGCGGTCATTGCGTCGCCGTTGTGGAACTTGATTCCGGGTCGCAGATTGAAGGTGTAGTTGGTGGCGTCGCTGGTCCAACTGCTGGCCACATGCGGACCGACGCCTGCCGCGCCCTGCTTTGTCAGCACAAGCGTATCGTATAGGTTGAAGGCCAGGATGGAACCGGAATAATCCGTCTCCTTGTCCGGATCGAGCTGGGCCGGGGCTGAGTTGTCCAGACGTAGCACCGTCGCCGCTTGCACGGAGGAGGTGGCGCCGCACGCGATTGCCATCGCGAGCAGGGTTGGTTGCAAGCCTCTCATGCTGTTCTCCGCGGTGCCTGAATATTGTCCGTGGTGCTACAGCGGACGTCTGCATTGTGTTCAGCAATGCATTTGGTGAATAGGGCCGTGTCGAGAAAATATTTCAAACATTTTGTGACCGTGGCAGGTGTGTCGAGCGTGTTGGTCCATAGCGTTGACCTGGACCAGGCGGATGCCTGTAAATTTGTCATACAACGACTCGGATTATGGGCGATATACTTGTTCGTTCATATTGATTGTCCTGACGGATTGTCGGACAGCCATAAGAGATGCAACCTGCAGCGGATCTGGCAGAGAACGACTAGCAGGCTGCCTTTTGCAAGGGAACCGGGGCGGCATGGTCTTGGGTAAGCCTATTGCTCGCGGTCCGGGCAAGGACGGAGAGTGAGGTGTGGCGACGCGTATCGGGGTCGATATTGGCGGCACGTTCATCGATCTTGTTTATATCAGCAGACCGGGAGGACCGTGGACGGCAAGGCGCCCATCCATACCCCGCGCGGCGATCATGTCGCTGCCTATCATTTCGCTGCATGAGGTGAAAATAGACCGATGACCACGGACAACGAAATCTGCCGCATGGACGCAATGACACTGGCGGGGCACATCCGCGCCAAGGCGTTATCGGCGGTCGAAGTAACCGAGGCGGTGCTGCGCCGGATGGACGTGCTGGAGCCGCATCTGCACGCCTTCTGCACGCCTACTCCGGAGGTGGCGCGCGCCGCTGCCCGCGCGGTCGATAGCAAGATCAATGCTGGCGAGGATGCCGGTCCGTTGGGCGGCGTGCCGATCGGCATCAAGGATCTGGTGGCAACCAAGGACATCCCGACGGTTATGGGCTCGCCGTTGTACCATGACTTTGTGCCGGATGAGGACGATATCGTGGTCGAGCGATTGAAGGCGGCGGGCGCCGTCATTATCGGCAAGACCAACGTCCCGGAATTCGGTTACAGCGGTGTCGGGCACAATCCGGTTTTTCCTACCACGCGCAATCCGTGGAACACGGCGATGACCTCGGGCGGGTCCAGCGCAGGGTCGGGGGCATCGGTTGCAGCGGGCGTGGCACCATTTGCCATTGGCAGCGACGGCGGCGGATCGGTGCGCATCCCTTCCGCTCTGTGCGGGCTTTACGGCATCAAGGCGTCGATGGGCCGGGTGGCGCTGTATCCCGGTTGCCGCGATGAACGATATCCTGGCGTATCGAGCTGGGAGTCGTTGGAACACATTGGGCCGATGAGCCGCACCGTCGCTGACTCGGCGTTGATGCTGAGTGTGATTGCCGGACCGGACCCGCGCGACCGCTACTCGATTCCGGCGGCGGATTTTGACTACGTCGAAGCCACCAAGGGCGACATCAAAGGCTTGCGGATTGCCTACAGCGAGGACTGGGGCTTTGCGGCCGTTGACCCTGAGGTACGTCGTGTCGTGTCGGAGGCTGTCGCGGCGTTTGAAAGTGACCTGGGGTGCACGGTCGAGCGGGCCGATCCGGGCTTTGGCGACGAGTCCGCGACGTTCTGGGCGTTGGTTGCCGCGGATACCGACCTGGTGGGCATGCGACGGATGATGAAGGGCCACGAGCGGGCGATGTCGCCGCATCTGGTGGAGCTGCTACAGCGGCGTTGGACGGCGGAGGATTTTACCAGTGCTCGGATGGGCCGCCAGCGGCTATGCAACGTCATGTGGCGCTTCATGGCCAAGTATGACCTGCTGTTGACGCCGACTGTCGCAGTGCCGGCGTTCCCGGTGCACATGCAGGGACCCGAGGTCATTGACCGGCGCATGGGACGCTCGGCGGACTGGCTTTGCTTCACCTTCGCGGCCAACATGACCGGTCAGCCGGCCGCCAGCATTCCCGCCGGCTTTACCCACGATGGGCTGCCGGTCGGCTTGCAGATCATTGGCCGTCACCTCGACGACAAGAGCGTGCTGGGTGCGTCCGGCGCTTTCGAGCGTGCGCGTCCGTGGGCGGCGAAGTGGCCGGGTGTGCTGGAGCGGTTCGGGCTGTGATTGCTTGCGCGGATTATACCTTATTCCGCAGCCGGTGTCCGATCCTTACGGCAGCGCAAAAGCGGTTGGATGCGCGTGCCAAAGTCCTCCATCCCGACAATGAAGTCGTCGAAGGTCAGCATGATCCCTTTCACCCCCGGCATGGTCGCCACCTCATCCAACATCTCTGCGACGCGGGCATACGATCCCACGAGCGTACCCATGCTGAAATTAATCGGCGACGCGGAGCGCTGGATCGTGGTGGCCATCGAGGTCTCGGAGGGCGCGGTGTCCTCCGAAGCTTTGCCCAGAAGATGAGCCAGTGCGTCCTGATCCGCACCGGCGTTGTAGTTATCCCATTTCGCCATCGCCGCGGCGTCTGTTTCATCGGCGATGACCATATAGAGCATGTAACTGCCTGCATCCCGCCCGGCTTTGTCGGCGTGCGCCAGCATACGGGTCGGCACCGCGACGCCTTTGGTCGGCGTGTTCAAACCCTCGCCAAAGCAGAAATTGAAGTCGCAGTATTGCGCGGCGAATGCCATGCCGCGGTCGCTCTGGCCGGCTGCCACCAGCTTCACCGGACTGGCGGGGCGGGGGCTGAGCTTGCAGTCCTCCATCTGGAAATACTTGCCCTTGAAGTCGCTGCGTCCGGTTTCCCAAAGCTGCTTCATGACAGTGACGTATTCCGTGCTGTAATCATATCGACTGCCGAAATGCTCGTCGCCGGGCCAAAGTCCCATCTGGCTGTATTCGATCTTGTGCCAGCCGGAGACGATGTTTACCCCGAAACGGCCGCCTGATATATCGGCAATGGTCGATGCCATGCGGGCGACAATCGCCGGCGGGATCGTCAATACGGCTACGGAGGCATAGAGTCTGATCCGGTTGGTAACCGAGGCGAGCCCGGCCATCAGTGTGAAGCTCTCCAGCCCATGATCCCAAAACTCGGTCTTGCCGCCGAATCCGTGCAACTTGATCATCGAGAGGGCGAAGTCCAAGCCGTACGCTTCAGCCTTGAGCACGACCGTTTTGTTCAGTTCGAAGCTGGGCATGTACTGGGGCGACGTGGCTGAGATGATCCAGCCGTTGTTGTTGATCGGAATGAAGACGCCGATATCCATTTTGACCCTCATCGTCGCTGACGCTGCAACATAGCAAACGGCGTGCCAAGCGGTCTGCGCGGCAAAGCCCGCGCGTGCCGGCGAGACGCCGCCCGGTCGGCTGACAGGCGTCCCGTCGTGATGGTCGAAGGCGCGGCGGGTTTTTTGCGGGATCGGCCTGGAGTGTCCACCATGCAAGCCAGTCAGTCATCGACTGACGGACCCGCTCGGGGGTTGCCGCCGGATAAGCTATTGGCCTATCGCCTAGGCTTTTGCCTGTAGATTGATCATGTCATCCGGCGCGTCTGCGGCCGTGCCGACAGATACCCCGACCGCACGCTATGGCATGGTTCCTGCAGCATATCTCCAACTGATGGCAAAGATCATTATGGACAAATCGGGTGTCCGATCAGTCTCCCGTTCAAGGTGAACTGGTTCAAGACAATCTCAAGTATAGGTAATTTCGTTTGATACCAGACTAGTCGACCCTTTGCGCAGGAGAGTTTGATGAACCGGATGAAAGGCAAGAAATGCGTGGTCACCGGTGGCGCCCGCGGCATCGGCCGAGCCATCGCGCTGGCGTTCGGGCAGGAAGGCGCGGATGTAGCGATACTTGATCGCAATCAAGACCTGGCAAGAAAGA
This sequence comes from Rhodopila sp., assembly GCF_965277825.1. Lineage (NCBI taxonomy): Bacteria > Pseudomonadati > Pseudomonadota > Alphaproteobacteria > Acetobacterales > Acetobacteraceae > Rhodopila > Rhodopila sp. The sequence goes on along the minus strand of NZ_OZ255846.1, from coordinate 5,108,610 downwards.
CGGCCCACGATGTCATGGCCCTCGGCGTCTCCGCCTGTGCCGTTACGGTTGACGTGTCCGACGAATCCTCCGTCGCTGCCGCATTCGCCCAGGTTGCCGAACAACTCGGCAGCGTCGATGTCCTGGTCAACAACGCCGGCATCGGCGACAGCGGCCTTGTCGTCGACATGTCGGTGGACGCCTGGGACCGCATGATTGCCATCAACCTGCGCAGCGTCTTCCTTTGTACCCGTCTGGTACTTCCCGGAATGATCAGCCAGCGCTGGGGGCGCGTGATCAGCACCAGCTCCCAGCTCGCGCACAAGGGTGGCGTCGAACTCGCCCATTACTGCGCCGCGAAGGCCGGCATTCTGGGCTTCACCCGCTCCTTGGCCTACGAGGTTGCCGAGTTCGGCATCACCGTCAACGCCATCTGCCCGGGCCCGATCGACACTGACCTGTCCGCCGGGCTTTCCGAAGAGTGGCGTGCCCGCAAACGCGCCGAACTGCCGCTCGGCCGTTTCGGAAAGGTCGAGGAGATCGCCCCGACAGCCGTCCCGCTGGCCTCCGACGAGGGGTCTTACTACACCGGCGCCTCGCTCAACCCCAACGGCGGCGACGTCATGATCTAAAACTCTCCCCTGCTGACGGGCGGCTCAGGCCGCTCCAACCCAAAGGCCGTCACCATGCCCAACCAAGTTGATCGCAGAGACTTCCTTAAAGCCGCCGCCGCCATTGCCGCCACAGCCGCTTCCGGCGAAGCGCTCGCCGCCGACACTAGCAAGACACTGGTCATCGCCTCCCCCGCCACTCCGCAAGGTCTCGACGGTGACTACGACGTCAGCCTGGGCACCGTCGATTCCACCGGCGCGCTCTACGACAACCTGATTGCCTACAAGAAGATCCCTGATCCTGCCTCCCCCGATGTGATGCGTGAAGACATCGGCGTCCATCCTGACCAGCCCTATGGACTCGCCCTCGAAGGCAAGCTGGCGACGAAGTGGGAGCTGTCACCGGACGGCAAAAAGGTGACCTTCACCTTGCGCGAAGGCGTCAAAAGCACCTGGGGCAACCCTCTCACCGCTGAGGACGTGAAGTATTCGTGGGCCCGCCGCTTCAACAGCAAGGGCAACGGCACCTTCATGACACGCATGCTCGGCATCGCCGACCTCGATCAGATCACCGTCGAATCACCCCAGGTCGTCTCGTTCTATCTGCCCAAGCCGACACCGCTGATCCTGAAGCTGCATTGCAACCTGGGCTCACCGATCTACGACCAGGTCAAAATGAAGCAGGTCTCGACCACCGATGATCCGTGGGCCAACAACTTCTTGAAGAACAGCAGTGCCGGCTTCGGGCCCTACCGGATGAAGGACATCATCCGCGGCCAGCAAGCGGTGTTCCAGGCTCGTGACGACTACTACCTCGGCAAGCCCTACTTTGACACCGTGGTGATGCGCGAAGTCCCGTCCTCCGCCAGCCGCCTCTCGCTGCTGCAGGGCGGCGCGGTCGACATTGCCCAGTTCCTCGCTCCGCGCGAGTATCTCTCGCTCAAGACCTCGCCGATGGCGACATTCGACGCGGTCGCTGCGTCCTACGGATTGTGGCTGGAGCTGAACGCCAAGATCCCGCCGTTCGACAACGTCAAGGTGCGGCAGGCCATGAACTACCTGCTGCCCCGCGACGAGATCATCAAGACCGTCTACTACGACCTGGCGTCGAAACAAACTGCCTGCATCCCGCAAGGCTACCCGATGGCCGACTACAGCTTCTTCGATTACGATGAGAATCTCGACAAAGCCAAAGACTTGCTGAAACAAGCCGGTTTCGCCAACGGCTTCAAGACCACCATCAGCTACGACGCGGGCAACCCGGTGCAGGAGCCGATCGCGCTCATCTTCCAGACCTCACTCCGCCGCGTTGGCGTCGAGGCCGTCCTCGACAAGCTCCCGGCCGGGGTTTTCTACGAAAACGTTAGCCGCCGCCAGAAGCCCATCATCTTCTATTTTGACTCACCCTGGACACCGGACCCCGGTTATTCCACCGCGCTTTACTTTTCGTCAAAAAGCTTTGTCGACTACAGCAACTATTCCAATCCCGAGGTAGACAAGCTGATCCAGCAGGGCATGGAGACGCTCGACGACTCGCGCCGCAAGAGTATCTACACCCAAGTCCAGAAAATCGTGATGGACGAAGCCCCGTGGGGCTTCATGGTCTACCCGAAATACGCCATCGGCCGGAAGAAAGCGCTGAAAGGCTTCACCTACTACACCTCCAACAATCTTCGCTTTCAGGACTTCACCCGAGCCTGATCGGTTCGAACAAAGGGGCGTATGATGGGTCGTCTACAGGGAAAGAAATGCGTGGTAACCGGCGGTGGGCGGGGCATAGGCCGCGGCATCGCCCTGGTTTTTGCCAAGGAAGGCGCGGACGTCGCCGTCATCGACCGCATTACGGAAAATGCCGAACAGGTCGCGGGCGAAATCCAGGCTTTGGGCGTCAGGGGCTTCGCCCACAGCGCAGATGTTTCCAATGAAACATCTATTACCAAAGCCCTGACCGACGCCGAACAACAGCTCGGCCAGATCGACGTGCTGATGAACAACGCCGGGATCAACACCCACGTCGCACTTGTCGACATGTCGGTCGAAACCTGGGACGAGATGATCGCAGTGAACCTGCGCAGCGTCTTCCTTGGCACCCGCGTCGTGCTGCCCGGCATGATGAAACGCCGCTGGGGCCGTATCGTCAGCACCAGCTCGCAGCTTGCCCACAAGGGCGGCCGCCAGCTTACCCACTACGCCGCCGCCAAAGCTGGAGTGCTTGGTTTCACCCGATCCCTCGCCTATGAAGTTGCTGCTTACAATATCACCGTCAACGCCATCTGCCCTGGCCCGATCAACACCGCCATGTCGAAAATTGGTTCGGCGGAATGGAAAGCCCAGAAACTCCAGGAGCTGCCGCTCGGCCGTTACGGTAATGTCGAGGAAGTCGCCCCCACACTCGTCCTGATCGCCTCCGACGAAGGTTCCTATTACACTGGCGCGTCGTTCAACATGAACGGCGGCGACGTCATGATCTGACATGCCACCCTTAGCGAGCCAGCCGTCGCGCCTGCGCACCGCACTGCGCATCGCCGCCGCACGCCCCAGTTTCGCCCTCGGCTACCTGATTGTAAGCGTCGCCATCCTGGCCGGAGCACTGGCTCCGCTGATCGCCCCCTACAACCCGATCGAGGCCGATCCAGCCCAGTTCCTGCAGCCCCCCAACCACCTCCATTGGCTTGGAACCGACGCCGTCGGCATGGATATCTTCTCGCGTGTCCTGTACGGCCCACGGATCGACATCACCATCGCCGTCCTGGGCACCCTGATCTCCGCTACGGTCGGCTGTCTGCTCGGCGCCTGGGTCGGCTACTACAGCCGAGCCGGCACTATCCGCTCCAAAATCGCCTTCCTGATCATGCGCCTCGCCGACGTGCTGCAAGCCTTCCCGGTCTTCGTTTTTGCCATCGCCCTCGTCGCCAGCCTCGGCCAAAGCATCCAGACCGTTGTTTTCGCCATCGCCTTCGTCAATATCCCGATCTACCTGCGCCTGATGCGCTCCCAGGTGATGGGCATCCGCGACATGCGCTACGTCGAGGCCGCCATGGTCGCCGGCCTGTCCGACCGGCAGACCATCCTGCGCCACGTCATCCCCAACGCCATGGGACCCGCTCTCGCTCAGCTCTCGGTCAACGTCGGTTGGTCGATCCTGCTGACCGCCGGCCTCAGCTTCGTCGGCGCCGGTGTGCGCGCCCCGAGCCCGGAGTGGGGCAGCATGATCGCCACCGGCTTCCAAAACGTCGTAACCGGCGAATGGTGGCCGTCAGTCTTTCCCGGCCTGGCATTGGCCACCACCGTCTTTGGCTTCTCCCTGGTCGGCAACAGCGTCGAGGTCTTCGGCGACCCAGTCAAAGTGCGTCGGCTGATCCGTGACGTCAGCCTCTGCGACCGCGCCCGAGTGGCAACGCATGGGGACAGCGCAGGAACGGCAACGCGTGGGGACCACGCAGGAACGGCAACGCGTGGGGACCACGCAGGAACGGCAACGCGCGGGGACAGCGCAAGAATGGCAAGGAATGTCTGATGCGGATCATCTCCTTCCTGGGCCATCGCTTGCTATTCATTGTGCCGCAACTGTTCGGCATCCTTCTGGTCAGCTTCTTCCTCATCAAATCCGTCCCCGGCGACCCGGCCGTATTGATGCTCGGTCCCATGGCCTCCGCCGAATCAGTCGCCGGCCTGCGCACCAAGCTCGGTCTCGACCATTCCCTGCCTATCCAGTTCGTCCACTTCCTGAACGACCTGATCCACGGCGACCTCGGCACCTCCTGGCAGACCACGCGGCCGGTTCTCGATGACCTGCTGCAGCGCTTCCCAGCGACCCTCGAACTGGTCACCCTGGGCCTGCTGGGAGCCATCCTGATCGGCATACCGCTCGGCATCGCCTCATCATTCAATGAAAAAGGCATCGTGGCCCGAGCCGCCGGACTGTATGGCCTCACCGCTGGCTCGCTGCCCGACTTCTGGCTGGCGCTCGTGCTGATCTTCCTGTTCTACACCGTCCTCCAGGTCGTCCCCGCCCCACTCGGCCGCATCGACTTCGCCATCCTGCCGCCACCCACCGTCACTGGCTTTCTGCTGGTCGACAGCCTGCTGGCCGGCAACTGGGACGCCTTCTGGTCCGCGCTCAGTCACCTGTGCCTGCCCGTCCTGACCCTCAGTCTGATCAACGCCGGACCGATCCTGAAAATGACCCAGTCCACCATGGACCGGATGCTGCAATCCGATTTCAGCCGTTACGAGGTGCTGTCCGGCCTGCCCCACGGCATGGTGGTGCGCCACGCCTTACGCAACGCCCTGCCCTCCGTCGTCACCATCATCAGCGTCCTCTACGGTTATCTGCTCGGGGGCGCGGTATTGGTGGAAATCGTCTTCAGTTGGGGGGGCGCCGGCCAATACGCCGTGCAGGGCGTGCTGAATTCCGACATCTACCCAGTCCTGGGCTTCGTCCTGTTCTCCGCGATCTTCTCCCTGGTCGTCTACCTCGTGGTCGACCTGATCTACGTCGCCATCGATCCCAGAATCGGACGCTGACATGCTGGAACTAAGCGACCACTTCCAGACCGAAGCGCCTACCACCAAAGCCCCGCCCACCTTCGACGTCACCCGCCTGACGGTCGAATTTCCCGCCATAACCGGCACCCCCAGAGTCGCAATCAGGAACCTCGATCTGCGCATCGAACGCGGCGAGATCTTCGGCCTGGTCGGCGAATCCGGCGCCGGCAAGACCACCCTCGCCCGCAGCCTGCTGCGCCTCCCGCCCGAACCCGGCCGCATCGCCTCAGGAGAACTGGTCTTCGAAGGTAAGAACCTGATGCCCCTGCCGGAGGTCGAGATGCAGCGCATGCGCGGCCGCGACATCTCTATGATCGTGCCCAACCCGCGCAGCGAATTGAACCCGCTGCTCACGGTCGGCGAGCAAATCGCCAATGTTGCCCGTGTCCACCTGAAAGTTCCTAAGCGGGACGCACACCGCCTCGCTCTCGACATCCTCCGCGCCGTGCAGATCCCCGATCCTGGGCGCCGGATGCAAGCCTTTCCGCATGAAATGAGCGGCGGCATGGCCCAGCGCATCGTCATCGCCATTGCCCTGATCTGCTCGCCAAAATTCATCGTCTCAGACGACGCCACCAGCGGCCTCGACGTCACCGTGCAGGCACAGATCCTGCAGTTGCTCCGCCGCCTCGCCCAGGATCGCGGCAGCTCCATGCTGTTCATCACGCGCGACATCGGCATCACCGCGCATTTCTGCGACCGCGTCGCCGTGATCTACAACGGCGAGATCATGGAACTTGCAGCCCGCGAGGACTTCTTCTTCCGCCCCGCCCATCCTTACACGATCATGCTGATGGCTGCGTTCTCCTATAATCAGCGCTTGCGCCAGATGTGGGCCCGCCCCGAACCCCTGCCGGGAGCAACCAGCGAACCAACCGCCTGCCCCTACGTAGCCCGCTGCCCCCTGGCCCAGCCACGCTGCCGCAGCGACCGCCCCGCCCTGCACGAACTCGCTTCCGGTCACTTCGTTCGCTGCCATTTCCCGGTGTCACGCTGATGCCGCTGCTCGAGGTCAGCCAGCTCGTCAAACACTTTCCGATCGCCGGCTCGCGCAATGTCGTCCAGGCGGTCAACGGCATCTCTTTCACCCTGGAGCCCGGCGAGACTCTTGGCATCGTCGGCGAAAGCGGTTCCGGCAAGACGACCGTCGGGCGATCCATTCTTGGCCTGACGGACATCTCCAGCGGCCGCATCAGCTTCAACGGCACCGACCTGCTGACCACGCGGCGAAAAAACTCGGCCTCATTGCGCGGTCAGATCCAGATCGTGTTCCAGGAACCCGCCGACGCATTGGACCCCAGAATGCGCATCGGCGCCTGCATCGCCGAACCGCTGACCGCACTCGGCGTGTCATCCAAGAAAAGATCCGAACGCGTGTTGGAGGCACTGGAGCTCGTCGGACTCGCCCGCCGCACCCTGCAGCTTTACCCCGCCGAACTCAGCGGCGGCCAGCAGCAACGCGTCGGCATTGCCCGCGCCATGATCACCCGTCCTAAGCTGGTGGTGCTCGACGAACCCACCTCCGCCCTCGATCCCACCGCCCGCGCCGAAATCATCGAACTCCTGGTCGGCATCCAGAAAAAGCTCGGCACCGCCTATCTGTTCATCTCGCACGACCTCAGCACCGTGCGCTTCGTCAGCCACCGCATCGCCGTCATGTATCTCGGCATGATCGTCGAGCAAGGCGAGGCCGCCAGCCTGTTCGCCCAGCCACGTCACCCCTACAGCGTCGGACTGCTGTCGTCCGTCTTGTTGCCCAATCCCGACCTGCAGCAACACTTCGATGTCAGCCTGTCCGGCGAAATCCCGAGCCCGATCAACCTGCCGACCGGATGCTTCCTGGCGTCCCGCTGCCCGTTCGTGATCGGCGCCTGCCAAACGGCGATCCCGCCTTCAGTCGATCTGGGTAACAACCACCGCGTGCATTGCATCCGCCACGAGGAGCTGAAGGCGATGCGCCGACCCTCCGACATGTTCGACCGGTTTCAGGCGGAATCCGAACGCATCCTCAGCGTGGGCGCCCCGACGCCTTCCTGACGCTTGCGAACCCCCTAGGTCAACCTGCCACCTCATCAACCGCTGTTCTGGGCAACGACGCCACCTAAGAGGTAAACTTACGGACGGCCAGATCATCGACCTGTCCGAGAAGGAGCCATTATGAAATCCGAGTCACCACGTATACGCACCGGAGTAACTCAGCTTGGCTATCTGGGTATCGGCGTCTCCGACTTGCTCGGCTGGCGTGACTTTGCCACGTCAGCTCTCGGCTTACAGGAAAACGGCGCCGGCCCTCGCGGTGAAATTTATTTCCGAATCGACGATCACCACCAACGATTTGCTCTTTTCCCGACCGGTGAAGACGACCTGCTGCACACTGGGTGGGAAGCCAAGGACGCGCATGCGATGCACGATATCGCGTCTCAGGTGCGCGCGATGGGCGTCGAGGTGACCGAAGCGACGCGCGAGGATGCCGCCGCGAGAATGGCCCTCGGCCTTATCCGCTTCAAGGATCCCGATGGCCTCACAGTCGAAGTCTTCCACGGGCCGTTACTCGACCGGACACCGCTCCTGTCGCCGCGCGGCATCGGCCGTTTCAAGGCGCAGGAGCTCGGCCTCGGCCATATCGTGCTGAAGGCTGACGACACCGACAAGACATTGCGCTTCTACATGCTTGGTCTCGGTGTAAAGCTGACCGACTACATCCATGTCGAGCGCGGTGGCAAGACGGTGGCACTGACATTCACCCATGTGAATCCCAGGCACCATTCGATGGCATTGGTGCCAGGGCTCGCCTCAGGGGTAAAGCGGCTGCAGCACTTCATGGTGGAAGTCGAGTCGCTGGACGATGTTGGGGCAGCGATGGACATCATGCAGCAACGCGGTATCGAAACAGGCCGTCTAGGCCGCCATACCAACGATCTGATGATTTCATTCTACGTGGTGTCGCCGTCCGGCTTCAATATTGAATACGGGTGGGGCGGGCGTACTATCGACGACGAGAGTAAATGGACCGTGCAAGATTATCGCGCCACCAGCATATGGGGCCACGGTCCTCGCGGTTAGACCTTCTCGAACGGGCGAAACCATGGCTCCGAGATCTTGGCAATCGTAAACTGGTTGTGTTGACAATGCCACCCCGCGAGCGAGGATGCAGCGATGGGGACCACTCAAAAATACGCCGTCATCGACCCGGCCACTGGTAAAATCGACCGCGGCATCTTCAGCGACCAGGCGATCTACGATGAGGAAATGGAGAAGATTTTCGGGCGCGCCTGGCTGATGATCGGACACGAGAGCCTGGTGCCTGAGGTCGATGACTATTTCCACACCTACATGGGTGAAGACCCGGTCATCCTGACCCGCGATGGCCAGGGAAAGTTGCACGCGCTGTTGAACATGTGCCGGCACCGCGGCAACCGCGTCGCGCGGTGCGACGATGGCAATGCCAAACGCTTCATGTGCGCCTATCATGGCTGGACCTATCGTAACGACGGCACCCTGGAACACGTCCCGGGCGAGTCGGAGGCCTACTATAACGAACTCGACCTTCGATCCCTGGGTCTCATCGAGGCGCGCCTCGAGACTTACGCGGGAATCATCTTCGCGACCTGGGCCAAGGACGCACCGAGCCTGGAGGCGTATCTGGGCGACGCGCGGTGGTATCTTGATACCGTTTTCAATCGGCGGGACGGCGGCATGCAGGCCCTGGGCCCGACAAAATGGCTGGAGCCCGCCAACTGGAAGACAATGGTGGACAACTGCTCGGACAACTATCACGTCCCCACCAGTCATCTCTCCAGCGCCGCGGTGCAGAGCCGTTTCCTGGGCAGGCCTCGGCTGTCGCATGCGGATCAGTTCGAGAGCCCCAACAAGCATGTTTTTGTCAACGGGCACGCGCTCACGTTCCGGGATGGTAACGACAACATGCCGCGATACCTGCACGGCGTGTCGACCGAGACGATGCGACTGTTTGAGGATTACCATACCTCGACGATGGTCGAGGTCGAGCGGCGGCTCGGCCCGCTGCGTGCCCGCGGGGTACAGCTTGGCAATCATTCCATCTTCCCAAACGGGGTCCTCGGGTTCCGGCTGGCCTTGCCGCGCGGTCCGCTGAAGACCGAGTTCTGGCACTTCGTACTGCTGGACCGGGATGCGCCCGAGGAACTGAAACGCGTGATCCGGATCGGCAGCCAGGCTAATAATGGCGCCGCGGGAATGTTCGAGCAGGACGACGTCGACAATTGGCGTCAGGTGACCGAGTCGAGCACCAGCCGCATGTCCCGTCATCTTCCCCAGGACCTGTCGATGGGCGTGGGGCACGAGGCGCAGCATCCGGACTATCCGGGACTGATCTCCGAACGATACATTTCGGAGAACAACCAGCGCCTGTTCTATATGCGCTGGCAGCAGTTCATGAACGCGCAAAGCTGGGCCGACATCCCGCTGGAACCAATCCGGGCGCGGTTCGACGGCACCGCAACGATGCAGGGTTAGCGCAGTGACGACAGAACAAGCGAGGGCGGGCGGTGCAGGGGGCATCATGCCACAACAGCTACTGTGGCTGGAGCTGATGCCGTTCTACATCCGGGAGGCTTGGTTGCTGGACGAACGCAAGTTCCGAGAGTGGCTGGATATCTTCACCGACGACGTGTTGTACTTCATGCCCCGGCGCAAGAACGTTCCGCGGCGAGAGTTGCAGCGAGAGCTGACGTCACTCGGCGACCTGGCAATTTTGGAGGAGGACAAGCGCTACCTGGAGATGCGGGTGACCCGGCTCGACACCGGGATGGCATGGGCGGAGGAACCGCCGTCGCGCACCCGTCACCTGGTCGGCAACCTGGAGGCGGACAAGCTGGACAACGGTGAGGTGCAGGCAAGGACGGCCTTCATGGTTTACCGCTCCCATCTGGAGACGGATTCTCAGTTGTTGTCCGGATGCAGGGAGGATGTGCTGCGGAAGGTCGATGGGGTATGGAAAGTCGCTAGGCGCATGATTGTGCTCGATGCGAACGTGCTGCTGGACAAGAACCTCAGCGTTTTCCTGTAGCCTGCACGCTCCCGGCCGCGGCGATGTAACCGGCTAGCCAGGCTGCGTCGTGCCCGACTCCACTAATGAACGACGACGTCCTTTTGGACAGCCATGGCAGTCCCAGAAAATACAGCCCACGTACCTCCGTCACCCCCCGGCGATGGATCGCCGCGCCGCGTTCATCGAACACCGGGACCCGCAGCCAGTCGAAATCTAGCGTATAACCCGTCGCCCATATAATTGAACCAATCCCCTCGTCGCGCAGCTGCAACTCCCGGATTGGATCAACTACGCACGTCGGATCCGGTGCGATGACTCGCGCCTCGGGTTCTTCTGGAAGCTCAAGACCCTGTTCAGCCGCGAACGCATCTGCCTGGTTCAAGAAGGCGAGGCACGACGCGTCGCCCGCCACCAGGCTTCCCGCCAGATCAGCGGCGAAAGACATCACCCCATCGCGAAACCCTTCCGCCCGCCCGACCAGCACCACCCCGCGCGCGGCCAGCGCTCGATAATCGACGGAAACGCCGCCATAGGCGCCACTGAACGCGAGCGGGACGTGCATTGGCGCTAGCTCGCCGACGGGCAGGTGCCACAACCCCTGCTGGTGCATCCACCAGACGAAGTCACGCCCCCGGTAGCGTCTGGGTGGCCGGACATGCCGACCGACGGACAGATAAACCTGGCGTCCCGCCCGCAACAGTTCTTCGGCGATCTGCGCGCCCGAGGAGCCGGTCCCGACCACCAGCACCGCGCCGTCGGGAAGCTGGCCTGGATTGCGGTATCCGCTCGCGTGCAACTGGATCATTCCCGCGTCCGGCGGCACGATGGCGGGGACCACGGCGCGTTGAAACGGCCCGGTCGCGACGACCACGCTGGCTGCGTCGATCGGCCCATGTGAGGTTTCCGCGCAGAAACCGCCGCCGTTTTCGCGCTGGACTAGGGTCCTCACCTCCACGCCGCATCGCACCGGCGCTTTGATCGCTGCGGCGTAGGCAATAAAATAATCCACGATCTGGTCGCGGGTCGCGAAAGCGTCGGGCTGGACCCCAGGGATCGGGTGGCCCGGCATGCTGTCACTCCAGGCCGGTCCGTTCGCGTGCAATCCGTCCCACCGCTCCGTCCGCCAGCGCTCGACAATTCGGTGGCGTTCCAAAACGACGTGCGGCAGGCCTCGCCTTGTCAGTTGCTCGCTCATTGCCAGCCCGGCCTGACCCCCGCCAACAATCAAGGTATTGACTTGCTCAATCGACACGGTCGGCTGCCCTTCCCGACTTTGCTATCATCGTTCTCCTGTAGTTACGACCCGAAGTGGTGCACAGGGTTGGGACGCTTTCGGGCACGATCGTTTTCAGTAGCCCCGCAAAAAGGTCAGGACATGAGCCGTCCACTCCGCCGGCTTCTCGAACGGCGCCCAGTGCCCACAGTTGTTCAGCAGAACGACCCGGGAGTCGGCAACATGGTTCAGAATCGCGATGCTTATCTCGAACGCAACCATCCTGTCGTATCGCCCATGAATCAGAAGTACCGGCGCCTGAATGCCGGCAAGCTCGGGTGTGTAGTCGTGCGGCACGCTGACCGACTTGCTCCGGGCCGCCATCAACTCGGGCGACCACGTGTATGCATGGTGGATGTAGTCCACAAGCTCATCGGTCACCAGGTTCTCATCGTCGATATGGACGCGCAGATAACGCCGGATGTTCTCGCGGCTTGGGTCATCGATCGCATCGCGGGTGGCCCGGCTGCCCTCCGACGGGCGATTGGCCATCAGGTAGCGATCACCGCCGGTGCCGATATGTGAACCGCCCATGACGAACTTCTCGACCCGTTCGGCGTGGTTGATGGCCGCCACCATCGCCGACTGCCCGCCTTGCGAGTTGCCAACCCATTTCGCCCGTTCGATGCCGAGCGCGTCCAGTAAGGCGACTGCGGTCCGAGCCTGCAGCGCGTGCACGCCCTCCTGGTAGACAATAGGGCCTGTCTTACTGAAATTCGGCATGTCCATGAGGATGCAACGAAAATGCTGCGAAAGCACACCGACCGCCTTGTAGAACGTGATCCACGCTGTGGTGCCGGGACCGTAAGAGTGCAGGAACAGCACCGGCTGCCCCGAACCGACATCGTGATAGTGCACCGTCATGCCACCGGCCGCGATGGTCTTGCTGGTGTCCGCCTCGGTAAGGCCATTCGATGCGATGAACGGCATGTCTTGCTCCTATGACCTGACCAATAACCTTTCTACAACAAACCAGATGGCCCGGTGTGTCACCAATTGAGCGGTTCCAGCTGGGCGGCGAGGGCGCCCCCGGCAAATGGTCCGACGCCGGCACTGGCGACAATGGTCCTGCTCGACGTATGTGACCAAGGCCGAACCGGTCTCCCTGATCAGGCAACGGTGATCATGCCGGGTTCTGTTTGGGAGGTGTTTGGGTCTTTGGGACGCTGCGGGATAGCCTCCGGACGGACCAAAATCATTCCCACTCGATTGTCCCCGGCGGCTTGCTGGTGATATCATAGGTCACCCGGTTGACCCCCCTGACCTCATTGACGATCCGCCCGGCAACCCGGGTCAGAAACGCCATCTCGAACGGATAGACATCCGCCGTCATGCCGTCGGTGCTGGTGACCGCGCGCAATGCACAGGCCATATCGTAAGTGCGGCCGTCGCCCATCACGCCGACCGTGCGCACCGGCAACAGCACCGCGAACGCCTGCCAGATCGCGTCATACAACCCGGCCAGGCGGATCTCCTCAAGGTAGATCGCATCCACCCGGCGCAGCAGATCGGCCTTTTCCCGCGTCACCGCGCCGGGGATGCGGATCGCCAGCCCAGGCCCGGGAAACGGATGCCGCCCGATGATCGCCTCCGGCATGCCAAGCTCGCGGCCCAGCGCGCGGACCTCGTCCTTGAACAATTCGCGCAACGGCTCGATCAGCTTCATCCGCATCCGCGCCGGCAGGCCACCGACATTATGATGTGACTTGATCGTAACGGATGGACCGCCGGTGAAGCTGACGCTTTCGATCACATCCGGATACAAGGTGCCTTGACCCAGGAAGTCGGCGCCGCCGATCTTGCCGGCCTCCTGCTCGAACACCTCGATAAACAGCCGCCCGATCGTCTTGCGCTTGGTTTCAGGGTCACTGATCCCTTCCAGCGCGCCCAGGAACAGCTCGGAGGCATCGCGATGCACCAGCGTAACGTTGAACCGTTCCCGGAACGTTTCCACCACCTGCTCGGCTTCGCCCTGGCGCAGCAGGCCGTGGTCCACGAAAATGCAGGTCAACTGCTCGCCGATCGCCTGGTGCATCAGCACCGCCGCGACCGAGGAATCAACCCCGCCCGACAGTCCGCAGATCACTCGCCCAGCGCCCACCTGGGCGCGGATCCTGGCGATCTCGGTGGCGCGAAACCCGGCCATGGTCCACGAACCGGACAGCCCAACGACCTCGTGGGTGAAGTTGCGCAGCAACTGCGCGCCATGCGGCGTGTGCACCACCTCGGGATGGAACTGCACGCCGTAGAAATGGCGGCTGTCGTCGGCGATGGCGGCGAACGGGGCGCCGTCGCTTGTCGCCACGACCCGGAAACTCGGCGGCAGGCGGGTCACCCGGTCACCGTGGCTCATCCAGACCTGTTCCCGGCCGCCCTTTGCCCAGGTGCCGTGGAACAGCGCGCAGTCATCGGCGATTTCGACATAGGCGCGGCCGAACTCGCGGTGTTCGGATGGTTCTACGGCGCCTCCGAGTTGATGGCATAGCAGTTGTTCGCCGTAGCAGATGCCCAGCACCGGGACACCGAGGTCGAACACCGCCGGCGGGGCGAGCGGCGATACCGCCTCGTGCACCGAGGCCGGGCCGCCGGACAGGATGATGCCGCGCGGGGCCCAGGCGGCGATCCTGGCGGCATCGGCGTTGAACGGCCAGATCTCGCAATAGATCCCGGATTCGCGCAGCCGGCGGGCGATCAACTGGGTCACCTGGCTGCCGAAATCCAGGATCAGGATGCGTTCGGGCGTGTTCGCCGGATCAGGCAGGGAATCGGTCATCGATTGGGTCATCCCCAGCGCTTGATCCGCCGCCTTGGACCATGCGGCCGGCGGCTTTGCAAGCGGCGCGTGTCAGGTCAGGAAAGCCCCGCCGTTTACGTGCAGCGTCTGGCCGGTGATGTAACGCCCCTCGGGGCCGGCGAGGAACCGCACCGCGGCGGAAATTTCCGCCATGTCGGCCTTGCGCCCCAGAGGCGGTCCGCTGTCGCGCAGGCTGCTCGGCAGGGCACCGGCGGACGTCCCGCGCACGGTGTTTACCGCGCCCGGAGCGACCGTGTTGCAGGTGATCGCGTGCGGCGCCAGTTCCACCGCGAGCGCCCGCATCAAGCCCTCCAGCCCGGCCTTTGACGCCGACACGTGGCACCGGTTGGGGGTGCCGACATGGGTCGAGATTCCCGACAGTGCGACGATCGCGCCGCCGCCGCGGCCCAGCATGTGCGGCACCGCGGCCCGAGCCAGGATGAAACCGCCGTCGAGGGCGACGGAGAGGATCTCGCGCCATTCGGCGAAGGACATCTCGAGGAACGGGGTCTGCCGGCGCAGTCCGGCGTTGCTGACCAGGATGTCGATGCCGCCGAACGCCGCCACCGCTGCCTGGATCATCGATTGGGTCGCCGCCGGGTCGGACACATCCGCCAGGCAGCCGATCGCCTGACCGCCGGCGGCGTTGATCTCGGCGACCACGCCATCGACCGCGGAGCGGTCGCTGCGGCCGTTGACCACCACGGACACACCGCGTGCCGCCAGGTCCAGCGCAATGGTGCGTCCGATATTCTTGCCGGCGCCGGTGACCAGGGCGACCTTGCCGGCGAATGTTTGCTCGATCGGGCTCATGCCGCTTGCAGGATCATGTCCGCTCCCTTTTCGGCGATCATGATCACCGTGGCGTTGGTGTTGCCCGACACCACGGTTGGCATCACCGACGCGTCGATCACCCGCAAACCGCGCAGACCCTTGACCCGCAGGTCGGGGTCCACGACCGCTTTCGGGCCGGGACCCATCATGCAGGTGCTGGTCTGATGGAAGGTGGTGCCGGCGGTGGCGCGGACATGGTTCAGCAGGTCCTCGTCGGTTTGTGCCCGCGGGCCGGGGTAGATCTCTTCCTTGCAGTATCGACGGAGGCTGGCGGTGTCGAAGATCCGGCGCGTCACCCGCAGGCCGGCGACGATGGTGTCGCGGTCGGCCTGGGTGGACAGGTAGTTCGGCTGCATCGCCGGCGGCCTTGTCGGATCGGGCGACTGGATGCGCAGCCAGCCGCGACTCTCCGGCCGGCAGGGAATGGCGACCATGGTGCAGCCGGGAAAGCGGTGCATTGGTTCCCCGGTCTTTTCGGTGCTGCCGGCGAGGAACTGATACTGTACGTCGGGGCTGTCCAGCTCCGGTCGGGTCTTGACGAACAGCCCCATCGGTCCAGCGCCGGTCATCAGCGGGCCCTTCCGAGCCAGGATCCATTCGGCGCCCGCGTACAGGCGGCGCAGCCAGTTGTGGTAGATTTCGTTCATCGTCACCGTGCCGTCGATGCAACGGTGGATGATGCGGCCGCCGATGTGGTCCTGCAGGTTCTCACCGACGCCGGGCAGGTCGTGCTGCACCTCGATGCCCAGCGACTGCAGCAGCGCGCCCGGGCCGATGCCGGACAGTTGCAGGATCTGCGGCGAGTTGATCGCGCCGCCGCACAACAACACCTCTTTTCTGGCCGTCGCGCGATAGATTGCGCCGTTCTGGCTGTATTCGATGCCGACGGCGCGTTGGTTGTCCAGCAGCACCCGATGCGTCAGCGCGTGGATTTCGACCGTCAGGTTGGCGCGCGACCGGATGGGCTTCAGGTAACCCGCGGCGGCGGAACACCGGCGTCGGCCCTTGACCGTCAACTGCAGCGGCCCGACGCCTTCCTGCTCGGCGCCGTTGAAGTCGGGATTGAGCTGGTAACCCGCCTCTTGCGCACCGGCCAGGAAGGCGTCGTGTAGCGGATGGTCGGTCTTCAGGTCCGATACCCCGAGCGGGCCGCCTTCGCCGTGGTAGTCGTCGGCGCCGCGTTCCTGATCCTCGGCCTTGCGGAAATACGGCAGCACGTCGTCATACGACCAGCTGGTGTTGCCGAGTTGGCGCCACAGGTCGAAATCCTGGCGTTGGCCGCGGATGTAGATCAAACCGTTGATCGAGGACGATCCGCCCAGCACCTTGCCGCGCGGCCAGGAGACGCGGCGGTGGTTCAGTTGCGCAACCGGTTCGGTCTCGAAATGCCAGGCGACCTTAGGGTTGTAGATGTTGCGGTAGAACCCGGCGGGGATGTGGATCCACGGATCGGTGTCCTTGCCGCCCGCTTCCAGCAGTAGCACCCTTGTGTTCGGGTCGGCGCTCAGGCGATTGGCCAACACGCAGCCGGCCGAGCCGGCGCCGACAATGATGAAGTCGTAGTCCTTGCCCGCTTGCATGCCGCGGTTCCCCCTGCTGGCCGCCGTTCTAGCGGCCAGTGAAGCGGAACCGGCCGGCGTTGACCAGACGTGAGCTGTCCGGTCCTAGCTGAATTCAGGTCACAACCCGCAACGCCGGCCGGGATTTCACCGCCATGCGGCGATAGAGGGACACGTAATCCTCGGCCATGCGCCGGGCGGTGAAGCGCTGCTCGAAGCGGTCGCGGATGATGCCGGTGGCGAGGCGGTCGAGCCGTGCCACGGCGGCAACGGCGGAGCTTTCGTCGTGGACGATAAAGCCGGTCACGCCGTGATCGATCACCTCGGGCACCGAACCGGCGGGGAAAGCGATGGTCGGTGTGCCGCAGGCCATCGCCTCGATCATCACCAGGCCGAACGGTTCGGGCCAGTCGATCGGCAGCAGCAGCGCCTTGGCGCCGCTCAGGAACGCTGGCTTCTCGGCGTCGCCGATCTCGCCGATCATTTCGATCTGCTGACCATCGATCAGCGGGCGGATCGTGGTTTCAAAATACTCGCGATCGACCCGGTCGACTTTGGCCGCGATCTTCATCTTCATGCCAGCGGCGCGCGCGATGCGGATCGCCTTGTCGGGAGACTTCTCGGGGCAGATCCGACCCAGGAACGCCAGATAGTCACGCTTGCCGGGCTGCGGCGTCAGCAGGTCGGGCGGCAGGCCATGATGCACGGTGCCGATAAAGTTGCCATGCGGCAGCGGACGGCGCTGTGCGTCCGAAATCGAGACCAGCGGCGCGGTGGCGAAGCAGTCATAGATCCGCGTCAGTTCCGGCAGGTCGAGCCGGCCATGCAGGGTGGTCATGAACGGCGTCTGCTGCCGGCTGAGCAATGAGAACGGCCAGTAGTCCAGATGACAATGCAGCACATCGAAGTCCTGCGCCTGTTGATAGACCTTCTCCATCAACAGCATCTGCGGTGCCATCGCATCGCGCAGCGTGGCGTCGAAGCGCAGCGCGCACGGCCAGGCGGATTCAAGTTTCGCGGTCGTGATGGAGTCACCGCTGGCGAACAGGGTCACGTCGTGTCCCATCGCCATCAGTTCCTCGGTCAGGTACGACACCACCCGCTCGGTCCCGCCATAGGTGCGCGGCGGAACGGATTCAGTCAGTGGCGCGATCTGGGCTATACGCATGATAAGCTGGCTCCCGGTCTTCCAAGGCAACCAGTCATGCCGCCCGGATCGGGTTTTTTTGCGGCGGACCTGTCATGAAGCCGCCAAACTCGGCACCTTCACACCGATGTGACCACGCCAGGGAGACCACGCTGCCGGGTTTGCGTTTAGGCAGGCGAAACGGCGCCGCCTCGGCGGCCCCGATCATACTGGGGGTGCGAATGGCGCGGCTGGTTGTCATTTCCAACAGAGTGCCGCTTCCGTCGGAACGCGGCGCCAAGGCCGGCGGGCTGGCGGTCGCCCTGGCCGATGCCTTGCGACCCGGGTCCTTGTGGTTCGGCTGGAGCGGGCGGCGATCCACGCGTGGATCGGGGACCACGCACATTCAGCGGTCCGATGGCATCACCTACGCCACGATCGACCTGACCGAAGCCGACTACCGGTCGTTCTACGTCAATTTCTCCAATGGCGCGCTGTGGCCATTGCTGCACTTCCGGCTCGGGCTGCTCGACTTCAAGACCGAGGATTATGGCGGCTATCGCTCGGTGAACCGTCAGTTCGCCGCGGCGCTGCTGCCGTTGTTGCGGCCCGACGACATGATCTGGGTGCATGACTACCACATGATCCCAATGGCCGCCGAATTGCGTGCGCTGGGCGTCACCAACCGCATCGGGTTCTTCCTGCACACGCCGTTCGTGCCGCCGTCGATCTTCAATGCCCTGCCGCGATCGGGCGAGTTGCTCAACAGCCTGTGCGCCTACGACGTCGTGGGCTTTCATACCCACAGCTACCGCGCCGCCTTCCTTGACTGCGTGGCCGAGAACTTCGGCGTCCATCCTGATCCCGACGGCCGCTTCAACTGGCGCGGCCATGCGGTGCGCGCGATCGTCGATCCGGTGGGTATCGATGCCGATGCGTTCTCGGAACAGGCAATCACCGCCGCGCGCGGGTCGGATGCCAGGTTGCTGCGCGACAGCCTGAGCAAGGGCGGGCTGGCGATCGGCGTCGATCGGTTGGACTATTCCAAGGGCCTGATCAACCGGTTCGAGGCGATCGGCCGGTTTTTCGCCAACTATCCGCAGCATCGCAGACAGGTCAGTTTCCTGCAGATCGCGGCCCGATCGCGCGAAGAGCAAGGCTCGTACCAGCGTCTGCGGCGTGAACTCGACCGGATCGTCGGTGACACCAACGGGCGTTACTCCGAATTCGACTGGACGCCGTTGCGCTACATGACGCGGGCGGTCAAGCGCGACACCTTGGCCGGGTTCTTCCGGCTGTCCCGCATCGCGGTGGTCACTCCGTTGCGCGACGGCATGAACCTGGTGGCGAAGGAATTCGTCGCGGCGCAGGATCCCGAGGACCCCGGCGTGCTGATCCTGTCCCGCTTCGCCGGGGCGGCCGAGGAAATGACTGAGGCGCTGATCGTCAACCCCTACGATTCCGACGAGATCGCCGAGGCCATGCATATCGCCCTGGCGATGGAACTGGAAGAGCGGCGGGAGCGCTGGCAGGCGTTGCACGAAAAGGTCCGCACCAGTACCGCGCGGCAGTTCTGTTCTGTGTTCCTTAACCATTTAGGGGTTCCCGATACCCAGCCGGCGAAACCGCGCCTGCGCGCGATTTCCTGAGTTCGTCGCTATATCGTGACGTTTCCGCGACTCGGCGGCGCTGACGATGCTGCCTATATGGCGTGTCGTTACAGGAACGAGGATCGGGATGCCAAGGTTTGTCGCGACGGGCGCTCTGCTGCTGGGGATCGCGGTGGCGGTCGTCAGCTGCACCGACCCTTATGATCCGAACCAGCGTGCCGTGGGTGGCGGATTGCTGGGGGCAGGGGCGGGGGCCGCGGTGGGCGGCCTGGCCGGCGGTGGCAGCGGTGCGCTGGTGGGCGGACTGGCTGGCGGAGCGCTTGGCGCGGTCGGCGGCGCGGCGACCACGCCACAACCACCGCCGCCGCGCTATCGGCAGGACTATCCGCCGGCGTATCGGTCTTATTGATCGGCGAACAGTCCGACCCGGGCGCCGGATGCCGGCGCGTCGGCTCGGAACAGGCCGCCAAGCGTGGGAAACTCGGCCAGAACCTCGGCCGGTTTACCGTCGCGCAGCGAGGTCACGTACAAGCCGCCATCGGCGAAGCACGGCATCGTCGGGCCGGGCACCGGGAATGGCCATTTGCGCAGCAACTCTCCGGTTGGACTGAAGCAGTTCAGGCATCCCGCCGATGGTCCGGCCGACCAATAGTTGCCGTCGGCGTCGGTTGCGGCGCCGTCGGGGCGACCGTCCTCACTGGCGAGGCGCGCCAGGATGCGATGATTGTCGCGAGCGCCTGTGACCGGGTTGAAATCCCACGCCTGGATGATTCCGACCGTCGAATCGGAATGATACATGATCCGCCCGTTCGGCGACCAGGCCAGACCATTCGATCCGGCAATGCCATCCTCCTGCTTGGTCACCTGACCGTCCGCGGTGACGCGATACAGCGCGGCGACCTTCTGGCGTGGTGAGTTGCCGTCCATGCTGCCGACCCAGAATGCGCCATCCGGTCCGACCTTGCCATCGTTCAGCCGATTGGTCGGCGGCTCGGCAATCTTGTCCGTGAGATTGGTCAGCGCGCCGGATAGCGGGTCGAACAGCACGACGTGATGACGCTGGGCGACCACCAGGCGGCCTGATCGGCATAGGCCGAAACTGGCGACGATGTCTGGGAAATCCCAGGATTCGCGGGCTCCGCTGTCGATCGACAGGGCGTTGATGCGCTTGCCGTCGATGTCGCAGAACATCACCCGCCGCTCGGCGGCGTCCCACACTGGCGACTCGGCCACGCCGCAGCGCGAGTCCCAGACCAGTTCGAAGTCACTCATGTGGCTGTCCTTCTGCGCCCAAGATTGACGGCGCCCGATCCGTCGCCGATCCAGCCAGTTGCCGGATTGCGCCGATTTCAGAGCGGATTATCCTGCATCCGGCTGGGCGACACCAGTGGGTTTCGAGATCTCGTAGAGCTTGAATAGGCCGCCTGTCATAGGAACCGTGCCATGAACGAGCCATCCAACGCCGACGATCGCCTGCTCAGTGTGGCGGAACGCGAGATGGTGGATCAGACCCGGCCACCCGGCGTTGCCAATCTTTCGAAGGATCAGCTTCAGGCCTTGGGAAAACGGCTGCGCAATGCTCGCGACCGAGCCCGCCGCATCGGCCGCCAGCAGAGCCGCGAAATCAGCGGCAAGGGGAAGCCTCGCGGCGCCACCCCGGCGCGCGACAACACCGGGACCGAGGCCAAGGCTCAGGCGCTGGTCGAGGCGTTGCAGCGGGTGACGGCGGCGCTGCGCAAACTGAACGCACCGACCCAGGCCGAGGTCATGCGCAAGGCGGTGGCGCGCAAGCGCGCTGCCGCGGCCACGCAGCATCCCGCCCCTGGCCGTTCGGCGAACAAGGGTATGGCGCCGAAAGTCAGCGCGCGGCCGACTGTCAAAAGCGACCCGCGCGAGATCGGGCGGGTGTCCCAGGCGATCAAGGTGGCGCAACGCAAACGCGATCGCTGAACGCCGCCGCAGCGGACGCATGGACTGGATCGAAGCCAATTTCACTGATCAGGCGGGGCTCGCGGCGCTCTTGCTGGCGGCGCTGGGTCCTGACGGCGACGACGGCTCGCACGACCGGTCGCATTTGCTGCGGGTCTGGCAAAATGCGACCTCGATCGCTGGTCGCGAAGCGGATTGTGATCGTGCCGTGCTGACCGCGGCCGTCATCCTGCATGATTGCGTGGCGGTGGAAAAAGACTCGCCGCTGCGGTCCCAGGCCTCGCGTCTGGCGGCATCCCGAGCGCGCGCCATATTGGCGGGGTTGGGCTGGGAAGCACCGAGGATCGACGCCGCTGCGCACGCGATCGAGGCACACAGCTTCTCTGCCGGCATAGCGGCGGAAACGCTGGAAGCGCGCATCCTGCAGGACGCCGACCGGCTGGATGCGATCGGTGCCATCGGCATTGCCCGCTGTTTCTATGTGGCCGGGCGCATGGGGTCTGGGCTGTATGATCCGGCGGACCCGCCGGCGGGCAGGCGGGATCTGGACGACCGCCGCTTCGCACTGGACCATTTCGGCGCCAAGCTGTTCAGGGTGGCGGGGAATTTTCAGACCGAGGCCGGCCAGGCACTGGCTGATGCGCGAACCCGCACCATGCGGCGCTTCGTGCAGGCTCTGCTGGATGAAATCGAAGGGAAAAGTGAATGATACGGGCTGCGATCGTCGGACTTGGCTGGTGGGGCCAGAACCTGGTCAACAGCGTGCGCGGCAGTGAGGCGATCCGCTTCACCATCGCCCAGACCCGCGCCCAGGCGACCGCTGCCGCGTTCTGCGCCGAGGCCGGGCTGCGCTGGGTTGGGTCACTGGAGGAGGCGCTGCACGATAAGCAGATCGACGCCGTGGTTTTCGCCACGCCTCACACCCAGCATACCGGTCAGGTGATCCGCGCTGCCACCGTCGGGAAGCATGTCTTCGTCGAGAAACCGTTCAGCCTGTCGCTTGCCGAGGCGGCGCGTGCGCGGCAGGCGGCCGACGCCGCCGGTGTCGTGTTGGCGATCGGCTTCAACCGACGCTTCCATCCGTCGATGCGTCTGTTGAAGCAAGCGGTCAGCAGTGGCCGGCTGGGCACCCTGGTGACGATCAGCGCCGAGCAGACCGC
Source organism: Rhodopila sp. (assembly GCF_965277825.1). Taxonomy (NCBI): domain Bacteria; kingdom Pseudomonadati; phylum Pseudomonadota; class Alphaproteobacteria; order Acetobacterales; family Acetobacteraceae; genus Rhodopila; species Rhodopila sp. The sequence goes on along the minus strand of NZ_OZ255846.1, from coordinate 5,086,158 downwards.
GCTGGCCGGCATCTCCATGGCGCAGGAGTCCTGGCGCGCCAGTCCCGAGGAGACGCCGGCGGGTGCGATGACCGCGATCGGGGTGCACCTGGTCGATGGGATGATCGATTTGTTCGGCCCGATCCGCCAGGTTTATGCCGAGGTGGCAAGGCGCGCGGCGCCGCTCGCCGATGACACCACCGATGTCCTGCTGCGCTTCGCCAACGGCGCCTCGGGCCACATCTTCTGCTCTACCGCCGCGACACCGCACTACCGCATGGCGGTCTATGGCACCAAGGGCTTCGCCGAGGTGCTCGGACATCCGATGACGCTGTTCCGTTTCGTCCCGGCGGCCGGTGGCGGCGCGCATGGCGCCGGTGACCCCGAGGTAACAGAGACCCAAGGCTTCAACATGCTGAACGCCGAGCTGGAGGCGTTCGCTGCCAGCATCGTCGCCAAGCGGCCTTTCCCGACACCGCTGGATCAGATCATCCACGGTGTCGCGGTGTTCGAGGCGGTGGCGGCGTCGGCGGCCGGCGGAGCGCCGGTCTCCGTCGGGTGACGGTGCCGCTGCTCAGATCGCCTCTGGTTAGACCGCCTCTGGTGAGACCGCCTCTGGTGAGACCGCCTCTGGTGAGACCGCCTCTGGTGAGACCGCCTCTGGTGAGACCGCCTCTGGTGGCCGCCTCTGGTCAGACCAGGGAATAGCCCGACCCGCTGGTGGTGACGCCGCGGCCGGTTGCTTGCTCGATCCAGCCGAATTCTTTCAGGATCTGCTGGCTGTAGGTCACCCGACCGTTGACGGTGTGCGCCGGTTCACTCGCCAGCAGCAGCGCGGCCCGGGCCATCAGCATCGGGTGCTCGCCCTTCGGGTCGTCGATGCCGCTGACCAGCTTGTGGTGGATGGTGCCCGGCGTCGGCACCACCTGCGACGGCGACACCGCGGCGACGCTGATGCCGTCGTATTGCTCGACCTCTTGTGCCAGGCCCTGGGTGAAGCGCTCCAGCGCCGCTTTGGTGGCGCCGTACATCACGCCGCCGCGCACGGTCTTGTCGTCGTACGGGCCGCGACCTGGTCCGATCGCCGCGCCGGAACTGATGTTAACGATGGCGCCGCGGCGGCGCGGGATCATGTCGGTCAGCACCGCCTTGGCGAGGATGAAGGGAGCATGCACGTTGATCGCGAAGCAGCGCACCCAGCGGTTGGTCGGATAGGTATCGGTCGGCAGATAATAGTTCAGTGCGGCGTTGTTCACCAGGATGTCGATCGCGCCGTAGTTTTCTCGAGCGGCCTGCACCAGCGCCAGGCATTCGGCTTCGACCGAAACGTCGGCGGTCACCGCTGTCGCCTCGCCGCCCTTGTCGCGTATCAGGCCGACGGTGCGCGACAGCGAGCCTTCGAGCATGCGGTGCTCGCCTTCGTTCAGCGTGCGCGCGGCGCAGATCACTTTGGCGCCTTGCGCGGCGAACAATTCGGCGATCTGCTGACCGATGCCCCGGCTGGCGCCGGTGACGATCGCGACTTTCCCTGAGAGCTTGGCCTCTGACGGCTTGAGCATCGGACGGTTTCCCTATTTCACGCTATCTTCGCCCGATATCGCCTTGGTGGCCAGTGTGTCAGCCGTCGCGAACGTGAGTCTAGCTGTGCTTGCTCAGGTCACCCGTGTTGGCTGATGCGTGGCCGGGCGGCCGGAGGCGCCGACCGCCAGGTCAGGCGGTCCGACGATCCTCCATGACGGTCGTGTGCACCATTGTGTCCGGCTCATACATCCAACGCGCCACCGCGCCGGCCAACATCGCACCGGCGATCGGCGCCACCCAGAACAGCCAGAGCTGGTCGATGTAGGCGCCACCGGCGAACAGCGCCGGGCCGGTGCTGCGCGCGGGATTGACCGAGGTGTTGGTGACCGGGATCGAAACGAGGTGGATCAGCGTCAGCGCCAGCCCGATCGGAATGCCGGCGAAGCCCGACGCGGCACCCTTCGATGTCGTTCCGATGATGATATAGAGAAAGAAAAAGCTCATCACCAGTTCGCAGATCAGGCACGCGGTCAACGAATATTTGCCCGGGCTGAGGTCGCCGTAGCCATTCGCCGCGAATCCCTTCGGGGCCCAGTCCTGCTTGCCCGATGCGATCAGCCACAATACCGCCGACGCTGCGATCGCGCCGATAAGCTGAGCAATGATATATGGGACCACGTGTTTGTTCGCGCAGCGGCCGGCCGACCACAGGCCCAGGGTGACTGCCGGATTGAAATGGCCGCCGGAAATCGGCCCGACCGCATAGGCCATCGTCAGCACGGTCAACCCAAACGCGAACGCCACCCCTAGAAAGCCGATCCCCAACTCGGGAAACGCGGCATCCAAAACCGCCGCGCCACATCCGCCGAACACCAGCCAGAATGTACCGAACAGCTCGGCGGTCACCCGACGTGCCATATCGTCCTGCATTAGCTCCCCCCACTACATACAAGAAACGGCCGCCGCGGATCACCCTGTAGACAGCCAACTTCCGGACGCAGGCCCAACGTTTTCGGGCCTATAGCATCTGATATGTATTTGATGCCTTTGGCATTTAACGATCCCGTGAGGATGCGTGACAGCTTCAAGGCGGAGCCTCAGGCGCAGGCGGCTTGCAACGCCGGTCGCAGGAACGCCGGATCGAAAACCTTTGTCGCCATCACCTGGCAACGGCGCATCAGGCGGATCTCGTCGGGGCCATAATCGGCAATGGCGCGATGAATGGTCCCCAGGTGATCCCAGATCAGCAGGTCGTTTTCGTTCCAGTCGTGCTTGTAGCGAAATCGCATTTCCAACTGATGACGGAACAGAAAATCCAGCATGTCGTCGCTTTCCGACTGCTTCAGTTCGTTGATCCTTACCGCATAGCCTTCGTTGCAGTACAGCACTTTGCGCCCGGTGATCGGATGGGTCAGGAACACCGGATGCACCACCGGCGGACGCCACCTGCGTTGTTCGTCGGTCATCGCCGGCCGGCCACTTGCCTTGTGCTGGCGCATGTGCTCCCAGAATTTTTCAAAGTCGTGGGTGGCGGTCATGCCGTCCAGCCTGGTCTTGATGTCGGGCGGCAGCGCATCGTACGCCGCGGCCATGTTGGCGAACGCGGTGCCGCCCAGCGGCTTGCCATCGCGACGAGGAATGCGGATGCCATACAGCACGTTGACGAAGCCGATTGTCTCCCGATACGACATGTCGGTGTGCCAGTCCTGGCCGGCGTCGGGACTGCCGATATAGACGCCGTTCTGTTTGACGTTCGACAGGATGCCGACCTCGGGGTACGGCTGGGTGGTATCGACGGAGCGGATCGGATTGCCCTGGATTTCGCCGAACCGTTCGGAGAAACGCTTGACGTCGCCGATGTCCAGAAGCTGGTCGGGAAACCGCAGCACGCCGTGCTGACCCAGCGCCAGCAGGATTTGGCCGAAGGCGGCTTCGGGCATGGGCTGCGCGAGATCGATGCCGCGAACGGTGGCGCCAAGGATCGCGCCGGTCGGTTCGATGCCCAGCATGCCACGCCCTCCGTTATTGTTTCATCAGCAGCAGCGCATCGGCGACCGTCAGCCCGGATCCGTCTGCGTGCAGGATCACCGGGTTCAACTCGAATTCCCGCACCTGATCGGTCAAAGTCAGTGCCGCTCGCGACAGCGCCGCGACCAAGGCCGCCAGCGGCGCCAGATCGATCGGTTCGGCGCCGCGGAAACCGGTCAGCAGACGAGCGGCTTTCAATGACAGGATCAGGCGTGTGGCCTCGGCTTCATCGAGAGGGGCCGGCGCGTGGACCACGTCGCCGAACAGTTCCACCGTGGTGCCGCCGAAGCCCAGCATCATGATCGGGCCGAAGGTCGGATCGTTCACCATGCCGATGACGAGTTCGTACCCGCGCGGCGCCATCCGCTGCACCAGCACGCCGTCGATTTTTGCCCCCGGTGCTCGGTGTCCCACATTCGTCAGCATATTTGTATATGCACCGGCGACAGCGGCGCGGTCGGCCAGCGCCAGCTTCACCCCACCCACCTCGGTTTTGTGCGGCAAGTCTGGCGACTGCAGTTTCAGCGCCACCGGGAAACCCAGGCGGTCCGCCGCATCGGCGGCTTCCTCCGGCGACCCTGCTAGTTGTTCCGGCGTATCGGGCAGCCAGGCTGCCAGCACCTGCTTGGCCAGATACTCCGGCACCACCGGTGGCAGTCCGGGATACAATCGGCCGGACACCGGGGTGAACGGGTCCGGCAACGGCCGCCGCAACGCCTCGGCGTAGCTGGCCAACTTGCCCATCGCCACGCCGACGTTGCGCAGATCGCTGTGCACGAAGAGCCCGCACCCGGCCGCCGCGGATCGTCCGAACGCCGAGGGCAGCGTGTAGCTCCAGACCGTCATCGGCTTGCCGCAGCGATCCGCCACCGCTCGTATCCGGTCGGCGTCCAGCGACGCCCTTGTCTCGCTGGCGAGGGAGGTCACCAGCACCATGATGTCGATCTCGTCCGAGCGAGCCAGGTGTTCCATCACGGTCATCATGGCGGGGCCGGTGTTGGACCCTTGCGCGGTGACATCGACCGGATTGCCCGATGCGCCATAAGACGGCATCAGCGGGCGCAGCGCGGCCTGCGATGCCGCCGAGAGGTTCGGCACCAGCAGCCCGTGCGCCGACAGGGTATCAGCCATCCAGGCACCGCCGCCGCCGGAAACGGTGATGATCCCGGCGCGCCTTCCGGTCGGCAGCGGGCAGGTCAGCACGACGCCGGCGATGGCGACCGCTTCGTCGGCATCCTCGGCCTCGATCACGCCGTAGCGCTCGAAGATCGCGTGATAGGCGGTGTGGGATCCGGACAACGATGCGGTATGGGATGCACTGGCTCGCTTGCCGGCATCGGAACGACCAACCTTGATGGCGATCACCGGCTTGCCGAGCGCACGAGCTTTTTCCAGCGCCGCGACGAAGCCGGGTCCGTCGCGCACCGCTTCGCAGAACAGCATCACCGCGTGGGTTTGCGGGTCTTCCACCATGTAGTCCAGGAAGTCGGCCATTGTCAGGTCGGCTTCGTTGCCGGTGGAGATCACATAGCTGAAGCCGAGCCCGGCCGCCGCGCCGCGGTTGAACAGTGCGAAGCCGATACCACCGGACTGGGCGATGACCCCGACACGGCGTTGCGAGACCAAGGTGCGATCGTCCTGTTCCTTGGTTTCCACCGTCGGGCTGAAGGTGGTCGCGACGCGGCCCAGTGCGTTATAGTAGCCTTCGCAGTTCGGCCCGCAGGCTCGGATTCCAGTCCGTTTTGTTACCGCAAGAAGGTCGGCCTGCATGTCACCCGCGGCACCGCCTTCCTCGGCGAATCCCGAACTGATGATCAGCACGTTCTTGGCGCCGGCGCGGGCGCATTCGTCGACCGCGGCGGCGACGCCGGCGGCGGGGATCGCGATCAGCGCAAGATCGATACTGCCCTCGACGGCGCAGATCGAGGGGTAGCAGCGTAGTCCATCGAGTTCCTGATAGCTTGGGTTGATCGGCAGGACGCGGCCGGGATAGCCGTTGTCGCGCAACTGACGAAACAACCGGCCACGGATACGATGGAGGTCGGGTGACGCCCCCAGCACCGCGATCGATTCGGGCCAGAAGAAGCTGTGCAGCTTGTGGGAGGTCACTTTCGCGCCCCGGTCGGGATGTCGCGGAACGGCAGTCCCTTGTCGGCACGCGGATCCTGCGGCAGCCTCAGCACCCGTTCGGCGATGATGTTCTTCATGATCTCGTCGGTGCCGCCGGCCAGGCGCAGCGCCGGAGAATACAGCAGGGCTTCCTCGAATATGCCGGCGACCGGCATTGCCTCGCCCATCGTCGGTCCGGCCATGCCGATCATGTCCAGGCCGTATGACAAGATGTCCTGCAGCTTGTTCGCCGCGACGACCTTGATGATCGAGGACTCAGGTCCCGGCGTTTGCCCGCGCGACAGCGCCGTCATGCCGCGGAACTTGGTGTATTTCAGTCCTTGCGAGCGGGTATAGAACTCGGCCAGCCTTTCCTGCACCGCCGAGTCGTCGATCGCTGGGCCGTCTTCCAGGTCGATCGATTGCGCCAGCCGGAACAGTTCGGTGACATCGGGGCCGGGCGCATCGCGCATGCCGTGACGTTCGTTCATCAGCGTGGTCAGCGCGACTTTCCAACCGGCGCCGACCGGACCGACCCGGCGGCTGTCGGGAATCCGGACATTGTCGAAGAACACCTCGTTGAAATGGGACGATCCGGAGACCTGGCGGATCGGGCGGATTTCGATCCCGGGCGTCTTCATGTCCAGGATGAAGAACGTCAGCCCCGCATGCTTCGCCACGTCGGGATTGCTGCGGGCGACCAGGATGCCGAAATCGCTGTAGTGGGCGCCGGAGTTCCAGATCTTCTGGCCGTTGACCACCCATTCGTCGCCATGCTTTTCGGCCCTGGTGCGCAGCGCGGCGAGGTCGGATCCGCCGCCCGGTTCGCTGAACAACTGGCACCAGACCTCATCGGCGCGCATCGCCGGCTTGACGAAGCGGTCGCGTTGTTCCGCGGTGCCCCAACTGCAGATCGTCGGTTGCGCCAGGCTGACGCCGATGGTGAAGATGCCCGACAGCACGTCGTATTTTGCTTCTTCCTGGTTGTAGATGACGTTCTGGATCTGGCTGCCGCCGCGGCCGCCCCATTCCACGGGCCAATGAATGCCGACGAAGCCGGCCTCGTACTTGCGGCGCTGGAAGTCCTTGGCGCGCTGCATCGCGCCGGGGGCGTCCTGGCCGCGCCGGTAGCCCTCTACTGCGCCGGGCTTGCGCCGTTCGGCGTTGGTGTCCAGGAAGCGCCGAGCCTCGGCGCGGAATGCGGCTTCTTCTTGGGTGTCGTCGAAATCCATGGGGCTGCTCCTATGCCGCTTCCAGGTCGGTGGTGTTGCGGGCGCGCAATTCGTTCACCAGGCGGTGCTTCCATTCCCGCGCACCGCCCAGGCTCAGGGCAAGCAGCTTGGCGCGCCGGTAATACAGGTGACAGTCCATCTGCCAGGTGAAGCCCATGCCGCCGTGGGTCTGGATGTTTTCCTTGGTAACGAACCAGCCGGCTTCGCAGGCGGCGATCCTGGCGACCGAGGCCGCGATCGGTAGTTCGGCCGCATTGCTGTGCACCGCCCAGGCGCCGTAATAAGCATTCGACCGGGCCAGCTCGACCTGTATATACATATCGGCGAGCTTGTGCTTGATCCCCTGGAACGATCCGATTGGCCGGCCGAAAGCGAAACGTTCCTTGGCGTAGGCGTTCGCCATGTCCAGCGCGGCTTGCGCGCCGCCCACCTGCTCGAATGCCATCGGCACCGCCGCATAGTCCAGCAGCGTGCGCACCGTCCTGGCGCCGGTGCTGCCGGGCAGCGGTTCGGCCTGGGCAGCGGAAAATTCGATCTTGGCGTGCGATCGGGTCGGATCGAACGTAACCACCGTTTCTCGGGTCACGCCGGCGCCCTTCAGGTCGACCAGATGCAGCCAGGCGCCGCCGCCGCTGCCATGGGTGGCGACCACGGCAAGGTCGGCGATGTCGCCGTCCGGCACCGCCAGCTTGGTTCCGGTCAGGCGACCGGCGGCGACCGATGCGGTCAGTCTGGTCGCATCGAACGGTCCGGGCCGTTCGGCGAATGCGAATGTGCCGATCACTTCGCCCGCCGCCAGCTTCGGCAACCAGGATTGCTTCTGCTGCTCCGACCCGAACAGCATGATCGCCTCGGTCGCCAGATACACCGAGGACGAAAACGGCACCGGCGCCACGGCTCGGCCGATTTCCTCGGCCAGCACGCACACCGCGAGCCGGCCGAGACCGACCCCGCCGTACTCCTCGGGGATTGCAGCGCCGGTCCATCCCATCTCGGCAATCGCACGCCACAGGTCCGCCGCGTAAGGTTCGCTGGTATCGAGGATGCGCCTGGGCACTGCCGGCGGGCAGCGATCGGTCAGAAACCGCCGAGCCTGGTCTCGGAGTTGGATCAGTTCGTCCGAGAATTCGAAGTTCATCGTGCGCCGCCTCTGTTTCGTCCCGGGGCTGATTGTTATCCGCCGAGGCCACAGCGGCAAGTCCGCCGCCCGCTATGGCGTCTTGATCAAAGGACTCCCGCCAGTGGGCCGGTGGCGAAACACAGGTCGGAAAAGAAACGCATCGTGCAACGGGCTTCCGGTCCGGAAAAGGTGATCAGTTCGTTGCGCGCCGCGCTCGGCGTCGGTTATATGCCGATGCCATCAGACGTCCACTTCCTCCACCGTCTTCGCACGTTCCTGAATGAAGGCGAACCGCAGCTCCGGGCGCCTTCCCATCAGACTCTCGACCAGGTCGTTGGTGGCGGCCCGCTGTTCCGGGATCGCCATCACCTTCAGCAGTGTCCGTTTGGCGGGGTCCATGGTGGTTTCCTTCAGTTGCGCCGGCGGCATCTCGCCCAGGCCCTTGAAGCGGCTCACCTCCACCTTGGTCCCCGGCTTGAACGCCTGGCGCGTCTTCTGCTCGCGATCGGCGTCGTCCATCGCATAGACGGACTTAGCCCCCTGGGTCAGCCGGTAGAGCGGCGGCTGCGCCAGATAGATATGGCCGTTGCGCACCAGTTCCGGCAGTTCCTTGTAGAAGAACGTCATCAGCAGGGACGCGATATGGGCGCCGTCCACATCGGCGTCGGTCATGATGATCACCCGGCCGTAGCGCAGCCTGGCGCGGTCGAAGCGGTCACCGACGCCGCAGCCAAGCGCCTCGATCAGGTCCTTCAACTCCTGGTTCTGCCGCAGCTTGTCGGCCGACGCGCTGGCGACGTTCAGGATCTTGCCGCGCAACGGCAGCACCGCCTGGGTCTCGCGGTTGCGCGCCTGCTTGGCCGATCCGCCGGCCGAGTCGCCCTCGACCAGGAAAATCTCCGTCTCGGCCGCGTTCTCCCGCGTGCAGTCGGTTAGCTTGCCGGGCAGCCGCAGCCGCCGGGTCGGCGATTTGCGAGCGGTGTCCTTAGTTTCCTTGCGCCGGATGCGGTCTTCGGCCCGCTCGATCACGAACGCCAGCAGATTGTCGGCCGACGCCGGATCGCCGGCCAGGAAATGGTCGAAGCGGTCGCGCAGCGCGCCCTCCACCAGGCGGGAGGCCTCGATGCTGGTCAGCTTCTCCTTGGTCTGCCCCTGGAATTGCGGGTCACGCAGGAACAGCGACAGCTTTGCCGCCACCGGGTCCAGCACATCGTCGGCGATGATCTGCGCTGCGCGCTTGTTGCCGCGATGCTCGCCCCAGGCGCGCAGGCCCTTCACCAGCGCGGCCCGGAAGCCCGCCTCGTGCGTGCCGCCCTGCGCCGTCGGCACGGTGTTGCAGTAGGAATGCAGGAACCCATCGCCCTGCTCCAGCCAGACCACCGCCCATTCGGCCTTGCCGGTCGATTCGCCGGGCAGCGCCGCCTCGCCGGCCCAGATCTGCGGCAGCACCTTGGCCAGCTCGCCGATATCGGCGGCCAGGCTGTCGCGCAGGCCGCCGGGGAAGTGCAGCACCGCCTCGGCCGGCACGTCATCCTTGCCGGCTTTCAGCAGCGAGGCTGCGCAGGTCCAGCGGATCTCGACGCCGCGGAACAGATAGGCTTTCGACCGGCACAGCCGATACAGCCGGCTGGGGATGAACGCCAGGGCGCCGAAGATGTCCGGGTCGGGGCGGAAGCGGATGGTGGTGCCGCGGCGATTGTGTACCGGGCCGGCATTGATCAGTTTGGTGCGCGGCTTGCCCTGGGCATAGGACTGCTTCCACAGCACCCGGTCGCGCGCTACCTCGACGTCCATCTCGGCCGAGAGTGCGTTGACCACCGAACTGCCGACGCCGTGCAGGCCGCCCGATGTCGCATACGCCTTGCCGCCGAACTTGCCGCCCGAATGCAGCGTGGTCAGGATGACTTCCAGCGCGCTGAGCGCCTTGAACCGGGGATGCGGGTCGACCGGAATGCCGCGTCCGTTGTCGCGCACCGTCAGCCAGTTGCCGTCCTCCATCGCGACTTCGATGAAGCTGGCATGACCGGCCACCGCCTCATCCATCGAGTTGTCGAGGATTTCCGCCGCCAGATGGTGCAGGGCGGGCTCGTCGGTGCCGCCAATATACATGCCCGGTCGCCGGCGCACCGGTTCGAGCCCCTCCAGCACCTCGATGTCCTTGGCGGAGTATTCCTGGTCGTCGCGGATCGGCAGCGGAATGCGCTTCGCCGCTTCCGGCTTTGCGGGCTTGGCATCCGGCTTGGCATCTGGTTGGGCGGCAGGCTTGGTGGGTGGCTTTGGTCCAGACTTTTCGGACCCGGACCCGAACAGATCGTTCATGCTGTGTTCCCAAATCTCGGCCGCACCCTACATGGCGGCCTCCGGTTTCGGCAACTGTCATGGTTTCAGCCGGGGGTTTCAGCCGGGGGTTCCAGCCGGGGTTCAGCCGGGGGTTCAGCCCGGGTTCGACCGGGGATTTCGGCCGGGGGTTCAGCCGAGGGTTTCAGCCGGGGTCGGGCGATAACGCGATGACGCAGGTCGGGTCCGGACGCGGCGCGTCTGGATCCAGCCTGGTTCGATCGCTCAAAGGCGGCTGCCGCGCAGCACATCCGCGACTTCGCGTGCGGGCCGAGCGCGGCGCCCGCCCGACCAAGCCCCGGTAAGCGAGACGCCGGGCGTGGAAGCTCACCGGGCCCGCCACGAACCCGGCCGTCGCCGGCGACGATTTATTTTTGCGCCGGAAGCCGTTCGCCTCCAGGCCCGACCAGTCCGGGATAGGGTGCCTTGAAGCGGTAGACGACGCCGGTCACCGCGCCCTCCATATAGATGTACTGGTTGTCCGGGCCGCCGAAGGAGAAGTTGGTCGCCGCGGCGTCCCCGTTCGGCAGCGGCACATAGCCAAGGATGATCCCGCGCGGATCGTATTCGATGACCCCTCCAATGCCGAGCGCGGCCCACAGGTCACCGTGCACGTCGTAATGGATGCCGTCGGGACCGCCGTTGCCGGGATTGAAGCTGCCGGAGGTGGCGAACGAGAAGGTCTGATGCCCCGGATCGTTGGCACACTGCGTGCAGGCCGGGTTCGGTCCGCTCAGGAAGGAATAGTACAGCATTCGATTGGCGGCGTAATCGGCGACCGCGAGGGTCTTGTCGTCCGGCGAGACGGCGATCCCGTTGGGAAACTGGCCGGTGGAGATGATCCGCCGCAGCACGCCGCTGGTGGAATACTGATAGACCGCGCCAGCCTGATCGGCGGAGTCCGGCCCCGCCCCGGTGCCCCAGGGATCGGTGAAGTAAAGATTGCCCTCGGCGTCGAAATCCAGGTCGTTTGGCCCCTTGAACAACTGGTTGCGATAGGTCGTTACCAGCGAACTGAGTTTCTTGGTCTGTGGGTCCCAGACCATGATGCCAAGGTGGCGCGAGGTCAGATACAGTTTGCCGTCATGCCAGCGCGTGCCTTGCGGCTCGCAGGCGAAGCCGACCGAGGCTGGCGGGTTGCAGTTGAACCCCGGAACCAGCTTGCCCTCCGGCGTCAGATAGGAAATCCATCCACTGCCGATGGCGACGAACCAGAAATTGCCGGCATCGTCGAACGACCCCCCTTCAAGGAATTTCCCCTGCGGCTGGTCGTGGATGTCGGCGAATTGCGAAACCGGCCCGATGCCGGGCGGTGGCGGAGGCAGTCCCCAGGGTTGTATCGCCTCGCCCGGCGGCGTGCCCGCCATCGGGGTCTGCGGCGCGGTGGTGGTGGCCGGCGCGGGCATTCCAGCGGGCGCCTGCCTTGCCGGGGTCTGCGCTGCTGGGGTCCCCTCTGCCGGGGAATGCCCTGCCGGGGGCTGGGCCGACGCGGCGCCGGGCAACGCCATGCCAGCCACGAAACCCAGCGAAACAGCATACACGACGTCTTTTTTTGATTTCAGCATCATGGTGTTTCCTCGACTATCCCCGCGGCGCCGATTTCTTTCGGTCGCACTTGATCGATCCGCGGCGGTGGAACAGCACTGACGGCATCAGGATTTACTGTCAATTGCGCTGCCGCGACGCGGTCATCGGCGATCTGACGCTTGCCGACACTTCGGTCGCCGCCGAACCATCGTGGCATGCACATGCTGCCGATCCAGCCTATATGAACCGTCATGAGCGACACCTCACGCATGGCCTCGGTCGCCGCGCTGCTCGGTGATCCGGCCCGAGCCAACATCCTGAACGCGCTGATGGACGGACGAGCGCTGACCGCCAAGGAACTGGCCTATGCGGCGCACGTGTCGGCGCCGACCGCCAGCGGCCATCTTGCCCGGTTGACCGATGCCAGTCTTCTGGCGGTGGAAAGACAGGGGCGGCATCGCTATTTCCGCCTGGCTTCGCCGCTGGTCGGGCAGATGCTGGAGAGCGTCATGGCGGTCGCCGGTCCGGCGCCCAGGCGCACCGCCTGGCGCGGCGGCGATGCGCTGCGCACCGCCCGCACCTGCTACGACCATCTGGCTGGACGCCTCGGCGTCAGACTGGCCGATTCACTGACCCTCGGCGGCCACGTCACGCTGTCCAGCGATGGCGGTGAGGTCACCGATCAGGGCCATGCTTTTCTGGCCGATTTCGGCGCCGAACCGGCCGCCGGCAAGCGTGTGTTCTGCCGGCCTTGCCTGGACTGGAGCGAACGCCGGCCGCACATTGCCGGCCGCCTGGGCGCGGCGCTGGCTGCGCGCTGCCTACAACTCGGCTGGATCGCCCGGCAGCGAGATTCCCGCGCTGTCAGTATCACCACCGCCGGCACGCGGGGTTTGGCCGAGCGGTTCGGCATCGACCTGTCGGAGTGAAGTAATTGGGGGGGCTTCTGTTGCCCGGTGCCCCCCCGAACCGCGCCTATCGCTTATGCAGCGACGGCGAGCGCCTCGTTATCGTTGGCACTTGTGATTTGACCCGATAACGGCGGTATCATGCCGGGCAAAAGATGAGTCTTTACCACGCGTGTCGAGCCTGTTTCGCCCCCATTTGGACTGCGATACGGGGTGTCCCGGCATCGCGGATGAATGGTGGAGGCGCCGGGCACTGCCCCCGGGTCCACAACGATTATTTCACGCACCGTTTATCGCCATAGTCAGCGAGCTGACAGCGTAGATTTAGGCCGCTTGACGCCGCCATTCAAGCCATTTGCGGCCGGATGACGCACACAATACGTTTTCCGCTTTTCCGGCCAAGCGCAGCCGTCCAGGGGCAATAGGGGTGGAAGCATTGTAGACCGCATCAAATGATGATACATTCGTGCCTATAGACAGCGAGGCTTGACCGATGCGCACCACACTTGCCCTCGATGACGATCTTGTCGCCGCGGCCCAAGGCTTCACCGGGCTCAAGGAGAAATCCAGCCTGGTCCGCGAGGCCCTGAAAGCTCTCATCGAGCGTGAAAGCGCTCGGCGGCTGGCCCGTCTGGGCGGTAGCGAACGCGATCTGACCGCACCACCGAGGCGACGGCTGCCCGTCGCATGACCTTGGCCGCATACGCTGGCCGCATCACCCTGGCCGCATCACCCTGGCCGCCTGTGAGCCCGGCCGCGTTGCCCTGGGGCCGCCTGAGCCTGGCCGCATGATCTTGGCCGCATGATCCTGGTGGATACCTCGATCTGGACCGATCATCTGCGGTCCGGAGACGAGAGGCTTGGCAGACTCCTCGATACCGCTTCGGTTCTTATGCATCCGTTCGTGATCGGTGAAATCGCCCTGGGCCAGCTTCGCCAACGCAGCGTTGTGCTGGAAACCATGGCGGCGTTGCCCCGAGCCGCGGTGGCGACCGATGCCGAGGTCGTCAGCTTCATCGATCGCCATGCCCTGTTCGGACGTGGCATCGGCTACGTCGAAGCCCACCTGCTCGCCGCCACCCGATTGACCCCGGATGCGAAGCTCTGGACCAAAGACCAGAGGTTACGCAAGGTGGCCTGCGACCTTGGCCTGGCGGCACCAGGCTGAACCGACCCACGCTCCTTGGGCGGAGCCGACCAACCCCCCTCAGGGATCACGCCATGACCGAAGACCTCCTTTACCAGCAGCGCGACGGCATCGGCCACATCACGCTGAACCGTCCGCAGGCCCGCAATGCGATGACCTTCCCGATGTATGAGCAACTGGCCGAGATCGCCGGCGATCCGGGCGACGTGCGTGTGCTGGTCATCACCGGGGCCGGCGACAAGGCGTTTGCCGCGGGCACCGACATCAACCAGTTCCGCGCCTTCACCGGCGCCGAGGACGCCATGCGCTACGAGGCCCGCATCGACCGCGTGCTGACCACGATCGAGCGTTGCCCGGTGCCCACCATCGCCGCGATCGCCGGCGCCTGCACCGGCGGGGGTGCCGCTATCGCGGTGTCGTGCGATCTTCGCATCGCCGCCGCCACCGCCCGGTTCGGCTTCCCGATCGCCCGCACGCTGGGCAACTGCCTGTCGATCGCTAACATCGCCCGGTTGTCCGCGCTGGTCGGGCCGGCCCGGGTGATCGAGATGATTTTCACCGCCCGGCTCTATTCCGCCCCGGAAGCGTTGTCCGTCGGTCTGGTGACCGAGGTGCTCGCCGACCACGACGCGCTGCTCGCTCGGGCGGCGGACCTCGCCACGCTGCTGGCCGGACACGCGCCGCTGACCATGCGGGCAACCCGCGAGGCGCTGCGCCGGCTGCGCGACAACCTGCCCGCCGACGACGATTTGATCCGCCTGTGCTACACCAGCCGGGACTTCAAGGAAGGTATGGACGCCTTCCTGAGCAAACGGCCTGCCTCCTGGGCGGGCGTCTGATCGGGCGGGCGTCTGATGGGGCGGGCGTCTGATGGGGCGGGCGTCTGATGGACAGGCAGGGTACTCGGATTTGGATTTTCTGTCGGCGATAGTCGCCGGACGCTGCGTGAGCACCGGACGCGGCGTGACCAAGAGAAGCAGTTTGGAACCGCAGATGCACGCCAATGCACGCAAATAGGCGTTACGCTGGAAACTGGGTTCAAAAACCTTACACATCCGTTCAGCATCCGTGGTTCCAGCAGCGTGCGCTTGAGGCCAATGCAATTGCCCTGGATGGACACGGGCGGCTGATGGACATGTGACAGGGCGGTTGCTAGAAACCGGCTGTTTCCGGCGCTTCGACCGGTCCGGCTTCCTTTGCAGCGGTCGTGCTCATGAAGATCCTCGCCTGCAACAGCAATCGCCCCCTGGCCGATGCCGTTGCCGTCATCCTCGGGCTGCCGCTGACCAAAGCCTCGATCCGCCGCTTCGCCGATATGGAAGTGTTCGTCGAAATCCAGGAGAACGTGCGTGGCGAGGACGTTTTCGTCATCCAGCCGACGTCGTTTCCGGCTAACGACAACCTGATGGAGCTGCTGGTCACGCTGGATGCGCTGCGGCGATCCTCGGCCCGACGGATCACCGCGGTGGTGCCGTATTTCGGCTACGCCCGGCAGGACCGCAAAACCGCCTCGCGATCACCGATTTCCGCCAAGCTGGTCGCCAACCTGATCACCGAGGCGGGCGCCAACCGGGTGCTGACGATGGACCTGCACGCGGCGCAGATCCAGGGCTTCTTCGACATTCCGGTGGACAACCTCTACGCCGCCCCGCTGTTCAGCCGCGACATCCAGGAGCGCTATCAAGGCCGCGACGTGATGATCGTGTCGCCCGACGTCGGCGGTGTGGTGCGGGCCAGGGCGATTGCCACCCGGCTGAACTGCGATCTGGCGATCATCGACAAACGCCGCGAACGCGCCGGCCACTCCGAGGTGATGAACGTGATCGGCGACGTCGTCGACCGCGACTGCATCCTGGTCGACGACCTGGTGGACTCCGGGGGCACCCACTGCAATGCGGCGGATGCGCTGATCAAGCGCGGTGCCAGGTCGGCTGGGGCCTATGTCACCCATGGCGTGCTGTCCGGCGCGGCGGTTGCCCGCATCGCCACCTCGGCCATCGAGATGATGACCATCACCGACTCGATCCTGGCAACCGACGAAGTCAAGCGCTGCGACAATATCCGTGAGTTGACCATCGCCCCGCTGCTGGCCGAGGCCATGCGTCGGATCAGCGACGAGAGCTCGGTCAGCTCGCTGTTCGACTGATTAACAGGACGGGCCCGAATAACCGCCAAGCCGACGCCCCATTCTACCCCCGTGCCCAACCCCCCTGGACGGCACTGGCCGAGATACGGCATGTTTGACGCCAACCGACCGCGCCAGTCAGGCACTTGAGTCAGGCACAAGATCTGGCGCTTGTTTGTCTGCCGAGCGGTTACATCTCAACGATCGCAGACCACCAGGAAGCACGAGCCATGGACCACATCATCGGCCAGTCCGCCCCAGGTGGCGGCAGCACGACCGCCTCCGCCGCCAACATGATCACCGACGGCGACCAGAAAACCTTCATGCAGGAGGTGATCGAGGCGTCCCGCTCGATCCCGGTCCTGGTCGATTTCTGGGCGACCTGGTGCGGCCCCTGCAAGCAGTTGACCCCAACCCTGGAAAAGGTGACCAAGGCCGCCGGCGGCCGGGTGAAGCTGGTGAAGATCGATATCGACCAGAATCAGCAACTGGTACGCCAGCTCGCCCAGCTTGGCCTGCCGATGCAGTCGGTGCCCACCGTCGCGGCGTTCTGGCAGGGCCAGATCGCCGACATCTTCCAGGGTGCGCAGCCGGAATCCGAGGTCAAGCGCTTCGTCGAGGCGCTGCTGAAGTCGACCGGCGGTTCCATGCCAACCGCCGACCTGCTGTCCGAGGCCAAGACCGCGCTCGAACAGGGCGACGCGCAGCAGGCCGGCGAACTGTTCAGCGCGCTGCTCGCGGAAGAGCCGGAGAACGGTGACGCCTGGGGTGGCCTGATCCGAGCCATGATGGCGATGGGCCAGGAAGAGGCCGCGGAGGAAACCCTGGCGCAGGTGCCGGAGAAGGTCACCGACCATGCCGAGGTCGCCGGCGCCCGTAGCGCGCTGATGCTGGCGCGCGAGGGACGCGCGGCGAAGGATCAGTTGCAATCGCTGCAGGCTCGGCTGGCCGCCGATCCGGCCGATCATCAGGCGCGCTACGACCTCGCCACCGCGCTGAATGCGATGAATGAGCGCGAACAGGCTGCCGATGCGCTGCTTGACATCATCCGTCGCGCCCGCACCTGGAATGAGGAGGCCGCCCGGTTGCAGTTGCTGAAGTTCTTCGAGGCGTGGGGCTTCGACGACCCCGCCACCGCTGCCGCCCGCCGGCGCTTGTCCGCGCTGTTGTTTAGCTGAATGGCAATTAGGAGGTGATTTTTCCTGAATGGCGGCATTTCATCCCCAGTTCGAGGACCTGCCCAAGGAATGCGCGGTCTTCCCGCTGACCGGAGTGTTGATGTTGCCGCGCGGCAAGCTGCCGCTGAACATCTTCGAGCGACGCTATTTGGCGATGGTCATGGATTCGCTGGCAACCGGGCGCATGTTCGGCATGATCCAGCCCGATCCGCATGCCCAATCGCCTGAGGCCGAGGCCTCGGATGAACCGGGGCTTTATCGCGTCGGCTGCCTGGGACGGGTGTCATCATTCAGTGAGACCGATGACGGCCGCTTGCTGGTGACGCTGACGGGGATGGTCCGGTTCACGGTCGCGTCTGAGCTCGACGGGCAGCGTGGCTATCGCCGCGTGCGCTGCGATTTCGCCCGGTATGTCAGCGACATGGACATGAATCCGCCGGCTGTCGAGATCGAGCGGGAAAAGCTGCTCAGCGCTTTGCGCGGCTATTTTGCCCGCCGCAATGTCGAGGCCAACTGGGACGCTATCCGAGGTCTTTCCGACGATGGGCTGGTGATCACCCTGGCGATGGCCTGCCCGTTCGAGGCGGTGGAAAAACAGGCGTTGCTGGAGGCCCTGACCGACGCCGACCGGGCGGCCACGCTGCTCGCCCTGCTGCAGATGGGCGCTGCCGGGCCCGACCTCCCGCCGGGCCATTCGGTCAGTTAGACTGGGGCGCGTTCGGGGTGGTTCGCCCACGGCTTGCGGTGATGCAACGCGGTCGCATAAACCTGTCGGCGAACTGCATGACGCCGCCTGGCAAATCCGCAAGCGAGAACCACGATGAACGAATCCGCTCCCGCCGTTCCGCCAGCCTCCGTTGCATCGCTGTCACCCGCCATCGATCCGCGCCTGCTGGAGGTTCTGGTCTGTCCGCTCACCAAAGCGCCGTTGGAATACGATCGCGCGGCCAATGAACTGATCAGCCGCAAGGCCGGCCTAGCGTACCCGATCCGCGACGGTATTCCGATCATGCTGCCGGAAGAGGCTCGCAAGCTGGAGGCTTAATGGCGGCGCCGACGGAAATCCGCCTGGACCGCGCGGCACGGGTGCTGCATGTGTCGTTCGAAGATGGAACCCGTTACCCACTGCCGGCCGAATACCTGCGGGTCGAAAGCCCCAGCGCCGAGGTCCAGGGCCACCACCCGGGGCAGAAGCAAACCGTCGCCGGACGGCGCCATGTCGGCATCATCGCCGTCGAACCGGTGGGACATTACGCGGTCCGGCTGGTGTTCGACGATCTGCACGATACCGGGATCTTCTCGTGGGACTATCTGGCCGAACTTGGCCGCGAGCAGGACCGGCGCTGGGCCGGCTACCTCGATGCGCTTGCCGCGCGCGGGCTGTCGCGCGACCCGAAATAGGCCGGCCACGGAAATCGACGACCGGGCCGCCGCCGCTCCGCACACGCAGGCCGCGGCCGCTCCGCACAGGGCCCGGTTTTTGCCCACCAGGCTCGCCCGATGCCGCCCCGAACGCGCGGCCTGACCGAAGCTGAACAGGCGCTCTGGGCGCACTACGCCAGCCAGATCGCGCCGCTGCGCGGGGCGGGGCGTCGGCGGCCAACGCCGGCCGCCTCGGAACCTGCGGCCCCGGCGCTGGTTCCATCCAAACCGCCGCCGCCGCAAGTCGCCGCACAGGTCTCGAAGCCGCGAATGATGGCATCTCCATTGACCGTCGGCACCCACCCTGGCGGCATCGACGGCGCCACCTGGCAGCGCTTCCGGTCCGGCAAGCTAGCGGCGGCCCGCACCCTGGATCTGCACGGCATGACCGCGCAGCGCGCGTTCCACGCCCTGGTGGCGTTTCTGCGCAGCGCCCACGCGGACCACCTGCGCTGCGTCGAGGTGGTGACCGGACGCGGCAGCGGCGAGGCCGGCGGCGTGATCCGCCGCGAATTCCCGCACTGGCTTAACCTGCCGGAAGTCCGCCCGCTGATCCTCGGGGCGGCGCATCCGCATGTGCTCAATCCCGGGTCCGTGCGGCTTATCCTGCGGCGTATCCGATGACCCCGTTCGGCGCCCGGCTGCGCGCCTTGCGGGCCGACCGCGGCCTTACGCTGACCCATCTGGCCCAGGCGCTGCAGGTGTCGTCCGCCTATCTGTCCGCCTTGGAACACGGCAAGCGCGGCGCCCCAAGTGCTGGGCTGGTGCACCAGGTGAACGAGTATTTCGGGCTGATCTGGGACGAGGCCGAGGACCTATCCCGCCTGGCTCGGTTGTCGAACCCAAGGATTACGGTCAATACCGCCGGACTGGCGCCGGAGCAGACCGCGCTGGCCAACCGCATGGCGCAGATCATCCACCGCCTGCCGCCGGAGACTGTCGCCGCGCTGCATGCGATCCTCGACACCACCACAGCGCAACCGAAACCGCGGCTGCGCCGGCCCGCGCCGTCGCGCACCGGCGATCGGCAAGCCTCGGATTAATATCGGTGGGCCGAGTTTGATTACGCCGGCTTGGCACGCCGCAGCAGGTAGCGCTGCCGGCCCTCCAGCACCAATTCCCGGCGCTGGTTGTGCACCGTGGTCTTCAAGCCGACCACGCCGGTCGTTCGATTGCCGGTCAGCTCGTCGATCTCCAGCGCCGGATAGACTGTATCACCTGCAAATACCGGTTTGAGGAAGCGGCTGGATTGCTCGATGAAGCCGACCAGGGACTCCTCCACCATATAGGGGAACAACCCGGCACCCGGCGCGGTCTGCGCCAGCGACTGCAGCCCGTGCGCCAGCAGTCCGGGCATGTTCCTGGCGCGACAGTATTCGGCATCATAATGGATCGGGTGGTTGTCGCCGCTGGCCGCCTGGAAGGCCAGGAACACCGCCTCGGTCATGGTCCGGCTGGGCAGCAGAAAGCGCTCCCCGATACGGAAATCCTCGAACCAGCGCTGCTCCGCGACCATCCGGTGTTGTGCCGGATCGAACCCGCTCATGCCGCGTGCGCCGCTCGCATCGCGGCGATCCGCTGGGCTGTGAAACCCAGCTCGGTCAGCACCTGATCGGTGTGCTGACCAACGCTCGGCACGTCGCCCATCGCCGCCTCCTGGTCGGTAAAGGTGGCCGGCGGCAGCAGCGCCCGCACCCGGCCGGCTGCGGTGCCGATCTCACGCCATCTGTCGCGCGCCTTGAACTGAACGTGGTTCCAGGCGTCGATCGGCTCATTCAGCCGGCCGTTGGCGATCCCCGCCTGGTCCAGCAAAGCCGAGACCTCGGCGGAAGTCTTGTCGCTGAAGAAGTCCTCGATCAGCGCGGTCAGCGCCTCCCGATTCGCCCGTCGCCGTGCCATGTCGGCGAACAGCGGATCGGTCTGGGTCTCGGGCCGACCCAGCACCTTGGTGCAGAACGTCGCCCATTCGCGTTCGTTCTGCAGACCCATGATCACCTGGCCGTCTTTGGTCCGGTGCGCGCCATATGGGGCGATCGCCGGATGGCTGGTCGGCATTCGCGGCTGCGCCGACCCGGCGTAGGCGTGGCGCAGCATCGGATAGGTCATCCACTCGGCCACCGCATCGAGCATGGCGACCTTGACGTTCGACCCCTCGCCGGTGCGGCTGCGCCGCAGCAGGGCCGACAGGATGCCGGTCATCGCGTACATCCCGGTGGCGATGTCGGCGATCGAGATGCCGACGCGCGACGGCTCGTCTGCCGTTCCGGTCACGCTGATCAGCCCGGATTCCGCCTGGATCAACAGATCGTAGGCCTTCTTTTGCACGAACGGTCCGCTCTCGCCGTAGCCGGATATATCGCACACCACCAGCTTCGGGTTGACGGCTTGCAGCGCCGCGTGCGTCAGCCCGAGGCGGGCGGCCGCGCCGGGGGCCAGGTTCTGCACCAGCACGTCAGCGCCGGCGATCAGCGCGTCCATTGCCGCGCGGGCATCGGGCTGCTTGATATCGAGCGTGACGCTGCGCTTGCCCCGGTTGAGCCAGATGAAAATACTGCTGATGCCATCGACAAAATCGTCGTAGGCGCGGGCGAAATCGCCATCACCCGGACGCTCGATCTTGATCACCTCGGCGCCCAGATCGACCAGGTGTCGGGTGCAGAGCGGCCCGGCGACCGCGTGTTCCAGCGCGATCACGCGCATGCCCTCCATCGGACGCATCGGGCGTTTCCTTTTGGCTGCCTTGGTTGGCGAACAAAGCGCCCTCGGGTGGCGGTGTCAAAGGCTGGTCGCGCACCCCCGGTCGGCTTGACGAGGCAATCGGAAAGCCTATCAACCACCAGCCGACCCCAGACAGAGGGAAGGCCCCAAACAGACGGAAGGCCCCGGAACGAATTCCGAGGCCTTCCCATTGTTTGTGTGCGTCCGTTGCCGGACCGGAGCGTTCTACGCCGACGTCTGTACGCCGGCGATCCAGGTCTGGGCGATGGAAGCCACGGAACAATGAGACACTGGATCACCTCCTTTCAGTTGTTGCTACGACGGCTATAGTCTGCTCCCGATTCGCAGGCGTTGGCAAGACAATCAGTATGGAGCCCATCGATGATCCACGGCACGCATCGCTATCCGCCCATGGACCGCGTCGTCTACGGCGTCCCGCTCGAGGAGGCGCTGGCGGCGGAAGTCAGCCGGCTTGATGCAAAGGCCGTTTACGTCATGGCCAGCGGCACGCTCAACCGCGAAACCGACGTCATCGATAGCGTCCGCCGCGTGCTCGGCAATCGGCTTGCCGGCGTCTGCGCCAGAATCGGCGCCCATACTCCACGAACCGACGTGGTGGCGGCGGCGAACGAGGCCCGAGTGGCCAGCGCCGATTTGCTGCTGACCGTCGGCGGCGGATCGGTCACCGACGCGGCCAAGATGGTCGGCCTGTGCCTTGGCAACGACGTCACCGCGCCTGAGCAACTGGATCGGTTCCGTGCGGTCATCACCCCCGACGGCAAGACCGAACGGCCGCCGCTGCGGCCGCCGCCGATCCGCTCGGTCGATGTGCCGACGACGCTTTCGGCCGGCGAGTTCACCGCATTCGCCGGCTGCACCGACACCGCCCGCAACGTCAAGGAAAGCTTCGGTCACCCGATGATGATGCCGCTGACGGTGATCCTTGATCCCGCGATAACCGTTCACACGCCGGAATGGCTGTTCCTGTCCACCGGCATCCGTGCCGTGGACCATGCGGTGGAGGATCTGTGCTCGATCAATCCGACGCCATTCTCCGACGGGGCGTCGTTGCAGGCGTTACGATTGCTCGCCGCCGGACTGCCGGCGGTCAAGGCTGACGCCGCCGACCTCGACGCGCGGCTGAACTGCCAGCTTGGGTCGTGGATGTCGATCATGGGATCGCAGAACGGCGTCGCCAAAGGCGCCAGCCACGGCATCGGCCATGTCCTGGGGGGCACCGCCCATGTGCCGCACGGCTACACGTCCTGCGTGATGCTGCCGCACGTGCTGCGTTTCAACCAGCCGGTCAACGCCGAACGCCAGAGATGGGTCAGCGAGGCGCTCGGACAGAAGGACAAGACGGCGGGCGATGCGGTCGCCGAACTGATCGCCAGGCTTGGCCTTCCCGGCACGCTGCGCGATGTGGGCGTGAAACCTGAACAGCTCGACGCCATCGCGTCCGGATCGATGCACGACCGCTGGGTACACACTAACCCGCGCAAGATCGATGGGCCGCTAGCGGTGCGCGCGTTGCTCGACGCCGCCTGGTAATTTCCGCCGCCTGGTGGTCGGCCGGCGCCTGTCGTGGCACACTGGTCCGGCCATCCGATCCGCCAGGAGACCCGGCCTTGACATATCTCACGCCCAATTCGGTGCAGGCACGCGACATCGCCAGCATCGTCCATCCGCAGACCAACCTCGCCACCCATATCGAGCAAGGCCCGATGGTCATTGGCTCGGGCCAAGGCTGCTATGTCACCGACGACAACGGCACCCGCTATCTCGACACCGCTGCTGGACTGTGGTGCGCTTCGCTGGGCTATGCGTCGGAGCGGCTCGCCAAGGTTGCTTACGAGCAGATGCGCAAGCTGGGGTACTACCACCTGTATCGCGGCACCACCCACGAGGCGGGTGTCGACCTGGCGGAAAAGCTGCTGTCGATTGCGCCGCTGCCGATGAGCAAAGTGCTGTTCCAGTGCTCTGGGTCGGAAGCCAACGATACGGCGTTGAAACTTGTCTGGTATTACCACCACGCCATCGGCAAGCCCGAGAAACGCAAGATCATTGGCCGGCGCATGGCCTATCATGGCAGCACCTCGGCCTCGATCAGCGCATCGGGCAAGCCTGACATGCACGCCGATTTCGGCCTGCCGTTCCCGGGCTTCCTGCACACCGAGTATCCGCACTACTACCGTCACCACAGCGAAGCGGAATCGGAGGAACAGTTCGCCACCCGCATGGCCGACGCGCTGGACGCGCTGATCCTGCATGAGGGGCCGGAGACCTGCGCCGCCTTCATCGCCGAACCGGTGATGGGCGCCGGCGGCGGTCTGACGCCGCCGCGAAGTTACTGGGAGAAAGTCCAGGCGGTGGTCCGCAAGCACGACATGCTGTTCATCGCCGACGAGGTGATCTGCGGCTTTGGCCGCACCGGCAACATGTGGGGCAGCCAGACTTATGACCTGAAGCCCGACATGATCTCCTGCGCCAAGGCTTTGTCGGCCGGGATGCAGCCGATCTCGGCGCTGCTGGTCAACCAGCGCGTGTTCGAGGCGATGCTGGATGAAAGCCGCAAGCTGGGTAACTTCGCGCACGGCTTCACCTATGCCGGACACCCGGTCACCACCGCGGTGGCGATGGAGACGTTGCGTATCTATGAAGAGATGGACATGCTGGGCCACGTGCGGCGCGTGGGTCCCTATATGCAGGAAAAACTTGCCGCGCTGGGCGAGCATCCGCTGGTCGGCGAGGTACGTGGCGTCGGCCTGCTGACCGGAATCGAACTGGTTGCCGACAAGACCACTCGGGGCCTGTTCGATCCGGCCCGCGGTGTTGGTGCCATCGTGGACCGCCATGCCCGGAAACACGGGCTGATCACCCGCTTTGTTGGCGACCGGATCGCGTTCTCTCCGCCGTTGATCATAACCGAGCCGGAGATCGACGAAGCGGTGTCGCGCACGGTCCGAGCGCTGGATGACACCTGGGCCGAAATCAGGTCATGACCGGGCGATAGAACCAGCATTATCATTTAGCAACGAAAAACTGCTGTGTCGAAAACGAAATCCATGCCCGCCGCCCGGCCAGCCAGTCCGCGCCCAGCAGCATGTCGACGATCGGGGTCAAGCGGATCGGCGCAACCCAGATTAGCGGGCGCTCGATACTCTCGCCGCCGACCCGGAGCGAGCGGAACCGGTGTTCGTGCATCGTCACCACGCGCGGTCCCAGTCCGCTGACCTCATCGGCCGGGTCATTGGCGAAACTTGCCTGGCGCAGCCCAAGCCGGATCAGGCCGGGCGCGCCGATCAGGCTGGCGCTGGCACCGGAATCGAGCACCGCGCGCAACGGCGTGCCATCTACCGCCACCGGCACGACCAGTGCGTTCTCGGCCTCCATCGTCAGCGGTATGGCGGCATAGCCGCCGTTCCAGGGCAGGAACCGCCCGGCGCAGTCATGCACCCGATACAGCGTCAGGCGACGACCCGGCACATCGAGGTCCAGATCGAACAGCGACAGGAAATCGCGCCCCAGCATGCCGTCGATCAACAGCGTGCCAACCCGCGTGCGCGGGATGACCCCGACCGTCAGGCTGTTATCGTGGGTCAACGTCCGGCGAACCAGCGGGACACCAGCCAGCGTCAGGCTTCTAGGGTCGGCGTTGGGCCGGCTCTCGATCCCACCTACCCCGCTCATGGTGGTGCCGATCCAGGCGTCCCGCGCCAGCCCAAGGCGCCGCACCGCCGCTTCGCTGACCACCGAGCGCTGGGCCCCGGTATCTAGCACGAAGGTCGCGGCGATGCCGTTTACTTCAACCGCGACGGTGATCGCCCCATCCCCGACGACCAGCGGGACGCTGGCTCGGTCGTCGACCACACAGGCCGCCCGCGCCGCCGGCAGGATCAGAAGCCAGCCCAGGACCAGAAGGATGCCGGCTTTCACTCCGGATTCATGGCCGGGCGCGTGAGCACGCGCGCGAGGATCTGTCCCGGCAAATACGGTCCCGTTAGGGACGATCCCGCCACGTCATGGCCGCGCCGAGCCCGGCTTGGGTGGGTTCTGCGTCTCAATACTGATGACGCCAATGGTCTCTGGTAGCCGCGACCACCCGACACTGATAACGCCAACGGGTCGCTGATAGCCGCGACCACTCGACCCCAACCGGCAACGCTCACTCGGCTGCCCGGCGGGCCATCCTCGCCGGCGCTTTAGCAGCGGCTTTCTTTTTCGCGGCGCCGGCCTTCTTCTTACCCGTCGCGGCGCTGGCCTGCTTCTTCCCGGTCGCGGCGGTAGTCTTCTTCTCCGCCACCGCCTGCTTCGGCTTTGCCATCCCAGCCGCGGCCTCACCCACAGCCGCCTCGGCCGCCGCGTCCTTGCCGGCCGGCCGGCTGGCCGACTTGGCGCCCGCCCGACCGCCCTTGCGGGCCGCCGAACCACGCGGCTTCAGCGCCTTGCCCTTTTCCGCCAGCAGCGCCACCGCCTGATCGAGGGTGATGTCGTCCATCGCCATCCCGCGCGGCAGGTTGGCAACCGTCTTGGCGTGCTGGGCATACGGACCGAAGCGGCCCTTGCGCACGCTGACCGGCTCGCCACCCGCCGGATGCGGCCCGATGTTGCGCACGCTGGCCAGCTTCTTGGCCAGCAGATCGACTGCCCGGTTCAGCCCCAGCGCGAGAACGTCGTCGTCGCGATCCAGCGACCCAAACACCGCGCCCATTTTCACATAAGGCCCGAACCGCCCGATCCCGGCCTCGATCTTCTCCTTGGTCTCCGGATGCAGCCCGATCTCGCGCGGCAGTGCCAGCAGACCCAGCGCCTGTTCAAGCGTCAGGTTTTCGCCGTCCATGCCGCGCGCCAGCGACGTCCGCCTTGGACGCAGCTTCTTGTCTTCGGAGGTCTCGCCCTGCTGCACGTAGAGACCATATGGCCCGCGCCGGACGGTGATTTCCTCGCCGGAATCGGGGTGATGGCCAAGCGAGCGCATCCCTTCCTTCAGCGTCTCGCCGCCCTCTTCGCCGACGTCGATCGCCAGCCGGCGGGTGTACTGGCAGGTGGGATAGTTCGAGCAGCCGATGAAGCTGCCATAACGCCCCAGCTTCAGCCCCAGGCGCCCGGTGCCGCAGGCGGCGCAGACCCGCGGATCCGACCCATCCTCGCGGGCCGGGAAGAAATGCGGTCCGAGATCCTGGTCCAGAGCGTTGATGACGTCGCTGATTTTCAATTCGCGGGTCTGCTCGACCGCGCGGGAAAATTCCTCCCAGAACGCTCGCATCACCTTGCGCCAGTCGAGCTGGCCGGCCGAGATCTCGTCGAGTTTTTCTTCCAGCCCGGCGGTGAAGCCGGTGTCGACGTAATGCTCGAAGAAGCTGACCAGGAACGCGGTCACCAGCCGGCCGCGATCCTCCGGCACGAAGCGGCGCTTATCCAGCTTGACGTAGTTGCGGTCCTGCAGCACCGACAGGATCGAGGCGTAGGTGGAGGGACGGCCGATGCCCAATTCCTCCATCTTCTTCACCAGACTGGCTTCCGAGTAACGCGGTGGCGGCTGGGTGAAATGCTGGCTGGCGTCTACCTTCTGGCGCTTCAGCGGATCGCGCTCGCTCATCGGCGGCAGCATCCGGTTGTCGTCTTCGTCCGGGGCGCCTTCGGCCTTGTCGTCGGTGTCCTCGCGATACAGCTTGAGGAAGCCGTCGAACGCTACGATCGAGCCGTTGGCGCGGAGTTTTATCCCCTTGCTATCGGTGACATCGACGCTGACCTGGTCGAGTTCGGCGGACTGCATCTGCGATGCCACCGCGCGCTTCCAGACCAACTCATACAGCCGGCGCTGATCGGGGTTCAGGCCGCGCGCCACGGCGTCGGGCGTCCTTGTCACATCGGTCGGGCGGATCGCCTCGTGGGCTTCCTGCGCGTTCTTCGCCTTGCTGGTGTATTCGCGCGGCGCGGCGGGCAGGTAATTCGCGCCAAAGCTCTGTTTGACGTGGTCGCGGATGCCGTGGACGGCCTCTTGCGCCATCTGCACGCCGTCGGTCCGCATGTAGGTGATCAGCCCGGTGGTCTCGCCGGCGATATCGACGCCCTCGTACAGGCCTTGCGCCAGGCGCATCGTCTGTTGCGCGCCAAAACCCAGCTTGCGCGAGGCTTCCTGCTGCAAGGTCGAGGTGGTGAACGGCGGCGGCGGGTTGCGCTTGACGCGTTTGCGTTCGACCGCGCCGACGACGAAGCTGGCGGCCTCGACCGCGGCCTTGGCGGCCAGCGCCAGGGTCTCGGTGTTGAGGTCGAACTGGTCCAGCCGTTTGCCGTTCAGATGGGTCAGCCTGGCGGTGAACGGGGCGCCGGCGGGGGTGATGAACAGCGCCTCGATCGACCAATACTCGCGCGCCCGGAAAACCTCGATCTCGGCCTCGCGGTCGCAGATCAGCCGCAGCGCGACCGATTGGACGCGCCCGGCGCTGCGGCTGCCGGGCAGCTTGCGCCACAGCACCGGGGACAGGGTGAACCCCACCAGGTAATCCAGCGCGCGGCGCGCCATGTAGGCCTCGATCAGCGGCTGATCGAGTTCGCGCGGGTGTTCGATGGCGTAGCGGACGGCGTTGCGGGTGATCTCGTTGAAGCTGATGCGGTGCACGGCGACGCCCTTCAGCGCCTTCTTGTCGGCCAGCATGGCGCGCACGTGCCACGAGATCGCCTCGCCCTCGCGATCGGGGTCGGTGGCCAGATAAAGTGTCTTGGCGCCTTTCAGGGCCTGGGCGATGGCGCCGACCTGCTTGTCGCCGCGGGCGTCGGATTCCCAGTCCATCGCGAAATCCTGGTCTGGCCGCACGCTGCCGTCCTTCGGCGGCAGGTCGCGGACGTGCCCGAAGCTGGCGAGCACGGTGTAGCCGCCACCCAGGTAGCGATTGATGGTCTTGGCCTTGGCGGGGGATTCGACGACGACAACGTCTGACATTGAACGGTGCGGTATCCTACTCGATTGCGTCCGGCAAGAGCGCCACGCGGCTGCCGGCCAGCGTCTCTACACGCCCGGCGAGCTCAAGTTCCAGTAGAACCGCCATTGTGACCGCCGGCGTCAAGTGGCAATGGCGCACCAGATCGTCAACCATAGTCGGTTCCGGCGACAGCAGCGACAGCACCTGCCGGCGCGCCTCGGGGGGCGGTTCCAGGGCGGCCGGGGGGCCGGGGAAAGTCGGATCCGGTTCGCCGAAGCGGCGTGTGCGCGGCTGTGGTGGGCCGGGTTCGGCCGGCAGGTTGCCCAGCACATCGGCGGCGGTTTCCACCAGGATCGCGCCCTGGCGGATCAGGTCGTTGCCGCCGCGGGCGCGTGGATCGAGCGGCGATCCGGGCACCGCGAACACCTCACGGCCGGTTTCCTGGGCGATCTGCGCAGTGATCAGGCTGCCGGAGCGCAACGCCGCCTCGACCACCACGACGCCCAGCGACAGGCCGGCGATGATGCGGTTGCGGCGCGGGAAATGGCGGCCTTGCGGTTCGGTGCCGAACGCCGCTTCGGTGACCAGCAGGTCGGTTTCACCGATCCGGCGGTGCAGTTCGGCGTTTTCCGGCGGGTAGGGCTGGTCGATGCCGCCGGCGATCACCGCGATGGTGCGCCCTGTTCGCATGGCGCCGCGATGCGCCGCGGTGTCGACGCCGCGCGCCAGGCCGGAAACCACGACCATGCTCGTCGCCAGGTCGGCCGCCAGGGTCTCCGCCATGCGCTGGCCGTTGGCCGACGCGTTGCGGCCGCCCACCGCCGCGATGCAGCGTTGCCCAGCCAGTCCTGCATCGCCCTTCATGATCAGGCACGGCGGGGCGTCGTCCAGCAGCGCCAGCAGCCGCGGGTAATCCGGATCGGCCAGGAACACCATGCGAGCGCCGATGGCGTGCGTGCGCTCGAGTTCGGCGGCCGCCTCGGAACCGGGCGGAACCCTCGGCGGTGCGGGGCGGCCGCCGGCTCGGGCGAGCCGGGGCAGTGCCGCAAGGGCAGCGGCCGGCGTGTGATAGCGGTCGAGAAGCCGGCGATAGGTGACGGGGCCGACGCCCTCGGCGCGGATCAGGCGCAGGTGGTCGATCTGATCAGTCCAGGCTGGCATGGCGGCGGCGTCCCATGGTGCCGCCGGCAAAACCGCCGGGCGGGCCGGATCAGGCGCCTTTCGCGTTCTGCCGGCCGATGCGTGGTTCGGTTCCGGCGATCAAACGGCGGATGTTGGCCTGGTGGCTCACGAACACCAGCACGGCAATCGTTAAGGCCAGTTTAACGAGGCTGAAATCCTCCAGAATCAAGCCGACCAAGGGGGCCGATGCGAGCGCCGCGAGCGAGGCCAGCGATGACCGCCGGGCAATC
This sequence comes from Rhodopila sp., assembly GCF_965277825.1. Lineage (NCBI taxonomy): Bacteria > Pseudomonadati > Pseudomonadota > Alphaproteobacteria > Acetobacterales > Acetobacteraceae > Rhodopila > Rhodopila sp. The sequence goes on along the minus strand of NZ_OZ255846.1, from coordinate 5,056,472 downwards.
GCGGCGACCACCAGCCAGACCGCGCACGCCGCCAGACCGACCGGCCATGCGGCGGCGATCAGCACACCAAGGGCGGTTGCGACGCCCTTGCCGCCTTTGAAACGAAGCCAAACCGGGAACAGGTGGCCGAGCACGGCGGCAAGGCCGGCGAGCATGGCGATGTCGGGACCGGCCAGCCAGTCGCCGATCAGCACTGCGGCGGCGCCTTTGACTCCGTCAAGCAGCAGTGTAGCGGCAGCCAATCCGCGGCGCCCGGTGCGCAGCACGTTGGTCGCACCGATGTTGCCCGACCCGATGCCGCGAATGTCGCCGGCGCCGGCGAAGCTGGTCAGCAACAGGCCGAACGGGATCGAGCCCAGCAGGTAGCCGAGCAGGCATAGCAGGATTGTCATGACTCCGTCGGGGATCACGCGGTCAGTCCGTCAGAGCGGGCTCGACGGCCGTGACCCCGGTCTCGAAACCATCGAGGCTGAAAACGTTTTTCTGGCCGCGGTATGCGGCCACCGCTGCCTCGCCCTTGTTTTCCGCCCAGCGCCGAAGTGTCGCACGGTCTTGCTTGTAGTCGAACAGCGGCACGCCGTAGCCACAACTGGTCTGCACCAGGTCGATCTCGAGGCGGATTATCTGGCGGGCGCCGGGGGTTTCCTGATTTTCGTAGGCAGCGGCCAGAACGGCGTCGTATTCGAGCGTGCCGCGTGGCAGTGACCGGCCCTGGCCATAAAGGCGCAGGATCATCGGGGCGGCCTCGAAGCCGCAGAACATGATGGTCAGCCGGCCCGAGGCGCGCAGATGGGCGGCCGTTTCGTTCCCGCTGCCGGTCTGGTCGAGGTAGGCCACGTTGTTCGGGTCCAGCACGCGGAATGCGTCGGTGCCGCGTGGTGATACGTTGACGCGGCCGGTGGCAGCCGCCGAGGCGGTGAAGAAGATATGCTGCTGCGCGATGAATGCGGCGTGGGCCGGTTCGATGTGCGCGAACTGCTTTGCCATGGGAGTCCTCTCGACACTGGGCGATCCGCATCCCGGCCCTTCGGTTTGGAACGGCGGCGCAGGGTTGCGTAATGATACCACGGATCGTCGGTTGTGACATGGTCGCGGTGAGCATTAGCCTCCGCCTGGTCATGGCCCCGCCACGAGCGGTGGGCACGACTTGGACATTCGTTTGGATGGTTGGCAGTCTGGTAGGGTCGCTGGCAACTTGCCATGACAGGAGCGTCGGATGGACCGTCATAGCATCTACTGGGAGGACGTGGAGCCGGGGCAGCCGCTTGCCGCCTTTACCTATGAGCTCAGCCTTTTGCGGCTCGTCGCCTTCGTTCGCGCCAGCGGACTTTACGATTATGTCCATTTCGACGGTGAGTATGCGCGCAGGGCCGGCGCCAGGGATGCGTTCATCTCGACGCCGCACGTGGCGGGCCTGTTCGGGCGCCTGCTGACCGACTGGTCCGGTCCTGGGGGAGAAATCCGCTCGCTCAGCTTCAGTATGCGGACGCAAAGCTGCACCAACGATATGCTTGAGGTCACCGGCCGCGTTGGGCGCTGCTACCGCGCAGAGGACGGCGCTTACCTGGTCGATCTTGTGGACCTCAATATCGGCCATGCCCTAGCCGCCCAGGCCCCGACCGCGACGGCCACGATGGCCTTGCCGTCGCGGTCGGGGGAGAAGGCCCGACCGCTGAACGCGACCGGATCCGTCCAGACAGACAGTTCCGCGACCGACCTTCCCGATTTCGCCCGCCCGTTCCTGGGCAAGTCGCGGCAGGCAGGAGGGTTGCCGACGCGACCGCTGACCAAGGATGAAATCCACCTTTGGTGCGAGGCACTGGAGGATTGGAATCCGCTGTATTGGGATGAGGGGTACGCTGCCTCGAGCCGGCATGGCAGCATCACCGCGCCGCCCACCTCGATGTTCTTCGGTGCTGGCTCCGCGGCCACGTTGGGTGTCGGTTACATGAAGCCCGGCGGACACATTCCGGATGCGGTGCGCCAGGGTTTGACCGGCATTCCGCTGTTGCAGTCCTTGCGGCAGAGTCTGGTGCAGGCCGGCACCTTGGTCAGTCCGCCGGGCTGTCCCGAAATTGCCGTGGTGCAGGCAGCGTCGCGTTTCTTTATTCCGCTGATGCCTGGGGACACCGCGCGCATCGAGCTGAGGATGAAGCACTGCGGTCAGAAGAAAAAGACCAAGCTGGGCGAGGGCTACTTCATCACAACGGAACGGTTGTTGTACAATCAGCGAGCAGAGCTCGTGCGCACGCAAGAGTTTACGGTTTTCCACTACCAGGTCTGAAGGAAGGCGCATGCCCGGGCCAGTCTGTCGGCGGAACGGGCGCGTACCCAGCAGGTCGCCCAATTGATAAACCAGGCCTGTCACGAAGGGATCCCGCCGGGCCGCCCTGCTACTGAAACGGGTCCAGCATCGCCACACCGAAGCGCTGGAAGTCCTTGACGTTGCGGGTCACCACGGTCAGCCGGTGCGCCACCGCGACCGCCGCGATCATGCCATCCTCGATCAAGTCGTCCTGGCGCCCCACCATCAGCCGTGCCCAGGCTCGCATCACCCTGGCGTCGAGCGCCAGCACGTTCCAGGCATTGGCCACCTGATCAATCCAGAATTCGATTTCCTCGGCCTTTGCCGGATCCTGCTTTCGGGTGATCTCCGCGCCGGCCTGCAGCTCCCCAATGGTCAGCGCGGACAAATAGAGGTCGTCCGAGGCCACACCCCGCAGCCATTCGACGACAGAAGGGTGCGGCCGGCGCTTGCGTAATTCCGATATGACGTTGGTGTCCAGCAGATACACCACTGTCTCCGTCTCGTCGCGACACACCGATCATCGGCCGGGGGCGCCGGGGTTTATATCGCCCCGGGCGCCAAGCCTTGATCCTAATCGAGCGCTTCCGCCACTCGACGATGCCGCTTGCCGCGAACCGGAACATCCAGATCGGCGCGCGCGGTTTCCGACAGCAGCAACTGCTTCAGCGTCGGCTGGCTTGCCGCCTGCAGCTTGCGCCACTGCGCGATCGGCACCAGCACCGCGGCTTCGGTGCCGCGCCGGGATACCATCTGCGGCCCATCTTCCAGACACGTGTCCAGGAACTCGCTGAAGCGGGCCTTTGCGTCCTGTACTGGCCAGATGTGCATGACTGCTCCTATAGTTGAGTGACTGGTCATATAGCTAGTCAGACTGCGGTGTAAAGTGTTTGCCGGCGTTGCCGGGGAACTTTTCGTTCAACCGCCGCCATCGATCGTCAGCACCGTCCCGGTGGTGTAGCCCGACACCGAACTTGCCAGGAACGCTACCGCGTTGCCGATCTCCCGTGGGGTCGCCGGGCGCCCGAATGGCATTGCCGCGCTCAGTTCGCGCCAGCGGCTCTCATCACCCCACTTCTGCTTCGCCTCGGCCTGGCGCAGCATCACCAACCGATCGGTCTCCACCGGGCCGGGGTTGATCGCCACCACCCGCAACCCATCCGCCGGCGCGCCCCGGCCCAGTGCTCTGGTAAACGCCATCAACGACGCGTTGCCGGCCGCGCCGGCGATATAATTGGTCGGAAACTTCTCCCCGGCGGAGCCGATCACGTTGACGATGACGCCGGCCTTGCGCGCCTTCATCTGGGCGTAGATCACCCGGCAGAACGAGATGTAGCCGAACACCTTCAGGTCCCAGGCCTGGCGCCACCTTGCGTCGTCGACGGAGGCCACGTCGCCGGGCGGGATCGCCCCGGCATTGTTCACCAGCACATCGATCTCGCCGGCCTCCCGCGCTACGTTGCGGACCGACGCGTCGCTCGACAGGTCGGCGGCGATGGTGCGCACGTTGATTTGCCGCTTGGTCCGGATCTCCGCCGCCGTCGCGTCCAGCACAGCGCCATCGCGCGCTACCAGGATCAGGTTGCAGCCCTCCTCGGCCAGTACCTCGGCCGCCGCCTTGCCGATGCCTTTCGACCCGCCGGTGATCAGCACCGTCTTGCCCGCCAGTTGAAGGTCCATGACTGCCCGCCTTTCTGTTGTTCAGTGCTTCGTTGGAAGCTTACGCCGCGGCGCCCGTCGTGAACCGGATCACGTCCGACAAACAAGGCCCGTGGACGCACGCCGCATCATACCCGCGGCGCATCATGCCCTGGGGACTGACGCTGCCGGTCACGCCGTTCGGGAACGCTCCCGAGTCCGGCAGGCTTCGCCGAAGGCGGTGAAAATAGCAACACTGTGCGGGTTGGCGGCAAACCCCCACTCCGGATGCCACTGGACCCCCAGCAGCCAGCCAGGTGCCGATGGCATCGCCACCGCCTCGATGGTGCCGTCCGGCGCCCGCGCCTCGACCATCAAGCCAACCCCGAGCCGGTCGATTGCCTGGCCGTGCAGCGAGTTCACCTCGATCCGCTCCACCCCCAGCAGCTTGGCAAGGCTGCCGCTGACGCTGACCGCATGGCGTGGGCCATAGCGCACCTCGTGCGCACCGGCTCCGCCGCGATGATCGCTCATGCCAGGGCGGAGGTGCACCCGCTGGAACAGAGACCCGCCCAGCGCCACGTTCAGTTCCTGGATGCCGCGACAGATCGCCAGCACCGGGATCCCGGCCGCAATTGCCGCGCGGATCAGCGGCAGCGTGGTGTGGTCGCGCTCCAGGTCGTGCAGATCCGGCGTCTCGCTGTCGCCGTCCGCGTAATGACTGGGATGGACGTTGCTGGGGCTGCCTGGAACCAGCAAACCGTCCACAGCGTCCAGCAGCCCGATCATTGCCTCGCCAAGCGGCGGGATCAGCACCGGCAGCGCGCCGACGCAGCCCAGCACGGCCTGCGAGTAACGCGCTGGAGTCTGGTGGAACGGCATCTCGGCGCCCAGCGGACCGAGGCGCTTGGCGCAGGCAGGAATGCCGACGATCATACGCGGATACTTTCGGGGCGGAGGCGGAAGCGGTCGGCGATCACCGCCCCTAGCATGCCACAGAACATCAGCGCCGCCATGCCCCTGGGCGTGCCGTCGGTCAGCAGCCCGACCAGCACGCCGGAGACCGCGCCCAGCCCGAACTGGAACGTGCCCATCAGCGCTGATGCACTGCCGGCATGGGCGGCGTGCCGCGCCAGCGCCCCTGCCGTCGCGTTGGCGTTGTTGAATCCTTGGCAGCCGATCACCAGCACCAGGGGCGCCACGATCGCCGCCAGCACGTGTACCCCGCTGAACGCCAGCACCAAGAGCACCACCGTGCCGCAGAACGAAACCCGCGCCACCATCGTCAGCATGCGCGACAGCCCGAACTGCGGCAGCAGCCGAGCATTGAGCTGCGAGCAGATCACCAGGCTGACCGCGCACAAGCCGAAGATCAGCGCGAACCCGCTCGGGCTGAGGCCGAAGCCGTCCTCGAATACCGGTGAGCAACCGGCCAGATAGGCGAACAGGCAGAACGTGCTGCAGCCGCCCATGATCGCGTGGTTCAGAAACATCTTCTCGCGCGCGATCACCAGGTAGCGCGCCATCTGGCCGGTCAGGCTCAGTTGCGTGCGCCGTTCCGCCGGCAGCGTCTCGGGCAGCACCTTCCAGGCGGTGATGACGCAGGCGGTGCCGTAGATCGTCAGCAGCCAGAAGATCCCCCGCCAGTGGGCGAACGCCAGGATCGCGCCGCCGATGGTGGGCGCCAGGATCGGCGCCACCCCCATCACCAGCACCAGGCGCGACATCATGATCGCCGCCGCCTGGCCCTCGGCGAGGTCGCGCACCACGGCGCGCGAGATCACCATTCCGGCCGAGGCGCCGAATGCCGCGACCGCGCGGAACCCGGCCAGCGCCGCCAAGCTGGGCGACAGCGCGCAGCCGATGGTGCAGAGTGTGAACACCAGGAAGCCGGCGATCAGCGGACCGCGGCGGCCGAACCGGTCGGACAGCGTGCCCTGGGTGATCTGGCCGATCGCCAGGCCGGCGAACCAGGTTGCCAGGGTCAGTTGCGCGGTGCCTGGTGCGGTGTGGAAACTGGCCTCCACCGCGGGGAACGCCGGCAGATACATGTCGGTCGCTGCCGGCCCGACGGCGATGAACAGACCAAGCAAGGTCGGTAGCCAGCTCGGATGGGCTGCCCGGCGCGCTGCGTGGAGGCTCATCCCGGCTCGATCTTGCGGTTGGAGGTGGATGAACGTCGTCCCCGTCGCGGTGCTTGTTGTTCTACACGTGCCGGAGAAACCTCGCCGCGGTCAAGGGTTTCGCGATCCCTTGTCGGTAGCACACGATATGTCCGGTTTAGGTAGCACACGATCTGTCCGGTGATGCTGGGCTCTTTGGAGAGCCTGGATGCGCCGGACGGAAGCCCTACAGGGTGTGCGGGTGATCAAGTTCCGGAGCGAGTTCGAGCGCCATGAAGCCGGTGAGCTCAACCAGATCGATGCGGCGGCGCTGCTTGGCGTCAACGAGCGGACGCTCCGGCGTTGGTGCGTCCGGTTCGACGACGCCGGCGAGAGCGGGCTGTTGGACCGGCGTCTCGGCCAGGTGTCGGGCCAGCGGGTGCCGAGCGAGCGCGAGGCGCAGATCGAGACCCTGTATCGCACCCGCTACAGCGGCTTCACGGCGAAGCACTTTCACGAGCACCTGCATCAAGACGGCTCGCGCCACGGCTGGATTGGCGGGCTCGATGCGATGGACCTGATCGTGACCATGGATGATGCGACGAACACGATCTACTCAGCCTTCGTGTGCCCAGAGGAGGGCACCGTCTCGACGTTCCAGGCGCTGCTGCAGGTGTTTGGCGAGCATGGCTTGCCGCTGAGTTTGTATACCGACCGTGGCAGCCATTACTTCCACACGCCGCGGGCTGATGGGCCGGTCGATCGCCAGTCTCCGACCCAGGTTGGCCGGGCGTTGGCGCAACTGGGTGTGGAACATATCGCGGCCTACTCCCCCGAGGCACGGGGCCGCTCGGAGCGTCTGTTCGCGACCTTGCAGGACCGGCTGGTGAAGGAGTTGGCGTTGGCTGGGATCGGCACGGTTGCGGCGGCCAACGATTTCATCCGTGAGGTCTATATGCCGGCCCACAACGCCCGGTTTGCGGTGCAGGCGGAGCAGGATGGCTCGGCCTTCGTGGCGATCAGCGGGGTCGACTTGGCGGAGATCTTGTGTGTGCAGGAGGACCGCCAGGTGGGCCACGACAACACCGTGGTGTTCCACCAGCTGCAGCTGCAGATCCCGCCCAGTCCGCTGCGGGCGCATTTTGTCAAAGCGACGGTGAAGGTGCGGCGGTATCACGACGGCAGCCACGCGATCTTCCACGGGCCGCGTTGCCTTGGCCGCTACGACGGGCACGGCGCGTTGCGGGCCGGTGCTTTGGGCGCGGCGGCATGACGCCCAACCAAGTCAGCGCCGGTGGATTTATGGATAACGCCAGCGCGTTACCCACAACTCCACCGCCACCGCATCAGCCGCAGCAAGCCCAAGCGCTGTCTATTTCGCCAAGCAACAGCCCCCCGGGGAGATGACGAACATCGGTCGCCTGATGCGCCGCCAGAGCGACCGTCGGTTTGTCCACGCCGGATAGGCGGGGACAAAACGGCAACAAGCGGACAATTAGAGTGCTACCTAAACCGGACAAGTTAATTAGCTATCGACACGGTTTCGCGATCCCTGGGGGTCATTCCGATGCGCCGGGCGCAGCGTTGCCGTCGGGCCGGCCAAGCCAAGGCGGTCCGGGGCCGCCGGCTTCGAGCCGAACCCTGCCGGGCTCTCTCGGTTTCGCGCTGAACGCGCGCGTTGACAGCCGGCTGTCTTTGGCTTTAGTCCCCGCTTCCCGACGCGGAGGGGTGCCCGAGTGGCTAAAGGGGGCGGACTGTAAATCCGCTGGCGTGCGCCTACGTTGGTTCGAATCCAACCCCCTCCACCAGGAACCCATCGGCTTTCCTGCCGCGGGTTCGCGAGATCGCGGAGCGTCATCCCGGCCTGAAGATCAGTATTGATCACGTGGGGGTGCCGCGCGCGACAGAGGGGGCGGACGCCGCCCATCGCAACCTGCCGCACCGTCAGCATGACTGTACATGCTGACAGTGGTTTAGCTCTTTGTTTTGTCGCATGATTCACGCGCTTTGAACGTTCCGCCGAGCGCGATCATGCTTTAACGAAACATCAATTCCTTGTAGCCGCCTTTGGCGACTTCGTCGGTCGTCCGCCTGAAATGCACACCGTTCCCGTTATAGCCGAGGACGCGGCGCACGGCCCGGCCCTCGACGTTACGGTTCACGCCGGTCTGCCAGGAATCGACCTTGGAGGAGAGCAACGGTTCGGCGGCCTTGATCACGGTCTGGGTCCAATCGTCCACCTGCTCCGGCCTGGTTTCCACATGCGTGTAGTTGTTTTGCTGCATGAACCGCAGCATGCCAGCCTGAAATTGCACACTGTGTTCTATGGCCTGCGGGATATTGCCGCGCGCGGTGTGCGGGCCCAGCACCATCAGCATATTCGGAAAACCTTCCGCGAGCATGCCGAGATAGGTGCGCGGGCTTTCGGCCCAGGCGTCCTCCAGTCGCACGCCATTCGCACCGCGGATGTCGATGCGATCGAACGCGCCGGTCACGCCGTCGAAGCCGGTCGCGTAGATCAGGACATCGAACTCGTATTCCTGCTGCGTGGTCCTGATGCCCTTCGGCGTGATGCATTCGATCGGCTCGTCTTGCAGCGTATCGACCAGCGTGAGGTTGTCGCGGTTGTAGGCCTCGAAATAGCCGCTTTCCAGCGGCACGCGGCGGGCGCCGAAGCCATGGTCCTTGGGGATCAGCTTCTCCGCAACCTTCGGGTCTTTCACGCGCTGGCGGATCTTCCTGGCGATGAAATCGCTGATGGCGGCGTTGGCTTTCTCGTTGACCCCGATATCGCGGAAATTGCCCAACCAGATGCCGAATCCGGGTTCGGCGTACAGCTTCTCCCAGAACGCTTCGCGCTCCTCCGGGGGCACCTCCAGGGTCTTGCGACGGTCCGCCTGATGGATGAACCACATCGGTGTCGTGGCGCAGTGGGCGTAGATCTCCTCATATCGGGACTTGATCTGCTCCATCTCTTGCTTGCTGATCCTGGCATTGTGCAACGGCGCGGCCCAGTTCGGGCGTCGCTGGAAGATGGTGAGCTGCTCCGCCTGCTTGGCGATCTCGGGGATCGCCTGAATGGCGGTGGCCCCTGTGCCGATGATGCCGATGCGCTGGCCGGTGAAGTCGACCGGCGTGTGCGGCCAGCGCGCGGGATGGTAAGCGGGGCCGTGGAAGCTGTCGCGGCCGGAAATGGCCGGCAGGGTGTGAGCGGATAGGATGCCGATGGCGGTACACAGGAAGCGCGACTTCGCCTGCTGGCCGCTTTCCAGGGTCACGGTCCACTGGTTCGCCGCGTCGTCCCAGTGCGCGGCTGTCACTGTGCTGCGGAACTGCATGTCCCGGCGCAGGTCGAACTTGTCGGCGACATGGTTCAGGTATTCCAGCGTATCGGGCTGGGGGGAGAAATGCTCCTTCCAGTCCCATTCCTGCATCAGCTCCTTCGAAAACGAAAAGCCGTAGGTCCAGCTTTCGGAATCGAAGCGGGCGCCGGGGTAGCGGTTCCAATACCAGGTGCCGCCGACGTTGGTGCCGGCTTCGAAGACTCGCGCGGTCATGCCGAGTTCGCGCAGGCGGTAGAGCATGAACATGCCAGAAATGCCGGCGCCGATGACGATCGCGTCGTAGATCGCGACCTGATCTTGAGCTGGCAGTTCCGCCAGGACGGGGGTGTCCGGCATGGTGTGTCTCCCCGTTTTGGCGCGCGCGGCCAAATCCGCGGCGCTTCCCGTCGATCCGGCAGCATTTGCCGCCGACCGCTGCGTCGTTGTCAATGCTGTCGCTTCAACCAGACCAGCCGTAAGGATCGGGCGACCCGCGTGGAATGAGCGGCTACGACCATGTTGGATCGCCGGTGCCCCACGAATGACCTGCCAAGGCGTGTTGTGGCCGACTCCCGAACGGCCGCTTTGGAGTGCTCAATGACGATAAGCAGACGTTTGTTCTTGGAACATGTCGACGGCAGGTAGCGACCCAAACGGCCATCCGTAGCGGGTGGTGACATCTGTCGATGATGACCGCATGCGGAAGGTTGGGCTCGTTGGAGCGGTGGGTGCGTTTGTGCTATGCTTGCGACGACTGAATTCATGAGGACGCCATGATCCACCATCTCTCGATTGCCGCGCGAGACCCGAATTACGCCGCCGGAGTGCTCGCCGAACTCATGGGCGGAACCGCGATACCGTTCCCGCCCAACCCAGGCAGTTTCTTCGCGCTTCAGCTCGACGAGCACGGGTCGGGGGTGGAGGTCTATCCGGCGGGAACGGAGATTCAGCCTGGTGGTGAGGTCGGCAGCAGCTTCGTGAACAAGGACGCACGTGGTTATGGTTCGACGCATTTCGCGCTTAGCGTGTCAACCGACGCCGATACCGTCCAAGCGATCGCTCAGCGCGCGGGGTGGCACTGCTTTGATTGCAATCGCGGCCCGTTCCATGTGATCGAGGTCTGGGTCGAGAACGAAACGATGGTTGAAGTCCTGCCGCCCCAGTATGCTCGGGAATACCTTGCCTTTACCCGTCCCGATAACGTCACGGCGGCCATGGCGAAGGCGGGCACCGCATCAGCCCGTCAGCGGTGAGCGCGAGGATCTGTTTCCGAGCGGTCTAGGCAAGTCGAACCCGTTGCGATCCGTTGCCGCTCTTCGAGCAGTACGCAACCCCATAGTCACACAAGTCCCCAATAATGCCGGTTGGGTCTTGCTCAGGCCGTCGCCTGATATAGTTCCACCTCCCACCCGGCCGCAGTCAGAGGAAACGTCTTCAACTTGTCGCGCACGGCAAACTGGTAGATTGGCTGGAACAATACCTGCAGGCTCGCCTGGTCGATCAGCGCCTTCTGATACTCCACATACAGCGCTGTACGCTTCGTCGTGTCCTGTTCCGCGGCGGCCTGCCGGACCAGTGCCGTCAGCGTCGGGTCGGGCGTCCAGTGAATGCGCTTGGCCACGCGCAGTACGCTGGCTGAGGCCCATTGATCTGTTTCTACACCGGATGGATTCCAGAAGGTCAGCACCGCGGTCGACTTACCCGTGGTGTACTGGGTCCGCAGGTTCACCTGATCGATCGGATCCAGGGCCACCTTGATACCGACGCGCGCCAGGTCCGATTGCAGTTTCTGCGCCAGAACCGCGTACGATAACCCGGACACCGCGGCGTCACCATAGCTCAACTTGAACTCGAACCCGTCCGACAGCCCGGCCTTCTGCAGTAACTGCTTCGCCCGATCCAGATCCTGGTGCCAGCCGAACTGTTTCGTGGTGTCCTCGGTCGAGCCATACAGGCCGATCGGGATGAAGGACGCACAGCGCATTGCCGTCCCACCGAGCAGGCTTTTGATGATGCCATCGTAGTCGATCGCACAGGCAATCGCCTGGCGCGCTTCCTTCACCGCTAGCGCCTTGTTGAACGCGGGCTCGTTGGTCAACGCCATGTAGACGAAATCCAGGCTGCGCAGTCCCTCCACACGCACCTGCTTGTCGTCCTTCAGGGTGGCTATCTGCTCTGGTATCAGATTGAAAGCCGCGCCGACGTCGCCGCGCTTGATCGCCAAAAGCTGCGTTGCGCTGTCGCCCATATGGCGCACGATCACATGCTCGAATTGCACCGGACCGCGGAAGTAATGTTCGTTGCGGGTCAACAGGATCTGCGCGCCACGGGTCCAGCCCACCAGGGCGAATGGGCCGGCGCCGGCGGAATGCTGGTTCAGCCATTGTGTCGCCTTGTCGGCGGTGATGGCATCGGCCGCCGCTGTGCCGCCCTGCGCCGCCACTACTTTTTGTTCCATCACGCCGAAATTCGGCCCGGACAGGATCGCGAGGATCGGCTGTGTGGGATCGACCAGCATGACGTCGACCGTCTTCGGGTCGATCACGTTCACCGCCGAAACATTGGTCACATATTGCGACGGCTGGTCCTTCAGGTTGATCAGCCGATCGAAGGTCCATTTCACGTCGTCGGCGGTGACCGGATTGCCGCTGCTGAATTTCGCGGCGGTCAGGTGGAACCGCCAGCCCTTGCCGTCCGTGGTCCGCGCCCATGACGACGCCAGCGCCGGCTTCACCTCCAGGTAGTCGCCCGGCGACATCGTCACCAGCGACTCGTAGGCCGCCCGCAAGCTCAGTGGCGCGGTGTACTGCGCCTCGCGCGCCGGGTCGAAGGTGATTGAATCGCTAATATCAATGCCCAGCACCAACGTTCTGCCGCTGACCGCGGCGTGTACCCTGGTCGGCAGCCCCGCTGCTAGCGCCGCGCCGCCGATCCCCAGCAGGCGCACCACGTTACGCCGGCCGATCCAGCCAATCTCATCCACGTTCGCCTCCCATGGCATTTTCTGTCGCAGACCATACGGACACGGCGGCACAATACAACTTGGCGCTCCGCCGTCGGTGCGGTATGCGGCGGGAAAGGGAGGGGCACGACCGCTTGCCGCGCTATATCGCCTCGCGTTTGCTTATTGCCGTGGCGATGGTGCTGCTCGCCACATTGATCATCTTTCTGATCGCCAACACGGTGCCCGGCGATCCGGTGCTGACGCAGCTTGGCGACGTCGCCGCCAATAACCCAGCGATCGTCGAGGCCTACCGCCACAAATGGGGCCTCGATCTGCCAATGTGGGAGCGATACTGGGTCTTTCTGCGTGGACTGATGCACGGCGACCTGGGCATGTCGATCTCCTCGCAGCGCCCGGTGATCGAGGACATCGCACAATATGCCCCGGCCACGATCGAGCTCTCGACCGTCGCGTTCCTGCTCTCACTGCTGTTTGGCCTGCCGCTGGGTGTGCTGGCCGCGGTGAAGCGCGACTCATGGATCGATCACCTGGCGCGCGCCGTCTCCCTGATCGGCGTTTCCGCGCCGACCTTTTGGCTCGCCTTCATCATGCTGGCGGTGTTCTACGGCTGGCTCGGCTGGGCACCCGGGCCGGGACAAATCGGCGCCGACCAGTTCCCGCCGCCGGACGTGACCGGGTTCATGCTGGTCGACGCGCCGCTGGCCGGCCAATGGGATACGTTCTGGGACGCGATAACGCATCTGATCCTACCATCGATCGTGCTCGCATCGGCGACCATGGGCCTGATCACGCGCACCACCCGCGCCGCGATGCTGGAAGTGCTGTCGCAGGACTACATCCGGGTCGCGCGCGCGAAAGGGCTGCTTCGGCGCGCCATCATGCTGGGTCACGCACTGCCCAACGCCCTGCTGCCAGTGGTCACGCTGGGCGGCCTGGCGTACGCGCAATTGCTGACCGGCACGGTGCTGACGGAGACCATCTTCTCCTGGCCCGGTCTGGGCCGCTATACTTTCCAGAGCGCGGTGATCCTCGATTTCCCGGCGATCATGGGCGTTACCCTGGTGGTCGCGGTTGTCTATGTGATCGTCAACCTGGTGGTCGACGTTTCGTATGCCTTGCTCGATCCACGGGTGATGCGCCGATGACGCCGCCAGCCGCCGGCGCCGCGCTGAGCAACGAAGCGGCCGCGATGCTGGCCGACACGACGGACTCAGGTGCCGGCCGCCGCTGGCGCCGGCGCTATCTGCTGGCCGCCCTGGGTGGCGCGGTGGTCCTGATCTGGCTGGTGGCCGCCGTGCTTGCGCCGTGGATCACACCCTACGCGCCCGATACAGTGAACGTCGCCGGACGCCTTGCGGCACCCTCCACGGCGCATTGGTTCGGCACCGACGAACTCGGGCGCGACGTCCTGACGCGGATCGTCTACGGCGCGCGTACCTCCTTGACGGTCGGCTTCACCGTCGTGCTGATCGGCGGCGCAGCCGGCACACTGGTCGGCGCTGTTGCGGCCTATGCGCGCGGCTGGGCCGAGGAAATCCTGATGCGCGCCACCGATCTGATGTTTTGCTTTCCACCCATCATCCTGGCAATGGCGATCGCCGCGGCGCTGGGCATCGGCACGCGCAACACGGTGATCGCCATGCTCATTGTGTGGTGGCCGAAATTCGCCCGGCTGGCACGCAGCCTTGTGCTGGGCCAGCGCTCGCTGGAATACGTTGCGGCGGCACGTACTATCGGTTTTTCCCCCGTGCATATCCTATTTCGCCAGATCATGCCCAACGCGCTTGGTCCACTGGTCGTGCTGGTGACGCTGGACCTCGGCAATGCCATCCTGGTGTTTGCTGGCCTATCTTTCCTCGGCCTTGGCGTGGTGCCGCCGACGCCCGAATGGGGCTCCATGGTCTCTGAAGGCCGCGAACTGGTATCGCAATGGTGGGTTGCGACCTTTCCCGGTCTCGCGATCCTGACGGTCGTGATCGGCTTCAATTTCGTCGGCGACGGCCTGCGCGACTGGTTGGACCCGCATGCCAGACGACGCTGAAGTGCCAGGCGCAGGAGTGCCAGACGCTGACATGTCAGCCGGGGAAATGTCAGCCGGGAACCTGCCAGATAGGGCTGTGCCACTGCTACAGGTCAGCGACCTGCGCACCTGGTTCTTCACCGACGCCGGCGTGGTGCGTGCGGTCGACGGCGTCAGCTTTACACTGCACCGCGGCGAGACGCTGGGCATCGTCGGTGAATCCGGCTCCGGCAAGAGCGTCGCGGCGAAGTCGATCATGAACCTGCTGGAGGAACCGGCTCGTATCGTCGCCGGTTCGATCCGTTTCGACGGCCAGGAGATCACCGCATTGTCGGAGAATGCACTGCGCGACATCCGCGGTGCCGAGATAGCGATGGTCTTCCAGGACCCGATGACCTCGCTTAATCCGGTGCTCCGCATCTCGCGACAGTTGGTCGAGACGATGACGGCGCATCAGCGTTTCACGCCGGAGGCGGCACGCACCCGGGCGGCGTCGCTGCTGAGCCGCATGGGCATCGCACAGCCAGAGGATGTGCTGGACTCCTGGCCACACCAGTTCTCCGGCGGGATGCGCCAGCGCGTGATGCTGGCGATGGGATTTTCCAATGAACCCTCGCTGATCCTGGCCGATGAGCCGACCACGGCGCTGGACGTGACGATCCAGGCGCAGATCCTGGACCTATTGCGCGCGCTGAATTCCGATATGGGCACCGCGGTGATCCTGATTAGCCACGACCTCGGTGTGATCGCCACGATCTGCTCACGCGTGCTGGTGATGTATGCCGGCGAGGTGGTCGAGGAAGGCCGGCCGCAGGACCTGCTGATCGATCCCCGCCATCCCTACACCTGGGCGCTGCTGCATGCCGCGCCGCGGCTGGATGGCATAGAGACCAGCGATCGGCGGCTGGCGACAATTGAAGGCCAGCCGCCCGACGCGCGCGACTGGCCCGAGGGCTGTCGCTTCCGCGCGCGTTGTCCCTTTGCGGTCGATGCGTGTTCGGAGCATCCGGCACTGCTGCCGATCGCGGCCGAGCGCAGCGCCCGTTGCTGGGTCACTCAAGGTGGCACGCGACTGGCGCCGCCACAGGCGCGTGCCACCGCGGTGGCTTCGCGCCCGCCCGCTGGACCGAAGCCGTTGCTGAAGGTGCAAGGCCTGGTCAAGCACTTCGAACTGCCGCGCGAGAACTTCCTGGAGCGGCGGCGCGTGCTGCGCGCGGTGGACGGCGTAGACCTGGAAGTCTTCCCCGGCGAGACCGTCGGCCTGGTCGGAGAGTCCGGCTGCGGGAAATCTACGCTGGCGCGCGTGGTCATGCGACTGGAGCAGCCGACTGGCGGACGCATCTTGTTCGACGGGCAAGACATCTCCCACGCGTCGCAATCGGCGATCCGGCCGTTGCGCCGGCGGATGCAGATGATCTTTCAGGACCCTTATGCCTCGCTCAATCCGCGCATGGATGTGGGCGAGACCCTATCCGGGGCACTGCATTTGCATGGGTTGGCAAGCAGCGCATCGGACGCGCGCGCACGGGTCGACGCTCTGCTTGACCTGGTGGGGTTACCGCCGGCCGCGGCGCGGCGATTTCCGCACGAGTTCTCGGGGGGACAGCGCCAACGCATCTCGATCGCGCGCGCGCTGGCGGTGGAACCGGCTTTCGTGGTCGGGGACGAACCGATCTCGGCGCTGGATGTGAACATCCAGGCGCAAATCATCAACCTGATGATCGGACTGCAGGAGCGGCTGCGCCTGACCTACCTGTTCATTGCGCATGATCTGGCAGTGGTGCGCCACATCTCCGATCGGATCGTGGTGCTGTATCTTGGCCGCGTGGTGGAATCCGCCAAGGCTGCCGAGTTGTTTCGCCGCCCGCTGCATCCTTACACGGCCAGCCTGATCTCCGCCGTGCCCACGCTCGATGCGGCGCGGACCCGCAAGCGGATCCTGCTGACCGGGGAAATCCCAAGCCCAATCAACCCTCCGTCGGGGTGCCTTTTCCGCACCCGCTGTCCGGCCGCGGCATCGCGCTGTGCCGCCGAGGCGCCGGCCCTCATGGAGGTCGCAACCGGCCATCGCGTGGCGTGCCATTTCCCCGGTGTGGTGGTGGCCGAATAGGTGGGAACGGCCCCACGCAATGGTGGCTTGCTGCTGGGCGCCCACTCAATAGCATCTGGAAAAGTCCCTGCTGCTCGTGATTCTACAATTTATGAACATCTGAATTGGCACCCCTCCACCATCGCCAAACTGCCGTCGTTCGGTGCCGACCCCGCCACCGGTTTGACATTCACCCGCAGCGATGCGATCCAAAACCGAACAGGAACCGGAGCCGCTTGTGAACGATGCGCCACCGCACGGCGACACGCCGCTGCGATCGATCGATGCCGTCGAACACGGCCTGAGCCAGGCCGGCTACATCGCCAGCCGCCAGATCTCCACCGCCATCTACATGGCGCGCCACCTGAACAAGCCGATCCTGGTCGAAGGGCCGGCCGGCGTCGGCAAGACCGAGCTGGCGAAATCCGTCGCCGCCTGGCTGAAGCTGCCGCTGATCCGCATGCAGTGCTACGAGGGCCTTGACGAGTCCAAGGCGCTGTATGAATGGAAATACGGCAAGCAGTTGCTCTATACCCAGATCCTGAAGGACAAGATCAACGCGGTGATCGGCGACGCCGACACCCTGACCGCCGCACTCGACAAGCTGCATGCCTTCGGCGACGTGTTCTTTTCGCCCCAGTTCCTCGAACCTCGCCCGTTGCTGCGCTCGCTGCAGGAACCCGGCGGTTCGGTCTTGCTGATCGACGAAATCGACAAATCCGACCAGGAGTTCGAGGCCTTCCTACTGGAGATCCTGTCCGACTACCAGGTCACCATCCCCGAAATCGGCACCATCGGTGCCGCCGTGCCGCCGATTGTGCTGCTGACGTCGAACAGCACCCGCGACCTCGGCGACGCGCTGAAACGACGCTGCCTGCATCTGCATATCGGGTTTCCCGACGACCGGCTGGAGGCTCGGATCATCGCCTCCCGCGTGCCCGGCATCGATGCCAGCCTGCTCAAGCAACTGGTCAGCTTCGTCCAGGCGCTGCGCGGTCTGGACCTGAAGAAGGTTCCATCCGTCAGTGAAACCATCGACTGGGCCCGCATCCTGCTGCTGCTGCACACCTCGGTGCTTGAGGTCGACCTGGTGCGCGACACGCTGAACGTACTGCTGAAGTTCGAGGCCGATATCGAGGCTGCCAAGCGCCAGCTCGCCGGCCTCACCCACAAGGCGAGGCAAGACGCCGGCCTGACCTGATGTCAAATCGACCCGATGCCGGCCTGACCTGATGCCAGCCCTGTCCGACGCCGTCGCCCCCGCCAGCGAGCCGTTGCGGCGTTTCCTACAGGTCGCCCGCGGCGCCGGTCTGCGCGTGTCCGCCGCCGAGGGGATCGATGCTGCCCGCGCGGTCGATCTGGTCGGCTTCTCCGACCGCACCATCCTCAAGGATACACTGGGCCTGCTGCTGGCCAAGACGCCGGAGGAAAAAACCGCCTACGACGAGGTCTTCGACCTCTATTTCCAACGCGACGAAATCGCCGCCGGTGGCGATCCAGCCGAGGCCGCCGAGCCGGGCTCGGACCAGCAACCGCCAACGCCGAACGCTGCCGGCGATGGCGTCGGCGGCCAGGGCGGCCAGTCACTCGGATCCTTACTTGAGCAGGACGATCGCGCGACGCTGGCAACCGCGATGGAACAGGCGGCGCGCGACTCCGGCATCGAAAACATCCGCTTCTTCACGCAACGAAATCTCTATGCCCGCCGCATCCTCGACCGCATGGGCTTGCGCCCGCTGGAGCGCGACATCGAGCAGATGCGCAAATCGGCCACCCCGGAAGGCCTCAACCGGGCGCAATTCCTGCACTCCAGGGTCGAGGCGTTGCGCGACTCGGTGCGTGACTTGGTCGAACGCAACCTGCTGCTGTTCGCCCGCGGCGACACCGAGAAATTCCGCGAGGAATTGCTCAAATCCGCCCGGCTGTCCAATCTGGAACGGCGCGATCTCGATCGCATGCACATCCTGGTGCGGCAGATGGCAAAAAAACTCGCCGCGCGCTACGCCAAGCCCAGGCGGCGGCGGTTGCGCGGCCAGCTCGATACCAGGCGCACCCTGCGGCGCAACATGGGCTGGGGCGGCATCCCGTTCATCACGGTATGGAAACAGAGACGCATCGAAAAGCCGCGCGTCATGGTGCTGTGCGACGTCTCCGGATCGGTCGCCGCCATGGCGCAGTTCCTGCTGATGTTCGTCTACGCGGTCAACGAGGCGCTGTCCGACATCCGCTCCTTCGCCTTCGCCGGATCGCTGATCGAGGTGTCGGAGATCCTGGAAAAACACCCGGTCGAGGACGCCATCGCGCGGATCATGTCGCTGATCGGCTTCGGGTCGTCGAACTACGGCAACGCGCTGGCCGATTTCGAGGATGGCTGGATGCGTTTCGTTACCAACAAGACCACCGTCATCATCCTGGGCGACGCTCGCGGCAATCGCAACGATCCGCGCACTGACATCCTGGCGCGGCTGTCGCAACGCTGCAAACGCGTGATCTGGCTGAATCCGGAATACCGCTCGGCCTGGGGTACTGGCGATTCCGACATGTACCGCTACGCCCCGTTCTGCAACCTGGCAACGGTCTGCAACACACTGCGCCATCTGGAACGCACCATCACCGACATCCTGGATCACGCCGCCTGAACCCGACGCGCCACCCCTTCGTATCATGGCCGGGTAACGTTTGATCGAACTCAAGCGGATCTATAACGCCGACGATCGGCGTCCATCCACGTTCATCAGCGGTTTGTATTTTCGACCGCAGGCGCGCGAATGCACGCCGATGGCAGGGGCGCCGATTTTTCTCCCCGCAGTCGCGATCTACCGCTTGGCCGACGGCCGGATCGCCGAAGATCGGGGAATCGGGTGTAGGGACATATGGCCGGACACGCGTAGCTTTAGCTTCCAGCAGGACGGTTCAACAGTCCTGACTATCGGAAAGCGCCCCGCGCGCCTAGTGACGGCAGGAAACCGGACACCCCGGCTTGGTATCATCTGCAATTACCCCAAAGTAGCCACCCCACCCGTAACTATTTATTAACAAATACCCGACATTGTCCGCCCCGGCGCGGATCACCGCGCAACTACCTCCGGGGGAGTTGAGGATGCGGCTATCCCGCCGATGGGCGGCCTGGTTCCTGATTGCGGCGATCGAACTGCCGGGTTTGGCTCACGCACAGGAAAGCGGCCGGTTGCTGGCCACCTCCGGCGTGGCACAGATCGAAGGCGCCGCCGGCGGCGGCCTGGTGCCCTGGGCACTGATCGCCGGCTACGGCACTCGTGATGCGATCGGTGCCGAGGCGCACTACACATTCGACGCACTGCCCAGCTTCACCCTGCATGGCGCCGGTGCCGCGGTCGGCCTGTACAATCGCGTCGAACTCTCCTACACGCATCAATGGTTCGAAACCGGCTCCACCGGGGCGAAGCTCGGGCTTGGTTCGGGATACCAGTTTCAGCTCGATGTCATCGGCGCCAAGGTCCGCCTGTTCGGCGACGCGGTGTATGACCAGGATAGCTGGATCCCGCAGGTCGCCGCCGGCATTCAGTACAAGACCTCTTCCAACGGATCGGTGCTGCACGCCATCGGCGCCCGCAGCGCCGACGGCGAAGACTTCTATCTTTCCGCTACCAAACTGTTCCTGGCGCAAAGCGTGCTGGTCGATGCCACGGTGCGCGCCACCAAGGCCAACCAGTTCGGCCTGCTGGGCTTCGGTGGCGACCGCGACCAGGGTTATTCCGCGCAGTTCGAGGGGTCTGCCGCGCTGCTGCTGCGGCATGACTTCGCCATCGGCGCCGAGGTCCGCACCAAGCCCGACAACCTGGGCTTCGCCCATGAAGGAACCGCCTACGATATCTTCGCCGCCTATTTCATCAATAAGAACCTGTCGGCAACGGTGGCCTTCACCGCGCTGGGTCCGATCGCCAATCAGGGCAATCAGAACGGCGTCTATGTTTCCCTGGTAGGAGGATTCTAAAATGCTGCTGACAAAATCCGCCGGATTTGGCGTGCTGTTCGCTGCAACCCTCGCCGCATCGGCACTGGCTCAGGACAGCCTGTTCAAGGATCTCGGCGGCCAGGCCGGTGTCGCCCGGATCGCCGACCGGTCGGTCGGCTTGTTTGTTGCCGACAACAGGGTGAAGACCGATTTCGACAACATCAATCTCGATCGGCTGCGCCAACGGCTGGCCGAGCAGTTCTGCCAAATCACTGGCGGACCCTGTGTCTATCACGGTCACTCGATGGCCGAGGCCCATGCTGGCCTCGATCTGACCCAGGCCAAATTCAACGCGGTGGCCGAGGACGTGCAGACCGCCATGCGCCAGATCGGCATTCCTTATTGGACGCAGAACCGGCTGATGGCACGCCTGGCGCCGATGCAGCGCGACGTCGTTACCAAGTAGCCAGGAGAACCGCCGTGCGCATCCGCTCGATACCTGTCCTCGCGGCCGTCATGGCGGCGCTGTCGGTGGCAGCCCTCGCCGCCGGCATGGTCACCGTGTCGCAGCAGAACCGGGCCTTCAGCGTCGGCGGCCTGCAGATTGCCCGCGGCGACACCATCCGGTTCAGCAACGATGACAAGTTCCGCCACCAGATCTACGTCGAATCGCCATCGGTCAAATTCGAATCCGATGAACAGGCGCCAGGCTCCGCCGTGGACATCGCGTTTCCACAGGCCGGCCTGTTCCAGGTCCGCTGTCATATCCATCCCAAGATGCTGCTCCAGGTAGACGTGCATTGAACCCCGAACCGCCGCCGCGCAGGACCTACGTGTCCATACGCTCTAAGATACTGTTCGGCTGCGCGGCACTGACCCTGCTCGCGGTGGGGCTGGGTGCCTACGCCCAGAAGGCGGAACGCGACCTCGGTTCGCTGGCGTTGCGGATTTACGACGACGCCTTCATGGGCGTCAGCTACCTGCGCTCGGCGCAGGTCGACTTCGCCGCGTTGGCGGCTTCGGCCCATCGCGGCGTGGTCCAGCCGGACGCGGTCGAGGCGGTGCTCGACGATTTGGCGGTGGCGCGCGATCGCGCCATGTCGCCCGAGGGCCGCGACGCCGCGAACCGGCTTGGTGGTGCGGTCACATCCGCCGTGCACCAGCCCGACCAAGCGGCGACCGAACGAGCGCTGGCGGCGGTGCAGGCGGAATTTGAACAGGCCGTCGAAACCTTCGCCGGCGACGGCTTCCGCTACCGCCGTGGCGTCGAGGCGATGGTTGCCGCACAGGCCCGCCGCACCTGGATAGTCATCGGCCTGACCGTGCTGGGCGCGCTGAGCATCACCTTTCTACTCAACAGGCTGATCGCCCCGCCGGTCCGCAGGGCGGTCCGGGTCGCCCAGGCGATCGCCGCTGGCAACCTCGACAATGTGATCCCGGTCACCGGCCGCGGCGAGACCGCGGAACTGCTGCGCGCGCTGTCCATCATGCAGTCCAGCATCGCTGACGCGCTGGCCCGGATCCACGCGCTTATGCAGCAACAAGCCACCAGCCACGCCGGCGAACTGGCCAGGCAGCACGCCAGGCTAGAGGCGGCGCTCGATAACATGACCCAGGGGCTCTGTCTGTTCGGCAATGACGGGCGCCTGGTGATCAGCAACAAGCGCTTCGCCGAGATGTTCGGAATCCCCGGCGCCGAGGCGCTGGTCGAAACAATGCTGCACGACGCCGGCCTGGACTTGCTGGTGGGCAGCGCGCGTGACACCTCGCTGTCGGCGCTGACCTGCGAACTGCCCGACGGCCGGGTGATCGCGGTGTCCCAACACGCCGTGGCTGATGGCGGATGGGTCGCGACCTACGAGGATATCTCGGAACGCCGCGCGACGGAGAGCCGGATGGCCCATCTGGCCCGTCACGACGGCCTGACCGGCCTGCCCAACCGCCTGCTGTTCACCGAGCACCTGGCCGGCAGCCTGGCTCGGGCGCGGCGCGGCGACGGCATCGCGATGCTTTGCCTGGACCTGGATCGATTTAAGATCGTGAACGATACCCTGGGCCACGCCGCCGGCGACGAGCTGTTGCGTCTGGTAACCAAACGGCTGCGCGAATGCACCCGCGAAACCGATCTGGTGGTTCGTCTTGGCGGCGACGAATTCGTCATCGTGCAGGAAAAGTCTACCCAGCCGACCGATGCGACCGCGCTGGCCAAGCGGCTGGTGGACCTCATGGGCAGGGCGTTCCTGATCGAAGGCCGCGAGGTGGTGATCGGCGTCAGCATTGGCATCGCGCTGTCGATGGATGGCCTGGAAGCCGGCGAGGCGTTGCTGAAGCGGGCCGACCTGGCGATGTATCGGGCAAAGAACGACGGTCGTGGCACGTTCCGCTTCTTCGAACGAGAGATGGACGATGCCGTGCAGATCAAGCGGGCGCTGGAACTCGACCTGCGCCAGGCGCTGAGCGACAAGCACTTCGAGGTCTTCTACCAACCGCTGGTGCAGGCCGGCGGCATCGCCGGGTTCGAGGCGCTGCTGCGCTGGCGCCACCCGCAGCGCGGCATGGTCAGCCCCGCCGACTTCATACCGATCGCCGAGGAAACCGGCTTGATCGGCCAGATGGGGGCATGGGTGCTGCGGCAGGCCTGCGCCGATGCAGTGACCTGGCCCGGCACGCTGAAGGTCGCGGTCAATCTGTCGCCGCTGCAGTTCCAGGGTCGATCCCTGGTCGATGACGTGGCCCAAGCGTTGCGGGAAACCGGCTTGGCGCCCAGCCGCCTGGAGCTGGAAATTACCGAATCGGTGCTGATCCAGGATGCCGACGGCGTGCTGAAGACGCTGCACGCGCTGCGCGAGATGGGCATCCGCATCGCGATGGACGATTTCGGCACCGGCTATTCCTCGCTGAGCTACCTCCGACGCTTCCCGTTCGACAAGATCAAGATCGACCAGTCGTTCGTCAAGGGCATCGCCGAACAAGAGGATTGCCGCACCATCGTGCGGGCGGTGATCGGCCTGGGCAGATCATTGCACATGTCGGTCAACGCCGAGGGCGTCGAGACCGAGGCACAACTGGAAGCGCTGCGTTCCGAGGGGTGTGGGGAAATTCAGGGTTATTTCTTCAGCAAGCCGAAACCGGCGGACCAGGTCGCGGACATGCTGCGGTTGCATGGCAACGCCACGCTGCCAGCGATCGGGCATGACCGCCAGAGCCAAGACGAAGCCTCGGTCGCGGCGGAATGAAAGCGTCGGCCTGACCCGACCGGCGCGGCGCTTGCTTGGGCAGAGCGGCAACAGGCTGAGCGCGCGCCGTGGAGCGCCTGCGGCCGGCGTTGTCCTATGACCGAGCGGCGGGTAATGCAGGGCGTCGCCAACGATACAGGACGCCGCACAGCATGAGCCGTCAGCCGCCGGGAAAGCGCGCCGATTACCGCTGGTTCCATGCCATCACCACGCGGTGGATGGACAACGACGTGTTCCAGCACGTGAACAACGTGAACTACTTCTCGTTCTTCGACACGGCGGTCACCTATTACGAGATGACAGAGCAGGTGGTTGGCCTGCTGGACGGGCCGGTGCATTGCGTGGTGGCGGAGGTGGCGTGCCGCTATCACGCGTCTTTGGCGTTTCCGGATCGGGTCAATGTCGGCATTCGGGTGGCGGCGATCGGGCGCAGCTCGGTGCGGTACGAAATCGGCATTTTTCGCAATGATGACGACATTGCCGCGGCAGAGGGTCATTTTGTTCATGTGTTCGTGGAGCGGGGGGTGCAGCGACCGGTGCCGATTCCGCAGGAGGCGCGGGTGAAACTGACTCGGATCGAGGCGTAAGGGTGCGCGGGCTGCCGGGCTTGCGGCGGCCTGTGCGGCTGTTTGGCAGGCGCCTGGGAAAACACCTACTCGACATAAGGATATGTTTATGTCATCAGTCGGCTTGCCATGGAGCATCTTCTCGCAAGCCTGCGCGCCGCCGCTGAACCGACCCGTTTGCGCCTGCTGGCGCTGGCGGCTCGGGGTGCGTTCTGCGTCATGGAGTTCACCGAAATCCTCGGTCAGTCGCAGCCTCGGCTGTCGCGTCATCTGAAGCTGTTGTGCGACTGTGGCCTGCTCGACCGGGGGCGTGAGGGCGCCAACGTCTGGTTCGCGCTGCCGACCGGGGACGATGGCGCGCTGGCGCGTGAACTGGTTGCCCGGCTGCCGGCCGACGATCCTGTGCTGGAGGCTGATCGCCGGCAGGCGGCCCGTGTGCTGGCCGAACGCGCTCGCATCGCGTCGGAGAGTTTCCGCCAGAAGGGCGCCGACTGGGACGAGATGCGCGCCCTGGGCCTGCCGGCGCTGGCGGTTGAGGACGCGCTGCTTGGGCTGATCCCGGCCGGAGCGGCGGAACGCCTGCTGGATATCGGCACCGGAACCGGCCGGGTGTTGGAACTGCTGGCGCATCGGGTCCGTCAGGCGCTTGGCGTCGATGCCTCCAAGGCGATGCTGGCGCTGGCCCGAGCGCGGCTGTCGGGCGCGGGGCTGGCGCATTGCGCGGTGCGCCTGGCGGACATGTACCGGCTGCCGCTGGCGGATCGGTCGTTCGACTGCGTGGTGCTGCAGATGGTGCTGCATCACGCCGAGGACCCGCCGGGCGTGGTGCGCGAAGCCGCCCGCGTGCTGGCCCCGAACGGACGGTTGCTGGTGATCGACCTGGCGGAGCACGACCGGACCGAACTGACCGCCAAGCTGGCGCACCGCTGGGCGGGTTTTTCCGATCCGGCGATGGCCGGGATATTCACCGCCGCCGGCGTGGAATGGCGCGACCCGATCAGCATTGCCGGGCCATTGCCGATCCGCATCTGGCCGGCCCTGCGCATGATTGACGCCGCCGGCGTCAAGGCGCGCGAACTCGCCCTCTGAAAGCAGCCCGCATGACCCGTCCCCATTTGCTCGATGCCCTGCGCGACCGCGTGCTGCTGTGTGACGGCGGCATGGGCAGCCGGGTGCAGGCGCTGACCCTGGACGTCGAGCGCGACTATTGGGGCCGCGAGAACTGCACCGATGTGCTGGTGCTGTCGCGCCCGGACATGGTGCGTGAGATCCACAAGGGCTACTTCGCCGCCGGCGCCGACATGGTGGAGACCAACACTTTTGGCGCCTCGCCGGTTACCCTGGGCGAGTTCGACCTGGCCGATCGCGCCTTCGAGATCAACCGTCGCGCCGGTGAAC
The DNA here is from genome assembly GCF_965277825.1 of Rhodopila sp. Taxonomy (NCBI): domain Bacteria; kingdom Pseudomonadati; phylum Pseudomonadota; class Alphaproteobacteria; order Acetobacterales; family Acetobacteraceae; genus Rhodopila; species Rhodopila sp. The sequence continues at coordinate 5,030,896 of NZ_OZ255846.1, read as the reverse complement.
TGGCGCGCGAGGCGGCGGACAGTTTCGCCGACGGCCGCGACCGCTGGGTTGTGGGCAGCGTCGGGCCCGGCACCAAGCTGCCGAGCCTGGGGAATATTGGGTATGATGCGCTGGAGGCGGCGCTTGCGGGACAGAGCCGCGGCCTGGTCGCCGGCGGGGTCGATGCGATCCTGATCGAGACCTGCCAGGACACGCTGCAGATCAAGGCCGCGGTCAACGGCGCCAAGATCGCCCGCCGCGATGCCGGCACCGACACGCCGATCTTCGTGCAGGTGACGGTGGAGACCACCGGCACGCTGCTGGTGGGCCCCGACATTGCCGCCGCCGCTACCGTGGTGGGCGCGCTCGACGTGCCGCTGATCGGGCTGAACTGCGCTACCGGCCCGCAGGAGATGGCCGAACATGTCGGCTGGCTGGCGCAGAACTGGCCCGGACTGCTCTCGGTGCAGCCGAATGCCGGGCTGCCGGAACTGGTCGATGGGCACACCCATTACCCGCTGAACGCCGCCGACCTGGCATCGTGGCTGGAGCGTTTCATCGTTCAGGACGGGATCAACCTGATCGGCGGCTGTTGCGGCACCTCGATCGAGCATACCGCGGCGCTGGATGCGATGCTGCGCAAACGCGCCGGCGGATCGGTGCGGCCGGCCCCGGTGGCGCGCAAGCCGATCTGGGTGCCCGGCGTCGCCAGCCTGTACCAGGCGGTGCCGTTGCGGCAGGAGAACGCCATCTTCGCGATCGGCGAGCGCTGCAATGCCAACGGCTCGAAGAAGTGGCGCGAATTGCAGGAGGTGTTCGATTGGGACGGCTGCGTCGCCGTGGGCCGCGAGCAGGTCGCCGAAGGGTCGCACGCGCTGGATATCTGCACCGCTTTCGTGGGCCGCGACGAGAACGCCGAGATGACCGAAGTGATCCGCCGCTTCACCGCGTCGGTGAACAGTCCGCTGGTGATCGACAGCACCGAGACCCCGGTGCTCGAGGCGGCGCTGAAACTGCATGGCGGCAAGCCGATCATCAACTCGATCAACTTCGAGGATGGCGAGAAACATGCCACCGACCGGTTGGTCCTGGCCAAGCGGTTCGGCGCCGCGGTGATCGCGCTGACCATCGACGAGGTCGGCATGGCGAAGACGCCGGAGGACAAGCTGCGCATCGCCACGCGGCTGGTCGATTTTGCCTGCACCCGGCATGGGCTGGCGCAATCCGACCTGCTGATCGACCCGCTGACCTTCACCATCGCCACCGGCAACGAGGACGACCGCAAGCTGGCGCAATGGACGCTGGAGGGCATCGCCGCGATCCGGGAGAAATTCCCCGACATCCAGATCATCCTAGGTCTGTCGAATGTCAGCTTCGGGCTCAATCCGGCGGCGCGCGCGGTGCTGAACAGCGTGTTCCTGGACCATGCCCGGCGCGCCGGGATGAGCGGGGCGATCATCCATGTGTCGAAGATCCGCCCGCTGCACCTGCTCGCCGAGGAAGAAAGACAGGTCGCCGAGGATCTGATCTTCGACCGCCGCCGCGACGGCTACGACCCGTTGCAGAAACTGCTGGAACTGTTCGCCGGCCGCAAGGCCGCCGATGCGGTCAAGAAACAACGCGCCGAGACCCCCGAGGAGCGGCTGAAGGACCGCATCGTCGACGGCGACCGCAAGGGCCTGACCACCGACCTGGACGAGGCTTTGCTGACGCTGCCGCCGCTCGACATCATCAACAATGTGCTGCTGGATGGCATGAAGGTGGTGGGCGACCTGTTCGGCGCCGGCAAGATGCAGTTGCCGTTCGTGCTGCAGAGCGCGGAGACGATGAAGGCCGCCGTCGCCTACCTGGAACCGATGATGGAACGGGTGGAGGGCCAGGAGAAGGGCACCATCGTGCTGGCCACGGTGAAGGGCGATGTGCACGACATCGGCAAGAACCTGGTCGACATCATCCTGACCAACAACGGCTACCGGGTGGTCAACCTGGGCATCAAGGTGCCGCTGACCGAGATGCTGCAGGCGGTGCAGGACAACCGCGCGCACGCCATCGGGATGTCCGGGCTGCTGGTGAAATCCACCGTGGTGATGCGCGAGAACCTGGAGGAAATGACCCGCCAGGGGGTGGAGATCCCGGTGCTGCTGGGGGGTGCCGCGCTGACCCGCAACTATGTCGAGGACGCCTGCGTCGCGGCCTATGCCTCGGGCCGGGTAGCCTATGCGCGCGATGCGTTCGACGGGCTGCACCTGATGGACAAGGTGACCGGCAACGCGTTCGACGATTATCTGGCGGTGATCCAGTCCAAGCGGGTGGGCAAATCCCGCAACACCGCGCGCACGCTGGGGCAGGCGGATGCCAAGGCGTTCCGCCCGGTGGATGTCGCGGTGGTGCGCGAGCGGCGGCGGCGTCTGACCCAGGATACGCCGGTGGTCGAGCCGCCATTCTGGGGGGCGCGGGTGGTCGAGTCGGCGCCCAAGGCGATCGTGCCGTTTGTCAACGAACGCAGCCTGTATCAATTCCAGTGGGGATTTCGCAAGCAGGGCCGCACCTTGGAGGATTTCCTCGGCTGGGCGAAGCAGGAACTGCGCCCGGTGATGCGGCGCATGCTGGGCTTGTGCGAGGAGCAGGACATCCTGAAGCCGCAAGCGGCGTACGGTTACTGGAAGGCGGCCGGCCAGGGCAACGACCTGATCATCTTCGAGCCGGATGGTGCCACAGAGCTGGCGCGGTTTTCGCTGCCGCGGCAACCGAAGGAGGATGGCGAGTGCATCGCCGACTTCTTCCGCGATGTCGATGAGGCGGAGCGCGACGTCATCGCCTTGCAGGTGGTGACGGTGGGGCAGAAAGCCTCTGACACCGCGCGGGTGTGGTTCGAGGACAACCGTTACCAGGACTACCTGTATCTGCACGGCCTCTCGGTGGAGATGGCCGAGGCGATGGCGGAATACGTGCACAAGCGGATCCGCGCCGAATTGGGGTTTGCCGCCGAGGACGATCGCGACATGGAGAAGATGCTGGCGCAAGGATATCGCGGCAGCCGCTATTCGTTCGGCTATCCGGCCTGTCCTCGGCTGGAGGATCAGCAACCGATTCTTGGCATGCTGGGAGCGGAGCGGATCGGTATCTCGCTGTCGGACGAGTTCCAGTTGCATCCTGAGCAATCCACCAGCGCGGTGGTGGTGCTCAACGAGCGAGCGAAGTATTTCTCGGTCTAGCGATTTCCGCCTTGGCGTTGGTGCCGCGCGTGTTGCCGGTTGGCGAGCGGATCGACGCGAGTCCCGGTGCCTCGGTTGCCGCCGGCGCGGACCGGTATACAGTATGGCGATGGAGATCACCCAGCCGGCGGCGAGCCGGATGACCACGACCGAATTGCTGGCCTCGCTGGTGTCGTTCGACACCACCAGCCGGAACTCCAACCTGGCGCTGATCGGCTTCATCCGCGACTACCTGGACCGGCTGGGGGTGAGCTATCGGGTCAGCGGCGATGCCTTGGGTGAGAAGGCCAACCTGCACGCCATCATCGGGCCGCGGGCGGCTGGTGGACTTGCGCTCAGCGGCCATGTCGATACGGTGCCAGTCGATGGCCAATCCTGGACCGGCGATCCGTTCGCGCTGCGACGCCGTGATGGCAAGCTGTTCGGCCGCGGCAGTTGCGACATGAAGGGCTTTGTCGCTGCCTGCCTGGCGGCGGTGCCGGATTTGCAGGCGATGAAGCTGGTTCGGCCGCTGCATCTGTTCATCAGCTACGACGAGGAAATCGGCTGCTGGGGCGCCAGGCGGCTGATCCAGGACCTCGGCGAGTCGGGGCTGCGTCCGGACGTTTGTGTGGTCGGCGAGCCGTCCGGCATGAAGCCGATCCTGGCGCATAAGGGAAAGCTCAATCTCGACGTCACTGTGCGGGGCAAGGGCGGTCATTCCTGCGAACCATCGAAGGGCGTCAACGCGGTGCAGGCGGCCGGCGAGGCGATCGCCTGGGTGGCCCGCGAAGCGCGCCGGCTGGCCGCCGAGGGCCCGTTCGCGGACGGCTTCGATCCGCCGCACACCACCATCCATGCCGGCACGATGGCGGGCGGCACGATCCTCAACATGATACCTCAGCATGCCGCCTTTACGATGGAATGGCGCTTCATTCCGGGCGATTCGCCGCATCGTCATCTGGAGCGGATGCAAGGCTGGATCCGTGAGACGGTCGAGCCGGCGATGCAGGCGGTGGATGCCGCCTGCGGTTTCCAATGCGAGATCGCGCTGGAAATGCCTGGCATGGAATTGCCGCCGGACCACGCGCTGGCCGACGTGGTGAAGCAGGTCACCGGCAGCAACAGCGCCGGCAAGGTGGCCTACGGCACCGAGGGCGGGTTCTTCGAGCAGGCCGGCATCCCGACCATCATCTGCGGGCCGGGTGATATCGCCCAGGCGCACCAGGCCGACGAATGGGTGGCCGAGTCGGAACTGGCGGCGTGTGACCGCTTCATCCGCCGGCTTGTCGAGCGGCTGCTGGTCTGATCCGACAGGCGATGGGTCCGTTTACCTCCCCGGCGGCGCTTCCAGAGTTCAAGGTCGGCATCTGCCCGCCGGATATTTCCGCATGGATGGCCGGGAACGTCGGCATCAGCGGCATCACCTCGGTGGATTCGGCAGCGTCTGGGCCGCACGTGGCATTGCTGTGCCTGATGCACGGCAACGAGCTGGCCGGGGCCATCGCGCTGGACCAGCTGTTGCGGGCTGGGCTGGTGCCGACCCGCGGCAGGTTGTCGTTCGGCTTCCTGAACCTGGAGGCGTTCGGCCGCTTCGACCGGTCCCGACCGACCGCGTCGCGCTTCGTCGATGAGGACATGAACCGGGTCTGGGACCGGGCGATCCTGGACGGACCGCGGCATTCCATCGAGCTTGACCGGGCGCGGCAGATCCGTGGGTTTATCGATACCGTCGATGTGGCCCTGGACCTGCATTCGATGCTGTGGCCGTCCGAGGCGCTGATCCTGAGCGGGGTTCCGGCAAAGGGACGGGCGCTGGCGACGGCGATCGGCACGCCGACCCTGGTGGTGGCCGATCATGGTCACGTCAACGGGCGGCGGCTGATCGACTATCCCAGGTTCGCCGACCCGGCGACGCCGTTTGCCAGTTGCCTGGTGGAGGCTGGGCAGCACTGGGAGCAGCCCACCGTCGATACGCTGCTCGCGAGCGTAGCCGGCTTGCTGCGTCACCTCGATGTGGTTGCTCCGGACGCGCCGTTGCCGCCGGCGCCGGGTCCGACGCCGACTCGGGTGGCCAGGGTGACCATCGCGGTGACCGCGACGACGTCGAATTTCTGTTTCGTGCAGACCTACCACGGCGGCGATATCATCGCTCAGCGTGACACGCTGATCGCGATGGACGGCGAGACCGAGATCAGGACGCCACACGACGACTGTTTGTTGGTGATGCCCAGCCTGCGCCCGAGCCGGGGGCATACGGCGGTGCGCTTGGGGCGGTTCGAGTAGGACGGGTTGCTCTGGCGTTTGCCGCCTTGGCATTTGGCGGCTTTAGCATATGGCGGCTCTGGCATATGGCGGCTCTGGCCTTTGCCGCATGGGCACGCCATGTTGGCGCGGTGTGTACTGTCGTTGTCTTCGTCGGTCCGGACCGGGTGATGCTGGCTGCCAATCGTGACGAACGGATCGATCGGGTCTGGGACCCGCCGGCCGCCTGGTGGCCGGATCGTCCGGGAGTGATCGGCGGCCGCGACCGCTCGGGCGGGGGCACCTGGATGGCGATCAACCGCCACGGCGTGGTGGCGACGGTGCTGAACCGGCCTGGCACGCTGGGACCGGCGGTGGGTAAGCGAAGCCGCGGGGAACTGCCGCTGCTGGCGCTGGAGCATACGACCGCGGCGGCGGCGGCGGAGGCGCTGACCAGGCTGGACGCGGGCCTGTGGCGAGGCTTCAACATGGTGCTGGTGGACCGCGCGGGGGGGTGGTTTGTCAGCGGCTCCGGCCGTGGCAGGCCGCTTGGCGCGGCGCTGCCGGTGGGGGTGTCGATGGTGACGGCGTATGATCCGAACGACCTGGACAGCCCGCGTACCGCCCGACATCTGCCTCGGTTCCAGGCGGCTGAAGCCAGTTGGGACGCCTGGCGTGGCATCCTGTCGGACCAGCGGGGCGGCCCGGCGGAGCAGATCAACGTTGTGCCACGCGGTGGATTCGGCACGGTCAGCTCCTCGGTCGTGACGCTGTCTGCCGACGGCGGGCGGTGGTGGCTGTTCGCTGCCGGGGCGCCGGATCGGGCGGCATTTTTGCCGGTCAACCTGCGGTAGTGGCCGGCCGGCCGGTTGGTCGGCCTTTTGTGGCGGGGACAGCGCTGCTATACCCGCATGCCGTCGATTTGCCGCGGCGGCGCGGAGCTCGGGACCCTGCCGCGTCGACCGCTGATAAACGCGACACCGCTATCACCTTTCTAGCCGCTCCGGCACAGGATGCGGTGACCACCTAAGGAACCACGCGATGGCCCGCCGCCGACAGTTGTATGAGGGCAAAGCCAAGATCCTGTTCGAGGGACCTGAGCCGGGCACCTTGGTGCAGTATTTCAAGGACGATGCCACCGCCGGCAACGGCGCCAAGAAGGGGATCATCACCGGCAAGGGTGTGCTGAACAACCGCATCAGCGAGTATCTGATGATGCGGCTGCATGATATCGGGGTGCCGACGCACTTCGTCCGGCGGCTCAACATGCGCGAACAACTGATCCGCGAGGTGGAGATCATTCCGCTGGAGGTGGTGGTGCGCAACGTCGCCGCCGGCAGCCTGGCGGTTCGCCTGGGGATCGCCGAGGGCACGCGGCTGCCGCGCTCGATCATCGAATACTACTACAAGAATGACGCGCTGAACGATCCGATGGTGTCGGAGGAGCACATCACCTGCTTCGGCTGGGCCAATACCGCCGACCTGGACGATATCGTCGCGCTGACGTTGCGGATCAACGACTTCCTGTCGGGCCTGTTGCTGGGGGTCGGCATCAGCCTGGTCGATTTCAAGCTGGAATTCGGCCGGTTGTGGGAAAACGACGAGATGCGGATCATCCTGGCCGACGAGATCAGTCCGGATAACTGTCGGCTGTGGGACAGCAAGACCAACGAGAAAATGGACAAGGACCGGTTCCGCCGTGACCTTGGCAATGTCGAGGAGGGCTACCAGGAGGTGGCTCGGCGGCTGGGCATCCTGCCGGAGGCGGGGATGCGCGACCTGAAGGGGCCGGAGCTGATGCAGTGAAGGCGGTGGTGACGGTGATGCTGAAGCCTGGCGTGCTGGACCCTCAGGGCAAGGCGATCGCCCAGGCGTTGGGGGCGCTGGGGTTTGCCGGGGTGGAGGATGTGCGGGCCGGCAAGGTGATCGAGCTGACGCTGGCGGAGAGCGACCCGGAGAAGGCGCGGGCGGCGGCGGAGGAGATGGCGCGGCGGTTGCTGGCGAATGGGGTTATCGAGGGGTTCCGGGTGGAGGTTGGGGAGTAGGAACGGTCGGATCTGAGGCAAGCGCTCATCCTTGGCCGCCCTGGTGCATTACCAGCTCAAGGCCGCACCAGGAACGACAGGTCGCGGCCCGCTTGAGTGCCACGAGGCGGCGCTCGATCAGAGGGGCGAGTTCACGCGACGTTCCGTGGCGGCCGGATTGGCCGGATAAGGCAGAATGTGGGGATCAATCCAACCGCTGTGATTGCCGCCATGACCCACCAGCCGCGATGGAAGGCGCTGACGCGCGCCGCCGGTGAGGTGGGCGAAGCCACCACGGCGACGAATATCGCCACGCCGACCGCGATGGCCGCCTGGCGGATCATGTTGATCACTCCGGAGCCGGTCGCGAACGACGATGGCGGCAGCGACGATGCGCTTACGCCCATCAAGGTGGGAAAGGCGAGGCCGACGCCAATGCCGGTGAGAACCATGCCCAGCACCACCAGGGCGGCGTTTGGCTGCGGTCCGATGAAGGTGGCCCAGAACACAAGCCCTGCCACGAAGAATGCGATGCCGGCGGTGATGACCGTGGCGACACCGAAGCGCGCGATCAGCCGCCCGGCAAGCAAGAGTGAGGTGATCGGAACCAGGAGCGGCCCGGGCGCGATCGCCAGGCCGGTTTTCAACGCCGACCAGCCCCAGGCGGTTTGTTCCCAGACCGCGGCGGAAAACAGCATGGCGCCAAAGGCGATTGAATAGGGTCCCATCACCAGTGCGGCGCCGGTGAACTGACGGACCTTGAATAGTGCGGGCTCGATGAATGGGTTGCGGGACCCGAGGCATTGCCGCACGAACAAGACGAGGCAGGCAATCGAGGCGGCGAAGCTCAGGCCAATGCCAGGCGAATTCCAACCCCAGTCATTCACTTTCACGATCGCGAAGATCAGGCCGCCGACCCCGGCGGTGACCAGCAGCGCGGCCCACGCATTCGGGCGTGGCACGTCATGACCCGGCACTTGCGGGAGCTTCCACCAGCCGATCAAAAGGGCGAACAGCCCGATCGGAAGGTTGACGAGAAAAATCCAGCGCCAACTCGCCATGACCAGCACGCCGCCGACGACAGGGCCGAGGGCCGCGGCCAAACCACCGATGGCCGCCCAGGTCCGCACCGCGCTGCCGCGGCGTTCGGGTGGGAAAGAGGCGAGCAGCAAGCCGATCGAAGTCGGCGTCATGAGCGCGGCGCCCGCGGCCTGAAGCAAGCGGAATGCGACCAGCATCGCGACGCCGGTGGCGGCGGAACAGGCCGCCGACGCGGCTGTGAACAGCGCGATGCCGAGCAGGAAGCTTCGGTCACGACGGTAACGTTCGGCCAAGCGCCCGAAGAACACCAGCAACGCAGCATAGGCAATCGCGTAGCCGTTCAAGATCCAGGACAGATCTTCAAGCTTGGCATTGTTGAAATCCGTAGCGATGGCGGGCAGGCCGACATTGACGATGAACAGATCGAGGTTGGCGAGCACGATCCCGATGCACACGATGGCCAATACCTGATTCGGTGTGGCGGAAGGACGCTCACCCTCGCGCGTCATCGATGCCGCCGTGACCTCCGGTCTGATGGAGGAGGTCGGGCGATCGGCGCTGGGAGGCCGGTCCGCGTCTGGAAGCTGGTCCATGGTCACCTGCGTCAACAGCCTATTTTCTTGGGGTCGAAAGCCGATCCAGTGTCATAAGCAATCCAGTCTCTGAAGTTCCGCAATGGGGGGCGCCCTGGGTAAATGGCTCGCTTTCCCTAGACGCTGGACGATGGCTCCGGCGGTCCACCTACCTATATTCTTTGGTCATCCAGGGGAACTTGGCGCCTGCCGCGGACAGCATGGCCGGCGCAGCGGAGGACGAATAAGCGGAACCTCTGCTCTGGGCGAGTAACCTTCCCTCGCATCCGCCACCCTGTTAATTTCTTAAAGAGACGTGATCGATGGAGATTGTGTCATGCCGCCGTCCGACGCTGCCACCCTGTCCAGCAAGTTCCAGATTTCGATCCCGGCATCCATCCGCTCTTCACGGAAGTGGCAGCCGGGCCAAAAATTTGCAATCATTCCGAAAGATGGTGGCGTCATGCTTGTTCCGGTCCCGCGACGGGACGACCTCGCGGGATCGATGCGAGGGGCCAATACCGAAAACTACCGGGACCGGAATGACCGATATTGATGCGACTCGTCGACACTTCAGCCTGAATTGAATGGCTCGAAGGCTCGCGACTTGGCGAGGCACTCGATAACGAGTTACCTCAACCAAACGAATGTTTGGTGCCGACCATCGTTCAATTGGAACTCGCCAAATGGGCGCGCCGGGACTCCCGTTCGGACATAGCCGACCAACTCGTTGCGTTCACCACGACCTGCGTCGTCATCGATTTGACCACCGCCGTTGCGCTTTACGCTGCTGAACTCGGCGCCGAACATCAACTGCCCACCGCGGACGCGATCATATACGCAACCGCAAGGGCGTATGACGGCGACCTGCTGACCTGCGACCGGCACTTCGAAAACCTTTACGGCGTCCGCTACCTCCCCAAGCCAACCGCGTAACCTGTTGATTGTCTCCATTGCCGAACAACGCTAATGACCCGCTCACAACGCACCAACGGGTCCCATGCAAGCAGGAATCATCATCTTCCCCGGCATCAACCGCGAACGCGACATGGCGATCGCGTTGCAGGCCGCCTTTGGCCGCGCACCGAAAATGATCTGGCACAAGGACAGCGATCTGTCGGGCGTCGACCTGATCGTCATCCCCGGCGGCTTCAGCTTCGGCGACTACCTTCGCTGCGGCGCGATGGCCGCGCATTCGCCGATCATGCGCGCGGTGGGCGATCATGCCGCGCGCGGTGGCTACGTGCTTGGGGTGTGCAACGGCTTTCAGATCCTGACCGAGGCGGGCATCTTGCCGGGCGCGCTGTTGCGCAACGCCTCGTTGCGGTTCCTGTCGATGGACTGCCACCTGCGGGTCGAGCGCGCCGACACCGCGTTCACTCGCCACTACCGGCAGGGCCAGACGTTCCGCGCCGTGCTGGCGCACGGTGACGGCAACTATTTCGCCGATGCCGCTACGCTCGACCGACTAGAGGGTGAGAACCTGGTGGCGCTGCGCTATGCGACGCGATCGGGGGAGGTGATCCAGCAGGCAAACCTGAACGGCAGCGCGCGCAGCATCGCCGGCATCCTCAGCCCGAACCTGCGCGTGCTGGGGCTGATGCCGCACCCCGAGGACCTGGTCGATCCGCTGATGGGCGGCATTGACGGCAAGAAGCTGTTCGACGCGCTCGCCGCGGCGTAGACACTGGGGCATGGACCCAACCGTCGACGAAGCCACCGCCCGCAGTTTCGGCCTTAGCGCCGAGGAGTACGGCCGCGTGCTGGCCATCATGGGGCGCACCCCCAGCCTGACCGAGCTCGGCGTGTTCAGCGTGATGTGGTCGGAGCATTGCAGCTACAAGTCGTCTCGGGTGTGGCTGAAGCAGCTTCCGAGCAAGGCGGCCTGGGTGATCCACGGCCCCGGGGAGAATGCCGGCGTGGTCGATATCGGCGACGGCTTGGCCGCGGTGTTCAAGATGGAGAGCCATAACCACCCGAGCTTCATCGAACCATACCAGGGCGCGGCGACTGGCGTGGGCGGCATCCTGCGCGACGTTTTCACCATGGGTGCCAGGCCGATCGCCAACCTGAACGCGCTGCGCTTCGGCCGCGCCGGCGATCCGCGCACCAGACGGATCGTCGATGGCGTGGTGCGCGGCATTGGCGGCTACGGCAACTGCGTCGGCGTGCCGACGGTCGGTGGCGAGATCAATTTTCACCCGGCCTATGACGGCAATCCGCTGGTCAACGCGATGACCGTCGGGATCGCGGCGAAGGACCGGATCTTCCTGTCCGCCGCTGCCGGTATCGGCAACCCGGTGGTCTATGTCGGGTCGAAGACCGGGCGTGACGGCATCCACGGCGCGACCATGGCGTCAGCCGAGTTCGCCGCGGAGTCCGAGGACAAGCGTCCCACCGTCCAGGTCGGCGACCCGTTCACCGAGAAGCTGCTGATCGAGGCCTGTCTCGAACTGATGGCCACCGACGCGATCGTCGCCATCCAGGACATGGGGGCGGCGGGGCTGACCAGCTCGTCGGTGGAAATGGCCGCCAAGGGCGGGGTCGGCATCGAGCTCGACCTCGACCGGGTGCCGGCGCGTGAGAGCGGGATGACCGCCTATGAGTTCATGCTGTCCGAAAGCCAGGAACGCATGCTGATGGTGCTGCGTCCGGACCGCGAGCAACTGGCGCGCGACATCTTCGACAAGTGGGATCTGGATTTCGCGGTGATTGGGCGGATTACCGATTCGGGGCGCATCGTGGTGCGCCACCAGGGTGCGGTGCAGGCCGACATTCCGCTGGCGCCGTTGAACGATCAGGCGCCGTTGTACACGCGGCCGACGGTCGATACGCCGAAATCGGAAAAGCTGAACCCGGCGCGGATCGAGGATCGTTTCGGGCTGACCCGGGCGCTGGAGAAACTCGTGGGCTGCCCGGATCTGTGCTCCAGGGCCTGGGTGTGGGACCAGTATGATAGCACCGTCGGCGGCCAGACGGTGAAGCGTCCCGGCGCCGCTGACGCCGCCGTGGTGAAGCTGGAAGGGCTGCGGCGGGCGCTGGCGCTGACCACCGATTGCACGCCGCGCTACTGCCTGGCGGATCCGGAAACCGGCGGTGCCCAGGCGGTCGCCGAAGCCTGGCGCAACCTGACCGCGGTGGGTGCCAGGCCGCTGGCGATCACCGACAACATGAATTTCGGCAATCCGGAAAAGCCCGAGATCATGGGCCAGTTCGCCGCCGCGATTCGCGGCATGGCGGCGGCCTGCGAGGCGCTGGATTTCCCCGTCGTGTCGGGCAATGTCAGCCTCTACAATGAGACCGAGGGCCGAGCGGTGCTGCCGACGCCGGCGATCGGCGGCCTCGGCGTGCTGGATGACGCGGCCAAGGCGGTCGGGCTGGGGCTGCCGCCCTGGCTGGACATCGTGCTGATCGGCGCCACCACCGGTTGGCTGGGCCAGTCGATCTGGCTGCGCGAGATCGCTGGACGCGAGGACGGCGCGCCGCCGCCGGTCGATCTGGCGGTGGAGAAGGCCAACGGCGACTTCATCCGCGGTCACATCCTGGACGGCACGATCCGCGCCTGCCACGACGTCTCCGACGGCGGCATCCTGGTGGCGATCGCCGAGATGGCGATGCTGAGCGGGATCGGTGCCCGACTGTCCACCCACCCGCGCGATGTCCCTGGCCACGCCTTCTGGTTCGGCGAGGACCAGGCGCGCTACATCGTCGCGGTGCCGGATCATGCCAACTTCACCCGCACCGCCGAGGCGGCCGGGATACCGGCGCTGCGGCTGGGCACCTCGGGCGGGCAGGATTTGACTCTGCCCGATGGCGGCACGATATCGATTGCGGCGCTGCGCGCGGCGCACGAGCGGTTTCTGCCGTCGTGGATGGACGGAAGCTGGAAGGAAAGCACCTGATGGCGATGGCGGCCAACGAGATCGAGGCGCTGATCCGGGCGGCGTTGCCGGATGCAAGTGTCACCGTGGAGGATCTCGCCGGCGACGGCGACCACTATGCCGCGAGCGTGGTCAGCGAGTCGTTTCGCGGGATTTCCCGGGTCAAGCAGCATCAGATCGTTTATGCGGCGCTGCGTGGCCGGATGGGTGGTGAGCTCCATGCCCTTGCATTACAGACCTCGGCACCCGAATAATCAGGTGAGTTGGCGCTGGTCCTGATTGGATCGGCCCGGGACGGTTGTGACATCGGGTCGTAAGATCGGCGAGGGCGTGGGTTGACCGGGCCGAATTCCGGCCGTGACACAGAGTTCTATTTCAAGGAGTTGCGCAGCATGGCTGACACAGTTTCCCAGCGAATCCAGAACGACATCACGCAGAACGACGTGATGCTCTACATGAAGGGAACGCCGATGTTTCCGCAATGCGGGTTCTCGGCGCGGGTGATCCAGATCCTGACCCACATGGGCGTTGCGTTCCAGTCCGCCAACATTCTGGAGGATGCCGAACTGCGCGAGGGCATCAAGGCGTTCTCGCAGTGGCCGACGATCCCGCAGCTTTACGTCAAGGGCGAGTTTGTCGGCGGGTGCGATATCATCACCGAAATGTTCCAGGACGGTGAGCTGGAGACGCTGATGAAGCAGCAGGGCTTGCCGGTCAAGGCCTGAACAAGGCGACACGAGTTGCTAGCCGAGGCGAGGTGTATCGCTTCGGTCAAGCCCGGCATGGTCCGGCCTGGCATCGTCCGGCCCGGCATGGTCCGGCTCTGACGTGACGTTTTAGCCCGGCGCAAACGCGGCATCTTGGCTGCGTTAACCGCTTCTTCACTCAATGCGCACGATACTTGGCCTTCCGCCATCGGAGGCGAGTAGTGTTGCGTATCGGCGTCATTGTTCCCGCGTTTAACGTTGCGGCGTTCCTGCGCCGTAGCTTGCAGTCGGTCATCGATCAAACCCATGCCGACTGGTCGCTGATCGTCGTCGATGATGGGTCAACCGATGCCACCGCCGCGGTGGCCGGCGAGATCCGGGACCCTCGCATCAGCCTGATCCGGCAAGACAACGCAGGGGTCTCCAGCGCGCGCAATCGCGGTATTGATCAGGCCTTGAGCGCTGGCCACGACGCGGTGCTATTCCTGGATGGTGACGACTGGTTGGCGCTGGACGCGTTGTCACTGCTGGCGGCAGCACTCGACGCCGCGCCGTGGGCGGTCGCGGCATGCGGACGCTACGCCCGGGTCGGGGCGAACCGGGGCGGCTGGCTGTCCCCCGCCGCGCCTGACGGGTGCCTGCTGGAGCGTCTGATGATCCGCAACCTGTTTGCCAACGGCGGCCACCTGCTGATCCGGCGCGAGGCGATCGCCGACGCCGGTGGGTTTCGCACCGACCTGTCGTATGGCGAGGACTGGGAGTATTGGACGCGCTTGGCGTTGCGCGGCGAATTTCATGCGGTCCAATCCGACGGGCCGTTGCTGTTCGTTCGTGAACGCCCCGGCAGCGCCTATCTGTCGCATGCCACCGACCCCGCCGCCTATCGCCCGGCGATGGATGCGATCCATTCCAACCCGGCTTTCGCCGACCGGCTGGGTCAGGCTCGGATGCGCTATCTGAAGCGCCGGGCGGAGGCGGAAACCGCGTGGGCGGTGGGTCGCGAATTGATTCGACATGGCCGATTGCGGGACGGCCAGCGCTGGCTTGGACGGTCGTTGTGCGATGCGCCGAATCTGAAGCGGCTGGCGATGATCGGGCTTTCGTGGGGCCGCGTCGGGCCATTTCGCCCGTATCATCGGGTTGCCTGACAGCGGATTCGCTATCGGTAGTGTGATTGACAGCATACCCGGATTTAGTGCCAACTATCCCGTGCAATCGTATTTGGCTTGCCTTTCTGCGCTCCCGTCTTCGGCTGCCTCAGGAGGTCCAAAGACCCGGTTGTCTTAAGCATCGCGTGATCTTGCGACGATGCATGGACGGAGAAGGACGCAGACATGACGACCGGCACAGTCAAGTGGTTCAACACCACCAAGGGTTATGGATTCATCATGCCGCAGGATGGCGGCAAGGATGTGTTCGTCCACATCACCGCGGTTCAGGCTGCCGGCCTGCGCGGATTGGACGAAGGACAGAAAGTCACCTTCGACGTCGCAATGGAGCGCGGCAAGTCGACGGCGACGAACCTGAAGCCTGCCTAGTGACCCGGGTCTGAGTTCGCCCCAGCAGGCGGACCCCAGTCTCGCGCCATTGGTGCGTTGCTCGTAGTGGCTTGCTTGTCGTCCACGTCCGGCGTGTTGCGCGTCGAACCTCGGAGACGAGCCGCGAGGCTTTGGGAGGCTTCGGCTAAGCGGCCGGTTGGTGGGACAGCCGGTCGTAATTCTGAGGAGGATAAGACCATGGCCGTCGGAACGGTTAAATGGTTCAACGCGACAAAAGGGTATGGCTTCATCATGCCGCAGGACGGCGGCAAGGACGTCTTCGTTCACATCACGGCGGTTCAAGCCGCCGGCCTCAAGGGGCTGAACGATGGGCAGAAGGTCAGCTACGAAGTAGCGATGGAACGTGGCAAGGCAGCGGCCACCAACCTGAAGCTGGCCTGACCTAGCGCCGCTTCCCCGACAGTATTCCCCGGCTGGGCCGTTGGCAGACGGCACCAGGTCAGATCCATGCCCGCGAGGTGGTTCCATGTTCTCTTTGTCGGAGCTTGAACGCGCCGCCGACGTGGTCCACGTCCATCTGTCCGCAACGCCGCAAATCGCCTGGCCGCTACTGCGCAAGCGGATCGGTGCCGAGGTTTGGGTCAAGCACGAGAACCATCTGCCGACCGGCGCCTTCAAGGTTCGCGGCGGGGTGGTGTTCGCCGAGGGGTATTCACGCCAGGAGCGGACAAGCAGCGACGAGGCGGGAGGGCATCGGGGGCGCGGGCTGATTTCGGCGACGCGTGGCAATCACGGTCAGTCGCTGGCCTGGGCCGGCGGCCACTTCGGCCTGCCAGTGGTGATCGTCGTCCCGGTCGGCAATAGTGCGGAAAAGAACGCGGCGATGGCGGCGCTGGGCGCCACGCTGATCGAGCACGGTGCTGATTTCGAGGAGGCCCGTGAGGCCGCGCAGCGCCGCGCCGCTGCCGAGGACCTGGTATTCGTGCCGTCATTCGCGCCCGACCTGGTCAAGGGCGTGGCCAGCTATGCGTTGGAACTGTTCCGTTCGGCACCGCCGCTGGACGCGGTCTATGTGCCGATCGGGCTTGGGTCCGGCATTTGCGGCACAATTCTGGCGCGCGACCTGCTGGGCCTCGGCACCGAGGTCATCGGGGTGCAAAGCGTCGGCGCCGACTGTTATGCGCGATCGTTCGCAGCCGGCTGCGTCGTTGCCGGCAACCGGGCGGATACCAGGGCCGATGGCATCGCGGTGCGGCAACCCGACCCGGAGGCATTGCGCATTATCCTCGGCGCCGCCGCCCGCGTCGTGACGGTCGAGGACGCGGCCATCGCGGAAGCGATCCGGGTGTACTGGACCGACACGCACAACCTCGTCGAGGGGGCCGGAGCGGCCCCGTTGGCCGCGTTGATCAAAGAGCGCGAGGTGATGCGCGGCAAGCGCGTCGGGTTGATCGCCAGTGGCGGCAATATCGATCTTGCGCTGTTCCGGTCGTGGGTCGGGTAGACCAGAGCGGTTTCAGGGTGGCCGTAACTTCTGCTCTGTGTTTTGAGCGAGCAACTTTATCGGCCTGACTTTCCATTCAAGCCGATGTTGGCATAGAGAAAAAAAGCGGTCCTGGCGGTTACCTCCGCCAAATCCAGAATCACGCCGGCCCGTGCTGGGCGTTGGACAACCTGCTATTCGGCGGCCTTGGCCTTGCGTGCCGGCCATTCGTCGAGCGGGATGCGCGGCAACTCAAACCGGTCGGTCACCCGGGCGTACCAGCCACGGCCATGCATGCGCCCGATCAGGTCGAGCTTCGGCGTGTCGATGTAGCAGCGATCCTTGTCCAGCACGCAGTCGTCGCGGACGTGGACCGCTAGCACCTTGCCGAGCACCACGGCGCGGTCGATGCCGACCTCGACGACGACCAGGCGTTCGCATTCGAACGAGACCGGGGCCTCCGCGATGCGCGGCGGCTTGACGTGGTGCGAGGCGGCCGTGGTCAGGCCGGCTTCCTTCAGTTCGTCGACGTGCTTGGGGAAATCGATCGCGGTGACGTTCATCGGTTCGGCCAGTTCGTAGCTGACCAGGTTGATGACGAATTGCCCGGTGCGGCGGATGTTGCCGCCGGTGTCCTTGACGTCGCCGGGGGCGCGGCCGCCGATGCCGAAGGCGAGCACCGGGGGGTTGCCGGAGACGGCGTTGAAGAACGAGAACGGCGCCGCGTTCAGCGTGCCGTCGGTGTCTTGCGTGGTGACCCACGCGATCGGCCGCGGCCCGACGGTCGAGGTCAGCAGCTTGTAGATATTGTCGTTCTCGATGTCGACAAAGTCGAACAGCATGACGGCCTCATATGATTGCTGGGTGGCAGCGTTAGGCGGTGGCTGGCCCGCTGTCCAGGCGGGCATACCGGACGGGCCGCCCGGGGTGGTGCCGGTGGTGGTGGCGGGGGGTGGTGCACCGGTGGTGGTGCGCGGGGGTGGTGTTGCGGGCATCCCGCCAGGCTGTATGGTCGGGGCCGAAACCATCCAGGGACCCAGATCCATGCGCCCATCCGGCCGTGGCGCCGACGCACTCCGCGCGGTGTCGATCACCACCGGCTTCGCCCGCCACGCCGAGGGTTCGGCGCTGATCCGCATGGGCAATACCGAGGTGTTGTGTGCCGCCAGCGTGGAAACTAGGGTTCCGCCGTTCCTGCGCAACACCGGGCTGGGCTGGGTCACCGCGGAATACGGCATGCTGCCGCGGGCGACCCACACAAGGGGCGATCGCGAGGCGGCGCGCGGCAAGCAATCCGGCCGCACCCAGGAAATCCAGCGCCTGATCGGGCGGTCACTGCGTGCCGTGGTGGACCGCGCCGCGATGGGCGAGATGTCGATCACGCTGG
Organism: Rhodopila sp.; assembly: GCF_965277825.1. Taxonomy (NCBI): domain Bacteria; kingdom Pseudomonadati; phylum Pseudomonadota; class Alphaproteobacteria; order Acetobacterales; family Acetobacteraceae; genus Rhodopila; species Rhodopila sp. Next base: position 5,012,885 of record NZ_OZ255846.1, on the reverse strand, counting down.
ACTGCGACGTGCTGAACGCCGACGGCGGCACGCGCTGCGCCGCGATCACCGGCGCCTGGGTGGCGCTGTCGCTGGCGTTTCGCCACCTGGTCAAGATAAACGTGCTGAAGACGGTGCCGCTGACCGGGCAGGTCGCCGCGGTGTCCTGCGGCATCGTGTCCGGCGAGACGGTGCTGGACCTGGACTACGACGAGGATTCGGGCGCCGATGCCGACGCCAACTTCGTGCTGACCGATGCCGGCGGCCTCGTGGAGATCCAGGCCACGGCGGAAAAGAGTGCGTTCACCGAGGCGCAGTTCCAGCAGCTTCTGGCGCTTGCCCGCGCCGGCACCGGAGTGCTGTTCGCCCAGCAGCGCGGCGCGCTTGTGGGCTGACGGTGCGCACGCTCAGCCAGGGTCAGCAAGTGGTGCTGGCCAGTCACAACGCGGGCAAGCTGCGCGAGTTCGCCGCGCTGCTTGGCCCGGTTGGCATCAAGCTGGTGTCGGCCGCCGCGCTTGGATTGCCCGAACCGGAGGAGGACGCGGCGGATTTCGCCGGCAATGCTCGGATCAAGGCGGTGGCGGCGGCGACGGCAAGCGGGCTAGCGGCACTGTCCGACGATTCCGGCTTTTGTGTCGCCGGATTGGGCGGCGCGCCGGGCGTACACTCTGCCCGCTGGGCCGGTCCGTCGAAGGATTTCGCCGGTGCGATGGAGCAGGTGCATCAACGCCTTGGCGATACTGTTGACCGGCGCGCCTGGTTCGTTGCGGCGCTGTGCCTGGCGTGGCCCGACGGCCACACGGCGACGTTTCTTGGCCGGACCGACGGTGCGGTAGTCTGGCCGCCGAGGGGCGATAAGGGTTTTGGATACGATCCCATGTTCCTGCCTGGCGGCACCCAGGCGACCTTCGGCGAGATGGACCCGGACGCCAAGCACGCGGTCAGCCATCGGGCCAGGGCGTTCGTCCAGGTTCTGGCTTTCTGCCTAGGTTGAGCCGCCGGCGGCGGCGCGACTACACTGATGCCCCGGGGGGCATCAGTGTAGTCGGGGGTGTTGCCGCGGGTCGTTTGGGTGGGTGCGGCAAGTTGGTAACGAAACAGGAAGACAATGATGGCGAATGCGTCGGGCTCGGGTATGGACGGCAAGACCAACTGGCAAGGCGCGATCTACGATCTGCTGCGGGCCAATGGCGTCACCCAGTTCTGCTATGTGCCCGATGCCGGGCATAAGGTTCTGATCGATCGGTCGTTGGCGGATCCGGATGCGCACTCGGTGCCGCTGACCACCGAGGAGGAAGGCGTGGCGATGGTTGCCGGCGCCGATCTGGGTGGGGCACGGGCGGTGCTTTTGATGCAGTCCTCGGGCGTCGGCAACTGCATCAACATGCTTTCGCTGACCCAGGGCGCGCGGTTTCCGCTGCTGACGCTGGTGTCGATGCGGGGCGAGTATGGCGAGGGCAATCCGTGGCAGTTCGCCATGGGCCAGGCGGTTGAGCCGGTGCTGCGGGCGATGGGGGTTATCGTATTGCGGGCGGAATATCCGCATGAGGTGGCGGCGACCGTGGGCGCCGCGATCACCATGGCGTTCCAGTCCGGCCAGCAGGTCGCCGTGCTGCTGACTCAGCGCCTGATCGGCGCCAAGAAGTTTTAGGGACACTCGGTCATGGCCAAATTGAACAAGCTGCAGACGGCGAGCCTGCCCGATGCCGTGCTGGATCGCCGGCGCGCGGTGCCGGCGCTGATCGAACGTCCGGGTGACTTCCTGATGGTCGCGGGGCTGGCCGGCACGGCGTGGGAGCTGTCGGCGCTGACCCACGAATCGCCCAGCCTGTTCGGGCTTGGCGGTGCGATGGGGGCGGCGCCGATGATGGGCCTGGGGCTGGCGCTGGCGCAGCCGAAGCGGCGCGTGCTGGTGGCGACCGGCGACGGCGAACTGCTGATGAATGTCGGCGCGCTGGCAACGATCGCGCTGCAGAACCCGCCCAACCTGACCATCATCTGTGTGGACAATGGTCACTATGGCGAGACCGGCAACCAGGACAGCCACACCGGGCTGGGCGTGCGGCTGGACCTGATCGCCGCCGGCTGCGGTTTCCCGGTGGTGCATGTGATCAACGCCGAGGCCGACATGGCGGAGGGCCGCCGACTGGTGCGCGAGGGTGGCGGCCTGTCGTTCATCCTGCTGCGGGTCACCGAGGGCCCGGCGACGCATGACGGCAAGAAGAATCTCGTTCCGCACGTAGAGCGAGATCGTTTTAGGTCCGCACTGCTTGGATGACGCGCTAGCCCTGCTGACGCTGCAGCTTGAATGGGGTGCCGACGAAAGCATTGGGGTGGAGCCGGTCGACCGGCTGCGACCCGTCGAGGCCAGTCCGGTCGCGGGCAGTCCGGTGGCGGGCAGTTCGGCCGCGGCCAGTGCAGCGCCGCGCGGTCTGCCGGTGGGGGTGTTGCCGCCGGGCAGTCAGGGCACTCAGGGCACGCCGGGCAGTCATGGCACACCGGGTGAGCGGGCGCTGGCGCTGGCGGGGCGGGCGGCGACGCTGGACGAGCTGCGCGCCGCGCTGGCCGGGTTCGACGGCTGCGTCTTGCGCGATACCGCCAGCAACCTGGTGTTCGCCGAGGGTGATCCCGACAGCGCCACGCTGATCATCGGTGAGCCTCCGGGCCGCGAAGAGGACCGCAGCGGCCATCCGTTTGCCGGACCCGAGGGCCAGTTGCTGGATCAGATGCTGGCCAGCATCGGGCTGGGTCGGGGCGAACTGATGCTGACGCCGCTGCTGCCCTGGCGCCCGCCGGGCGGCCGGCCGCCCTCGCCCGGGGAGATCGCCATCTGCCTGCCGTTCCTGCACCGCGTGGTGGCGTTGGTGAAGCCGCGGCGGATCGTGCTGTTCGGAGCCACCGCGGTACGGGCGATGCTGCCGCAATCGCAGCTTCGGCGGCGCGGTCCGCGCAATTGGGTCGAGGGGACCATACCAGGCATGCCAGCGGCGCTTGCCGTGCTGGCCCTGCCGGGGCTTGCGGACATGCTGAAGAACCCGCCTCTACGGCGGGATGCATGGGCAGGACTGCGGCTGTTGCGGCGCGCGATCGACCAACCGCCTACAGAAACGTGACTGCGGATTAACCAGAGATTAAATCGCCGTTTTCCGCGATCCGTCGCAGCAATAGTTATTCGTCTCATCGCAAGTGGTTGCGTCTCGTGGGCGGAGCGGCTAGCGGAACGGCCATGCGAGGGATCGGTTATACGCTCTCCCGCCTTCCTAGGGTCCGGGCGGTTCTCGCTGGGGCGACGATTCTCGTGGGGGCGATTGCGTCTGCCGCGCACGGACAGGGCTCCGAATCGGGGAACGGCATAGGGGCAGCCACAGATGGCGCGCGGCCTGATGGCACGCGACCTGACAGTATTGCACTGGGCGAGGCCGCGCCGGCGGTGGCGCCGGACGGCGCGCCGAGCGTGGCGTTGCCGCGGCCGCTGGAGGCTGGCGACGCGGACTTGATACGGCGCGCGTTTGCGTTCCAGGCGCGTGGTGACATTCCGAACGCGATCCGTTCGCTCGCAGCGCTGAGCGACCCGCTGCTGCTGGGCAGTGTGCTGGCGGATCGCTATCTTGGCCGCCACCACTGGTCCACGCCGGACGAACTCTCGGATTGGCTGCTTCGCTATGGCGATCAGCCCGAGGCGCCGGCGATCCGGTCGCTGTTGCTGACCCGGCTGCCGAGGACCGCGACTCCGCCGCCGGCGGCGGACGTCGCCAGTCTGAGCCGTTTCAGCCCAGCGGCGACGATGCCGGAGGATATCGACCCGCCGCGCGACGATATCAATCGGCAGCCGTTATTGGATCGAACCGTTCTCGAACTGGCGCAACGTGGCGCCACCGTGGCGGCACTACGCCTGATCGGCCGCGCGCCGGGCGTCGATACCGCCTATGGCGGTCAGTTGCGCGCCGAGGTGGCGCAGGTGTTGTTCACGCGGAACGAAGATGCCGAGGCGCTGCGTGTCGCGCGGTTGTCGGTGGCCGGTGCGGCGGATCGGCCCGGACTGGGGTTTTATATCGCCGGCCTGGCGGCCTGGCGGCTGGATCGGTTGGCATTGGCACGTGGTTTGTTCGAGGCCGGCGCGAACGGTGACAGCGGGCCCGCGCGCACCCGCTCGGCGTCGGCGTTCTGGGCCTGGCGTGCCGGCCGCGCGACGGGTGATCCGGTCGCCGCGCTGCACTGGCTGCATGTCGCGGCGGAGCAGCGCTTTACCTTTCACGGCGTGCTGGCGCGGCGGATCCTGCGGATGGACACCTCGCCGCGGCCAGGGGGAGAGGCGCTGACCCAGTCCGATGTCGATGCCGTGGCGGCCGCCACCAGGGGTAGGCGCGCCTTCGCCTTGCTGCAGGTCGGCCAACCCGAACGCGCCGAGGCGGAACTGCGGGCGCTGTGGCCGAATGCGGTCGCCGCTCCGGCGCTGGCGCGGTCAGTGCTGCGGGTTGCCTCAGCCAGCGGCATGATGGACTGCGCGGCGCAGATGGCGGCGTCGCTGCATGCGCGGGATGGTTTGAAGCAGGCGGAGCTGCACTTCGCGCTGCCGCGATTGCGGCCGGCCGGCGGGTTCAGGATCGATCCGACATTGGTCTATGCGCTGACCCGGGTGGAATCCAACTTCGACCCGCGGGCGGTTTCGCCGGCCGGCGCCCGCGGCCTGATGCAGATCATGCCGGCGACGGCGCAGTACATCACCGGCGATGTGCTCGAAGCCGGCGATCGCCTGCACCAGCCGGCGTTCAACCTCGACGTCGGCCAGCGTTACGTCAGCTATCTTGCCGGGCTGGATGGTATCGATAACGACCTGTTACGGTTGCTTGCCAGCTACAATTCCGGGCCGGGGAATTTCAACCGCTGGGGCGCGGAGCTGCGCGACCAGGGCGATCCGCTGCTGTTCATCGAAGCCATTCCGATCGCCGAGACCCGCGGCTTCGTAGAGCACGCCCTGGTGTATTCGTGGATCTACGCCGCGCGCATGCACCTGCCGGCGGCCAGCCTCGATGCGCTCGCGGCCGGCGAATTCCCCCGCTTCACGCCGCCACGCCAGGGGCGCAGACTGGCGTTCCTGACGCCGAACCCGCAGTGACCGTTCGGCGTCTATCCGCCGGAGGTATCAGGCATGGCCCGTCCAGAGCAGAGTTATCCGTTCATCCCGATCAACATCGCGGTGTTGACGGTGTCGGACACCCGCACCCGGGCCGACGACACCTCGGGCGACGCGCTGGTCGAACGCATCGAGCAGGCCGGCCATCGGCTCGCCGAACGCGGCATCGAGAAGGACGACACGGCGGCGATCGAGAGCGTGCTGCGGCGCTGGATCGCCGATCCCCTGATCGACGTGGTGATCACCACCGGGGGCACCGGAATCACCGGGCGCGATGTGACGCCGGAAGCGTTCGAGCACGTGATCGAGAAGCGCATCGAGGGCTTCGGCGAGTTGTTCCGCATGCTGAGCTACCAGAAGATCGGCACCTCGACGATGCAATCCAGAGCCATCGGCGGCGTCGCCGGGGGGACGTATCTGTTCGCGCTGCCAGGCAGCACGGGTGCGGTGAAGGACGGCTGGGACGATATCCTGGTGTCGCAGTTGGACAGCCGCCACCGGCCCTGCAACCTGGTCGAGCTGATGCCTCGGTTGCAGGAGCATTTGAAGCCGGCGGCGGAATAGCGTGCCTTACGGTCTTTCCCTGCGGCGCTGAACCGGGGTAAGACGCCCGGGGATGCTGAACCGTCGCTTCCATTCGTCGGGGCTGTTCGCGGTGCTGCTGGCGCTGATGGTGCAGCTTGGCGTGGGCGCCAGCGTGCCGCGGATCGATCCGCTGACTGGCGTTGCCGCACTGTGCCACACTGAACATGACGGCGGTGGGGAACATGACGGCGGTGGGCGACCGTCGAAAGCACCGTTGCATCCCGCCGACTGCCTGGCGTGCCCGTTCTGCGCCGCGCTGAACGCTGCCGCTTTCGTCCTGGTTCCGGTCATCGACCGTCCGTCGCCGCCGGCGCTCGTGGTGGTCGACAAGACCGCACTGCCGCCGCCCGCGACCGCGCCGCCGATTACCGATCGGGCGCCCGGGCAGCCAAGGGCACCGCCGATCCTTTCCTGAGCACATCCGCCGGCCCGTCGCGTTCGGGCCTGATCTTTGTCGCGTCAGGAGTCCATCTTATGAGACCGCTGTCCCTGTTAGCTTCGCTTGCCGTTGGCTCGCTGGCATTGAGCCATCACGCCGATGCCCACGGCTTCGCCGGAGACCACATGTTCATCAGCACGCTGCTGATCGACGATGCCAACGTCGCCGACGAGGCCAGCCTGCCAACCTTCAGCTACCAGCCGCAATCGGCCGACGGCGGCCCGACGCCCAATCTGTATGGGGCAAGCTTCGAGTTCGACAAGCGGATCACCGAGAATTTCGGGTTCGCGCTGAACCAGGGCTACAACTGGCTGACGCAGCCAGGCGCGAAGACCGCCAATGGCTGGCAGAACCTTGTCGTTACGCTGAAATACAAGCCTTACGTGAACGACCGGCATGAGATCCTGCTGTCGGTCGGCGTGCAACGCGAGTTCGCGCGCACCGGCGCCAACGGCAGCAACGGCGCGGTGCTCGACAATGACGACAGCGGGTCGACCACCCCGACGCTGTATTTCGCCAAGGGCTTCGGCGACATTCCGGTGGGCTGGCTGCGCCCGTTCGCGCTGACCGGCGAGCTTGGCTACCAGATCGCCGACAAGAAGCTGAAGGTCGATCCGGTCGACGGCACGCCGATCAACAACGGCATCGCCAATGGTTGGACCGGCGGGTTGTCGCTGCAATACAGCATCCGCTATCTGTCGGCTGAGGTGAAGGATTACGGCCTGCCCGACTTCGTCAACAAGCTGACACCGGTGGTCGAGCTGGCCTGGTCATCGCCGGCCAGCAAGCCGAACCAGGACAGCACTCAGTATCTGTGGGGTGTTGGGCTGAACTACACCGCCACCACCTATGCCGTCGGGGTCGAGGCGCTGGTTCCCGGTAATCGCGACAGTGGGTCGCATTTGGGCGTCATCGCCCAGTTCCATCTGTATTTCGATGACCTGCTGCCGCACAGCCTGGGCAAACCCATCGTTGACTGGTTCTGATGCCATGAAAGCAATCATCATTGCCGCCGCCGCGTGCCTGATCGGTCAGGCGGCGTGGGCACATGCCTTCCTGGATCATGCCTCACCTGCTGTCGGGTCGACGGTTTCGGGGTCGCCGCCGGCGGTCTTGCTGACCTACACCGAACCGGTGGAGCCGCTGTTCAGTTCGGTGCAGGTGACCGATGCCGGCGGCGGCCGAGTGGATCAGGGCAAGCCGGTGGCAGAGAACCATGGACGGGTGCTGCGGGTCACGCTGAAGCACCTGGCGCCAGGGCCTTATAGCGTGGAATGGCATGTTACCTCGGTCGATACCCATAAGACCGAGGGGCATTTCAGCTTCGCTGTCAAACCCTGAATGATCGGCCTCGCCACCACCATCGCGCTGCTGCGCGGGCTGCACCTTGCCGGCTGCCTGTCGTTGTTGGGCGGCGGCGGCTTCATCGCCTGGATGTTGCCGGCGGCCTGGGTGGTGGCGGACCGGTTGGCTAACCGGCTGCGGCTGGTGTGCCTGGTCAGCGGCGGCGTGGCGCTGCTGGCCGGGGCGGCGTGGTTTGCTTTGCAGGCGGCGGCGATCGCTGGTGCCGGCACGCTGGCTGACGCGGGCGGCGCGCTGCCGGTGGTCGCGCTGCACACAAGATACGGCCATGTGCTGATGGCACGGCTGGGGTTGCTGCTGGGCGCGGTTTTGCTGGTAGCGCCGAGGTCGGCAACGCGGCAAGCGCCGCTACCGGCGACGAAAGCAGCCCGCCGGGGCGGGGCGCGCGCCAGGCTTTATGGCGCCATCGTGTTGACCGCCGCGGCGTTGAGCCTCGAGGGCCTAATCGGTCATGCCGGGGCGACGGCGGGGACGCTGGGCGATGGGCTGGTGCTATCGGAATCGCTGCATCTTCTGGCGGCGGGAATCTGGCTGGGAGCGCTGCCGCCGTTGTGGTTCAGCATAAGAGCGCTGCCGCCGGGGGCGGCGGCGGCGGTGTGCGAGCGGTTTTCGCCGATCGGCCTGGGCTGTGTCCTGCTGCTGGCCGGCACCGGCCTGGCCCAAGGGATGCAACTGATCGGCAGCCTGCCGGCGTTGTTCGGCACCCGCTATGGCCATTTCGCGCTGCTGAAGATCGCGCTGTTTCTGTTGGCGCTGATGCTGGCCACGATCAACCGGCTTTGGCTGACCGATCGACTGACGGCGGAAGCACCCGGCGCCGCTCGACGTTTGCGTGTATCGGTGCTGATCGAGACCGGCATCGGCCTGGCGATCATTGCCGCGGCGGCGTTCATGGCCGCTTCGCCGCCGGCCGCCGAAAGCACGCCGGTGTGGCCGTTTGCCTGGCTGCCCGGCCCGGTGACGAATCCGGAGGCCTGGCGCGAGGTGGCGGCGATCGGCGCGCTGCTGGCGGTGCTGGGCGTGGCGTTGGTGGGCGCGGCGTTGCTGTGGTGGCGGCGGCGGCGGGCCGACGACAACCGCGGTGCGTGGCATCCGCGTCAACCCGATCAGGCGACCGAGCGGAGCTCAAAATGAACGCGACCCCTGGGCCGAAGGGCCCGCCGAACCGGATACTGTATGCGACGATGGGGGTGTTGCTGGCGGTGCTGCTGATCGGCGCTGGGGGATTTTTGTGGCTTAGCGGCAACGGCGCCAACGGCCCGATCTCGATCGGTGGTCCGTTCACGCTGCAGGACGGCAACGGCAAGACGGTCACCGACCGGGATTTCCGCGGCAAGTATATGCTGGTGTATTTCGGCTACACGTTCTGTCCGGATGTCTGCCCGACCACGCTGAATGCGGTTGCCGATGCGATGGACAAGCTTGGTCCGGCGGCTGGCCGCATTCGGCCGTTGTTCATCTCGGTCGATCCGAAGCGGGACACGCCGGCGGTGGTCAAGCAGTATGCCGCGGCGTTCGGACCGGAATTCACCGGGCTGACCGGGACGCCGCAGGAGATTGCCGCGGCGGCGAAGGAGTATCGGGTGTACTACGCCGATCATCCGACCGGGCCCGGGACGGACGATTACTCGGTGGACCACAGTTCGGTGCTTTACCTGATGGGCCCTGACGGGCGGTTCATCGCGCCGGTGCGAGCCGACCAGTCGGGCGATCAGATCGCCGCCAACCTGAAGAAGCTGATGGGTTAGGGCCGAAATCGCACCGAACCGGCCCGGGGACGGCGGTTTTGAGTCCCAAAGGCACCCGCCTTGCCGTAGAAGGGTAGAACAACCGTACAGTACTGGGAGCCTGTAAATGTCGAAATCGAGAAATATTTCGCGCCGCGGCGCGGTTAAATTGGCCGCCGCGGCGGCCGCGCTGCCGCTGGTGCATATCCGCACCGCGGGCGCCGCCGGAAAACTCAATATCGGGTTCTGGGACCATTGGGTGCCCGGCGCCAACGATACCATGAGGAAGCAGGTCAATGCCTGGGCGGACAAGAACAAGGTCGAGGTGACGGCCGACTTCATCACCACCTCGGGCGGCAAGCTGCAGTTGACCCCCGCGGCCGAGACCCAGGCCAAGGCCGGCCACGACGTGATGACGTTCATCACCTGGGACGTGCAGAACTACGCCGACTCGCTGGAGCCGGTGGACGACGTGATGGCCCGGCTGATCGCGGCCAACGGCGAAACCAACAGCGTGGTCACCTACCTGGCCAAGTCGAAGGGTCATTGGGCGGCGGTGCCATCGAGCAGCGGCACCCAGACCAAGCCGCCGTGCGCGCGGATCAGTTGGTTCAAGCAGAACGGGCTGGACCTGGAGGCGATGTATCCGGCGAAGAACGAGAAGAATGCACTGCAGGACAACTGGACCTGGGAGACTTTCCTCAAGTTCGCCGAACTTGCCGCCAAGAGCAAGATGACCTTCGGGATGGGCATGGGCGGCGGGCTCAACACCGACGCGACCGACACCCACGGCGCGATCTTTGCCGCGTTCGGCGGCGCTTTGATCGATGCCGAGGGCAAGTCTCAGTTGAAGTCCGACGGCACCCGCCAGGCGATGGAATATGCGCAGCGGCTGGTCAAGTTCTATCCGGCCGATGCGGTCAGCTATGACGACGCGTCGAACAACCGAGCATTGATCTCCGGCAAGTCGGCGCTGATCTTCAATCCGCCCTCGGCCTGGGCGGTTGCCAAGCGCGATGCTCCGGCGGTGGCGGCGGATTGCTGGACGTTCCCGGCGCCGTCTGGGCCGAAGGGGCGCTTCGTGCCGACGCAGGACTATTTCTGGGGGGTCTACAATTTCAGTTCGAACAAGAGCGCCGGCAAGGACTTGGTGGAGTTCCTGATGCAGCGCGACAATATCGAGGCGCGCGACATCACCAGCGATGGCTACGACCTGCCGCCGTATGCCAAGCTGAACGACTTCAAGATCTGGGAACAGGTCGGGCCGCCGACCGGCACCGTGTACAATTATCCGCTGCGCTCGGACAGCGGGCAGAAGCCGTCGCTGACCGCGATGGAAGCTTCGCCCGACGTTGCGGTGCAGATCTACAATCGCGGCGTGCACAATCAGATCTTCGCGCGTCTGCGCGAGGGCCAGACGATACCCCAGGTGGTTTCCTGGGCGCAGGACGAACTCGACGGGTATACGCGTTGACGTAGGGTGTGCCGGCCGGCCGGGGGCGCTGTCCAGGCGCCGCCTTGGCCGGTCGGCGATCTGCCCGGGTGGCGCTATCGCTGCTTACCAGTGGTGGTAACCGTCGTGCCAGCCGCCGCCCCAGCCGCCACCCCAACCGCCACCGATCACCACTGACGGGCCGAAATATCCTGGGCCGTAGCCGTAGTATGGCGCCGGAGCCGGGTAGTAGCCGGGCGGGTAACCGGCGGCATATCCGGTCGGCGCGCTCTGCACGCTGTTGCCCCTGGAATACATGCACTGGGTATAGGCGGTGTCGTAACGGGCCTGCACGTTGCCGCCGGCCGCCTGGGCATTGTTGGCACCGATCGCGCTGCCGGCTAGCAGGCCGGTCGCGCCGCCGATCGCCGCGCCGGCACCGACCGCACCGCCAACCGAACCCAGTGCCGCGCCCAGGCCGGCCCCCAGCGCGGTGCCGAGCGCGGCGCTGCCGACCGCGCTGCTGTTGGCTGCCTGGGTCGCCGACGCGCCCCCGGTCTGCTGCGTGGCATAGCCGCGGCAGGTGGCGTCATCCTGCTGGAATGCGTCGAACGGTTTTCCCTGCGCCGGCAGTGCCATGACGCTGGGCCCTTGCGGTGGCGCCACCGCGCAAGCGCTGACCGCCAGAACCGATATGATGCCGAGTGCCGAAACCGCGCGTGTCATGTGAGGGATTCCCGAACCGATATCCGAAGACAGCCATACCGAACGGCCTGACGGCATAATCTAGATCGTGCCCGGTTGTCACGATGTAACATAGTGTGAACATTTACCCAAGCAATGGGTTTGTCCCGTCCTGTTCGCCCCCAGTCCTGTTCGCCCCCAACTCCTGTTCGCCGCAGTCCGCTGCATTGGCGTGCGGCCGGTGGCGGCTTCTGCTGTCGCCGCGCCTGCCGCATGATCGCGGCTTCGAATTCGGCCTGGCAGTGCAGTGGACAAGGGGGATCGAGGCATGGGCGAGCAGATCGAGGAACTGGCGCGGTTCGCCGCGCGGACCGAATGGGACGACATCCCGCCAGCGGTGCGCCGGCACGCCAAGCTGGTGGTGCTGGACACGCTGGGCGTCATTCTCGCCGGGTCGCAGCGGCCCGAGGTTCGGGCGTTGCGCGAGCGTCTGGATAATTCGGCTGGGCGGGGTGCGACGATCTATGGCCGAGGCTGGCCGGGGGGCGATGCGCGCAGCGCCGCTTTGCTGAACGGGATCGCCGGACGCTCGATCGAGTTGTGCGAGGGCTTGCGGTTGGTATCCGGGCAGGCGGCGGTTCAGGTGCTGCCGGGTGTGCTGGCCATCGGTGAAGCCCTCGGGCGTTCGGGCAAGGAGATGATGACGGCGTTCGTGCTGGGCTACGACATCGCCGCTCGGCTTTGCGGGGCGTTCACTCCGTGGAAGCTGGCGCACCAGAATGGCCAGGCTTGCCTGCTGGCAGCGGTCGCCGCGGGGGCTCGGCTGCAGGGTCTGGACGCCGGCGGGATCAGCCGGACGATGCGGATCGGGGTCACGCTGATGCTGACGCCCAGCTATACCAACGTAGTGGCGGGCGCGACGGCGTTGAACGTGGCGGGCGGCATGAGCGGTTTCGCCGCGGTGCTGGCGCCCGAGCTGGCCGCGTCCGGCTTTGAGGCCGAGGCCGACGCCATCGAGCAGGCGCTTGGAAACCTGGTGGGCGCCGGCTTTGATCCCGACCACCTGCTGGATAAGCTGGGTTCGACCTGGCACATCACACGGAATTACTTTCGGCTGTATGCCTGCTGCAATCCGATCCATCCGGCGCTCGACGCATTGGCGGAGTTGCTGGGGGAGCTGCGGCCGGCGGCCGGTGAGATCGACCGGATCGATGTCGACACGTATGGCTTTGCCTCGGTCATGCGCAATCCTGCACCGGCGAACTATTTCGCATCGAAGTATTCGCTGCCGCATGCGGCGGCGGCGATGGTGGTCAATGGGAGCGCCGGCCATGGGTCGTTGGATGATGCGGCACTGAGCGACGCGGCAATCGCGGCGCTGCGTGGCCGGGTGCGGATCAGCGAGGATCCGGCGATGACCGCGCGTTTGCCGGACGCGAAACCGGCCCGAGTGAGCGTGACGCTGACCGATGGACGGCAAGCGACGCGGGCGGTGGAGAGCCACCGAGGCGATTTCAACCAGCCGTTCGCGGAGTCGGAGATCCGCGCCAAATTCCGCGAGCTGGCGGGTGAGGTGCTGACCCCGGAGGGGACCCGCGCGGTTGAGGCGGCGGTTGACGGTTGCGAGCAGTGGGACAGCGTCGCCGAGCTGGTGGCGCTGCTGCGTTTGCATGGCCGAGGATGATGCCGGGGCGGGTGGTTCAGTGCGAGATCTTCTCTAGCTCCAGGTTGCTGGTGCGCGGGCCGAAGATGCCGATCGACAGCACCACCATCAGCATGGCGAAGGCGATCAGGCTGAACACGCCGGTGGTGCCGTTGAAGTGGGAAAAGAAGAAGCCGATGATGAAGCTGGCGAACACCGTGCTGATCCGGCTGAAGGCGTAGGTGAAGCCGACCGCTCGGGCGCGCACGCGCGTGGGGAACAACTCGCTCTGATAGCTGTGGAACGAGTACGACAGGATGTTGTTCGACAGCGTGATCAGCACGCCGAACAGGATGAGCAGCGGCATGGTGGATTGTTGCGAGAACAATACGCCGAACACCGCGATGCAGATCGCCGCGCCGACCAACTGCCATTTTCGCTCGAACTTGTCGGCGAAGGTCATTGCCAGCAGCGGGCCGAACGGGTTGGCGATGGCGATAATGAAGGCGTATTGCAGGCTGCCGGCGAGGTTGATGCCGATCTGCTTGGCGATCAGGGTCGGCACCCAGGCGGCAAAGCCGTAGAAGCCGAAGGTCTGGAAGAACTGGAACACCATCAGCATGATGGTCCGGCTGCGATAGGGCGGCCGCCAGATCTCGCTGAAGGCGCCGCGGGCGGACAGGTCGTCGACGTCATGCGGGGCGGCCTGTGCCAGGGCTTGGCCGCCGCGGTCGGCGACCACCTTGGCCTCGATCTGGGTGGTGATGATCTCGGCTTCCCGCAGGCGGTTATGGGTTAACAGCCAGCGCGGGCTTTCCGGGATGGCGCGGCGCAGGAACCAGACGAACAATGCGCCGATGGCGCCGATGGCGACGACCCAGCGCCAGCCGTCCCAGCCCAGCGGCTTGAGCGGCACCAAGATGTAGGCGAGCAGGGCGACCACCGGCACCACGCCGAACGCCACGCACTGGTTGAAGGCGAAGGCTCGGCCTCGCATGTGCTTGGGCACCAGTTCAGCGACGTAGGTGTCGATGGTGACCAGTTCGACGCCGATGCCGATGCCGGCGATCATGCGCCACAGGCAGACGCCCCACCCGGTGGTCTGGAACGCCATCACCAGGGTGGCGGCGCAGTAGGCCAGCATGGAGAAGGTGAAGATCGCGCGGCGGCCGTATTTGTCGGCGACGAAGCCGAACACGAAGGTGCCGATGAACAGGCCGAAGAACGTGGAGGCGACGAACACCGCCGGGCCGGAGAATATGCCGAGCGAAACGCCGGTCAGCAGGCCGGCCTTGACCAGGCCCGGGATGATGTAGCCGGTCATGAACAGGTCGTAGAACTCGAACATGCCGCCCAACGACAGCAGCGTGACCATCACCCAGATGTGGCGGGTGGCCGGCAGCCGGTCGAGGCGCGCCAGGATGGCGGACGCGGTTTGAACCTCGGCGCCGAATGGGGCCGTGCCTGTGGTGGTTGACATGGTTTCCTCCCGCGGGCGGTGCCGCTCTTCGTTCAGCGTTTGGCTTGTGACGGCCTGCGTGGCGCTGCCAAGATGTGTCGCAATAGTGGGAAACAGCGCCGGGGGGAAGCTCGGTCGCCTGAGAAGACGTCAGTCGCAGATCGGCTTCGATTTGCCGTCGCTATATCCGGCGCCACCGCGATTAGGCGGGCATTGCAGGGTGACGTCGATCAGCAGGCCGGGAGGTGCTCCGGGCGGCGCGGTCTGCTGCATCGGCGCCGGCTGGAGGGTGGAGTCGAGACCGTTGACCTGAAAGTAGCGCGCCATATTGCTGACCCGAAGGTCGCGCTGGTAGGCGGGCAGGGCGGAGGTATCGGTGAGCTGGATCCGCATCAGGCTGGGATCGAGCAGGCCCTCGATGACGCTGGCGCGAACGTCGCGTCGTTGGTCGTCCAGCGCCTGTTCATCAACCGGGAACGATGACGGACTGAGCAGGGTGACCCTCGCGCCATCGGGAATCGGCTGCAGGGCGGCGTTGCCGGATGCGATATCGGAGGCCAGCCGTTGCCGCAGGCGATTATCGAGGTTCCGTGCGGTGTGCGTCGGGCCGAACCAGCCGCAGGCGGAGAGCAGCAGCGGCAGAACGAGCAAGGCGGCGTGGCGCGGTGCATGAGGGTGCATGGTGCAAACGATCTCCCGCCGACGATGTCCCACCGAGGATCTTCCATGGGGGGCCCGATACGAACAGCGATCGAACTGTATGGATTCGGTGTCGGTGAAGCAAGCGGCGCCAGGGTTCACGATTTGGCAAGCCTGGGGGCGGCCCCTTTGTTTAGCGCGCGTGTTCGCCGGTTCAGAAGGGACCTGCTCTAGTACCGCGCATCAGTGAAGCGCGACACGTCGACCCTTGTTTAAGTATCCGACTCACGCGCCGAATCGCGGACGCGGCGCGTCTCGCGGTTCCCTGCGATCGGATACTAGCCGCGGCCCCTGCGGGCGATGAAGTCGGGGAAGGCGTCCTCGGCCTTGGCGCCGCGCATGACGTTGGTGGTGTAGGCCTTCTCGGCTGCCCACTGCGCCTCCAGGTCCTGACTTAGTTGTTGCAATAGCAACGACTTGATGCCGGTGACCGCGCCTCTGTGGTTGTTCGCGATCATGCCGGCCAGCCACATGGTCTTTGCGCGGAGCTGGGCTCGCGGCACCAGATGGTTCAGCAGGCCGATGCGGTAGGCTTCCTCTGCTTCCACCACGCGGGCGCTAAACAGCAGTTCCTTGGCGATCGGCCAGCCGACCTGGTTGGGCAGCGTCCAGGTGCTGTTGATCCGGCCGTAGGCGGCGGCGAGGAAGCGGAACTTGGTTTGTTCGCAACCCACCCGCATGTCGAGCGAGGACGACAGCACCGCGGCCCCGCCATAGGCCAGCCCGTTCATCATGCCGATAGTCGGCTTGCGGCTGGCGCTGATCTCGTAGCCGCGGCGCGGGTCGATCATGGCATCGAGCTGTTCGGGAGTGTAGCGGCGATCGTCTTCGCGCTGTTCATGGATGTCACCGCCGGCGGAGAACGCGCGATCGCCGGCTCCGGTGATGACGATGCAGCCGATGGCGTCGTCGGCGTCGAGCGCTTTCACCGCGTCGGCCAGTTCGCCCGACAGCTTGCGGTTCATCGCGTTCAGCACGTCGGGTCGGTTGAGGGTGACGATCCCGACGCCGTCCTGGCGGTCGAGCAGGATGTGTTCATAGGTCATGACGCGGTCCTCCGGCGCTGAGCGTGGCACAAGGGGTGGGGCGCGTCGATCCGGTGTTGTTGCGGGGTGGCATCGGATTGGGCCGGCGCGGCGGTTTGCGTGATGGGGCGGTTGCATCGTGCGGCGGTTGCACGGTGGGGCGAACGGCTTCAGTGTTTGCCGGACAGAAAAAGGGAGCTTTCCGGGATGTGGGAGAAGCGTCAGGTCGGGCAGACCAAGTTGCGGGTCACCGCGTTGGGTCTTGGCACCGCGACGATGGGGGGTAGCCGCATTCCGATCACCCAGGAGCAGGGCCAAGCGATCGTGACCGCGGCGTGGGACGCCGGGGTGCGCTATGTCGATACGGCTCCGTTCTATGGTGTCGGGGCGGCTGAGCACCGGGTGGGCGATGCGTTGCGGGGCAAGCCGCGTGACGAGTGGGTGCTGTCCACCAAGGTCGGCAGGTTGTTGCGTCCAAAGACCGATACCGTGCCGTCGGCGGATGGGCGGCTGTCGCCGATGCCGTTCGATGTCGTCTATGACTACGGCTATGATGGCATCATGCGGTCGGTGGAGGACAGTTACCAGCGGCTTGGACTGGCGCGGATCGACATTCTTTATGTGCACGATATCGGGGTCTATCAGCACGGGCCGGAGCTGAACGCGCGGTATCTGAAGCAACTGCGCGACAGCGGCTACAAGGCACTGCGGCAGCTTCGCGACAGCGGCGCGGTCAGCGCCATCGGCATCGGAGTGAACGAAAAGGCGGTGCTGATCGAGGCGCTGGGGTTCGGCGACTGGGACGCTTTCCTGCTGGCCGGGCGCTATACGCTGCTGGAGCAGGCGCCGCTGGATGACCTGATTCCGATGTGCCAGTCGCGCGGCACGTCGCTGGTGATCGGCGGTCCGTTGAACTCGGGCATCCTGGCCGGGCGGGAGACCTGGAACTACGATACCGCGCCGGGGGAGATCGTGGATCGGGTGCGCAAGATCGAGGCGGTGTGCAAGGCGCATGGCGTGCCGTTGCCGGCTGCGGCGCTGCAGTTTCCGCTGGCTCATCCGGTGGTGGCGGCGGTGATTCCGGGGCCTCGGGATGCGGCGGAGTTCGAGGCAAACCTGCCGCTGTTCACGATGAAGATTCCGCCGGGGCTGTGGTCGGATTTGCGCAGCGAGGGGCTGTTGCATCCGAATGCGCCGGTGCCGGATTAAGGCGTGACGGGGTACCGGCGATGCCGATCTATCAGACCGATCCGTGGCGGGCGCAGTTCTTTGAGCATGTCGATTGCCCGGACGACGTGATCATTCCGACCAAGGACTGGGAGGTGTGGACTTTGTATCCGCGCCACCGCTGGATCTATGACAAGCTGGCGGTGGCGTTGTCGCAGGGTCTGGAGGCGGCGCCGCATGGGGTGATCCCGCCGCGGTTTCCGGTGTTTTCCAAGCCGATGATGAACCTGCGCAGCATGGGGGCAGGCAGCCTGGCGATCGCCGACCCGGACAGCTACCAGGCGGCGCTGAATCCGGGGCATTTCTGGTGCACCTTGCTGACGGGCGCGCATGTCAGCACCGATGCCGCGATCGTCGACGGACGGGCGGTGTGGTGGCGCCATGCCACAGGGGCCACCGCGCCTGGGGGCACCTTCGATTACTGGCACATCCATGCCGCGGCGATGCCCGAGATCGAGCAGTGGTGCGGGGCCTGGGCGTTGCGGCACCTGGCCGGCTACACCGGAATGGTTAATTTTGAAACCATCGGCAGCCGCATCATCGAGGCGCATCTGCGCTTCGCCGACCAATGGCCCGATCTGTACGGACCCGGATGGGTCGAGGCGTTTGTGAGGCTGTATGCGTGCGGGGAGTGGGTGTTCGACGATCGGGGGCGAACCGACGGCTACAGCGTGGTTTTGTTCGGGCCGCATGGACCGTCATACCGCCATCCTTCGGCCGAGGCGGTTGCGCGGGCGCGGGCGATTACCGGTGTGTCCAGCGTGCAGATCTCGTTTCACCAGGACCGCGATCCGGCGCGGCATTCGATGCCTCCGGGCGGTTTCCGGCTTGCGGTGATCAACGCGACGGCGCTGGATGCCGGACAGCGCGCGCGTGCGCAGCTTGCGGCGATCCTGTTGACAAAGTGATTGGAATGCCACGGCTGCCGTGGCATTACCGCTGATCATGTATGAGGCGGAACGTATGGCCGATGACAGCGGGCCGGCTGAGCGACGGCCGGCGGTGGTGACGGCGGCGGAGACGCCGGGTCTCAGCGGGCTGTTGACGCTGGCGGTGGCGGTGGTGGTGGTGGCCGGTCTCTATTTGGGCCGCACCGTCCTGATCCCGATCACGCTGGCGGTTCTGCTGTCATTCCTGCTGGCGCCGATCGTCAACCTGCTGCGGCGCATCCATCTTGGCCGGGTGCTTTCGGTGATCGTCGCGGTGCTGCTGGCGTTGACCGTGATCCTGGCGTTGGGCGGCCTGATCGGCATCCAGATCGCGGGCTTGGCGCAGGACGTGCCGAAATACGCCAGCACGATCCGAACCAAGCTCGATACCGTCCAGGGGTTTGCGACCAGCCGGTTGAACCTGGTGATGCGCGGCCTTGGTCAGCCGGTCGAGACGCGGAGCCAAATGCAGCCGAAGACGCCCAACGCCGGCGGCCAGCAGAAACCGATGCAGGTGGAAGTCCAGCAGCCGGAACCGACCCCGATGCAGATCGCCGAACGGGTGATCGCGCCGATCGTCGATCCGTTGTCGACCACCGCCATCGTGGTCATCGTGGCGATTTTCGTGCTGTTGCAGCGGGAGGATCTGCGCGACCGGCTGATCCGGCTGTTCGGGTCGTCGGACCTGCACCGCACCACCGCGGCGATGAACGATGCCGCCAGGCGATTGTCGCGCTATTTCCTGACCCAGCTTGGCATCAACGCGGCGTTCGGGGTCATCACCGGCACCGGATTGTTGCTGATCGGTGTGCCGTCGCCGCTGCTGTGGGGGATCATCGGGTTGCTGCTGCGGTTCGTGCCCTATATCGGGGCTCCGTTGGCCGCGGTGCTGCCGCTGGCGCTGGCTGCCGCGGTAAGCCCGGGCTGGTCGATGGTAGCGTGGACCGGCGGGTTATACGTGGTCACCGAGGCGGTCATGGGCCAGGTGGTGGAGCCGCTGCTGTATGGCCACAGCACCGGGCTGTCGCCGTTCTCGGTGGTGGTGTCGGCGACGTTCTGGACCTGGCTGTGGGGGCCGATCGGGCTGATCCTGTCGACGCCGCTGACACTGTGCCTGGTGGTGCTGGGCCGGCATGTCGAGCGGCTTGAGTTCCTCGATGTGATCCTGGGTGACCGGCCGGCGTTGACTCCGGTGGAGAGTTTTTACCAGCGCATGCTGGCCGGTGACCCGGACGAGGCGCGCGATCAGGCCGAGGTGCTGCTGCGGGAGCGGCCGCTGTCTTCGTATTACGACGAGGTCGCGTTGAAGGGGCTGCAACTCGCCGCCAACGATGCCGCGCGCGGGGTGCTGACCGAGGTGCAGCTTGGCAAGATCAAGAGTTCGATGCAGGAACTGATCGACGACCTGGACGAGCATGACGACAAGGATCCCGATGCCAAGGAGTCGCTGGAGGGTGCCTCGGCGGCGCTGTCGCGCAGCGAGCAGGACCTGCCCCGGCATCCGCCGCCGGGCAAGGTCGCCGAGGATGCGCTGGCGCCGGGGTGGCGCGGCGGCGCGCCCGTGCTGTGCATCGCCGGTCGCGGGGTGCTGGACGAAGCGGCGGCCAGCATGTTGTCGCAGTTGCTGCACAAGAGCGGGTTGAAGGCCCGCGTGTTGCAGCATGAAGCGGCGTCACGTCTGCGCATCGGCAGCCTGGACGGGGAGGGGGTGTCGATGGTTTGCCTGTGCTATCTGGACCTCGACGGCACGCCGTCGCATTTGCGCTATATGCTGCGGCGGCTGCGTCAGCGGCTGCCGGCGGCCAAGCTTCTAGTGGGGCTGTGGCCGGTGGAGCAGGCGATCCTGACCGACGATCGGCTGCGCGCGGCGGTGGGGGCGGATGTCTATATCAGTTCGCTGCGCGAGGCTGTGGAGGCGTGCCTTGAGGCCGCGCGGACGGAGGTGCAGCCGATCGCGGCGTAGGTGTCCGAGCGCCGTTAACCCCTTCGGTCGGCGGTTGTGCGATGTTGCCGGCGGCTGGGCGCACCCAAGCGATCCTCGCCTCGGAGCCGATGGTCGTGAAATCTGTGCTGATGCTGTTTGCCTTGCTGCTGCCTCTGCGCGCGGTTGCCGCAGAGCTGAAAATCGCGACCTGGAATTTGGATTGGCTGACAACCCGTGCGGCCGGAGATCATGAGCTGCCAAGCGACGTGACGCCTCGGTCGGATGAGGATTTCAACCGCCTTGCCCAGTATGCGCAGGAGCTGGACGCCGACCTGATCGCGATCCAGGAGGTGGATGGGTTTCGCGCCGCATCGAAGGTCTTTCCGCATGACCGTTACTCGATCCACATGACCCACGATCATGTGGTGCAGCGGGTCGGGATCGTGGTTCGGCGCGGACTGAAATACGATATCAATCCGGACGTGACGGGGTTGGGTGAGCACCATCTGCGCAGCGGGGCGGATATCACGTTGCACCTTGGCGGTTCGGATCTGCGCGTGCTGGCGGTGCATCTGAAGAAGGGCTGCCGCGAAGTCCCGCTGACCAAGGCGACAACCCACGTCTGCGAGGAGCTTCGCGATCAGGTTCCGGTGCTGGCCGACTGGATCACCGCTCGGCGGCAGGACGGCGTGCCTTTTCTGGTGCTTGGCGATTTCAATCGTTGGATGGACAGCAGGGACACGCTGCTGGCGGATCTGCGGCAGGCCGCACCTTTGGTGCGGGCGACCGAGGGGCATAGCTCACCGTGCTGGGGCGGGGAGAATTTCATCGATCACATCCTGGCCGGCGGACCGGCGGCGGGGTGGATGCATCCCGATACGCTGCGGGTGCTGACCTATAGTGAGACCGACCGGGCTATGAAGGACCGGTTGTCCGATCACTGCCCGGTGTCGGTGCGGTTGACGGTGCCGGAGGCGAGCGGGGTCAGCGCCGGAGGCGGGTGATCAGAACGGAATCTCGTCGTCCAGATCGCCGCCCTTAGGCGCATCCCATGACGGAGTGGGGGCGCCGCCGCGCGCAGTCCCGCCGGCGGGGCGGGCGGCGCTGGCGGGGGCGCGCTCACGCGGGGTGTACCCGCCGCCGGCTGATCCACTGGCTGACCCGCTGTCGGAGCCACCGTAGCCGCTGCCTTCAACGCCTCCGGAGCGTCCGTCCAGCATGGTGAGCTGGCCGTTGAAGCGGCCGATCACCACTTCGGTGGTGTAGCGCTCCTGGCCCTGCTGATCGGTCCATTTGCGGGTCTGCAGCGAGCCCTCGACGTAGATCTTGGCGCCCTTCTTCAGGAACCGTTCGGCCACGTCGGCGACGCGGTCGTTGAAGATCACCACGCGGTGCCACTCGGTCTTTTCCTTGCGTTCGCCGGAGGCGCGGTCGTTCCAGGTCTCGCTGGTCGCCAGCGTGAGGTTGACGATCTTGTTGCCATCCTGGGTGGAGCGCACTTCCGGGTCCTTGCCCATGTTGCCGACCAGAATCACCTTGTTCACCGAACCTGCCATCGACCCAATCCTTTCCGAGACTACGACCCTAGCTCAAATAGCAGTGTAGGGCCACAATCTTAAGATGGTCCGCACGGGCCGCGGGAATCATTGCGGCGCGGGCAGAAGTGATAGGCGCGCCGGTCAAAGGTTGACGTATTCGGCGGCCAGCTTGCGGGGCAGGTCGTGGGCGCAGCGGCCAAGGCCGACGCAGAAATGGCTGACTATGGGTGCCAGGCGGTCCGTGGTGTGGCGGGCGCCGGCATTGACCTCGGCCAGGCGTGAAGCGGCGTCGCGTGCCTGAGCGGCGATGCGCGGCCAGTCCAGGTCGGGCAATTTGCCGTCGCGCAGCACGAAGCGGCCGCCGACCATGACGTCGCGAACTGCGGCGCCGTCCTCGCCGTTGACCAACTGGTTGATGGCGTCGTTCAACGGCACGAGGTTGACGTGATCGAGGTCGAGGAACACCAGGTCGGCCTTGTAGCCGACGGCGATCCGGCCGATCCGGTCAGCCATGCCGAGCACCGCGGCGCTGCCCTCGGTTGCCATCTGGAGCGCTTCGGGGGCGGCGATCCAGTCTTCGGGCGGGCGGTCGAACACGCGCGAGACGAAGGCGGCCAGCCTTGTCGCCTCGAACATGTTCTGGTTGTCCGAGGACGACGAGCCGTCGGTGCCGACGCCGACCGTCACGCCGCCGGCAATGGTTCGGCGGATGTCGGCGATGCCGTTGCCCAGCCGCAGGTTGGACCCGGGGTTGTGCGCCAACGCGCAGCCATGCCGGGCGAGCAGTTCGATCTCGGCGTCGTCGATCCAGATCGCGTGGGCGGCACTGAAGCCGGGGCCCAGCAGGCGCATGCGGTGCAGGTGGGCGGTCAGGGTGGTGCCGTAGCGTTTCAGCGCGCCGGTGCGCTGGACCGCCGATTCGGCCAGATGGGTGTGCACCGGCAGGCCGAACTCGGCGGCGAGATCGCGGCAGCCGGCGAGGAAATCGTCGGAACAGTGCAGCGGGATGGTGGGTGCGATGCCCAGGCGGATGCGGTCGGCGGGATGGCGCCAGGTGCGGGCGGCTTCGCGGATCGGCGCCAGGGTCGCGTCGGGCGAGGCGGCGCGCATCGCCTCGGCCAGCGATCGCAGTTCGGGGGGGAAGGCGTCAAGCAGCCCGGGGATCGCCTGGTAGAATGTGCGGTCGGCGATCATCGGGGCGATCACCGCGCGCATCCCGACATCGGCGTAGGCTTGGGCTACATCGTTCAGGGCCTCGACGCTTGGCACAGGCAACATTGCCGACAGATCGTAGCAGGCGGTGCAGCCTTTGCGGATCATCTCGACCGCCGAGATCACGGTGGAGAGGTAGCGGTCCTGGCCGGTGCGGGCGCCGTTGATCCAGGGTCCGGCGTTAAGCAGCAGCTCCAGCGACCAGCGGTCGCCGACGCCCTTGGCCAGGCCGCCGTGGCCGTGGGTGTGGGCGTTGACCAGGCCGGGGATGATCAGCCGTCCGGTGGCGTCGATTTGCCGCGGGGACTGCGCGGTTCCGGCTGGTTCGATCGCCTCGATGCTGTCGCCTGAGACGACGATGTCGGCGGGGCGGGCGGCGGTGTCGCCGTAGGCGAGCACCAAGGCGCCGTGGATGACAATGCGATCGTTCGGCATCTTGCGGGGCTCCGATGGGTCGGGCGCAGCCTGACGCGGTCGGGCGGACTGTTCAACGGCAGCTTATTGTCCGCGTCCGCCGCGAGGGTGGCGAACGTCGAAGGGACCGTTGTCTTGGCTCCGCTTGAAGCAGGACGAACTTTGGCACCGGCGCACTAGCCCCGGCGCTGATCCAAGCCACATTGATATCCAGGTGGGTTAAAACACTTCCAACCTCGGCCAGGGCGTGGCATATCGGGAACATCCGCAGAACAACCGTGGGCGCACTTCGAAAACAGGTTTTGGGGACAACAGGATTTATGGCCGGCTCCATCCACGTGCGCGGCGCGCGGGAACACAATCTGAAAAACGTCGACGTGGTCATTCCGCGCGACTCGCTGACGGTGATTACCGGTCTGTCCGGGTCGGGCAAGTCATCATTGGCGTTCGACACGATCTATGCCGAGGGGCAGCGACGCTACGTCGAGTCGTTGTCGGCCTATGCGCGGCAGTTCCTCGAACTGATGGGCAAGCCTGATGTCGACAGCATCGACGGGCTGTCGCCGGCGATTTCGATCGAGCAGAAGACGACGTCGAAGAACCCTCGCTCGACGGTCGGGACAGTGACCGAGATCCATGACTATATGCGCCTGCTCTGGGCTCGGGTGGGGGTGCCGTATTCCCCGGCGACCGGGCTGCCGATCGAGGCGCAGACGGTTTCGCAGATGGTGGACCGGGTCACCGCGATGGCGGAAGGCACGCGTTTGCTGCTGCTGGCCCCGGTGGTGCGCGATCGCAAGGGCGAGTATCGCAAGGAAATGGCCGAGTTGCAGCGGCGCGGGTTCACTCGGGTGAAGGTGGACGGCACGCTGTACGAGATCGCCGAGGTGCCGGCGCTGAACCGCAAGACCAAGCACGACATCGAGGCGGTGGTGGACCGCCTGGTGGTGCGCGAGGGTATCGCGTCGCGGCTAGCGGATAGTTTCGAGACCGCGTTGGCGATGTCGGATGGGATCGTGCATGCGGAAAACCCGGATTCGGGGGAGCGCACGGTGTTTTCCTCGCGCTTCGCTTGTCCGGTGAGCGGTTTTTCCATCGAGGAGATCGAGCCTCGGCTGTTCAGCTTCAATTCTCCGCACGGTGCCTGTCCGGCTTGCGACGGGCTGGGGGTCGAGAGCTTTTTCGACCCCGAGCTGGTGGTTCCCGATGACCGAGCCGGGTTGGCTGATGGGGCGATCGCGCCTTGGGCGGGGTCGCAGTCGCCCTACTATGACCAGACGCTGCAGAGCATCGCGCGGCATTACAAGCAGACCACCAAGACGCCCTGGCACGACCTGCCAGCGGATGTGCGGCACGCCATCCTGTTCGGCACCGGAGATGCGCCGATCGCCTTCACCTACAAGGACGGCGTGCGCAGTTACACGGTGACCAAGCCGTTCGAGGGTGTGCTGCGCAACCTGCAGCGCCGCTGGCAGGAGACAGACAGCGTCTGGGTACGCGAGGAGATGGCGCGCTACCAGGCGGAGAAACCTTGCGTGGTGTGCAATGGCGCTCGGCTGAAGCCGGAGGCGCTGTCGGTCCGGGTGGCCGGCAAGAACATCGCCGAGGCGTCAGATCTGTCGATCCGCGCGGCGCTGGATTGGTTCGGCGCGGTGTTGCCGCAACTGACCGCTCAGCGGCAGGAGATCGCCGGGCGGATCTTGCGGGAGATCGTCGATCGGCTGCGGTTCCTGGTCGATGTCGGACTGGATTACCTGACTTTGTCGCGTGGGTCGGCGACGTTGTCGGGTGGCGAGTCGCAGCGGATCCGGCTGGCCAGTCAGATCGGATCCGGTCTGACCGGGGTGTTGTATGTGCTGGACGAACCCTCGATCGGGCTGCATCAGCGCGACAATGAACGGCTGCTGGGAACGTTGCGGCGGCTGCGCGACCTGGGCAACACCGTGCTGGTGGTGGAGCACGACGAGGACGCGATCCGAGCGGCGGACCATTTGATCGACATGGGACCGGCGGCGGGGATCAATGGCGGGCACGTCATTGCCGAGGGCACGCCGGCGGAGGTCTCGGCGAACCTGAAATCGTTGACCGGGGACTATCTGTCGGGCCGGCGTCAGATCGGGGTGCCGGCGATGCGCCGGCCGATGCAGAAGGACCGGGTGCTGCGGGTTGTTGGCGCGCGTGGCAACAACCTGAAGGCGACCTCGGCGAATTTTCCGCTGGGCACGTTCACCTGCGTTACCGGGGTTTCCGGCGGCGGCAAATCGACGCTGGTGGTGGATACGCTGTACAAGGCGGCGGCGCGGCGGTTGATGAGCGCGGGCCTGGTGCCAGCGGCGCACGACCGGATCGAGGGGCTGGACCAGCTCGACAAGATCATTGACATCGACCAGTCGCCGATCGGGCGGACGCCGCGATCGAACCCGGCGACCTACACCGACCTGTTCGCGCCGATCCGCGACTGGTTTGCCGAACTGCCGGAAGCGCGCGCCAGGGGTTATAAGCCGGGCCGGTTCAGCTTCAACGTCAAGGGCGGCCGCTGCGAGGCGTGTCAGGGCGATGGGCTGCTGAAGATCGAGATGCACTTCCTGCCCGACGTCTATGTCACCTGCGATACGTGCAAGGGCAAACGCTATAATCGCGAAACGTTGGAGATAAAGTTCCGCGACAAGTCGATCGCCGAGGTGCTGGCGATGACGGTGGACGAGGCGGTGCCCTATTTCAGCGCTCAGCCGCGGATCCATGACCGGCTGAAGATCTTGCAGCAGGTCGGGCTGGGCTACATCGCGCTGGGCCAGCAGGCCACCACCTTGTCCGGCGGTGAGGCGCAACGGATCAAGCTATCCAAGGAACTGGCTCGGCGTGCGACCGGACGGACGCTTTACATCCTGGACGAACCGACCACTGGGCTGCATTTCGAGGATGTTCGCAAGCTGCTGGAAGTACTGCACGCGCTGGTCGAGCAGGGCAACACGGTGGTGGTGATCGAGCACAACCTGGAGGTGATCAAGACCGCGGACTGGATTCTTGACCTCGGTCCGGAAGGCGGCGACGGCGGCGGCCGGATCGTGGCGGAAGGGACGCCGGAGGATATCGTCGTCAACCCCGATAGCTACACCGGGCGGTTCCTGGCGCCTTTGGTGCCGGTGGTGGAGGCGCCGAGGAAGGCGCGGCGGCGGGCGTAGAGCTTAATCCAGCGGTAGCGAATTGGAATTCGCCGGCGGGTCTTCCGGATGTTGCACCGGGTGCACCGGATCGGGGATGCGGGCATCGGGCGCCAGCGATTCGGACCCGATTGCCTGCATCGGCTCGTGGGCAACCTCGGGGGCAGCCTGAGTGCCGTATGACTCGACTGCGTGCGCATCGCCGGTTCGCAGCCATCCGGCGGCGTATGGCGCGCGAAACGCCACCAGACACAGCAGCACCAGCAGGAACAGCAGACCGAACGGAAAGCCGTAGGCGATGGTGAGGATCATGTTGATCGCTCCACCGATCAGCAGCACCGCCGGATACACCCAGAAGCGCCGAACCTCGGACATCGCGTCGTAGCGGCGGTTGAGATCCAGCAGCCAGTTGGCGCCGCCGATCTGGAATTTGGCGTCGGTTGCGGTTGCTCCGGCCGGTGTGACCCAATTCAGTACATAAGGCAGGCGGATGGCGGTGATGGCGATCAGCGCCAGCACGACCAGCAAGGCGAACGGAAAATGCGCCATCAACGTGAGCAGCATGTTGATGGCGCCGACGGCGAGCAAGCCCCACACGACGAACTGGAATCGCCATTGTTCGGGGAGGTTGTCATATCCGCGGTTCCACTGCACCACGCGTTCGGCGAATGACATTTTTCGCTCCTTGCGGTTGATTCTGGGCGGTTGATTCTGGGCGGTTGATTCTGGGCGGTTTTTTCAGCGCGGTTTCTTCAGGGCGTGTTTTTCACGTCGGGTTGTTCGGGTTAGTTGCCCGGGGCGATGTTTCAGGTCAGCGAACCGGCCAGGCCCACCAGGGCTTGTCGGATGATGCGGAACCGTTCATTGCCGCCGGCGGGGGCGTCGGTTCGGTCTCTTCCGGTGCGGTCAGCACCAATTGGTCGGCGGACGGACGATCCGCGCTGAGGACATCGACGACCCGCTTCAGCGCCTCGCTGCGGCCGAGGTCGTAGGCACGCCGGACGATGGCCCGCGCGGTTGCATCGATTTCATCAAGTTCATGGTTTTCCAACGGATCGGACCTCCCCTTCGGATCGCAGTGAACGAGCCAAATTGGAGCAGGTTTCCGGCGCGATGGCAAAGCGGGAAATTGTGAAGGGAGTTATCAGGCGATGGCGGCGGTTGTTATAGGAAACTGGACGCCAGTGAGGGCGATTCGGCCAGCGCGTGGGCGATGAAATCGAGGGCCTCGCGCACTTGGTTGCGATCGGCCGGCCCACCCAGGCAGACCCGCACCGCCTCGGTCGGATTAGCCCCGGTAGTGAAGGCATCGCTTGCGACGATGCCGATGCCGCGGGCGCGCATGTGGCCGGCGAAGGCCGACCGGGTCCACGGTGGCGGCAAGCTCAGCCAGAGGTGGAAGCCGGCCGGGTCGGCGCGGAAGTTTAGCCCGCCTAGCAGCGACCGAGCGAGGGTTTGGCGTTCGGCCGATTCGCGGCGGACGGCGGCGAGCAGGGCGTCGCCGGTGCCGTCGCTGATCCAGCGCGTGGCCAGGGCCACGGTGACCGGCGAGGCCATTACGGTGGCGGCGCGCAACGCCGCGGCGAAGCTCCAGCCGGCGCGATCGTCCGGCACCACGACATAGGCCACCCGCAGCCCGGCACCGAGGCATTTGGCCAGGCCTCCGATGTGCCAGGTAAGTTCTGGCGCCAGCGCGGCGAAGGTGGGCGGGGCGTGGTCGGGCAGCAGCCCGTAGGGGTCATCCTCGACGATCGGCACGCGGAAGCGGCGGGCGATCGAGGCCAGTTCCAGACGTCTCGATTGAGAAATGGTGTGGGTGGTCGGATTGAGCAGAGTGGGGTTCAGGTAAAGCGCCTTGGGTGCCAGCTTGGTGCAGGCCGAAGCGAACGCCTCGGGATCCACGCCGTGGTCGTCCATCGCCAGCCCGACCAGCGACAGGCCGAGCTGGCCGGCGATCGAGCGGGCGCCGGGGTAGGTGATCGCCTCGGACAAGACTACGTCGCCGGGACGCGCCAGCAAACCTAGGATGCCGAGCAATGCCGGATGCGCGCCGGGGGCGATGAACACGCGGTCTTGTCGCGGCACCAGGCCGCGCCGGCTGAGCCAGGCCGATGCCGCTTCCTTGTCGGCCGCCACGCCGCCGAAACCCTGGTAGCGCATCAGCGAGACGAGGTCGCGGCTGATCGCGTTCCAGCCATCCTGCATGCGGTCCAGCAGGTCGGGATCGTCGGGTTCGGGGGGCAGGTTCATCGACAGATCGACGATCTCGGGGTGGCGGATCATCGCGGCGTGGCGGCGGCGGATGGCTTTGCTGACGAAGGTGCCCTGGCCGACGCGGGCCTCGATCAGGCCGCGGCGCTTGGCCTCGACGTAGCCGCGGGCGACGGTGGTGAAGTCGATGCCGAGCACGGCGGCCAACGTGCGCTGCGCCGGCAGGCGGTCGGCCGCGGCCAACCGGCCGGCGTCGATGTCGCCAGCGATGGCATCGGCGATTGCCAGATAGCGCGGGGTGCCGCGGCGGGACAGGTCGGGGATCCATTCGGTCAAGGGTCAGGTCTTCGGCGCTGTGGGTGAATTGACTGTAGATTGTTGGATGGATTTGATCCAGTCGCGCCTTTGATTCGAGCACTGGCGGTCGGTAGGTCGCGTCGCGCGCGAGGGTCACGTTTTTTTGTGTAGAGGGATTGCGCATCAGGCGAGAGGATGACGTCCAATTAGGCTTCTGCACAAGATTTGTGATCATATCGTGGGCGTCATGCGGTCAAATGACTGGATAATTGACTGTATCAGTGATGGTATTCCTGACCTCCTAGTTTGCGGTCAATGTGGCACGCGGCTTGCTGGCAGATCCTCCGCCACTCAAGCAAGGAGGATACTGATGGCGACCGTCACCGCCCCCGCGCACAAAAAGGGCGACTTCTTTGTCGACTATGAGGAAAAGGTGTTCGAGGACGTCAAAGCCGAACCCGGCGAAAAGGCGCTGGTCACCTTTCACACCGTTGCGTTTGAAGGCTCGATCGGACTGGTCAACCTGCTGCAGGCGGTGCGACTGTCGCGGAAGGGTTATGAGACCTCGATCCTGCTGTATGGGCCCGGCGTCACCCTGGGGATCCAGCGCGGCTTTCCCAAGATCGGCGACGAGGCGTTTCCCGGTGCGCAGAATTTCTACAATCAACTGAAGCGGTTCATGGACGAGGGCGGCAAGGTCTATGCCTGCCGGTTCGCGCTGCAGGCGCTGTACGGACACGGCGAGCCGTCGTTGATCGAGGGGATCCGCCCGATCAATCCGCTGGACGTGCTTGACCTGGTGCTGCTGCACAAGAAGGCGAACGCCTTCATCCTGGATACCTGGACGCTTTAACCCCGACTGGTTCGGTCATGGCCGGTCGCTTCCCTTGGGCGCGGCCGGTCATGCGACGATTGAACCAATGAGCATCCCAGGATGACCCGATGACGAATATGATTCGAGCGGCGGCGGCGCAGCTTTCGCCCGACCTGGTCAATCCCGGCGGAACCGTCACGAAAGTGCTGGGCGCCATCGCCGAGGCCGGCGAGAAGGGCGTTGACCTGATCGTCTTCCCGGAAACCTTTGTCCCCTGGTATCCGTATTTCAGTTTTATTTACCCACCCGTTTCGACCGGCAAGGACCACGTTCGTCTATACGACAACGCGGTGGTCGTTCCCGGACCGGTCACCGATGCGGTCGGCGCCGCGGCCAGAAGTCATGGCATCGTCGTGGTGCTGGGGGTGAATGAACGGGACCACGGTTCGCTGTATAACACGCAGATCATTTTTGATGCCGACGGCACGCTGAAACTCGCCCGGCGCAAGATCACCCCCACCTTCCATGAGCGCATGATCTGGGGCCAGGGCGACGGATCGGGATTGAAGGTTGTCGATACACGTGTTGGCCGCGTCGGCGCGCTGGCGTGTTGGGAGCACTACAATCCGTTGGCACGCTACGCGCTGATGGCACAGCACGAGGAGATCCACGTCGCGCAATTTCCCGGATCGCTGGTTGGGCCGATCTTTGCCGAACAGATCGAGGTGACGATCCGCCACCACGCACTGGAAAGCGGCTGCTTCGTGGTCAACGCCACCGGCTGGCTGACGCCGCAGCAGAAGACCGCCATCGCCGCCGACCCCAAGCTGCACAAGGCGATCAGCGGCGGCAGCTTCACCGCCATCATCTCACCCGAGGGCAGCCATGTCGTACCGCCGCTGACCGAGGGTGAGGGATTGCTGATCGCGGAACTCGACATGGGGCTGATCACCAAGCGCAAGCGGATGATGGACTCGGTCGGCCATTATGCCCGCCCCGAATTGTTGCGGCTTCTGCTCGATGATCGTCCGGCCCCTGCGATGCAGGTTTTGCCCTTTGGGAGCACTCAGGATGAACTCGCCAGCCGCGCCGGCCGGGAGGCCGAGCACCGAACAGTTGATCAACGAGTTGCAGTCGAGCGGAGTCCGGCTGATTGACCCCAAGGCTGGGGTCGAGAGCCGCCGCGGCGGGGCGGGTCCGTCCGATCACAAGGCGATCACCGTCAACGGCATCACAGTCATGGTGCCGGTGCATACCGCGCCGGCGTTCGACAGTCCCTACGTCGCCGAAGCCCCCGATGCCACCGGGCGCGGGCGCATCCTGCGCGACGGCATCGCCCTGGGCACCATCAGCTTTCCGCAACGTCCGCGGTTCTATGACCTGAGCACCGCGGACGGCATACCATACTGGAAGATCGCCGTGCTGCACGGCAATGACGTGCTGGCGACGACCGTTCTGCAGAGCTGCATCCGTTACCGGAGCCGCACCAAAACCTGCCAGTTCTGCGCCATCGGGCAGTCGCTCGCCGCCGGGCGCACCATCGAGCGCAAGACCCCGGCCCAGCTTGCCGCCGTCGCCAAGGCGGCAGTCGAACTCGACGGTGTCCGGCACATGGTGATGACCACCGGAACGCCCGCCGGCGGCGATCGTGGCGCCGCCATTCTGGCGGACAGTGCGTCTGCCATCAAAGCGGTGGTGGATCTGCCGATCCAAGGCCAATGCGAGCCCCCCGACGACGATGCGTGGTTCGCCCGTATGCACGACGCGGGTATAGACACGCTGGGCATGCACCTGGAAGCCGTAACGCCGTCGGTGCGCGCGCGTATCATGCCCGGCAAGGCTACGGTGCCGCTGGCGCGCTATCTGGACGCCTTTGCCGCCGCCGTGCCGGTGTTCGGACGCGGCCAGGTCTCGACCTATATCCTTGCCGGCCTGGGGGATAGCGCGGCGGCGATCCTGGATATCGCGGGGACGCTGATCGAGCTTGGCGTCTATCCGTTTGTCGTTCCGTTCGTGCCGATCTCCGGCACGCCGCTGGAGGGCCACCCGGCCCCGACCGCCGCGTTCATGCACGCGATCCTGGCACCGCTGGCGGCGATGCTGCGGCGCGCCGATCTGCTGGCCGCCGGCATCAAGGCCGGCTGCGGCAAGTGCGGTGCTTGTTCGGCGTTGTCGACCCATGAACGCGCCGACGTCGCATGATCATCGAGCCGGTTCGCCCTTTCCTGGCGTGCGAGTTTCGCGTCAAGTCCGCGACCGAGGCGTGGGAGCGAAATCGCGCCTGGGCGCTGCGCCGGGAGGTGTTCTGTCAGGAGCAGGGCCTGTTCGGCGACGACGACCGCGACTCCATCGACGACGTCGCCATCGCGCTGGTCGCGCTGTCGTCGCTGGCGATCACCCATGAGGATGTTGTCGGCACGGTGCGCATCCACCAGCAACAACCCGGGCTGTGGTGGGGGTCCCGGCTTGCCGTTGCCAGGCCGTACCGCAAAGTCGGCGCCATCGGTACATCGCTGATCCGCCTCGCCGTCGGATCGGCGCGCGGGTTCGGCTGCCAGCGCTTTTTGGCTCATGTGCAAAGTGGCAATGCGCCGCTGTTCCATGCGCTGCGTTGGCGGACCCTTGAGGAGGTGATGCTGCACGGTCGGCCGCACCATTTCATGCAAGCCGACCTTGCGCATTATCCGGCGCTGACGACACCGGAGACCGGCTTCTTGTCTCATTTGAAACAGGCTGCCTGATGTTCGCCCGGATTGTGGAGACCTTGCGTGCCAGCCAAGGCATCGCCGCGAAAGCCGATATCGCCGACGTTGCCAGCCGGCTTGGTCTATCGCAATACGATGCGATACGAGTGGGTGACGACTGTGCGGCGATCCCGGATGGTGACGGCTACCTGCTGTTTGCGATCGAGGGCTTGATCAATGAATTCGTCGCCGCCGATCCGTGGTTCGCCGGGTGGTGCGGCATTATGGTCAACGTGTCCGACATCGCCGCGATGGGTGGCCGGCCGATTGCCGTGGTGGATGCGATCTGGGCCGCCGGCGATGCCGCCGCCGATCCGGTGCTGCGGGGGATGCGTGCCGCCGCCGAAACGTTCGCGGTGCCGTTGGTGGGCGGTCACACCAATCTTCGCAACGATCGCCCGCAACTGTCCGTAGCCATCCTGGGCCGGGCAAAACGGCTGCTTACTTCCTTCGACGCGCGTCCCGGCGAACGGCTGATTGCCGCCATAGACCTGCGCGGCCGCTACCGTGAGCCGTTTGCCAACTGGGAGGCTGTGATCGATGCGCCTGGACGGCGGCTGCGCGGCGACCTCGAGATCCTGCCGCTGATCGCTGAAGCGGGCTTGGCCGCGGCGGCGAAAGACATCAGTCAGGGTGGCATTATCGGCACCGCGTTGATGTTGGCGGAGTGCTCCTCGGTTGGTCTTGCGATTGATCTTGCCGCGATCCCGAGGCCGGAATCGGTGTCGCTGGAACGCTGGGTGCGGACTTTTCCGAGCTTCGGCTTCATCCTGTCGGTTGCGCCGGACGACGCTGCCGGCGTTATCGCCCGCTTCGCCGACCGCGGCATCGGGGCCGCTGATATCGGCGGCGTCACCTCGGACCGCGCGGTGCGCGTTGGCCTTGCCGGTGAGGCGGAGACGATCTGGGATTTCACTCGCCAACCACTGATGGGCTGCATCCATGCCTGAACTGCATTTTGTGATTGATTGGCCCGACGGCACGCCACAGACGTGCTATTCGCCCTCCACCATCGTGCGAGATCATTTCGAGCCTGGAGCGCGTTATCCGATCGCGGAGTTTTTGGTCCGCAGCCGGACCGCGCTGATTGCCGCCAGCGAGCGGGTGCGGCAACGCCGTGGTGCCCCGTGTTCCCTGGCGCTGGCTCAGTTGGCCGGCATCGAGGTGGCTGCCGCCCGCTACCCGGCCAGCGCCCTGGTCGTTTTCAGATCGTTCGGGGAATAACCGCGATGGCCCAGCATCTCCGCGTTGCTGTCATTGGCGGCGGCCAGGCCGGTTTGGCGATCAGCTATCACCTGTCGGCCACGGCGATCGAGCATATGGTGTTCGAGAAGGAGCGGGTCGCGCATTCCTGGCGAACCCAGCGCTGGGACAGTTTTTGCCTGGTCACGCCGAACTGGCAATGCAAGCTGCCGGGCTACGACTATCCCGGCAACGATCCCGACGGCTTCATGGTGCGCGATGAGATCGTTGCCTATGTGGAGGACTATGCAAGGCGTATCGGGGCGCCGGTGAAACAGGAAACCGGGGTCACCAGGCTCGCCCGCGGCGAACGCGGTTTCCGCATCGAGACCGCGCAAGACATCTATACCGCTGACGCTGTGGTGCTGGCGGTCGGCGGCTATCATCAGGCCAACATCCCTCGCCTCGCCGAACGCCTGCCGGGGTCGATCCGGCAACTGCATTCGTCGAGCTACCGCAACAGCGGTGCGCTGCCCGCGGGCGAGGTGATGGTTGTCGGCAGCGGCCAGTCCGGCTGCCAGATCGCCGAGGACCTGCATCTGGATGGCCGCAAGGTCCACCTGGTGGTCGGCAGCGCGCCGCGCTGCCCGCGCGGCTACCGCGGCCGGGACGCGGTGGACTGGCTCTCTGACCTTGGTCAATACGACCTGCCGGTGGACCAGCATCCGATGCGCGAGAAGGTGCGCAAGAAGGCCAACCACTACCTGACCGGGCGGGACGGCGGCCACGACATCGACCTGCGCGAATTCGCCCGCCAGGGCATGCGGCTGTATGGCCGGCTGACGGATTATGCCGAAGGGTCGCTGCGCTTCGCCGACGACCTCGAAGGCAACCTCGACGCTGCCGACGCCAGCTACAATAATATTTGCGCGACGATCGACAAATACATCGACGCCCGGGGCATCGCCGCGGCGGCCGGTCATCGCTACACCGCCGCCTGGTGGCCTCGGGCTTCGGTGGGGGCACTGGACCCGGCCGTGCAGGGCATCACCAGCATCATCTGGTGCACCGGGTTTCGCGCCGATTGGTCATGGGTCGAGCTGCCGATTTTCGACGGCACCGGCTATCCCAGCCACAGCAGGGGCGTCACCTCGATGCCGGGGGTCTATGTGATGGGGCTGCCGTGGCTCTACACTTGGGGGTCCGGCCGGTTTGTCGGTGTCGGCCGGGATGCCGGTTTTCTGGCCGAACGGATTGCTGAGCACCTTGCGGCGGTCGGGGAACAACTGGCGGTGTCCTGATCCGGCCACGTTACCGCGCGCGAACGGAACCCACGCCGCCCCTGTTGCGCTGTCTCCCGGCACGGGGAGGAAAATACTGCATGAGCGGCGCGGAAATCACCACCGACATCCCGGCCCGGATCGACCGGCTGCCGTGGAGCAACTTCCATCTCCTGGTGGTGGTCGCGCTCGGCGTGACCTGGATCCTGGATGGGCTGGAGGTGACCATCGTCGGGTCGATCGGGCCGATCCTGAAGGACAAGGCGACGCTGGGGCTGACCGACCAGGATATCGGCAGCATCGCGGCCTGCTATGTCGGCGGCGCGGTGTGCGGGGCACTGGTGTTTGGCTGGCTGACCGATCGGTTCGGGCGGCGGCTGATCTTCAACCTGACGCTTGGGATCTACATGGTGGGCGTGCTGTTGACGGCGTTTTCCTGGAATTTCTGGAGTTTCGCCGGATTCAACGTCATCACCGGGCTGGGCATCGGCGGTGAGTACGCGGCGATCAACTCCGCGATCGACGAATTGATCCCGGCGCGGTTGCGCGGGCGGATCGACCTGATCGTCAACGGCAGCTATTGGGCCGGTGCCGCGGTGGGTGCCGCGGGGTCTTTGTTGCTGCTGTCGGGCCGGTTCGTCGGCATCGCCCTGGGCTGGCGGCTGGGTTTTGGCATCGGCGCGGTGCTGAGCGGGTTCATTCTGTATCTGCGACGCTATGTGCCGGAGAGTCCGCGCTGGCAGATCACGCACGGGCGTGAGGCGGAGGCGAAACGGAACACCGAGGAGATCGAGCGCAAGGTGGGCAAGCCGCTGCCTCCGGCGAAGAACACGCTGAAGGTGCATCCGCGAAAAGTGTTCGGTTTTGGTCTGATCCTCGGTGCGATGCTGGGCAAGAACCGCGGCCGCAGCTTTCTGGCGCTGACCTTGATGGTGGCGCAGGCGTTCCTGTTCAACGCAGTGTTCTTCACCTATGGGCTGGTGCTGACGACGTTCTACCATGTCCAGGAGGCCCGAGCGGGGGTTTATATCCTGCCGCTGGCGGCGGGGAACTTTCTTGGGCCGTTGCTGCTGGGACATCTGTTCGACACTGTCGGGCGCAAGAAGATGATCGCCGGGACCTACGGCCTGTCCGGGGTGATGCTGGTTGGGGTCTCGGTGCTGTTCGGCATGGGCGTGCTGACCGCCTGGACGCAGACTTTTTGCTGGATGGCGATCTTCTTCGTCGCCTCCGCGGCCGCCAGTTCGGCCTATCTGACCGCCAGCGAAATATTCCCGCTGGAGACCCGAGCGATGGCGATCGCGCTGTTCTATGCGCTGGGCACGCTGCTGGGCGGGGTCACTGCGCCGTTCCTGTTCGGCCACCTGATCGGGTCGGGCAGCCAATGGGCGGTCGCTAGCGGCTATGCCGGGGCTGCGGCGCTGATGATCGCCGCCGCCGTGTGCGAGGTGGTGCTGGGGGTCGAGGCCGCCGGCAAGTCGCTGGAGGACGTGGCGCAGCCGTTGTCCAGCAGCGGATAGATCGGGCGGTGGCGGGAACGAGGGTTTGCCGGAGCCGCGGTTCGCTGAGGTGGCCCATTGGAGTCGCACCGATCGGGCGTAAGTGATCCGGCGTAATTGAATGGGGCGGATGGAGTAAGCTGATGAAAGCTGTCTTTTGCCTTGCCCTCGCGGCGCTGGGTGTCGCCGTGGCCACCACGGCCCAGTCCGCCGATTGGTCGCACGCCACGCCGTTGACGGTGGTAATGGTGGATAATCGTTTCGAGCCCGACCATCTGACCTTCCAGCATGGCAAGGCATACGAACTGGTGCTGAAGAACCGTGGCAAGGACATGCACGAGTTCACCGCGCCGGAGTTTCTCAAGGCCGCCACGATCAGGGACAAGGGGGTTTTGAGCAGTACCGGCGACATCGTGGTTCAGTCGGGCAACACCGCTCGGGTGTTTCTGATCGCGCCGCCGAAGGGACATTACGACCTGACCTGCGCCGATCACGACTGGGACGGGATGGTTGGCAGTATCGCGGTGAAATAACTTGGCGGAGGCGGCTCAGTCGGATTTGGGAACCGGCCCATTCAGCTTCAAACTGGTTCACCGCGGGGAAACCCATCATCGCGTTCATCTCTGCGAACGGGAGCTGCGCCGGACCGCCGATGCTGGTGCCGTTGCGCCGCAGGTAAGTGTATCCGTCGCGCAGCGCCTTCGCCGCCGTCAGGAACCCGGTTCCAGGGAACAGGGCGACCTTGTAGCCTAGACTCTGCAATTCTGAGGCCGAAATGAACGGG
Organism: Rhodopila sp.; assembly: GCF_965277825.1. Lineage (NCBI taxonomy): Bacteria > Pseudomonadati > Pseudomonadota > Alphaproteobacteria > Acetobacterales > Acetobacteraceae > Rhodopila > Rhodopila sp. Next base: position 4,975,502 of record NZ_OZ255846.1, on the reverse strand, counting down.
GTTCGGCCGCCCTCGACCATGTTGGCGAGCAGTGTCGCGCCGCCGAAGGTCTCGCCGATGCGGCGCAGTTCCTCGAGCGATTCGGGGCTTTCGATGAACAGCATGTCGGCGCCGGCCTTGAGGAAGCCCTCGGCGCGGCGGAGGGCTTCGTCCAGACCCTCGGAGTAGCGTGCGTCGGTGCGGGCGACGATCAGGAAATCGGGGCTGGGACGAGCGGCCACGGCGACGCTGATCTTGCGCACCGCGTCTTCGCGCGGGACGACGCGGCGGTGCTCTGTGTGGCCACACTTTTTTGGCACTTCCTGATCTTCGAGCTGAATGCCCGAGGCGCCGGCGGCGGCGTAGGCGCGCACGGTGCGGTCTACGTTGAGCAGCCCGCCGTAGCCGGTGTCGCCGTCGGCGATGAACGGCACGTCGATCGCGGCGGCTATGCAACGCACCCGGTCGAGCATCTCAGTCACGCTGGCCAGGCCGGCATCGGGGACGCCGAGCGCCGATGCGACCGCGCCGTAGCCGGTCATGTAGAGGGCCGGGAAGCCCAAGGTGTTGGCGACACGAGCGGAAATACCGTCATAGACGCCGGGCAGGGTCAGGATGCCGGGCGGGCGAAGAATGTCGCGCAGGGCGGCGGTGGTCATGTCGGTGGTCCCTTTCAGTACGGCGTATCGCTCATGCCCAGGGCAAGCGCCGAGCGGGCCTGGTAGGCGCGCAACTCCGGGCCAACGTTCTGGCCCTTGAAGCCGCCGCGCACGGTGTTGCGCTCGACGCTTTTGTAAGCGTCGCGCAGGGCCTGGTGCAACGGGCGGCCGTCGGGGATGGAAAGCCAAAGGCGCAGCAGGTGGCGCTTGCGTTCGGGTTCGTCGAAGTCCTGAAAATGAGTGCGGGAGTGGACCAGGACGTGGTTGTTGACGAATTGCATGTCGCCGCGTTCCAGCACCATGTCGAAGCGGAACGCGTCGGTTTCGGCGAGGTCCTGGATGATGTCCAAGGCGCGGTGATCGGCCTCGGTCAGCCGCGGCGTATCGTCGCGCAACTGGCTGGCGCGGATATGGTTGCGGATGTAACGGGCGGCGAAATTTCCGTCGCGCCGGCTGTAGACCGGGGCCATGTAGAACGGCGGTTCGTCGTCGGCCTCTTCGTTCTGGCGGTTGTGCGGCAACGGCCGGTACAGCCTGTCGAGCAGTGCGGGGTCGCGGCGGAGGATTTCGTTATGGATCGCAATCGAACTCGCGACCCGGCTCAAGCCGCCGCTGCGGGCGGTCTGCAGGCAATACAGTCCGACCACGTCGGTGCCGTCGACGTGGTAGTCCAGTTCGGCGTTGGTGTTGTAGCCGCGGCCGCCGGCGCCGCGGTATTGGCCTCCGGCACTTTGCACATCCGACATCAATTGGCTCGCCTTGTCTTGCGGCCGAGCGACGCCGAGATGGGTGCCGATGGCCCAGAACAGCAGGCGGTTGTCGTCAGCGCTGAAACGGTCGGCGGGCAGGCCGCGGATGGTCTTGAAGCCGATGCCGCGTTCCAGTTCGTCGGTCACTTCGGCCAGCACGGGTGCGAAGGCGCCTAGCGGGACATCGTTGCGGGTCAGTTGCAGCATTGGTTTGCCGGTGGTGCGGACGGCTTGCAGCATCGCGGTGACGGCGTCGGTTTCCGGCGCGGTCAGGTGGCGCAGCCAGCGCCCCTCGGCGGAGACCTCGGCGGCGCGCCAGGCGGCGGGACTTTCGATAGCGGTGTGCATCATGGATTTTCCCGGACTAGAAGCAACCCAACGGGGTCAGGAGCGGCCTCGCCTAGCTTGCAGGCAAGGCTTTCGAGCGAGCGTTGCCGGGTCTCGACCCCGGCGAACAGGACGACGAGGGCGAGGATCACCAGCAGCGCGGCCATGCCGGCGGATACCGCGGCGACGCCGCCGAACGCGAATGCCCAGACCACGCCATACTGTGCGCCGGCGGCGGCCAGGCGTCCGGCCGCGCCGGCCAGTCCGGCGCCGCGCATGCGCACCTGGGTGGGAAACAGTTCCGGGATGTAGATCGCGTAGCCGACCGAGACCAGTCCGTAGGCTGACACCATCACGCCGAAGCCGATCGCCATCAGCAACGCGTTGCTGCCGGCATAGGCGTAGCAGACGCCGAACGCCGCCCAGGACAACGACAGCGCGACGATGCCGGGGCGGCGTCCGTAGCGGTCGGCGATCAGGCTGCCCAGCAGCGAGCCGACCGGCGCACCCAGGCCCATCACGGCGGTGAATGCCAGCGTGGCGACGATGCCGTGGCCCTGCTTGACCAGGAAGGTCGGCAACCAGCCGTTGAAGCCGTACAGCACCGTGGTCGAGGTCACCCCGGTCAGCAGCGCCAGCAAGGTGCGGCGCAGCATCTGGGCGGAGAACAGGTAGGAGAGGCGGTCCGGCACCTGTGCCGCAGCGGCGGGGGAGGGGTTGGGAGTTGGCAGGTTGGCAGTGCCGCCGCATTCGGCTTCGATGGCGGAGAGGATGGTTTCGGCCTCGGCCAGGCGGCCGCGCGATTCCAGCCAGCGGGGCGATTCCGGCATGTTCTTTCGCGCCACCCACACCGCCATGGCGCCGAGGCCGACGATGACGAACATGGCCCGCCAGCCCAGGGTGGGGATCACCGCGAGGCTGACGAAGCCGGTGGCGGTGACCGCAAGGTTGGTGAACAGCGACAACAGGCCGACCCAGCGGCCGCGATGCGAGGGCGGGATGAACTCGGCCAGGGTGCCGTAGCCGACCACGATCTCGGCGCCGAGGCCGATGCCCATCACGAAGCGCAGCGCGATCAAGGTGTCCATGTTGGGGGCGAACACCGCCGCCAGCGAGGCCAGGCCGAAGATCGCCAGGTTGATCTGGTAGGACGCGCGGCGGCCGAAGCGGTCGCCGATCAGTCCGGCGGCGCAGGCGCCGATCAGCATGCCGAGGAAGGTTTTGGACAGGAACGAGGCGTTGATCGCCGGGGTCGACCAGCCGTCGTGGACAAGGGCGCCGAGCAGGCTGCCCTGCAGGTAGATGTCGAAGGCATCGAAGAACATGCCGGCCGCGATCAGTGCCAGGATGCGCCGGTGGAAGGTGCCCAGCGGCAGCCGGTCGAGGCGGGCGCCCGCCCCGATCGTGCCGGGTGCGGCGGTGAATGTGTCGGCCATCGTTCCCTTCCGGTGGAGTTCGCCGGCGGTGGATTGCCAGCGTTTGGCGGTTTATGGCAAGGCCAAGATCCGCCGGGACGCCGCGACCGGGCAAGGATGAGACGGCGCTTGACGCGCTCTATATTTCCACTATTATGGAGATATGGAAAAGTCAGTTGCGATAGCCTCGCTGTCGGCACTCGCGCAGGAGACCCGCCTCGATATCTTTCGCCTGCTGGTGCGGGCCGGGACCGAGGGAATGCCGGCAGGCCAGATCGGTGAACGGCTGGGCCTGCCGTCGGCCACCCTGGCCTTTCATCTGAAGGAACTGAAGAACGCGGGTCTGGTGACGTTCGAGCGCAATGGCCGCTCGCTGATCTACTCGGCCGTCTATCCGGCGATGAATGAGTTGCTGGGCTATCTCACCGAGAACTGCTGCCGGGGCGATGTCGCCGGCTGCGACGTTGGGGTATGCGACGGCGCGATTCTTGTTACATCCAAAAAAGGAATCATGCAATGAAGCGCCTGCACGTTCATGTCTCCGTCGAGGATCTGGCCCAATCCATCGGGTTTTACGCAAGGCTTTTTGCGGCTGAGCCGACCATTACCAAACCCGACTATGCGAAATGGATGCTGGAGGATCCCCGCGTCAACTTCGCCATCTCGACCCGCGGCGGGGCAACCGGCCTCGATCACCTCGGCATTCAGGTCGAAACGCAGAACGAGTTGCAGGAGGTTTATGGCCGGCTGCAACGGGCCGACCGGCCGGTGCTGGAAGAGGGTGCGACCACCTGCTGTTACGCCAGATCGGAAAAGTCCTGGATCGCCGATCCGCAAGGGCTGTCCTGGGAAACTTTCCTGACCTCGGGCGAGAGCACGGTCTATGGCGATAGCGTCGATCTCGGTCCAATCCGCACAAAGGCCGAAACCGCACAAGGCGCATGCTGCGCGCCCAGGCCGGAACTGGCCGCTGAGGGTGCTGCCGTGGGTAGTGAGAGCCGATGACATGACGCGCGCCCCGTTCAATGTACTGTTTCTCTGCACCGGCAATTCCGCTCGAAGCATCCTGGCCGAGACCCTGCTGAACCATTGGGGACAGGGCCGCTTCCAGGGTTTCAGCGCGGGAAGCTTCCCCAGCGGCGTGATTCACCCATTCGCTCTCGGTCTGCTGCGCTCGCTTGAGCTGCCGACCGAAGGGGTGCGCAGCAAGAGCTGGAACGAGTTCGCCCGGTCAGGCGCACCAGTGATGGATTTCGTCTTCACCGTGTGCGACCAGGCCGCCGGGGAAGTGTGTCCGATCTGGCCAGGACAGCCGATCACCGCGCATTGGGGGATGCCCGATCCGGCGGCCGTCGATGGCTCCGATGTCGAGCGGTGGCAGGCGTTTCGCGCGACCTTCCGCGGGCTGGAGAACCGCATCAAGATCTTCGTGGCGCTGCCTGTCGCCTCGCTGGATCGGATGTCGCTCGCCAGCAAGGTTCAGGCGATCGGCCGGATGCGGCCCGACGAAGCCGAGGACCGCGCATCATGACTGTGTCGATCTATCACAACCCGGCCTGCGGCACGTCGCGCAACGTGCTGGGCCTGATCCGCGACGCCGGCGAGGAACCGCGCATCATCGAGTATCTGAAGAACCCGCCAACCCGGGACGAACTGGCGGCCTTGATTGCCCGCATGGGCATCCCGGTGCGGGATGTGCTGCGCCGGAAGGGGACGCCTTACGATGAGCTTGGGCTCGATGATCCCGAATTGACGGACAGCCAACTGCTCGATGCCATGATGGCGCATCCGATCCTCATCAACCGCCCGATCGTCGTCACCGACAGGGGGGTGAAGCTCTGCCGTCCGTCCGAGGCAGTGTTGGACATACTCCCGCCGCCGCAGCGTGGCGCCTTTGCCAAGGAAGATGGCGAAGCGGTCATCGATGCGCTCGGCAACCGTATTGGGAGGCCGACGCCATGAGTGACGCTGCCGTTACCGCCCCCGGGAAGGCCCCTTCCATGGGGACATTCGAGCGATACCTGACGCTGTGGGTCGCGCTCTGCATTGTCGTCGGCATCGCGCTTGGGCAGGCGGTGCCGGGCGTGTTCCACGCCCTGGGCGCCGCGACGGTGGCGCAAGTCAACCTGCCGGTCGCCGTGCTGGTCTGGCTGATGATCATCCCGATGCTGTTGAAGATCGACCTCGCGGCGCTCGGCCAGGTCAAAGCTCATTGGCGCGGGATCGCGGCGACGGTGGGCATCAACTGGCTGGTCAAGCCGTTCTCGATGGCGTTGCTTGGCTGGGTGTTCATCGCGCACCTGTTCCGGCCCTATCTGCCGGCCGGCCAGATCGACGGCTATATCGCCGGGCTGATCCTGCTGGCGGCGGCGCCCTGCACGGCGATGGTGTTCGTCTGGTCGAACCTGGTGGACGGCGAGCCGCATTTCACGCTGAGCCAGGTCGCGCTGAACGACACGATCATGGTGTTTGCCTTTGCCCCGCTGGTGGCGCTGCTGCTGGGCCTGTCCTCGATCACCGTGCCGTGGGATACGCTGCTTCTTTCGGTGGTGCTTTACATCGTGGTGCCGGTGATCGTGGCTCAGCTCTGGCGGCGGAGCCTGCTGGCGACGGGTGGACAGGCGGCACTCGGGCGCAGGTTGCGCACGCTGGCCCCGCTGTCGCTGTCGGCGCTGCTGCTGACGCTCGTGCTGCTGTTCGGCTTGCAAGGCGAACAGATCATGCGCCAGCCGGTGGTGATTGCGTTGCTGGCGGTGCCGATCCTGATCCAGGTCTATTTCAACGCCGGACTGGCCTACCTGGTGAACCGCAGGCTTGGCGTGGAATGGTGCGTGGCCGGCCCTTCGGCGCTGATCGGGGCCAGCAACTTCTTCGAGCTGGCGGTGGCGACGGCTATCGCCCTGTTCGGTTTCCAGTCCGGAGCGGCCCTGTCAACCGTCGTCGGCGTGCTGGTGGAGGTTCCGGTCATGCTGTCGGTGGTGCAGATCGTTCGTCGATCGCGGGGCTGGTATGAGCGGGGGCAAGCGGCATGAGGCGGCGAGCCATTATCGGGGGTGGTTGACACGCCTGGAGTCCGGTCGCGGCGGAGTGTCATCGTCTCTACGCTGGGCGTCACCCAAACGCTCGCCTGGGGATCGACCTACTATCTGCCGGCGGTAATGGCCGATCCGATTTGTGACAGTCTCCGCCTGTCCCGCTCGTGGTTTTTCGGCATCTTCTCGGCCTCGCTGTTGCTCTCCGGACTGCTTGGCCCTGCTGCCGGCCGGATGATCGATCGTCACGGCGGGCGTGACGTGCTGGCTTGCACGAATTTGGCTTTTGCGACCGGCCTGGTGCTTCTAGCGGCGGCCTCCGGCGGCATTGGGCTGGCGCTCGCCTGGATGGTCATCGGGGTCGGCATGGGCTTCGGCCTCTACGAGGCGGCCTTCGCGACTGTCGCCGGCCTCTACGGCCGAGACGCCCGCAATGCGATCACCGGCATTACGCTGTTCGCCGGCTTTGCCAGCACGGTGGGCTGGCCGGCAAGCACGCTGTTCATGGATGGGTTTGGCTGGCGCGGTGCCTGCTTGATTTGGGCGGCGCTTCATCTTCTGCTCGGTTTGCCGTTGAACCGGCTGCTGGTGCCGAAAGTGAAGGCCCGCGTTGTCGAGACCGCGGCGGTCGAAAGGGTGGAATCCGTGCCATGGACGATGATCGTGCTGGCCGGCGTGTTCGCGGCGAGCTGGTTTGTTGCCACGGCGATGGCGGCGCATCTGCCCCGGCTGCTGGAAGCGCTCGGGGCGACGCCGGCGGCGGCCGTCACGGCGGCCGCCCTGGTCGGTCCGGCCCAGGTTGGCGCAAGATTGATCGAGTTCGGGATCCTGCGCCGGGTCTCGCCGCTCGTCTCGGCCCGGCTGGCGACGGCGTTGCATCCGATAGCCGCTGCAATCCTGGCGATATTCGGTGCGCCGGCGGCCGTGCTGTTTACGTTGCTGCACGGCGGCGGAAACGGGATGATGACCATCGCGCGGGGGACGTTGCCGCTCGCGATGTTTGGCGCCGCCGGTTATGGCTTGCGAACGGGATTGCTCGCCGCGCCAGCCCGAATCCTGCAGGGGGGCGCACCCGTGCTGTTCAGCCTGGTGCTGGATCGGGGCGGACCAGGCTATGCGCTGCTGCTGTCGGGAACCCTAACCGGCGTGGCCTTTCTGGCGCTATTGTTCGTGGGTGCGCCTCGTTCTGAAGCCGCTTGAAAGCGGGTTATGTCGCCTGGGTCGGCGGCGAGCTGATGTCGGCGCCGGGCCGGCGGTCGGCGACCGTGATGGCCGCTGGCGCTTGCTTCGGCGCCATGTTTGACTTCATAGACAGCTTGCCCAGCAACCTTCAGGACCTGCGATCGATGCCTGCTATCACCTTGCCCGACGGTTCCGTGCGCCAGTTCGATGCGGCGGTGACGGGCACCACGGTGGCCGAGGCGATCGGCCCCGGGCTGACGCGCGCCGCGCTGGCGATGAAGCTCGACGGCGACACCGTCGATCTGGCGACGCCGATCGAGCATGATGCCAGCGTCGTGTTCATCACCCGGCGCGACCCCGAGGCGCTGGCGATGATCCGCCATGACGCCGCCCACGTGCTGGCCGAGGCGGTGCAGCAACTGTATCCCGGCACCCAGGTCACCATCGGCCCGGCGATCGAGAACGGCTTCTACTACGACTTCGCTCGCAACGAGCCGTTCACCCCGGACGATTTCGCCGCCATCGAGCAGAAGATGCGCGACATCATCGGCCGCGGCGCCCGCTTCGAGCGCCGGGTGATCGACCGCGACGAGGCGATCGCCTTCTTCCAGGCCAAGGGCGAGAAATACAAGGCCCAGTTGATCCAGGACCTGCCCACCAGCGAGACCATCACGCTGTACAGCCAGGGCGACTGGATCGACCTGTGCCGCGGGCCGCACATGCGCTCCGTCGCCGATGTCGGCACCGCGTTCAAGCTGATGAAGGTCGCCGGCGCATATTGGCGGGGCGATCACCGCAACGCCATGCTGAGCCGGATCTACGGCACCGCCTGGCGCGACCAGAAGGAGCTCGACGCCTACCTGCACCAGTTGGAGGAAGCCGAGCGGCGGGATCATCGCAAGATCGGCAAGGAGATGGACCTGTTCCATATCCAGGAGGAGGCGGTCGGGTCGATCTTCTGGCATCCGAAGGGGTGGCGACTGTACCGGACGGTAGAGGCCTACCTGCGCCGGCGGCTGGATGCGGCGGGTTATCAGGAGGTGAAGACGCCGCAGTTGGTGGATCGCTCGCTATGGGAGAAATCCGGCCACTGGGACAATTATCGCCAGCACATGTTCATCGCCCAGGTGGAAGAGGAGGATAAGTTCCTGGCGCTGAAGCCGATGAACTGTCCCTGCCATGTGCAGATCTTCCGCCAGGGCGTGCGGTCGTATCGCGAACTGCCGCTGCGCATGGCGGAGTTCGGGTCGTGCCACCGCTACGAGCCGTCGGGGGCGTTGCACGGCATCATGCGGGTGCGCGCGTTTACTCAGGACGATGCGCACATATTCTGCACCGCCGACCAGATCGCGCCGGAGACTGCGGGGTTCATCTCGCTGCTGTCACAGGTCTACCAGGATTTCGGCTTCGCGGATTTTCGCATCAAGTTCGCCGACCGGCCGGAGGCCAGGATCGGCAGTGATGAACATTGGGACCAGGCCGAGGGGGCGCTGCGCGAGGCCTGTGCGATTGCCGGCGTGGAATACGAGTTGAACCCGGGGGAGGGTGCGTTCTACGGGCCGAAGCTTGAGTTCGTGTTGCGCGACGCGATCGGGCGGGACTGGCAATGCGGCACGCTGCAGGTCGATCCCAACCTGCCGGAGCGGCTGGATGCGGAGTATGTCGGCGAGGACGGCGCACGTCACCGCCCGATCATGCTGCATCGGGCGATTTTCGGCAGTTTCGAGCGGTTCATCGGCATCCTGATCGAGCAATATGCCGGGCGGTTCCCGCTGTGGCTGGCCCCGGTGCAGGTGGTGGCGGCAACCATCGTGTCCGACGCCGACGCCTATGCCGGCGAGGTCAGCGCGGCGTTTGCTCGGGCCGGGCTGGCGGTCAGCACCGACCTGACCAACCAGAAGATCAACGCCAAGGTCCGTGAACACAGTCTGGCGCATGTTCCGATCCTGGCCGTGGTCGGCCGCAAGGAGGCCGAGGGCCGCACCGTGGCGCTGCGGCGACTGGGCAGCCAGGCCCAAGAGGTGCTGTCTTTAGAGGAAGCCGTTGCGAGACTTGCATCCGAGGCAACACCGCCCGATTTAATTCAAGGCAGGGTGGCTTGATTTTAGGCTGGTGTTTCGCCCACACTGAGCATTCGCGCATGCTGGCAAACCGCGAAATGGCGGATGCCGGTAGATTGCAAGTTTGGGCGGATCTTCGCCGCCGCCACCGATCGCTGTAACAGACACAGGAGAGAGCAATAGCCAGAGGACCAATGGCCGCCCCGCCAACCCGCGACGGCCCCCGCGTGAACGAGGAAATCCGCATCCCGCAGGTTCGCCTGATCGATCAGGATGGTGAAATGCAGGGCGTGCTGACCGCCAGGGAGGCCATCCAGCGGGCCTTCGCGGTCGGCCTCGACCTGGTGGAGATCAGCCCGAACGCCGATCCGCCGGTCTGCAAGATCCTGGATTTCGGCAAGTTCAAATACGAACAGCAAAAAAAGCGGAACGAGGCCAAGAAAAAGCAGAAGGTCATCGAAATCAAGGAGATCAAGGTTCGTCCGAACATCGACGAGAACGACTATCAGGTGAAAATGCGCGCCATGAAGTCGTTCATTGATGAAGGCGACAAGGTCAAGGTGACGCTACGCTTCCGTGGCCGCGAAATGGCCCACCAGGACATCGGCGTGCGGGTGCTGGAACGCATCCGATCCGAGATGGACACGACATCCAAGGTGGAACAGATGCCGCGGATGGAGAACCGTCAGATGGTCATGGTGCTGTCGCCGCGGTGATCGCGTCGCGTCGGCGGCCTGACCCGGCTTTCCGTCCGCCACGTCTTTTGCTGACTTGCCGGGACATCGCGTGCTGTTCATTCCCATCATCCCCGTCTCGTTATTGGGCCTGGATCGGTGATCCGCGATTTTCCGTCACCATCGCCTTGGTAAGCGACGGCGTTGCCACCAGCCCGAGCTGCCAGACCGTGAAGAGCGGGCCGTTCGGGGTTCATCGACCTACCTGAAAGCCCCGCCATGCCGACGCTTCCACCTCATGCGTTGAAAGCCCTGACCCACCTGATCGCCCGCCGCATGGGCAGCGAGGAGGCAGAAGCCGCGCAGGTCGCCGACCATCTGGTCCGAGCCAACCTGGCGGGCCACGACAGCCATGGGGTCGGGATGATCCCGACCTATGTGCGTCTGCTGCGCGACGGCCTGCTGGTGCCCAATCAGAGTCCCGACATCGTGCTCGATGCCGGGGCGGTGCTGGTGATCGATGCGCGCCGCGGCTACGGGCAGCGCATGGCGGCCGACGCCGTCCGCCGCGCCATCGCCCGAGCGAAAGAACTCGGCGCGTGCGTGCTGGCGTTGCGAAATTCCTCCCATATCGGCCGCATCGGCACCTACGCCGAACTCGCGGCGTCGGAGGGATGCGCATTTACCGCCTTCGTCAACGTGGCCGATCATCACGATGTGCAGGCGACTTGGGCAGCGGCGGAACCGAGGTTGGGCACCAATCCGTTTTGCGCCGCCGTGCCTGGGCCGAACGGGCCGGCGGTGATGCTGGACATGGCGACCACCACGATCGCCGCCGGCAAGGCGCGCGTGGCCTTCAACAAAGGGGTGAGCGTTGCCGACGGCTGCCTGATCGATGCCAGCGGCAACCCGACCAACGATCCCGCCGGCTTCATCCGCGACCACACCGGCGCATTGCGTGCATTCGGCACGCATAAAGGGTCGGGGCTGGCGGTGATGTGCGAGATCATGGCCTCCGCCGTGGCTGGCGGGCAGGGCGCGTTCAACGATGCCAAGGGCGGCGTGCTGAACTCGATGCTGGCGACGCTGATCGACGTTTCGAAGCTGGGTGATCCGGCAGCGATCGCGGCCAACGTCCAGGCGGTGAAGTCGCACGTCAAATCCGCCCGTCCGGCGCCTGGCTTCAATGAGGTGCTGACCCCCGGCGAACCTGAACAGCGCCATGCCGCAGTGCGTGCCGAACAGGGCATCGAGGTGGACGACGTCACCTGGCGGGACATTCGGGCGGCCGCCGAGACGTTGGGTATCTCGGCCGCGGAGTTCGATCAGACGGTCGGGGCCAACCGGGGATAGGATTTCGTCCCGTCCGATCGAGTGATTGTGGTTGCGTCGGGGTCAAGCCGAAGGGGTGGTCGCTGCGCGAGATTTCGGATCGGCGGGTCAATTTGGTCCGCGTCTGGGCGGGCGGTGCGGCAGCCGTTTCCGGTTCAATGGCGCGCCGGCGCGCCTGGCTGACGCAACGGCACGGAGCGGGCGAATTCGTCTCGCAACATGCATGTTTCGACGATCCGGCTGACCACTCCCAGATCGGAGAAATCAACGCCGAAGCCGCGTGCGCCGATCGCCTGGCTGAACAGGCAGAGATCGGCGATCGTCGGGGCGTCGCCATGGCAGTAGGCGCCGGTCTCGGGGTCGCCGGCGAGGCGTTGTTCGCCGATCGCCAGCCCTTCACGGAACCAGTGCCGGATCCAGGCGGCACGCGAGGCCTCGTCCTGGCGCAGGACGTCGGCGAGGTAGCTGCGGATGCGTGGCACGATCAACGGATGATGGTCCGCCGCCCATAGCAGCGCGAGCGATCGCACCCGCGCCCGGGCTGTGGGACCGGGCGGCAACAAGGCAGGTGAGGGATGCGTCTCCTCCAGGTATTCCAGGATCGCCAGCGACTGCGTCAGCCGTGGTCCGCCATCGAAGATCACCGTCGGCACCGCGGCCTGCGGGTTGACCGCGCGGTAGGCGGGGGCGTTCTGCTCGCCGGTGTCGAGGTCGATCATTTCCTCCTGGAACGCCAGACCCTTCAAGTTCAGGGCGATCCGGACCCGGAACGAGGCGGCGGAACGCCAGAAGCCGTACATCTTGATCATCGGCGGGCTCCTGGATGGGCGGTGAAGCGGCGGCGTGGGGCGTAACACCGGGTGGTGGGCGGGCGCAAATCCGTCCTGGCATCGCGCGGCGGACATCGCGCCGATGTCAGCCTTTGGGGTCACCCTCGCCGGGGGGGCGGCCTATGCGGCCTTCGCGTCGATCAGACGGGCGACCCGGCGCAGCGCCAGCAGATAGCCCTGGGTGCCGAATCCGGCGATCACGCCGTCGGCGCGGCTGGATACGAAGGAATGGTGACGGAATTCCTCGCGTTTGTGCACGTTGGAGATGTGGACCTCGATCACCGGCGGGTCGAAGCTGTTCAGCGCGTCCAGGATCGCCACCGAGGTGTGCGTGAACGCCGCCGGGTTGATGACGATGGCCCCGGCGGCATCACGTGCCTGGTGGATCCAGTCGATCAGCTCGTATTCCCGGTTGCTCTGAAAGAAGCGCAGTTCGAGCTTGAGTTCGGTGGCGAGCGCGCGGCACTCGCGCTCGATGTCCGCGAGCGTCTCATGGCCATAGATGTGCGGCTGGCGCTTGCCCAAAAGGTTGAGGTTTGGGCCGTTCAGGACGTAGACAAGGCGGCTCATCGGGCAGTTCCTTGCGTCGCATGATGGCCGCGCGGGGCGGTCCGTTCAGCCTGATCATGTTGCGGGCTTCGATAGGATCACTATCGCGCGGCGGCAAGTCGGACGGAAGCGCGGCCAGCGGGTCGCGGGTGCGGTCGTGCATGGGAGCGGTGGTTGCGGCATGAACAGGGATATCGGCGGGCTGAAGCCATGCTCACCGCTCGGACGACTGCTGAATGCGCCGATGCGTCCGGGCGTGGTTGCCTGGATCGGTTTGCGGCCGGCACGGCGGCAGGGGCTGATCGCCGTTTCGCGGGCCGAACTCGACCCCGATCTCGGCCTGATCGGCGACCACTACCAGGGCCGCGCCAGTCGTGCCCGGCAGGTCACGCTGATCCAAGCCGAACACATCGCCGCAATCGGCGCCTACCTGGGCATCGGGCCGATCGAGCCGGACCTGTTGCGTCGCAACGTCGTGGTGTCGGGCATCAACCTGCATGCACTGAAGGGGCGGCGGTTCAGCCTGGGGTCGGCGCTGCTGGAGGCGACCGGCGAATGCCATCCCTGCTCGCGCATGGAGCAGGTGCTGGGTGTCGGCGGCTACAACGCGGTGCGCGGCCATGGTGGGATGACCGCACGGATCGTCCGCGCCGGACGCGTGGATCTCGGCGACGCGATACGGCGGTGCGATGAGGCGGACTGACGTTGCGCCGGGACGGTGATGCGATACGGCGGTGCGGACCGACGTTGTGCTGGGACGGCAGCGCGCTACGGAGCCGGGTTTGCCGTCGATGCATGCGGACCGCGGTCGCGTTTGGGCAGGCGACGCGATGGCGTGGCGGCCTTGGCGGGGCGACCGGGCGGTGCGCCGGTGATTACAGCAAACGCTTGATTCGCAGCAGCCCGAACGCCGCGATCGTCATTGCCTCTTGCAGCGTTCCGTCGCCGATCATTGCTTCGAACTCGGCCAGCGTGAAGCTCCGGCACACCATGTCCTGTTCGGTCGGCTCGCGATCGGGTTCACCCTGGGTCAGGTCGGTTGCCAGGAAGATGTGGCCGCGTTGGTTGCAGTAGCCGGGGCCCTGGAAGATTTGCCCGGCATGGACCATGGTCTTGGCGGTCAGCCCGGTTTCCTCCCGCAGTTCGCCTGCCGCCAGGCGCATCGGGTCGATGTCGGACGCCTGCTCCCACATGCCCATCGGGAACTCCCATACCCGGGTGCCGACCGGATAGCGGTATTGCTGCACCAGGGTCAGCCGGCCGTCCTGCCACGGCGCGATCACCGCGAAGTCGGATCGCTCGACCACGCCGTAGAGCCCGTCGGACCCGTCGGGGCGGCGGATGCGGTCTTCGCGGATCCGCGTCCAGCGGTTCTGATAGGCGATCCGGCTGGAAAGGGTGGTGTAGGGGTTGGTCATCGTATCGCGCTGCCGGTGTGGTTGCCGGGACGCCTGATAGCACAGGCGGCAGCGGCGCGTTTGACGTTCGGCGTCATAACGGTCAGTTTTCATATCGCCATAATCAAACGCCCAGAATACTTCACAAAAAGCATGCAAGGATCGTTGTTCGCTATTTGTTCCTTGAGTCATTGATGCGATACCAGTTCCGATCCTGAAGGGGTGTGGCCATGACAACCGGAATGCATGCGCGCCACTTGCAGGATGATGGTGTTTCCGGGTCAGCCGATACGGATGCCGGTTCGCTGCCCGGCTTGTCGGTTGACCCGATCGCGACCTCGCTGGCGGCTACCGCATCCGCCGCCCCCACGCCGAGGATGTATCTGACCGAGACGGGCACCGCCGCCCCGGTCAGTGTGTTCGATATCAACCAGGGGCAGCTTGGCGACTGCTTCCTGCTTTCGCCATTGGGCGAGGCAGCCTTGTTCCATCCGACTTCGATCACCGGCATGATCCACGACAACGGCAACGGCACCCAGACCGTAACCCTCTACACCGACCAGAGTGGGGGCCTGCCAGTATTGGGCAGTGTCGGCTTCAAGGCTGCCGCGGTGACCGTCGACGACAGCTTTTCCGCGGCATCGGTCAACAATGGCCCGACCCAGGACGTGTTCGCCCAGCAGAAGGAGATCTGGCCTCAGGTGGTGGAGAAAGCGGTCGCGACGCTGAACGGCGGCTATGCCGCGATTGCCGACGGCGGCTATCCGGTGCTGGCGATGGAGGAACTGACCGGGCACGCCGCGACCGCCATCGCACCGGCGGCGCTGAGCTTCGCGTCGCTGCAGCAATTCGTCGCGGCGCGAGACCTGATTGCCATGGACACGTCATCGACCGGGCCACTGCCCTATGGCCTCGTCGCCGGTCATTGCTACATGTTCGACACATTGACCGGCAGCGGGACGGCGGCCAGCGTGCAGTTGCTCAACCCCTGGGGGCTGGATCAGCCGTCGGCGATACCGCTGACCCAGCTTGCGCAGGGCGGGATCGTGCAAATCGACGTTGGACACGTGGGCTGAAAATCGCCTGCCGGGGGACAAAAGCTACACTCCGGCGGATGGTTTCGCCCCGGACCCGAGAATCGTCATGTCTATTTTTGCGATAACTTTCCAATTACCGCTGCAACTTTTTCTCGACTTCAACCTGCGTTCCGCGAAAAACTGCGGCCCTCGGTTACCGGAGGTCGAGTTGGAAGCTGTTGCCCTGCCTTGGATTGACGAAGCCGACTATCCGGCGTTCCAAGCCTTGATCGTGGACCTTCCCGCCACGCACAAGGTCTGGGTCGAGCGGCAGCGAACGGTTGCTGCCTTTCTGCAGGTGCGAGGCGGTGCTCCGGAGCTCGCCATCGATCCCGCTTCGTTCCGATGGCACCTGTGGGCGACGGGGCGCGCACGGCTCGAGCAAGAACTTTGGATCATGGCCGCGATGTGGGTCAGCGGGGTGCCGCCCGCTATGGTTGCGGACCCTGAGCGGCAGCGAATATCCTACAATTAGTGCCCTGAGACGGAGGTCAGCCGCTGCGGCGATCAGTCCGTTGATCTCGACGCCGCCGGCTTCACCGCCCGTTGGGGCGGACGGGTCAGCAGCAACAGCGGCAGCACCACGATGGCCAGGATCAGCATTAGCTTGAAGTCATCGATGTAGGCGATGATTTGCGACTGGCGTGTGATCTCGTGGTTGAGCGCCGTGGCGCCGCGAACCGACAGCGGGTTCCAGTATCGCGCGACGGCAGGGGCTTGCAGCGCGCGATTGAACGGGGTCACCCCGCCGGCGATGATGGCATGATTGACCTGCGTATTGGTCGCCAGCAGCGCGCCGGTCACCGAAATGCCGATGGCGCTGCCCAGATTGCGCATCAGGCTGTAGATGCCGGCCGCTTCGGTCCGCAGCACCGACGGCAAGGTCGCGAATGTGATGATATTGATCGGGATGGTCAGGAAGCCGATGCTGAGGCCTTGCAGAAAGCCGACGCTGACCATGGTCCATTCCGACACGGCGGGGGTCCAGCCGGTCATCAGGTGCAGTGCGTAGGCACCGGTGGCGAAGCCGAAGCCGACCAGTGCGCGGGCGCTGATCTTGCCGATCAGGCGTCCGCAGACCAATGCGGCCAGCATCAGTCCGGCGCCTCGTGGCGCCAGCACGACACCGGCGGTCACCACCGGATAGTCCATCAATGTCTGCAGATAGGGCGCCAGCAGCGCCAGCGTCGCATACATGATCAACCCCATGGTGAAATACAGGGTGATGCCGACGACAAAATTCCGGTCAGTGAACAGTTTGGGCGACAGAAACGGTTTCGGTGCCAGGAAAAATTGCACGAGGAACAAATACAGGCCGATACCGGCCAGGAATGCTTCCACGATGATTTCAGCGGAACCGAACCAGTCCAGCGTCTCGCCGCGGTCGAGCATGGTCTGAAACGCGCCGATCGCCAGGCTGAGCGTGGCGAAGCCGATCCAGTCGAGGCGGACCGATTTGCCGTATGACGTTTCTTTCAGGAAGGTCAGCAATCCAATCGCGGTCACCACACCGAACGGGACGTTGATGTAGAATACCCAGCGCCAGCTATAGTTCTCGGTCAGCCAACCGCCGAGGATTGGGCCGAAAATCGGCCCGATCATGACCCCCATGGTCCACAGCGCCATCGCCTTGCCGCGTTGCTCGATCGGATAGATGTCGAACATCACCGACTGTGACAGGGGTACCAGGGCGGCGCCGCACATGCCCTGCAGCACTCGGAATAGCACGATCTCGTTCAACGACTCGGCCAGGCCGCACAGGATCGAGGCCAGGGTGAAGCCGACGACGGCGATCACGAACAGCCGTGTGCGGCCGAACCTTGCGGCGAGGAAGCCGGTGGGCGTGGTCATGATCGCGGCTGCCACGATGTAGCTGGTCAGCACCCAGTTGATCTCTTCCTGGCTGGCCGACATGGTGCCCTGCATGTAGGGCAGCGCGACATTGGCGATGGTGCTGTCGAGCGACTGCATTAGCGTCGCCATGATGGTGCATATCGTTATCACCAGCCGGTGACCCGGGGTCAGGCCGGCAAGCGGAGGTGCGGGGGGAGCGGTCCTGGGCGGGCTTGCCCGCGGCCTGGTATCGGGGTCGGCGCTGGACGCGCTCACTCCTCGGTGCCCTGCTGTTTCGCGAGATTCCGGCAGACCAGTTCAAGTGCGCGGGTGGCGGCCTCGATATCGTCAAGCGACAGCCCGACGAAGGTGGCGGTGCGTACCTCGCGTGAGGCGGATTCGACCCGATCGATGATCGACAGTCCGCGTTCGGTCACGCTGATGGTCTTGGCTCGGCGATCGCCGCTTTCTTCGCGCCGCTCGATCAGGCCGGCCGCTTCAAGTGCGTCGAGCAGCCGCACGACGGAGGATCCATCGAGCACGAGCGAACCGGCGAGATCCTTCTGGCGCACCGGGGCCGGGGCGCGGGCGAGGTGGATCAGCGGCAGCCAGGTCGCCTCGGTGAGTCCGAACGGCTGCAGGCGGCGGTCCACAGCGCGCCGCCACTGCCGAGCGGAGCGGGCGATGAGGCTGGCGAAACCGTCACGAAGCTGTTGCTCACGCATGTTCATTGCGGGCCCTTTAGCTGGCTTGGCATTATATGGTACACCATCGATTGGCCGCAACAGCGGAGCCAATTGATTGCTTTCGGACGCTAGCCGGGCGGCAATATTGGCCCGTCATGCGCGATAAGAGGCGAGGCCTCTATCCGTAGGCGACCGCCCCCGGTGCCCGGGTCATCCGCTCCGCCAACGGTATGCCAAGCAACCGGCAGGCCACCGCCTCGGCGATCCTGATCCCGTCAACCCCGGCGGACAGGATGCCGCCGGCGTAGCCCGCGCCCTCGCCGGCGGGAAACAGACCTTGGGTGTTCAGGCTTTGGCCGTCGGTGCCGCGGACGATGCGGATCGGCGAGGAGGTCCGCGTCTCCACCCCGGTCAGCACCGCGTCGTGCATGGCAAAGCCGGGGATGTCGTGGGCGAACCGACCGAGCGCCTGGCGGATCGCCTCGATGGCGAAGCCGGGCAGGCAGGCGGCGAGGTCGGCCGGTTTTATGCCGGGTTGGTATGACGGTGCCACCTCGCCTAATTGCACCGAGGCTCGGCCGGCCAGCAGGTCGCCGACAAGTTGGGCCGGCGCGGCATAGGCGGCGCCGCCGGCGTCGAACGCCCGGCGTTCCCAGTGGCGCTGAAACCCGATGCCGGCCAGCGGGTCGCCTTCCGCGCCATGGTCCGCCGCATAGTCCGTTGCGCAGTCCCTTGGGGTGAGGCCGACCACGATGCCGGCATTGGCGTTGAACTCGGCGCGGGAATATTGGCTCATGCCGTTGGTGGCGACGCAGCCGGGTTCGGAGGTTGCCGCGACCACCCGCCCGCCGGGGCACATGCAGAAGCTGTAAACCGAGCGGCCATTGGCGGCATGATGCACCAGCTTGTAGTCGGCCGGACCCAGTTGTTTGTGGCCGGCGAATGCACCAAACCGGGCGCGATCGATCAGCGCCTGGGGATGCTCGATGCGGGCGCCGATGGAGAACGGCTTGGCCTCGATGCGGACGCCGCGTCGGTGCAACATGGCGAAGCTGTCGCGGGCGCTGTGCCCGATCGCCAGGATGACGGCGTCGGCCTCGATCTGCTCCCCACCGGCCAGCGTCAGGCCGCGAATCTGGCGGTGGCGGTCAAGCTGGATGTCCTCGACGCGGGCCGAGAAACGGTATTCGCCGCCAAGCGCCTGGATCTTGGCGCGCAACCCTTCCACCACGGTGACCAGGCGGAAGGTGCCGATATGGGGTTTGCTGGCAGTGAGGATGTCTTCCGGCGCGCCGGCCTCGACGAAAGCCTGGAGCAGGCGGCGGCCGAGGTGGCGGGGGTCCTTGATGCCGGAATACAGCTTGCCGTCCGAGAAGGTGCCGGCGCCGCCCTCGCCGAACTGCACATTGGATTCGGGATCGAGGCTGCCGCGGCGCCACAGGCCCCAGGTGTCGCCGGTGCGCTCGCGGACCGGCTTGCCGCGTTCCAGGATGAGGGGGTTGAAGCCAAGCTGAGCCAGGGTGAGACCTGCGAGCAGGCCGCACGGGCCGGTGCCGATGACGACCGGGCGTTTGGGTAGGAAGCGTTTGGGTGCGGCGGTGACTGGGGGGCGGTAGGAGGTATCGGGAGTGCGACGGACCCGGGGGTCGGCGGCGTGGTGAGCCAGGCTGGCCGCTTCGTCGCGTAGGGCCACATCGACGGCGTAGACCAAGCTGATGCGGGAGCGGCGCCGGGCGTCGTAGCCCCGGCGGGCGGTGGCCAGGCTCAGCAGGTCATCTGGCGGGATGGCGAGGCGGCTCAGCACCGCGTTGCGCAGCGCGTCGGCAGGATGGTCGAGCGGTAGCTTGAGTTCGGTCAGGCGGAGCATGGGGTGGTTCTAGGTGAAGACTGGCGCCTGTCGATACGCGTCGTTCGATCGGGGACGCATCACGAGCATCTACATTTGGACGCAGTGTGGGATTGCAGTTCGGCGGTGCGCCGGCCGGAATCGGCATAACTCTGTGGGCAAAGCTGGGCCAACCAATCCAATGTCTTGACGAATCGAGAAAAACAGCCCGCATCGTCCACAAGGGGTTGTGGATGATCACGATCGAATTAGAGCCGGCCAAGCCGCGCGGCGTTCGCAAGGCGACTTTGACAAAGAAGGCCGCGGGACAACTGCGCGGACAGATTGATTACGTGCTCACCGGTGAGCGGCGGTGGCGTCTCAGAATCGAAGCGGTCGACTTCCTGCAAAGTATTCGGAGCATTCTCCGAGCGCCCATGGTCCGGCTGTCGAAAAAGCAGCGCGATACGACCGAAGCAATCCTTGAGAGAGCATTCTCAGATGCGCCGTTCGTATATTTGCGAGGCGCGGAGATCGCGGAGTTGGCCGCAGTCATTCGTTACGCCACCGGCGATGGGAGGGTTTCCTCGC
Source organism: Rhodopila sp. (assembly GCF_965277825.1). Taxonomy (NCBI): domain Bacteria; kingdom Pseudomonadati; phylum Pseudomonadota; class Alphaproteobacteria; order Acetobacterales; family Acetobacteraceae; genus Rhodopila; species Rhodopila sp. The sequence goes on along the minus strand of NZ_OZ255846.1, from coordinate 4,955,306 downwards.
TGGAAGAGAACGTCATGGCTAATCTGAGGCGCAGGTTAGGCGGCCCGGTCGTCGGCCTCAGCGTGAAGGAATGGCGGGTCGTCGAGGCCATCAAGCGGAAAACACACTTTGGCGTCGCCAGCGAACCGCTTCCCCTCGATCCGGATGGCTTGGTCGAGAATGATGATCGGGACGGGTTGCCACCCGAACGCCACGGGACCGCGGACGGTGACATGGAACTATGGGCATTGGTCGGCGCGACTGCCGACGACTGATCGTTTGTGACCATCGTGTCAGTGGCAGCCCTTAGAAGCGGCCACATTTGCCGCCGTTTCGGCACCGCGAGGTCGGGCGTCGCAGGCTTCGGCCACAGATAACTGCTCAGCCAGCGAGTGACAAACGACTGGCTGCCCAGCCAGCGAATGACAAACGACGCCAGGTCATCTGCGATGCCGGGCTCGCGGTCGCCTATCCGCCCAGCCGGTTGCCAAGCGGGCGGGCCCAGCCGTGCGGGTCGGCGGCGGTGCCGTATTGGATACCGACGATGGTGTCGTATAGCTTCTGGGTCAGCGCCCCGGTGCGCCCGCCGTTGATGGTGTAGCGCTCACCCTTGTGACCCAGTTCGCCGACCGGAGAGATCACCGCCGCGGTGCCGGTGCCCCACATCTCCAGCGTGCCGGCGCGGGCGGCGGCCAGCACCTCATCGATGGCGATCGGGCGTTCCGACACAGGCAGGCCCCAGTCGCGCAGCAGCGTCAACACCGAATCGCGGGTGATGCCGGCCAGGATGGCGCCGTTGAGTGCCGGGGTGATCACCTCGTCGCCGATCTTCAGCATGATGTTCATGGTGCCGACCTCATCGAGGTATTTGTGTTCGGCTCCGTCGAGCCACAGCACCTGGGTGTAGCCGGCCTTGTCGGCCGCTTGGGCGCCGAACAGCGAGGCCGCATAATTGGCCATCGTCTTGGCCGCGCCCAGACCGCCCTGCACGGCTCGGACATGGGTGTCGGAGGCCAGGATGCTGACCGGATTCATGCCCTCTTTGTAATACGCGCCGACCGGGCCGACGATCACGTAGTACAAATAGCTGTCCGACGGATGCACCCCCAGAAAGGTCTCGGTGGCGATCACCGTCGGGCGGATATAGAGCGAGGTGCCCGGCAGCGACGGCACCCAGCGCTGGTCGACCTCGACCAGGGCGCGGATCGATTGCTCGACCATCGCCGGGTCGAGTTCGGGGATGCAGAGATAGCGCGCCGAGGTGTTGAGCCGGCGGGCGTGATCGGGCAGGCGGAACAGCCGGACGCGGCCGTCGGCGCCGCGGAACGCCTTCAGCCCGTCGAAGATCGCCTGGCCGTAGTGCAGCACGCAGGTCGCGGGGTCGAGGGTGAACGGGCGATACGGCTCGATCCGGGGGTTGTGCCAGCCCTTGCCAGTTTCGTAGTTCATCAGGAACATGTGGTCGGAGAACACCCTGCCGAACGCCAGCGTTTCGTCGGCCGGGGTCTGCTGGGGGGCGGCGGTTCGGGTAATTGCGATCTGGTTCACGTCTGTCTCGTAGGTGGGGGGGACGGGTCGAGCGGCCGAACACTACGATACCATGACGGTGAAAACCAATGCCCGGTTTGATCGCCCGCCATGCGTCGGCGTCCACGCCGGCCAGACGGGAGCGGAAACGGCTGAGCGAAGAACCAGTTGCTAATCCGGTATGGTCAGTTTATGCTCAGCCGGTGCCAAATAAGCAATTCCCGCCATGAGCGACACACCGGGCCCAGACCTCAGTCTAATTGGCCACCAGCTCAAGCAGCTTCTGACCGATGTCGGCGGCTTGCGTGACGACATAACTGTGCTGACCGCCATCACCATGCGCCTTGACGGCACGCAGACCGCACTGCTGACCGAGGTGCGTGCGATCCACTCACAACACAGCCGCCTTGCCAACCGCGTGCGTGCCCTGGAAACGCAAAGCGATGCCTGATGACCTAAGCCGGTCGCCCAGCGGAGTTCTCGGATGAACAAGGGATCGTGAACGTAAGCCAGGCTTTGTCACATTCCTGATCCCGCGTTTCGGTTCGACTTGTTCCGTCTGCCCCCAAGCAGCCACGGCTCCGCCAGCCCCAGGCCGCGGACATGGACCGCGTTCGGCAGCACGGCACGGTAGGACTGGTGGTGATGACCGTGCACAATCAGCGTGGCGCCGCACGCCGCGGCGAGGGCATCGATGACGGCGAACCCATTCGGATGGCTGGATGGCGCTTCGTGCGACACCAGGATGTCGCAGCCGAGGGCGGCGAGGCGGTCGAAATCCTCAGGAAATATCGTATCGCGGTGGAACAGCGGCAGGCCGCCGCGCCACGCTTCGTTCGGCCGCAAGGCCGCCTGGAACGCGGCTCGGGTTGGGTAGCTTGGCGGTTCGTCGGGTTGCCAGACCCTGGGTTTGAACACTCCGGGCAGGCCGCCGATGCGCAGGCCCTCGATGCTGGTCACACAGAGACCTAGATCGCCTTGATGGCTGGTCAGGTTGTCGTAGGCGGCCTCGGTCTCGGTATCATGATTGCCGAGGATCCAGCGCGCGTCCCAGCCGCGTTCGATCGCCGGCGCCAGCAAGCGCGATAGCGGCGCCGGGCAGTCGCAGTCGCCGACCAGGATCAGGGTGCTGGGGGAATGCTCCAGGCAGGCGCGCAGGATCGGGGTGAAATTGCGGTGCGGGTCGCCGGCGAACAGGATCGTCGCCGGGTCATGCAATCGCCGCCTCCACCCAGCGCGCCCAGGCCAGCACGGCTTTGTCGCCGCCCTGGCGGCCGACGATCTGGATCCCCAGCGGCAGGCCGTTCGGGCCGCTGCCGGCGGGGACGGTGACGCAGGGGACGTGCAGCGAGGTCCAGATCAGGTTGAACGCTGGGTCACCGGTCCATTCCAGGCCGCTTGGAGCCTCGCCGGGTGCGGACGGCGTGACCAGTACGTCTAGTCCCTCGATCGCGTCGGGGAAGCCGCGCTGGGTGGTTTCGAACACATGGTAGGCTTGTTCGAGTGCCGCCGGCGGCTGATTGAGGCCGAATGCCAGCCGTTCGCGCAGGCCTTCGCTGATCTGGTCGGGGTGGCGCGCCAGTTCCCAGCCCAGGGCGCGGGCGCTTTCGCTGTTCATGATGATGGGATGGGCTTCGACAAGTTGGTTGAACCTGGCGGGCAGTTCGCGTTGGCTGACCTGGGCGCCGGCTCGGCTGAGGGCCTCGGTGACGCGGGCCAGCAGCGCCTGGGTTTCCGGCGCGGCGAGGTCCCAGGCCGGGGAATGGCAGATGCCGATGCGCGGCGTCGTTGCCGGCCTGGCGTCGGGATCGCCCAGGTCTCGGCCGGACACGGCGGCGGCGAACAGCGCGCAGTCGGCGACGCCGCGAGCGATGACTCCGACCGTGTCTAGGCTGTCGGACATGATCTTCATGCCATTGCGGTTGATCAGGCCGTAGGTCGGTTTGTAGCCGACGACTCCGCAATAGGCGGCGGGGCGAATGACGCTGCCGGCGGTCTGCGTGCCGTAGGCCAGCGGGAACATCCCTGCGGCGACACCGGCGGCCGACCCCGAGGAGGAGCCGCCCGGGGTATGGGCGGGATTAACCGGGTTGGTGGTGGCGCCGGGTTTGCGCGTGGCGAACTCGGTGGTGACGGTTTTGCCGATGACGATGGCGCCGGCGGCGCGGGCCCAGGCGACGGGGGCGGCGTCGGCTTTCGGGCGGTGGTTGGCCCAGATCGGGGAGCCGTACTGGCTGGGCATGTCGGCGGTGTCGAGCACGTCCTTGACGCCGATGGGGATCCCTTGGAGGGGGCCGGGTTTCGTCGCGGCTGCCGCGGCTCGGGCCTGGGCGGGATCGAAGTGGGCGAAGGCGCGGACGGTGGGATCGCGGCTGGCGATGCGGTCGAGGTAGGCATCCAGCAAGTCCGACATGCTAAGCCGCCCATCCTGGATCATGCGTGCGGCGGCGACTGCGGACAGGGTGATGAGGTCGCTCGACATCGATGGTGCTCCTGTTTGACGCAACGCAACACCGGCATGGTGTGGCGCGTCAACTGCCGGCGCAACGGGGTGGTCGATGGTTTTGGTGGGGGCTTGTGAGCTCCCCAGGGCTTGATCGGAGCCACCTCGGTGACGGCGGAGCCGTTTCGGGTTTGTTATGGTTGCACACGGAGCAGGCGGAGGATCACGGAGTTATGCGAGGATCGAGGCCGCACCGCCGCGGGTGAGAATGCTGGTGCGCGTTATCTCGGCGACAACATCGTGGGTCAGCGCACCAGTGCTGCGGCGATCCGTTCGCGGGTCAGCGGCATGTCGCGGATGCGCGCGCCTAGGGCGTGGGCGACGGCGTTGCCGATGGCGGCGGCGGTGGGCCCGAAGGTGCATTCGCCCATTCCCAGCGTGGGCAGATCGGGGTTGGGCAGGATGGCGACGTCGATTTCCGGCACCTCGGAGAATTTCAGGATCGGATAGCTGTCCCAATCCAGGGAGGTGATGCCGTCGCCGTCCAGCGTCACCTGTTCCTTCAGGGTCATGCTGGCGGCGTGGACGATGCCGCCCTCCAGTTGGTTGCGGGCGCCGTCGGGGTTGATGACCAGGCCGGCGTCGGCGGCGCACCAGACGCGACGCAAGATGATGTCCTGGTCGACATCGAGTTCGACCGCGACGCAGGCGTAGGCGGCTTTGTTCTTGTATCGGCTCCAGGCCAGGCCCAAGCCGCGGCCGTTGCCGGCGGGGCCGCGGCTGGTCCAGTTGCAACGTTCGGTGACATTCTCGATCAAGCGTCGGGCCCTGGGGTCGGACAGCAGTGACAGGCGGTAGTCGACCGGGTCGATGCCGGCGCGTTCAGCCAGTTCGTCGATGAAGCATTCCAGCGCGAAAACGTTGGGCAATGCGCCGAGGCCGCGCAGTGACGAGGTGCGCACCGGCGTGGTCAGTGCGAGGTGGTGGATCACCCGCTTGGCCGGGAAGTCGTATAACGGGAAGGCGTTGCGGGTGCCGCCGCCGCCATTGGCCTCGGTGGGATCGTTGGCCTTGGGCGGCGGTGGCGGGTTGGGCATCGCCTCATGCGCCAGCATGGTGCCGCCGAACACTGGGCGTTGCACGTGGGAGCCGGCCCAGACCTCGGCGGTCCAGTCGGTCGGGCGGCCACCCTCGTCGAGCGCGGCCGACAGGCGCGTCATGTGGGCGGTGCTGACCGGTTCGAAGCCGAATTCCTCCTCGCGGCGCCATTGCAGCCGGATGCAGTGATCGGGGATCTGCAGGGCGATCACCGCGGCGTCGAGCGCGGCGTCGTCGGCGCCGTTATGGCCGTAGCAGCCGGCGCCGTGGGCGTGGCGGACGCTGACCTGGTCGCGCGGCAGGCCGATGATGTCGGCGACAGCGTTGCGCAGCGGGTAGACCCCCTGGGTGTGCGACCAGATCGACAGATGGCCGGCGCGATATTCGGCCAGCGCGCAGGACGGCGCCAGCGCCGCGTGCGCGACGAAGGGACGGGAGTAGATCTCGCTGACGATCGTGCCGGTCGCGGACCGCGGCATGGGATCGCCGAGGTGGCGGTCGTCGGCCGGCTGGTCGCGCAACCAGGCGGCTTCCTGCTGCGCCGGGGTCAGCACGCGCACCCCGGTCCACTCGGCGTGCGCCGGGGCGGCGGTGGCGGCGCGCTGGACGGCGGTTTCATCCCAGCAGACGAAGGCGACGAAGTCACCGACGCGGACGATGCGGATGGGGCCGCCGCCGGCCTTCTGGATCGCCGCTTCGTTCAGCGAACGCAGCCGGGCGTCGCGCGACGGCTGGCGCAGGGTGCGGGCGTGCAGCATGTCGGGGCGGACGATGTCGTGGATGAAGGCGGCACCGGTGGTTTTGGCGATCAGGTCGCGCCGCGGCACCGGCTGGCCGACCAGTTTGTAGGCGGTGTGGGGCTTTGGCTGCGCCGAACCTTCGATGTCGGCGGCGAAGTCCTCGGGCGCGGCGAAACTCCAGTAGTCGTGGCCGGTGGGGTTGCCGTCCTGCAGGAAGGTGCCGTCGTCGACCGAGATTTGGTCGGGCGAGCAGTTCAGCCGCTGGGCCAGGCGGGTCAGCACACGGGCGCGCAGTTCGGCGCTGACCAGGCGGACGGAGCGGCCGGACACCTCGATCGACTGGCTGGAGCTGGTGGAGCCCTCGTCGGGCGCGTCGTCGGTGTCGCCGGACAGGATGTCGATGCGCTCGATGGCGACGTCGAGTTCCTCGGCGGCGATCTGCGACAGCGCAGTGAGCACGCCCTGGCCGATCTCCACCTTGCCGACGGCGAGTTTGACGGTGCCCCCGGGCTGAAAGCGCAGCCATTTGTCCATGCGGCGGTTGTTGAGGATGCTGAGTGGCAGGGTGTCGCTCATGGCATTTCAGCGGCTTGCTGGACGGCGGCGATGATGCGGGTGTGGGTGCCGCAGCGGCACAGGTTGCGGTTTAGCGCGGCGGTGATGTCGACTCGGCTGGGTCGGGGGTTGCGGTCGAGCAGCGCCTTGGCGCTGATGATGATGCCGGACAGGCAGTAACCGCACTGGCCGGCCTGCTGCTGCAGGAAGGCGCGTTGCAGCTTGTGCGGGGCTTGCGCGGTGCCAAGGCCCTCGATGGTGGTGACGTGGCGGTGGGCGAGGGAACTGAGCTCGCGGGCGCAGGACGGCTGCGCTTCGCCGTCGATCAACACCATGCAGGTGCCGCATTGTTCCAGTCCGCAGCCGTAGCGGGTGCCTTTCAGATCGAGATGGTTGCGCAATACGTCGAGCAGCGGCGTGGTGGGGTCGGCGTCAACGGACACGAGACATTCATTGACAGTCAGGTCGATAGGCATGGTGCGGTTTCTCTCCCTGTCGGGCGACGGATGGGCGAGCCGGCCAGCGACGCTCGAGTGGATATCATCTGGGACGTTCCCGGTCGTTCCGTCAAAGTCGTGGGCGGCGTTGCCACTCAGTCGTGAGCGGCGGCCCAGGGTGGCAGGGCGAGTGATCGCGCCAAGTATTCGACCAGCACCTGTACCCGCAAGGGGCGCAGCGGGCTGGGCGGCATCAGCAGGTGTAGCCCGGGCGCTGCGGTCGACCAGTCGGGCATCGCGACCTCGAGCACGCCTTGGCGCAGTTCTCGCCAGACCAGGAACTACGGCTGAAGGGCGAGTGCTTGTCCGGCGACAAGTGACGGGGTCAGCAGATCAGCGTTGTCCGCCCATAGTTGCGCGGGCGGCTCGACCACCACTTCGCCGATGGCGGGGTGAGTGAAGCGCCAGACCCCGCCCGTTGCGCCGCCTGAATAGACCAGGCACCGGTGCTGGACGAGTTGGCCTGGGTGGGTGGGGCGGCCGTGCCGCTGAAAATAGGATGGTGCCCCGACGAGCAGGATGCGCACGGTGCAAAGCCGGCGAACCAGCAGGGTCGAAGCCTGGAGGCTGGCGATCCTGATCGCCAGGTCAAAACCGTCGGCGACCACGTCGACCTGACGGTCGCTCAGCGCCAGGTCGAGCACGACCTCGGGGTAGGTTTGCAGGAAATCGGGCAGCGTGGCGCCGAGATAGGCGATACCGAACGATAGCGGCGCGCTGACCCGCACCCGCCCCCGGGGCGCTGAGGACTGGGCGAAGGCCTCTGCTTCCGCCGCCTCGCCGTCGGTCAGGATGCGGGTGGCTCGCTCGAGCGAGGTGCGTCCGCTTTCGGTCAGGGAGAGCCGACGGGAGGTGCGGCTCAGGAGCGAGGTGCCGAGGTGCGCCTCAAGGCGGGTGATCGCCTTTGAGACGGTTGGCTTGGAAAGCCCGAGCTGGTCGGCCGCGCGGGCGAACGAGCCAAGTTCGGCTACCTTGGCGAAGATGGCCCAAGCTTCGAAGTCGGGCAGGCGTCGCATAAATTCCGGCATCGGTCAGGTGCGGACGTTTCTATTTCATTGCCCGTCCCGCGTCTGCATGTTTCGTGGGTCGAGCGATGAACGCTCCTGGGAGAATCCGGATGATTGAACGCAGACCCTTTTTGGAACTTGGCGGTGCCGACCACGGCTGGCTGAATGCCAAGCACCACTTTTCTTTCGCCAGCTACCACGACCCCGCCAGGATGGGCTGGGGCCCGATCCGGGTCTGGAACGACGACACGATCGCCGCCGGCACGGGCTTTCCGCCCCATCCGCACGCCGACATGGAGATCGTCACCTATGTGCGGGAGGGCGCGATCACCCACCAGGACAGCCTCGGGAACCTCGGGCGCACTGAGGCGGGCGACGTGCAGGTGATGAGCGCGGGGTCGGGCGTGCGCCACTCTGAATACAACCGCGAGCTGGGGTCGACCACGATCTTTCAGATCTGGATCGAGCCGACAACGCACGGAGTCGCGCCCGCCTGGGGCGCCAAGCCGTTTCCGAAGGGTGAACGGTCGGGCCGCTTCGTCACCCTGGCCAGCGGCTTCGCCGACGATGGGGACGCGTTGCCGATCCGCGCCGACGCCCGCGTGCTCGGTGCGACGCTGGAGGCGGGCGAGACCGCCGAGTATCGGCTTGGTGAGGCACGGCACGCCTACCTGGTCCCGGCCAAGGGTTCGGTCACGGTCAACGGCGTGCATATTGACGCCCGGGATGGTGCGGCCATCGCCGAGGAGGACGTGCTGCGGGTCACCGCGCTCAACGACGCGGAAATCGTCCTGGTCGACGCCGCCTAGTGCGGCGAAGTTCGCAGGCAACAGAGTCTGGCTTCATCGGCTGACATTCGCATCCACTGGGGGGAATGCCCTCGATCGCCACGCGGGGGGCACGGAAATATCCGATTAGTCGCCGACGCCGGTCCACTCTCGGCCGCTTGGCTCCGGGTGCCGCGCTGAAAGCCTAGCCTGGCCTGCCGCACGGCATGCCCACCACGCGCGCCGAAGCAGATCAACGCGGAGTTGCTTGGCTTCATCAGGAGCTGGCGACGCGGGCCGATGGGCGGCCGTTGCATCCATGCCCGCCCGAAAGGAGGTTTGGAGCGACCGATCGCGCTGACCGATGGGGTGGTCGGCGGTCGTTGTCACCATGAAGTCGCCGCACGGGGTGGACCTGGGGAGTCTGGCCGGGCTGTGTTCCTGGGCCTCATGGGCTTCATCCATGTCGCGAACTATGGGCTTCATCCATGTCGCGAACTAAAGCAACAATCATCACTCCTTCTTCAAGCTGGTGCCGCGTGTGAAGGGTGCGGTTTCTGCTGTTTTGGTTGTTGCTGATTCCGTTCACGACGGCATGGATGGACAAGCACCCACTGTCGCCATTTCCCTTATCTTGCGGGCATGATTCTCGCCTTCGTCATGCTGCTCGCTTCCTACGCGGTCGCGGCTTGGCCGCGTTGTGGCTGATTCCCGACTGCGGGATGGAGCCGCTCTGCGCGAACTTGCGGGGCTTAAGCGGACGGCCCGCGAAAGCGGCGGTTCATGGCGTTGGCCGCGATGGTAACTTGCCTAGGCCTTGCTAGTCAGTGAGTGCCGGGACATTTGGGGCGAGCCGCTTGCGCAGGGCCTTGCGGCCGATCGAACGGACGTCGCCGACATCGAGGGCGATGGCGGTGACGAGATATATAGAGCCGCCGAGCAGGATGGCTTCGAACAGGCCGAACCAATTCAGCGGGAAGCGGATCCAGGTCAGCGCGACGGCCATCGGTACGACCGCGAGCAGGCAGCGCAGCGCTTGTCCGATCGGCAGCCAGACCGGGAACAGCGAGGTGCCGAGGAACCAGCCGCCGACCACCGTGGCACCCTGGCAGAGCAGCGCGGTCCAGGCCGCGCCGAACATACCATAGCGCGGCACGACGTAGAGATTGAGTGCGATGTTCACCACCGTGGCGGGCAGATAAGTCCACAGCATCTGCAGCGGTCGGCCGGAGAGATGGAAGGCGTGATCGATGAAATGGGAGCGCAGTCCGCGCGCCAGCGCCGTGAAGCTCATGATCGGCAGCAGCGCGGCGACACCGGCGCGGAAGTCCTGTCCGACCAGGGAGGCGGCGATATAATCGGCCGTCAGGGCGAGGCCGGCACAGGCCGGCAAGGTGACCACGAGCAGGGCGATGCCGTTGCGGCCATTTTGCAAGCGGGCCGCATCAATGCCTTGGTTTTCCAGCACCTGGACGACGAGGGGGAAGGTTGCGGTGGAGATCGAGGAGCAGATCAGCGTGGTTGGGCGCTCCACCAGATTATAGGCGACGGCGTAGATTCCCAGCGCGCTCGTACCGGCGAGCGATCCGATCAGGAAGCGGTCGCTGCTTTGCAGGATGACCGCGGTGGCGGCGACCGCGACCAGCGGCCAGGCGTATGCGACCAGCCGGACCAGTTCGGTCTTGTCCAGGGTGCCGGCGGTGCGGCGGATCGGTGAGGCGAGCAGACGCAGATCGATCGAGGAGCACAGCACGGCGGCGATCAGGAGGCCGACGACGATCGCCTCGGCGCCGCGGCCCAGCACTGACATGGCTGCGAGGCCCAGCCCGAGGCCGAGCAGGGCGTGGATACATTCGATGGTGTTGTAGTGCCGCATATGGTTGGCGGAGCGGTTGACCGACTGGTTCAGTTGCACCAGCGAGCGGAACAGCAGCAGCGGCAGGGCGAGCCAGGCGGCAATGCGATAGTCCGCCGGCAGGTTGATCATCAGGCCTGCCGCGACGCAGATCGCTGCGACGGCGAGAGCCATCAGGTAGAAGACGGAGTAGGCTTCTTTCAGCAGGCCATCCTGGCGGTCGGCGATCGCGGCGGCGGGAAAGAACCGCATCACCGCAATCGGCAGGGCGTAAAACAGCGAGGTCTGCAGGATGAGTACGGCGGAAAACACGTAGCTGTAGCCGCCGAATGCCGCCGGCGAGAGCAACCGTGTGTAGGCGTAGACCATCACAACCGAGACAAGCGCCGGGATCACGTTTGACGGGATATAGCCGATGATCTGGCGGTACACGGTTTGACAGCCTCGCGAATAACGGTGATCGGGCCGACGATATTTTCGGCCGATAATACTACTAATGGTTGGGCGAGTCGGTCACTACGCTCGCGAGGGCGGAAAGTTCAATGCAAAAAAAACCAATACGAAAAGCTTCCGTGCGGGACGATTTCAATAATGCCGAACCGATCTGGAGGAGGCCAAATCACGTTGCCATGACGCTGAATGATACATGCCTGCCCGACTGAGTGCTGGGGCCGGGGGCGAAACATGATACATCATTACGTCGCGGTGACTACATTGACCGATCGAATTTGCCCAGAGGAGTTAGCCGCGGTCGCGGCGGCGTTGCAGTGTCAGGTGCTGCGTGATTTCGCGGCGGAATGGGGTGTCTCGGCGCTGGTTGTCGCGGCTCGGTTCGAGGCTATTCCGGCTGGCTACATCCCGCTGATCGTGCATGACACGCTGGAGGCGGACGACGCCAACGGCTTTCATCGCACGCGTACTGACGACACGCCCTATGTGCTGGTGCCGTATGGCCCGAACTGGTCGCTGGCGGCCAGTCACGAGTTGTTGCGCCTTTTAGTCAATCCTAGTGGTTCGGCGCGCCGATCGGGGCCTTCTTGCTTGCCGGGACAGGGCACCGTGGAGTATCTGATCGATGTCTGCGCGGCGTGCCCAGACGTGTCGGCGGCGTATGTGATCGACGGCGTGGTGGTGTCGGATTTTTGCACCCAGGCGTTTTTCGGCGAGGCGGGTCGGCCGTTCAGCTTTGCCGGCTCGATCACGTCCAGGCTCGCGCCGGCGGCGAACGGTGTCGTCAGTTGGCTGGCCGACGATGCGCTGTTGTATCAGGCGCGTGCCGATCGCCAGGGCCGGGTGCGGGTGCATGGCGGTTTTTCCCCGGCGAACCGGGCGCGCATGCTGTTGCGGGAGTTGGTGGACATGCTGACGCCGGAGCGGTTGCCCCGGTTGTCGAGCGCACCGCTGACCAACCGCCTGCTGCAGGCGCTGCAGAATGATCGCCGCGCGCGGTTGGCGAACCTGACGCGGTTCCAGGAGGACATTGCCTGGCGGTTCGGGCATGCATCGGCGGAGGTGTCCGAGGCGATGCCGCGCCGGCCGGCCCGGCGGCCCAAATTTTATGCTGCCGGGGGCGTCAGGTCCGGCCAGAACCTGCAGAGCGAGGAGGTGGCGATGACGGCGCGCACGGCGTCCTGATCAGGCGGCTTCATGGTCTGGCGCCAGCGGTCGGCGATGAGGCTGGTCGATCGGAACACGTCGAAGTAGCCGTTCGACCGGTCAAGCTGGGTGCTGGTGCCGAGAAAGTCGTTGGTTTGCGATTGCCAGTCGAGGCCGGCGAAGGCGAACAGGTCACGTGCGGTGTGTTCCGGCTGGCGGCACAGGTCTTCGTAGATGACGATACGCGCATTAGGCAGATCGCGCAGCGCCTCGACGGCCGGGTCGTTGAAGGCGCGCCAGGCCCAGGCATGCCTGGCTGGTTCGGGCAGCGCCTGGAAGCTGCGGCGATCGACGCCGTGGCGTTCGGCCCAGTTGGCGGCGATCAGGTCTTGCGGGGCACCTGGGTGTTTTGGCATGGCGTCGAACTGCCGCTTGGCGAAGCCAGCCATGACAGAGGCGACCTGGCCGCAGGGATGGCGCAGGATGAATACACAGCGTGTCTCCGGCATGCAGCGGGCGACGTGACTGGGATCCCAGTTGACGATCTTGACGGCGGCTCGGACCGTTCCCCAGCGGGCCGGGGCGACCAGATCGGGGACACCGGCTCGCTGGGCGATGCGGGCGAGGCCAGGAATCCGCTGCGAAGCCGCGATGACCGCGGATATTGTCTCTCGGGTTGCGTCCAGGGGTGGTGGACGCCAGGCTTTTCTGAACACCGGACGTTTGTCGGCGGCGCGGCGTGCGCGTTGTCGGAGCCAGATTCTGATTTGCTCCGCCGGGTCAAGCCCTGGAACCGGGGGCATTACCTCATCGGGTTCGTGGCGGTAGAGGATGTTGGGATGACTATCGAATATCTTGGCTAGCCAAGAAGTTCCGGAGCGGGCGGCGCCGATGACAAGTATCGCCGATTTGGCGAGCCGCAGCCATTCATCACTACCGGCCCGTGTATCGCGAAAATTATACTCGCTTGTTAAGTTAAATTTATCTGTTCCGGCGGAAACAGTTCCCCGCATGATTTGCCTATGCTCCGTCGGGACGAGGGGGGACTTACGTGAGCCATGGCTTAACTAGCGGATTCGTCTGAGAGTTTAAGGGCTACAATCGCGTGTTGGGTCGCAGTACGCGGGTATGTGTAGTTTGTAGTTTACGGTAACAGCAGCCGTAGTGGGTTAACGCCGGTCTTTAGTTTGACAACAAAATATATAGATGCGGTTTTGACCGGCATGGTGTTCGGATTTTCCGATTTGGTTTGGGCGCAACTGGCAGACGGGGGGCACGAGGCGGACGGCACAGGTTTGCCGGAGTAGGTGACGACGCACCAAATGCTCGGGCTGGCGGAGCGGATGCCCGGGTCGGCGCGGATCGCGTTGCGGGTCTATCCGGGTGGGCACATGTCGTATTTCGATAACGCCTCGTGCGCCGCATTGCATGGTGATGTCACCACCGCATTGCGCGGCGACGCCAAAGCAGTGTTCGATCCGGCCGACGCAACCGGAGGATCGCGATGAACATCGACTTCAGCGGCCGCAAAGCCATCGTCTGCGGCGGCAGCCGAGGCATCGGGCGCGCCATCGCGTTGGGGCTGGCGGCCAGCGGCGCTGACGTGTCGATCTGCGCGCGCGGGGCCGAGGGGCTGGAGCAGACGCGGGCGGAGATCGCCGCGCATGGGCGGACCGCGCACGCCGCCTCGGTCGATCTGGGCGATGAGGGCTCGGTCAAGGCCTATATCGCCGAGGCGGGCGCCGCGTTGGGCGGGATTGACGTGCTGGTGAACAATGCCTCGGCATTTGGCGCGGCGGATGACGAGGCGGCATGGGTCGCCAGCCTGGCGATCGACATGCTGGCGATCGTTCATGCCACGCAGGCGGCGTTGCCGTTTCTGGCGCAGTCGAAGGGGAGCGTGGTGAACACGTCCTCGATTTCGGCGTTGCGGGCGGCGGCGCGGCAGCCGCCCTATGGCGCGATCAAGGCGGCGGTGATCCATTATACCAACACGCAGGCGGCGATGTATGCGAAGAGCGGGATCCGGGTGAACGGGGTTGCGCCGGGGTCGATCGAGTTTCCCGGCGGGGTGTGGGACCGGCGCAAGACGGAGAACCCGAAGCTTTACGCTGCGGCGTTGGGCTCGATCCCGTTCGGGCGGATGGGGTTGCCGGAAGAGGTGGCGAACGTGGTGATGTTCCTGGCATCGCCGTTGGCGTCCTGGGTGACCGGACAGACTATCGTGGTCGATGGCGGGCAGTTGCTTTAGCCGGCGGTGAGGTCGGCCAGCAGCGGAAGCGCCTGTTGCGCGAACCAGGTGATCTGCTCGGTTTTTTGTTCGTACGGACCGAGCATATCCAGGATGACGTGGCGGACGCCGGCTGAGTGGAATTCGCGGATGCGTTCGGCGACCATCGCCGGAGTGCCGAGCGCGCAGTAGCGCTGCGCTGCTTTGCGGAAGTCCATGGCGTAGCGGACGCTGAGGGTCTCGGTGGCGTGGTCCAAGGCTGCCTGGTAGGTCTGATCGAGGCGGGTGAACAGCAGATGGCCGGTGCCGAACGGGATCGTGCCTCGGCCGGCCTGGGTTGCGGCCTGGTCTATCGTTTCGAGGGCGGTGCGATACATCTCGGGTGAGATGACATAGGCCAGGTAGCCGTCGCCGAGTCGGCCGGTGCGGCGCAGGGCGGGGGCTTGGCGGCCGCCGAACCAGATCGGCGGGCCGCCCGGTTGGCGTGGCGGCGGGTTCATTGCAACGTCCTGGAACGGGCCGTAGAACTTGCCGTGGTGGGTGACCGGGGTGCCGGTGAAGAATTTGCGCAGCACCGTTACGCCCTCGGCCAGACGGGCGCCGCGTTCGTTGTGGGGGACGTCGCAGGCTTCGTATTCGCGGGGGAACTCGCCGCCAACGCCGACACCGAGAATGAGGCGGCCCTCGGTCAGATGATCCAGCGTGGTGATTTGCTTGGCCACCGGTGTGGGGTGACGCAGCGGCAGCAGCAGCACCGAGGTGCCTAGGGTAAGGCGGCGGCTGACGACGGCGGCCTGCGCCAGTTGCAGCAGCGGATCGAGGATCGCGACCGGGAACGAGATGTGGTCGCCGGTCCAGAGTGAATCGTAGCCGCAGTCATCGACCAGCTTGACCAGGTCGGCCAGTTCGTCGATCCGCGGCAACCAGGGCGCGTCGGCGGGTTCGGTGCGGCGATGGATGGTCTGGATGCCGACGCGCAGGCGGCTATCGAGGGTCAGGGTCATGCGGTCGCTCCGTCGCTGTTGGGTGGAGTGTTGCAGGTGACGACCTGCCACGCCAAGCTGGAGTGGAATGGTGCGGAGGAAGCTGATGGCCGATCTGATCGAGACCGTTGAAGACGGCGTCGCCACGCTGACTTTGAATCGGCCGGAGAATTTGAACGCGTTGTCGGACGAGATCCGGCTGGGGCTGCTCGAGTCGATCGCGCGGCTGGGCGCGGACACGGCAATCGGCTGTATCGTGCTGACTGGGGCGGGGCGGGGGTTCTGTGCCGGCGGCGACGTCAAGACGATGGGCAGCCGGTCAGCCAGGCCGTTCGAGGAACGCGCGGGGGGCATCCTGCAATCGGGCCGGGTGCCGATGCTGATGCACAACACCGCGAAGCCGATCATCGGCATGATAAATGGAGTCGCGGTCGGCGCGGGATTGGGGATGGCGACTGCGTGCGATGTGCGGGTGGCGGGGCGGTCGGCTCGTTTTGGGACCGGATTTATCAAGATTGGTTTGTCGGGCGATTGGGGCGCGACATGGACGCTGACCCGGCTGGTCGGCACTGCCAAGGCCAGGGAGTTGTTCTTCACCGGCGACATGATCGACGCGGATGAGGCGTTGCGGATTGGGTTGGTGAACAAGGTTGTTGACGACGCCGAGCTGATGACGACGACGATGGCGATGGCGCGGCGGATCGCTTCGATGCCGCATGTCGCGCTGGGTTACACCAAACGGAACCTGGCGGCGGCGGAGACCGGCAATTTCGTCGGCTGCATGGACATCGAGGCGTTCAACCAGGCGCGGTGCTCGCAGTTGGAGGATCATCGCGAGGCGGTGGCGGCGTTCAAGGAAAAGCGGCGGCCGGTGTTCACCGGGCGATAAGCGATGCGGGTGTTGAATACGCTGCCGCAGGCGGATCTGCGGCTGACGGCGGCGTCGGCGATCGCGTCGGAGGCGGCCGGTTATGACGGTCTGCTGACGATGGAGAACAAGCACGATCCGTTTCTGGCGCACGCGATCGCCGCGGTGAACACGAGGCGGGTGGAATTGGGGACGTCGGTTGCGATCGCGTTTCCGCGCAGCCCGATGGTGGTGGCGAATGCGTGCTGGGACTTGCAGAACGCATCGCTGGGGCGGTTCGTGCTGGGGATCGGGCCGCAGATACGCCCGCATAACGAAAAGCGGTTCAGTGTAAATTGGACCGCGCCGGCGCCGAGGCTCCGCGAATATGTGCAGGCGCTGCGGGCGATCTGGACTTCGTGGCGGCAGGGCGAGAAGCTGGATTTTCGCGGTAAGCATTACACGTTCACGCTGATGCCGCCGTATTTCGTACCGCCGTCCACCGGTCAGCGGATGGTGCCGATTACCTTGGCGGCGGTGGGCGAGCATTCGTTGCGACTGGCTGGGGAAGTGGCCGATGGGGTGCGCCTGCACGGGTTCTGCACAAGGCGCTACATCGAGGAGGCGATCGTCCCCAGGGTGCGCGAGGGTATGGTTCGGACCGGACGGGTGCGGGAGCATTTCGAGATAACCGGCGGCGGGTTCGTTGCCACCGGCAAGGACGCCGAGGCGGTGGCGAAGGCGTTCGAGATCGTGCGCGGTCGGGTGGCGTTCTATGGCTCGACGCCGGGCTATTGGGGGGTGCTGGAGCTGCACGGATACGGCGATCTGGGGCGCGAACTGAACGCCATGTCGAAGGCGGGAAAATGGGGCGAGATGGCCGGTCGGGTGTCGGACGATCTGGTGCATCTGTTTGCCGCCGTCGGGACGCACCAGGAAATCGCGGCGCGTATCGATGAACGGTTCGGGGGCTTGAGCGACGCGTTGAATTTGCGGGCGGATTCGTCGGCTGCCGGTGGCGATGTGCCGACGGATGTGATTGGGGAGATCAAGCGGATCGCGACGCCGTTCCGGGGTTATCAGACGGCGTGGTGATCGCGGTCATGGTTGTTGCCATTGCAACCAGTTGGTGACGGCCTGTCCCATGACCTTTTCCTGGTCTTTGGGGTTGAGCCAGGGCAGTTCCTCGGTGAAGAACGTCACGCATTGACGATAGCTGCATGGCATGCGGGTGAGGTCGGTGCCCCAGAAGAAGCGGTCGGGGCCGAAAGCGTCGAAGATGCGATGCAGGCCATCCTGGATGTCACGGAACGGGTAGGACTGTTGCGAATATCCGGGCGCTCCGGTCGCCTTTATGGCGACGTTGGGCAGCTTGGCTAGCGGCAGCAGGTCATCGAGGGTGGCGAAGGCGTCCTGGCCTTGGGCGGACCGCACCAGGCCGAGGTGATCGACGATCAGTTTCAGATTCGGATGGCGCTCGGCGATCTGCTTGAATCGCGGCAGGAAGCGCCAGGCCATGGTGGCGATCGGGGTGCCGGCTTTTTCGGCCGCCGGCCATAGCCAATCCATGGTGCCGTCCTGGTGCCAGGTTTCCTGGCCGTCGCGGGTCAGCGACCAGCGCAGGCCGACCATGCCGGGCTGCTGTTTCCAGGTCTCGATCCGTTTGCGCTGGGACGGGTCGTCGAGCGGAAACCAGCCGAGGCTGCAGAATTTTTCGGGGTATTTGACCGCCGCGTCGATCGCCATTTCGTTCGAGTGCGGGTCCCAGCTTGGCGGATGCAGCACCGCGCTGTCGACGCCGGCTGCGTCCATTTCGCCGATCAGTTCGGCGGCGGTATAGACCGAGGTCTGGCGGTGTTGGCCGCTGGGTTTGCCGCTGCCCCAGATATGAACCTGGGCGTCGATGATGCGCACGGGCGTTGCTCCGTTGTTGCGACAGATGTTCGCCCCTTGCCGGGCGGGATGCAACCGGGCCACACAGGGACGACAACAGGGAGTGTGTCGTGTGCTGGATCGGGTACTGCTGACCAATGACGACGGGATCGACGCGCCGGGCATGGCGGTGATGCAGGAGATCGCGGCGCAGGTCGCGCGCGAGGTCTGGGTGGTTGCGCCGGAACACGACCAGAGCGGGCAGTCGCACGCGATCAGCCTGCATCACGCGCTGCGCATCAGCGAGCGTGGCGAGCGGCGCTTCGGGGTGACCGGCACGCCGGGCGATTGCGCGGCGATCGGGCTGTGTCATCTGATGAAGGATACGCCGCCGCAACTGCTACTGTCGGGGGTCAACCGCGGATTGAACCTGGGGATGGAGACGGTGTTTTCCGGGACGGTGGGCGGTGCGATGACGGCGATGATGCTGGGCTGCCCGGCGCTGGCGCTGAGCCAGGCGTTCAGCAACCGCGACGCAGTGCCGTGGGACACCGCGCGGACGCTGGGGCCTGACACGATCCGCCGGCTGTGGGCGATGGGATGGGGCAAAAGCGCTGTACTGAACATCAACTTTCCACCGGTTCCGGCGACCGAGGCGGGGCCGATGACGTTGGCTCGGCAAGGCGAGGGCGCGGTGGCCGGGATGGACGTTGAAACGCGGGTCGATCCGCGTGGGATGACCTATCACTGGCTGAATTTCAAGCGCGGCAACATCCAGCAGGGGCCGGAGAGTGACTATCGGGCGATGCGGGCGGGCAAGATCGTTGTCACTCCGTTGCGATATGATCGGACCGATGACGAGGCGTATGGCGAACTGGCGGCGCATCTGCCGCGATTGGTGGATGCCAAATCAGCCTGACTGACCGCCGGTGACGTCGATCGTCAGTCCGGTGACGAAATCGGCGTCCGACGAGGCCAGGAAGCAGATCACCTTGGCCTGGTCGGACGCTTCCGCCACGCGGCGCAGCGGGGTAGCCTCGAGTTGAGCGGTCTGCGCTTGGGGCGAGCGCTGATTCCAGTGCGGGCGGATGCGTTCGGTCAGCGTCAGGCTTGGCGCGATGGCGTTGATGTTGATGCTGTGGGGCCCGAGTTCGAAGGACAGCTTGCGGGTGAAGGCGATGATGCCGCCCTTGGCGGCGGCATAGGCGCTGCCGCTGGCCACGCTGACGCCGCGGCCGGCGATCGAGGCGAGGTTGACGATTTTTCCAGACCGCTGTTGTTTCATTACCGGCACGACAGCGTGGGTGAATAGGAAGGTGCCATCGAGGTTGAATTTTATCACCAGTTGCCAGTCATCCAGCGAATGTTCCTCGACGTTGGCCGATGGCTTGGCGATGATGGTGCTGCCGCCGACCGCGTTCACCAGGATATCGATGCGGGAGAAGTGCTTGACGGTGTCGGCGACGAAGGCGTCGACCTGGGTCTGGTCCAGCGCGTCGCAGAGGCGGGGATGTGCACGATCACCGAGCGCAGCGATGGCAGCGTCGAGTCGTTGCGGATGATTGTCGATACAAATCACAGTCGCGCCCTCTCGCACCATGATCTCAGCGGTTGCTCGGCCGATGCCGCTGGCGGCGGCCGTGATCAGGGCGATCTTGTTTTCAAATCGCATGATGTAGCCTTGGGTTTTTCAATTCAACCGGGCGGCTTGCGCCATCACTTCGATGGCCTCGGGCTGACGCGAGCGGACCGTGAGGCTGGTCGCGCCGGATGATTCCCAGGCGCGGAAACGGTCGCGGATGCGCACCGGTGGCCCGACCAATGATTTCATATCGACCCATTCGTCGGGCACCGCGGCGATGGCTTCTTCCTTGCGATGGGCGAGGTAGAGTTCCTGGATACGGTCGGCGGCTTCGCCAAAGCCGCGGCGGATCATCTGGTCCTTGTGGAAATTCTTGTCCTTGTGGCCCATGCCGCCGACGTACAGCGCGACCTCGGGCTTCAGCCTGGCCAAGGCGGATTTCACGTCGTCGGCGATCTCGACGTGGATCGAGGCCTGGATTTCGAAGTCCTTCAGGCTCTTGCCGTTGCCGGCGCGGCGGAAGCCTTCCTGCAGCCAGGGTCCGTATTCTTCCATGCAGCCGGGGACGAAGCCCATCGGCAGCCAGCCGTCGGCGATTTCCGCTGTCAGCTTCACGGTCGATTCGCTGCCGGTTGCGAGATAGATCGGGATATCGGGGTTCATGTGCAGGATGGATTTCAGCGGTTTGCCGACGCCGGCGGCGCCTTCGCCGGTGTATGGCAGGGTGATTTCGTGCCCTGTATGGGTCAGCGGTTCCTGGCGCCGGAAGATCTTGCGCATGATGGCGACGTAGTCCTTCAGGCGGTAATACGGCCGTCCCCACGGCTGTCCATACCAACCCTCGACGATCTGCGGTCCGGAGACGCCGAGGCCGGCGATGAAGCGGCCGCCGCCGGCCATCGCATCGATGGTTGCCGCCGACATCGCGGCGTTGGCTGGAGTGCGCGCGGCCAATTGCATGATGCCGGTTCCCAGGTGGATTTTCCGGGTCACCGCGGCGAGGAATGCCAGCGGGGTCACGGCATCCGATCCGTATGCTTCGGCCGACCAGACCGAGTCGTAGCCGAGTTCCTCGGCGCGCTGGACGAGCGACACCGGTAGATCCATTTTGGCTTTGGAATATCCGATCGAGAGGCCCAGCTTCATGGCGAACTCCTGATCAGCCGGCGGCTGCGATTCGCTCTTTTTCCGCCATGCGCTGCTTAAGTTGTTCCGGAGTCATCCGGACGATGTCTTCGTTCTGGTGGGCGTAGAGGTCGTATCGGTCGGTGTCCAGATCCTGGAGCACGATGCGGCCGGACAGCACGTCCTGTTTCCGTTCGTCCTGGGCGTCGTGCCGGGCGTGGAATTCCGGCATCACCTCGCGGGCGAACAGGTCGAGGCTTTCGCAGATGTCCTGATGGCTGGTCTTGCCGGCCTGGTTCAGCAGGATCACCTGATCGACGTGGGCGGCTTCGAATTGGCGCAGGCGTTGGCGGATGGTTTCGGGCGATCCGATCAGGCCGTTGCGCAATGCGGCCTGCGCTTTCTCGGTGTGGCGCCAGTCCTGGTATTCACGCCACAGATCGCCCTTGCCGGGTGCATCGACACCTTTTCGTCCGTAATACGACAGCGCGAATATGAAGAAGGTCCAGCCGGCGGCCTTGTCCAGCGCTTCCTGATCGGTGGGGGCGCACATGAAGCCGTTGACGATGGCGACGTTGGGATTGGTTGCGTAGTCGGCAAGGCGGCGCGGCTGGTGCAGGAACATGTTGTAGTATTTGTGCACCCAGGCCTTGGCGGCGTCGGGGGAGACGAAGCTGAAACCGAGCGCGCCCATGCCCCACTGGCCGGCCTCGCCGATGGTGCGGATGTTGGAGCATGCGACCCATAGCGGAGGGTGGGGTTTCTGATACGGTTTCGGCACGACATTGCGGGCCGGGAATTCGTGGTATCTGCCGTGAAATTCCCAACTGTCCTTTGTGAACATCGGGATGATGGCCTGCACCGCTTCCTCCCAGCGGTCGCGTTTGTCGCGGACGCGGACGCCGAACGGGTGCAGTTCGGCGGGGCCGGCGCCTTCACCCATGCCGAGTTCCACCCGTCCGCCGGAGATCAGGTCGAGCGTTGCCACTCTTTCGGCGACGCGGTGTGGTTGATTGGTGGTTAGTTGGACGATGCCGTGGCCGAGGCGGATCTGTTTGGTGCGTTGACTGGCGGCGGCGAGGAACACTTCGGGGGCCGGGGAGTGGGAGTATTCTTCCAGGAAGTGATGCTCGACTTCCCACATGTAGTCGTAGCCGAGGTGATCGGCCAATTCGACCTGCAACAGGGAGTCCTGCAATAGCTGATATTCGCTGTCCGCCGTCCATGGGCGGGGCAACTGGTGTTCGTAGAAGACCCCGAATTTCATTAGACTTCTCCCTATGGCGCTGCTTCCCGACGCTTGCACCCGACCAGGCGAGCGTCAAGGTTGCGCTGCAATCGTGTTGGGAGCGCGTGATCTGTCCGTGTTTGTTAGCGCGTGAAATGTCCGGAATGTTCGCCGCCTGTTCGAGAGGTAGGACATGCGGCGACAACGGGCTTTGTGGGGTGTTTTCGTGAGCCGGTTCGAGGCCGCGCTGGAGCGCTTTTGCCATCGGCGTCTGAGCGCCGATCAGGCCGGGGACCTGCTTGGTGTATCGGGTCGGCAGTTCCGCCGTATGTGCGTCCGGTTTGACGACGAAGGCGTCGAGGGACTGCGCGACCGGCGCCTACGGACGGCGTCGCCGCGGCGTGCTGACACCACGGAGATCGGTCGGATGTGCGCGCTGTATCGTGACCGATATCGGGATTTCTCGGTCAAGCACTTCCACGAGACAGCGCGCCGCGAGCACAACTACAAGCTCTGTTACACGGTCACCCGGCTGGCGCTGCAATCGGCTGGACTGGTGCAAAAGGCGACGCTGCGGGGCAAGCACCGCAAGAAGCGCGAGCGGCGGCCGCTGCCTGGCATGCTGCTGTTTCAGGACGGCTCGACGCATTGCTGGCTACCCGGCACCGCCGCCCAGCAGGACCTGATCGTCACCCTCGATGATGCCACCGGGCACATCACCTCGATCTTCCTGACCGAGCAAGAAGGCACCATGTCGAGCCTGCGGGGACTGGCTGAAACGATCCAGCGGCACGGGCTTTTCGGGGCGTTCTACACCGATCGCGGCTCGCATTATTTCCTGACGCCGGAGGCCAGTGGCAAAGTCGACAAACAGAACCTCACCCAGGTCGGCCGCGCCCTGGCACAGCTCGGCATCCGCCACATCCCGTCCTATTCGCCCGAAGCGCGCGGTCGCATGGAGCGGGCTTTCGGCACGCTGCAAGGTCGTCTTCCTCAGCAACTGCGGATCCGCGGGCTGGCCAGCGCCGAGGTTGCGAACGTGTATCTACGAGAGGTCTTCATGCCCGACTTCAATGCCCGCTTCGGCGTCGCGGCATCCGAGGCAGGATCCGCCTTTGTCGCCTATGTCGGCGCTCCGTTGGCGGATACGCTGTGCCTGCAAGAGGATCGCCGTGTCGGGCGGGACAACTGCGTGTCATGGCGCGGCAAAACGCTGCAGATCCCCGAGCAGACACACCGCCATCACTACGTCCGGGCGACGATCCGGGTGCATGAATACCCTGATGGCGGTCTGGCGATCTTCGATGGGCCGCGCTGC
Organism: Rhodopila sp.; assembly: GCF_965277825.1. Taxonomy (NCBI): domain Bacteria; kingdom Pseudomonadati; phylum Pseudomonadota; class Alphaproteobacteria; order Acetobacterales; family Acetobacteraceae; genus Rhodopila; species Rhodopila sp. The sequence continues at coordinate 4,932,057 of NZ_OZ255846.1, read as the reverse complement.
TTGGGCCGCTATGACCGCGACGCCGTAGCCATCCAACCAACCGTTCCGAGGGCCGCCGCATGACCATGCCATTCAACACTCCGGCGAAAGACACCGGTGGATTTGTGCATAACGCAAGCGCGTTACACACAACTCCACCGGCGCATCAAAAACCACCGAGATGGACATTTGATTTGTTTTATCAGGCGGACATCTTCACGCGTCACGGACAGGTTGCGCTGCAATCGGCGCGCGTCTAGCGTTCGCGGAACGATAGAGTGGGGGAAGCGAACAATGAAGACGCGCGCGGCGCTGATGTTGTCCGGTGAGCTAATCTTCTATTGCTTGACGGCGCCGACGCCATCGGTTGCCAGTGTCCATGATTTGCTGATCGGGTTGGACCAGAAGGTGACCTATGAGGCGAATGGCCCGGTGACCGGGGCGCCCGGCAAGGACGCGGTGCTGGTGATGGACGTCTCCGATCCTGCAAAGCCGCGTATCCGAGCGTCGTTGCCGCTGATGAATTCGCTGCTCGGACCGCCGACCAATCTGCAGATCACGCCGGACGGCAAGTTGGGGCTGGTGGCGAACTCGGTGGTGACGAAACAAGAGGGCAGCGCTTGGAAGACCGCGCCGGACGACAAGCTGTTCGTCATCGACCTGGATGCCAATCCGCCCAGGCTGGCGGATACCGTAACGGTCGGGAAACAACCGTCGGGGCTGGCGATTTCCCGTCAAGGCGACCTGGCGCTGATTGCAAACCGAGCGGGCAAGAGCGTCTCGGTGTTATCGATCGAGAACGGGGCGGTGAAGTCACGGGGCGATGTGCCGCTGGAGCAGGAAGCGGCCGCGGTGGCGATCACGCCCGACGGCAAACGCGCGTTCGTCTGCCTGAACCTGGTCAACAAGATTGCCGTGCTGAGTATCGACGGCCAGAAGGTGACCTATGACAAGACGATGGACATTCCGTCGGCGATCTTTCCGTACAACATCGATGTCACGCCGGACGGAAAATATGTCATTGCGTCCAATATCGGTGCGATGAAGAACAACGCTGACGCCGAGGTGGTGATCGAGGCCACCGGTGCGCATCCGCACGTCGTCGGCATCACGTCGCCTGGCACCTCACCCGAGGGTTTCGCCATTGCCCCTGACGGCAAGACGGCCGCGGCGGCGATGGCGCAGGGGTCGGGCGCGAAGCAAGGCGACTGGTTCAAGACCAAGGGTGGCGAATTGGCGATCATGTCGATCGAGCCGAACGGCGGTCTGGCGGCTTCCGGCTTCGCACCGCTTGGGGCGTTGCCCGAGGGCATCGCTTACAGTCCCGACAGCGCGTATGTCTACGTCGGTAACTACATCGACCAGGACCTGCAGGTGTTCCGGCTGGCCGGTGGCAAGCCGACCCAGGTGGGACCGGCGATCAAGCTGCCCGGTCAACCGGCGTCGATGCGCGGTCTGGCGCGGTAGCCTGGGGGTGGTTTAGGGTAGCCTGCAAAGGTCGGGAGGACGGTCATGAAGCTGGCATTTTTTGACGAGTTCAAGCTTGGCGTGGTCAAGGGCGACACGATCCATGACGTGTCCGCGGTGGTGAAGGATATCCCGCACGCGGGACCGGGCGATCTGATGAATAGCCTGATCGGAGGGTTCGACCTGTATCGGTCCAAGCTGGAGGCGGCGGCGACCGGGTCCGGCGCGAAGCTTGGCAGTGTCCGCATCCGGGCGCCGCTGCCGAAGCCGGGCAATATTGTCTGCATGGCGGTGAACTACATGGAGGACGGCACGCTGGCGAAGCCGGCGCCGATCAACGCGTTTCACAAGGCACCGAGCGCAATCATCGGGCCCGGAGATACGATGGTGCTGCCGGATGTGCCGGCGATTATCTTCGAGGGCGAGGCGGAGATGGCGGTGGTGATCGGCAAGCGCGCCTCCGCGGTGTCGGCCGCCGATGCGATGAGGCATGTGTTCGGCTATATCAATTTCATCGACGGATCGGCGCGCGGCCTGCCGCCGCCGGGCAACGTGTTCTTCCAGATGAAATCGCGCGATACGTTTGCTCCGATCGGTCCCTATCTGGTGACCAAGGAAGAGATCGAGGACCCGCAGAAGCTGCCGATCAAGTTGTGGGTCAATGGCGATCTGAAACAATCGTTCAATACCGATGACATGGCCCACAACATTGCCCGGTGCATCGAGTGGGTGACGTCGATCCATACGCTTGAACCGGGCGACATTCTGGCCACCGGCACCAACCATCGCGGCCTGTCCAGTTTCATGGACGGCGACGTGGTGGAACTGGAAACCCAGGGTCTTGGGCGGCTGCGGTTCAACATCCGCGACGAATTGAAGCGGACCTGGTCGCGCGAGACTCGACTGGATCGGCAGAAGAGGAACGAGGAAGGTCCGACGCATCAATTGACCGGCAAACACGCAAAGACAGCCTGAGGGGTCTGGAAAGAGAGAGCCATGGCTGATTCCGAAATCATCAAAGTGCGTCAGATGCTGGCGGCTCGGCCTCGGGCGACTGAAGTCGCACAGATGCGCATCGATGCCGATGAACGTTCCAAGGCGTTCGTTCTGCCCAGCGATGTGACGGTGCAGCCGGTGAACGCCAATGGTGTGAAAGCGGAATGGACGTCGACGCCGGGCGCGGATTCATCGAGCGTGGTCCTGTATCTGCACGGCGGCGGCTACGTCATCTGTTCGTTGCAGAGTCATCGGCACCTGATCGCCGAGATCGGGCGCGCGGCTGGTGCGCGAACCCTGGGGATCGATTATCGGCTGGCGCCGGAGCATCCGTTTCCCGCCCCGGTGGAAGACAGCCTGGCGGCGTATCGGTTTCTGCTGGACAGCGGGATCAAGCCGAACCGCATCGCCCTGGCGGGCGACAGCGCGGGCGGGGGGCTGGTGGTGGCCGCCATGCTGGCGATCCGCGAGTCCGGCTTGCCGATGCCGGGGTGCGGCTGGTGCATCTCGCCGTGGGTGGACATGCAGGCGCTGGGCGCGTCATTCGTCGATCGCGCGGAAACCGATCCGACGGTGCAGAAGGCGACCATTGAAATGATGGCGCAGTGGTATCTCGGCGGTGCCGACCCGCGCCATCCGCATGCCTCGCCGATGTATGCCGACCTGCGCGGGCTGCCGCCGTTGCTGATCCAGGTCGGGGCGGCGGAGACGCTGTTGGATGACTCGATTGCCCTGGCGCGTCGCGCCGGTGTGGCGGACGTGCCGGTCGAGTTGCAGATCTGGCCGGAAATGATCCACATTTGGCACATTTACTTCCCGATGCTGGCCGCGGGGAGGCGCGCGATTGCCTCGGGTGGGTCGTTCGTGCGGAACGTTATTCGCGGGGCGTGATTGCGGGCTACTCGGCGGCGATGCGGGATTTTTGGGCGGCGTTGGCTTTTACCACGACCTTGATGGCGTCGTCGACACGGTCCTTGGCGTAGCGCAGCGCCGTTGGCAGGTCCGCCAGTGGGAAAGTGTGAGTGTGGATCTTGGTGGCGTCGAAACGCTTCTGTCGCATGAAGGCCTCTGCGCGGTGAGTGGCGCTTTTGCCTTCGCCGCGGATGCCGTGCAGAGTGATGTTGTTGCGCACGATACTGGCGATGTCGATCGCCGCCGGTTCGTGCGGGAAGGCGGCGAGGCAGATGCGGCCGCCGCGGTTAAGCATCTGGGCTGCCTCATTCACCGCGTTCGGCGCGCCGGAACACTCGACCACGTAATCGACGCCGCGGCCGCCGTTCAGCCGGCGCACTGCGGCGACGGCGTCTTCGGTGCGGGCGTTAATGACGTGGTCGGCGCCGAGTTCGGTGGCCATTTTCAGGCGGTTTTCGCGGGTGCCGGTGAGCAGGACCGGGGATGCGCCGAGTGCCTTGGCGACGGCTACGGCCATCAGGCCGATCGGGCCGGGGCCGGTGACCACCACGCTTTCGCCCGCCACCAGTCCGCCGAGTTCGGTCAGGCCGTACATCGCGGTGCCGGCGGTGACGACCAGCGTGGCTTCCTCGTCTGACACATCGTCATCGATATGAATTAACGTGTTGATGTGGTTGATGGCGTATTCTGCAAAGCCGCCATCGGTGGTGAAGCCGTTGGCGCGGTGGCCCTTGTTCACGTTGCCATAGTTCAGGCCGTAGTTATGGCAGGAGGTGTACATGCCCTCGCGGCAACGCTTGCACTGGCCGCAGCCAGCGTGGATCTCGACCGTTACCCGGTCACCGATGGCGTATTCGTCGACGCCGGCGCCCAGGGCTGCGACGGTTCCCATGTATTCGTGGCCAGGGGTGAATCGTTTGTTGAACCGCAGGCCACCCTGGATCATCGCCGGCGGCCCGTGATGGATGATTTCCAGGTCGGTGGCGCAGATCGCCACCGCGTCGATGCGCACCAGCACCTCGGCGCGGGCCGGCACCGGGGTCGGTTTTTCGCCGAGTGTGAGTTGGCCGGGATCGCCTAGGACCCAGGCCCGCATCGTGTCGGGAACCGGGAAGTCGGCCGCGGTCTTGACGTTTGGATGCATATACATCGGCGTATCCTGACGGTGTCTTGGTTGCGCCCAGTTGTGGCGATGATGACACGCGGTGCGGGCGGACGAAAGCGGCACGGCCGGACGGCGGGTTGCCGTGCGTGGTGCGGCGCGCTATCGCGGATTGCCTGCTGACAAGAGAGGAACCGACCGATGGATGTTCGTTTTGATGACCGGGTGGCGATCGTCACCGGTGCCGGAGCCGGACTGGGCCGTCAACATGCGCTGCTGCTGGCGTCGCGCGGTGCCAAGGTTGTGGTGAATGATCCGGGCGGAGCGGTGGATGGAACCGGCGGGGCCAACGCCGCGGCGGACGCAGTGGTGGCCGAGATCAAGGCGGCGGGAGGAGAAGCCGTGGCCAGCTATGCCTCGGTGGCGGATGAAAAGGCGGCGCAGAGCATTATCGATACGGCCATGGGCGCCTGGGGGCGGCTGGATATCCTGGTGAACAACGCCGGCATCCTGCGTGACAAGGCATTCAACAACATGGCAATCGAAGACTACGAATTCGTCAACCAGGTCCATCATTTCGGTACCGTTTATTGTATCAAGGCGGCGTGGCCGATCATGCGCAAGCAGTCTTATGGGCGGGTGGTGGTGACCACCTCCGGCTCCGGCACGGTGGGCAATTTCGGCCAGGCCAACTACGGCGCGGCGAAGATGGCGGTGAACGGGCTCATCAACGTGCTGCGGCACGAGGGTGCGAAATACAACATCCGCTGCAATGCGATCTCGCCCTCGGCCTATACGCGGATGACCGAATCGCTGCTGCCGCCAGATATCGCGCCGTGGATGAAGCCGGAGTTGGTGTCGCCGGCGGTGGCGTGGCTGTGCAGCGAGGAGTGCGACCAGAACGGTGAGATCATCGCCGCCACGGCGGGCGGCTATGCTCGGGTGCAGTATTTCGTCACTGAGGGCAAGCAGTTCGATCCGGCGGAACCGGTCACGATCGAAATGGTGCGTGAGGCACTGGGCCAGATCCGCGACCTTTCCGGTGCGAAGCCGTATTTCGGCATGATGGGCAACGTGGTGGAGAAGCTGCGCGAGATGGGGCGGATCAAGTAGGGCCTGTGCGGCACGGACATTGACTTTGTCGCTATATCCAAAGGGTTGGAATACTAGGTAAGCTCGCTGTTGAGCGCGCCGTCGAGAGCAGCGCCGGCACGGAGGATGGGAATGGGACAGACCGCTGCGGCTGCCGGGTGGGGGTGGGTTCGCAACATTTCGCGCTATCAGTGGATGGTCTTCCTGGTTGCCTGGCTAGGGTGGTCGCTGGACAACACCGATTTCGGCCTGTTTGCCCTGGTCTTGCGGCCGGCGACGATCGAGCTGTTGGGCGGCCATCCGACCGCGGCCGATATCGGGCGGGTTGGCGGCCTGCTGAGCATGGTCGGGCTGCTGGGCTGGGCATTCGGTGGCTTCGCGTTCGGCATTATCGGCGATTACTTTGGCCGCGTGCGAACACTGATGGTCAGCGTCGCCGTGGTTGCGGTGTTCACCGCGCTGCAAGGCTTCAGCCAAAGCACCCTGACCTTCGGCATCTGCCGGTTCATGACCGGCGTCGGCACCGGTGCGGAGGTCATTCTGGGCATCCCGCTGGTGGCCGAGGCGTTCGCCGACGTTCATCGCGCGAAAGTGCTGGGCATCATGATGACCGGTGGCGGCTTCGGTAGCCTGATCGGTGGCCAGCTTTATGCCTTGGTCGGACCGTACGGCTGGCGCTACGTCATGTTCGCTGGCGTGCTGCCTGCGATCATCCTGGTGCTGCTGCGCCGCGGGCTAGACGAGCCCGAGCGCTTTCAGGTCGTCGAGGCTCGGCGCAAGGCGATCCGAGCGCAACGTGAACAATCGGTGGCGGATCAGGATTACATGCGGTTCACTCCGGCGCAGTTGTTTTCGCCGGCGTTGCGCTACAGCACCTTTATCGGGGTGCTGTTTTGTCTGGGCACTCTGCTGGCGATTTGGACCAGCGCGATATGGTTGCCGACCATCCAGGGCCAGTTGCTGGCGCTTCAGGGCATCACCGGGCCGGCGGCGGCCCCGTTCATTGGCCATGGCATGATGTTGTGGGGACTGGGCGGGATCATTGGCTACGCCACCTTCGGCTTCATCGCGGATGTGATAGGCAGGCGAACCACGATCATATTCTATAACGTCGGGACTATCGCGGTCGGTCTGTATATGTATCTGTGGGTCGATACGTACGACCTGTATCCGTACCTGCTGCCGGTGTTTGGGTATTTCGTGTTCGGTGTGTTCTCGGGTCATGCGGTCTATCTGCCTGAACTGTTCCCGACGCATGTGCGGGCGACGGCGGTGTCGTTCTGCAACGGAACCGGTCGGGTGATCACCAGCTTCGGGCCGCTGGTCGCCGGACTGCTGGTCGGTGCGATGGGCGGGTCGTTCACCAAGGCCACCGCGGTGATCACGTGTTTCGCGGGGCTGAGCATCATCGCAGCACTGTTGGGCCGGGAGACGAAGGATGAGATACTGCCGGAGTAAAGGAGAGCAAGCATGCTGAAAGTTCTGGCTGCCGGTCCGCTGGGGTTGATGCTGAGCATGGGTCTGGCCCAGGCAGCGGACGCGCCGCACGCCTTGCCGGCCCCGGTGGTGGATGCGCCAGCGGTTCATACTCCGGGAGAGCAGACGGCGGTGTTTTCTGGCGGCTGTTTCTGGGGCGTGCAGGGCGTGTTCGAGCACGTGAAGGGGGTGACGCGGGCGGTGTCGGGTTACGCCGGCGGTCATGTCGTGAACCCTGATTATGAGCAGGTCAGTTCGGGCGACACTGGCCATGCGGAATCGGTTCGTGTGACGTTTGATCCGGCCCAGGTGAGCTATGGCACGCTGCTGCGGATCTTCTTCTCGGTGGCACTGGATCCGACGCAGAAGGATCGGCAAGGCCCTGACTGGGGCACCCAGTACCGATCCGAGCTGTTCGTGGATGGGCCGGAGCAGAAGCGGATCGCGACGGCCTACGTGGCGCAACTTGACGCGGCGCACACGTTCGGCCGTCCGATCGCCACTCGCATCGATCCTGCCGGCCCGTTCTATCCTGCCGAGGCGTATCATCAGGATTACCTCGACCTGCATCCGGACGCAGCCTACATCGTGATTAACGACCTGCCGAAGGTGCAGGCGTTGCGGACGTTGTTTCCCGAGTGGTGGCAGCCGGCGCCGGTCAAGGTAGGCAAGCTGGCGTCAGGGGATTAGCTAGAGCCGCAAGAATGTTTCGAATGCGGCTTGGTAGTCGGGGTGCCAGCGGGACAGCGGCGGGCGATTCTGGGTGATGTCATGGGTGGCCCACAGCATGCGCTTGTTGTCGATGGCGCGGGTGACGTCGTTGTCTGGGCAGATGATGTAGAAGTCGCCGTTGCTCATGCCTTGCACCAGCATGTCCACGACCTGGTCGGGGGTCCATGCGCCGGGCGGCTTCTCGGTTTCGCCGCGGCTGGTCATGCCGGTGAAGGTCGAACCGGGCACCAGCAGATGGGCGCTGATGCGGGCGACTTGCTCATTGCGCAGGCTGTGGGCGAGCGCCTCGGTGATGACCTTTATGCCCGCCTTGCTAACGTTGTAGGCGGTGTCGCCGGGCGGACAGGTGATGCCTTGTTTTGACCCGGTGTTGACGATGGCGCATGGGTTTCGTTGCGCCAGCATCGGTGGGGTGAAGGTCTGCACGCCATTGATCACGCCCCAGAGGTTGACCTCCAGCACGGTCCGCCAGCGGTCGATGTGATCGTACGGGCCGCCGCCGGGGGCGGTGCCGGCGTTGTTCATCAGCAGCGCGACCTCACCGAAGCGGGCATAGGCGGCGTCGCGAAGAGCCTGCACGGACTCGAGGCGGCTGACGTCGGTGGGCACGGTCAGCACCGCGTCGGGGCCGCCGGGCGCGGCGGCGGCTACCTGGTCGGCGGCGCGACGCAGTGCCTCGGGCGACAGGTCGGCGAGGCAGACCTTCAGGCCCATGCCGGCGAAACGGGTGGCGGCGGCGAGTCCGATGCCGCTGGCAGCGCCAGTGATGACCGCGACGCGGCCGCGGGTGAGGGCAGGGTGCTGCATCATGCCGGGTCCGCTGCGAAGTTCATTGCGACTCCGTTGATGCAGTAGCGCTGATGGGTTGGCGGCGGCCCGTCGGGGAAGACGTGGCCGAGATGGCTGCCGCAGGTGGCGCAATGGACCTCGGTGCGGATCATGCCCTGGCTGCGGTCAACCGTGTTTTCGACCGAACCCTCGATCGGATCGTTGAAGCTGGGCCAACCGGTGCCGCTCTCGAATTTCAGTTTGGTTTCGAACAACGGGGTATCGCAGCCGGCGCAGGTGAAGCGGCCGGGGCGTTTTTCGGCCAGCAGCGCGCAGCTTCCGGGTGCCTCGGTGCCGTGGGAGCGCATCACGTAGTATTGTTCCGGGGTCAGCAGGCGGCGCCACTCTGCGTCGCTATGGGTGACGGGATAGGTTTTCTCCAGCATCTTCGGTCTCCTGTGGCTGACCGACGCTACATCGGTTCGACATATGGGCGCTACAAGCGGCCGGCGGCTCGGTTATCCGGCAGGTGGGTCGCGATGTAGCAATGGCTACAGCGCCGTTGAGAGGGCGGGCCGGGGATGGTGTCGCGACGTTTTCTGCTCAGCGGCCTGGCCGCGACGGTCGTCGCCGCGTCGCCGGACCCGGCGGTCCGGATCTATGCCGCGATGACGTTCCGCCCGGTGCTGGAACGCGTTCTGCAGGCCTATCGTGACGCCGGCGGGTCGGCGGTCGCGGCTTATGCCCCGACGCCGGTATTGATCCGTCAGCTTGCCGGCGGGGCTCTGGCCGACATTCTGTTGACCGCCGATCCGGCATGGATGGATGAGGCGGTGCGGCAAAAGCTGGTGCAGCCGCTGACGCGGTCCGATCTGTTACGCAACGAGCTTGTGCTAGCTGCCGCCGCGGGCAGTCCGACCGTCGGGACGATCACAAGCGGCTTTGCGCTGGCCGGGCTGTTGGCCGGTGGCCGGCTGGCGATGTGCGATCCCGAGCACGACCCGGCTGGGCGTTACGGCAAGCAGAGTCTGCAGTCGCTGGGCTTCTGGCCGATGGTGGAGGGTAATATCGCTATCGCCGAGAGTTCGCTGGCCGCCGTTGTGCTGGTGGATCACGGCGAGGCCAAGGCAGCGGTTTGTTTCAAGACCGATCTGCACGGCGATGAGCGAGCGGTGGCGGCGGGGGTGTTCCCGCCGGACTCGCACGCGCCGATCGTTTATCCGGTGGCGTTGGCCAGTACCGCCCGCGGCAAGAATGCCGCTGCGGCGCTGGCGTTTCTGCGGTCCGTCGAATCACTGCGCATTTTCGCCGATTTCGGCTATCTGCCGGCGGCCTGACCGACGGATCACTTGAAATGCGGGATGACGTCCGATGCGAGCAGTTCAAGAGTTTCAGTGTCGTTCTTGAAGGCACTGCTGATCATCAGGTCGACGCCGGCGTCCTGATATTGCCCGATCAGATCGGTGATGCCGGCTATCGTGCCGGCGAAACCGGGAAACGATTCGGCGACGTTCAGGCGGCGGCGTTTCGCGGTCAGCGCCGCTTCGTCGCGTGCCACCAGCAAGCCGAGGATGTTGGTTTTCTCGATCGCCTGATAGGGCCGCTGCTCGGCGTCGCAATGGCGGTGGAGGATGTCGAACTTGCGCTTCACGCCGGCTGGATCGCCGAACACGTTGCAGGCGTCGGCCAACCGCGCGACAACGCGTAGGGTGAGTTGCTCGCCGCCGCCGGCGATCATGATCGGCGGATGCGGCTGCTGTATCGGCTTCGGCTCCAGGATCGCGTCCTGGGCGTGGAAATACTTGCCGTCGAAGCTGGTGCGCCGATCCGTCCACATCTCCAGGATCAGCCGGACGGCTTCCTCCAACTGGCGGATGCGGACCGCCGGTCGTTCGGGGAATTCCCAACCGTATTGGCGATATTCGGTTTCGAACCAGCCGGCACCGATCCCCAGCGTCAGCCGCCCGCGGGAGATCAGGTCGACCCCGGCGGCGATCTTGGCGAGATGCGCCGGATTGCGGTAGGCGACCGAGGACGCCAGGGTGGCGAGGCGGATTCGGTTGGTCACCGCGGCCAACGCGGACAGTGCGGTCCAACCTTCGATGAAGGGTTCGTCCGCCGCGCCGACCGGCGGGATCTGGATCAGATGGTCCATCACCGAGAACCAGGTGAAGCCGTGGTTCTCGGCCCATTGCGCCTTGGCCTTGAGGGCGTCGAACGCGTCGGCCGGGTCGGAGCCGAAGACGAACGATGGGTTATGGATGCCGAACTTCATCAGCAGCCTCCTGTTGATCGCCTGGCTTCAACGTTCCGACCCGACACGGCGTTCCGGGTCTAGTCGGTCTTGATCCAGACCGCTTTTACGTTGAGGTATTCTTCCAGGTGCTGGACGCCGGATTCGCGGCCGTAGCCGCTCATTTTATAGCCGCCGAACGGTACTGCCGGGTCCATCGCTTGGTAGCAGTTGATCCAGACCGATCCGGCGCGGATGGCTTTGGCCAGACGGTGTGCCTTGCCGACATCGCGCGTCCATACGCCGCTGCCTAGGCCGAACTGTGTCTGGTTGCCGCGCTGGATGACCTCCTCGATGTCGGTGAACGGGATGGCGGAGATCACCGGGCCAAAGATTTCCTCCTGCGCGATGCGCATGTCGTCGCGCACGTCGGCGAACACTGTCGGCGGGACGAAGAAGCCTTTGGCCATCGCGCCTTCGGTCAACCGGTCACCGCCGGCCAGCGGACGTGCGCCCTCTTGCCGACCGATGTTGAGGTAGTTGGTGACCCGCGTCAGTTGCTCTTGCGAGACCAATGGGCCGACCTGGGTTTGCGGGTCGATACCGTCGCCGACGCGCAGCGTCTTGGAGAAATCGGCGACGCGGCCGACAAATTCGTCGTAGATCTTTTTTTCCACGAACAGCCGGGTGCCTGCTGAGCAGATCTGCCCGGAATTGGCGAACACCGCCATTCCCGCACCCGGCACGGCCTGCGCCAGGTCGGCATCGGCAAACACGATGTCGGGCGATTTGCCGCCGAGTTCCAGCGACACGCGCTTTAGATTTCCCGCCGAGGCGCGGATGATGGACTGCCCGGTGAGATGCGATCCGGTGAAAGCGACCTTGTCAACATCGGGATGGCCTGCCAGCGCGGCGCCGGCGGTTTCGCCGAACCCGGTCACGACGTTCACGACGCCGGGTGGGACGCCTGCCTCCAGGCACAGTTCGGCGAGGCGCAGCGGGGTCAGTGGGGCTTCCTCGGCGGGTTTCAGCACCACGGTGCAACCGGTCGCCAGCGCCGGGCCGATCTTCCAGATCGCGGCAGTCAGCGGGCCGTTCCAGGGGATGATCGCGCCGACTACGCCGACCGGTTCCTTCAAGGTGAAGGACACCATTTCGCCGGGCAGCGAGTTCTCGATGGTTTCGCCGTGCAGCGCTGTCGCCATGCCGGCGTAGAACCGCAGCATGCCGATGGCGCGTGCCCTGTTGGCGCGGGTGCGGGTGATCGGGGCACCCATGTCGAGCGTGTCGAGCGCGGCGAATTCCTCGATGTCGCGTTCCACCAGGTCGGCGACTTTCAGCAGGATGGCCTGGCGCTGGGCGGGCTTGAATTTGCTCCATGGGCCGTTGAAGGCGTCGCGGGCGGCGGCGACCGCGCGGTCGATGTCTTCGGCGTCGCCTTCGGCAACGCGGGCGAGGACTTCGCCGGTGGCCGGATTGTGGGTTTCGAAGGTCTTGCCGGAGGCGGCTTCCAGCCATTTGCCGCCGATCAGCATGCGCTTGGCCTTGCCATCCAGGAACGGATGGACCTGTGTCATGACGTTCATCGTGTCAGACGCTATTCCCAAATGAATATAGCGTGGGCGGTGCGACGAGTCTATCCGGGGGGTCTGCGATCCGGCTTCAGATCGATCAGCGGAGTGCCGTCGAGGCAGTCCAGGCCTCGGACTTTCAGTGTGGCGCCATCGATGGCAACCAGCGCGACGACGGAGGATGCGATCGGATTGGGTCGCACCGGGGATCGCAGGGCGAAACTTCCGGTGGTCTGTCCGGTGCGGATCGGCGTTTGCAGCACCAGGTCGCGGCGGGCGCGGTGCATCCAATACAGCACCTGAATGCGGGGGTGCTCGGCGATGTCGGTCAGCGCCTGCTGCCAGCGCGGGTCGACGACGATCGAGCAGAGCGGGCCATCAAGCGTGCCACGTTTCGGGCACTCGCCGCGGACGCGCCAGGGGGTATGGATGGTGCCGATGAAAAACACCCCGGCATCGGCGTTCGGGGGAAGCGCGACCGCGACTTCCCCCTGGCGAAGCTGGTTGTCGTCATCTGGGCCGGACATGCGCCAACGGTGGCATCCGCGGCGGGTCCCGTCCAGGGGCGCGGGGCCTACAACGCGGCGGTGACGGCTTTTACTTCAGTGTAGTTGTGAAACACCTCGGCGCCCATCTCGCGGCCCCAGCCGGACTGCTTGTAGCCGCCGAACGGCAGCGAGGCATCGAACACGTTGTGGCAGTTGATCCAGACGGTGCCGGAACGAATGCGGCTGGCCAGTTTATGCGCCTTGCCTCCGTCTGCGGTCCACACACTGGCTGCCAGGCCATAGATCGTGTCGTTGGCGCGCTTGGCGATCAGCTCCAGGTCGTTATCGTCGAACGGTTCGGCGCAGACCACCGGACCGAAGATCTCCTCGCGGATCACTTTCATGTCGGGGGTGGTTTTTTCAAGTACGGTTGGTGCGACGAAGTAGCCCAGATTGCCCACCCGGTTGCCGCCGGTGGCGACCTGGGCGCCGGACCGACGGCCATCCTCGATGTAGCTGGTGACGCGAGAGAACTGCTCGTCCGAAACCAGCGGTCCCATCTCCGTGGTCGGATCAAGGCCGGGTCCCACCTTGATCTTGCCGGCGATGTCGGACACGCCGGCGACGACCTTGTCGTAGATCGACTTGTGGGCGTAGAGCCGCGACCCGGCGCAGCAACATTGTCCGTGATTGAAGAAGATTGCGTTTGCTGCGCCGGCTATGGCCATGTCGAGATCGGCATCCGGCAGGATGATCGCCGGCGACTTACCGCCGAGTTCCAGCGACACCTTCTTCAGGTTGCCCGCGGCGGCGTGAACGATCAATTTGCCCACTTCGGTCGATCCGGTAAATGCCACCTTGTCGACATCGGGGTGCGCCGCCAATGCCGCCCCGGCGGTTTCGCCGAAGCCCGTCAGGATGTTGACCACGCCGGGCGGGAAGCCGGCTTCCAGGAACAGCTCGGCCAGGCGCAGCGCGGTCATCGGGGTCTGTTCGGCGGCCTTCAAGACCACGGTGCAGCCCGCGGCCAGGGCCGGCGCCAGCTTCCAAGCCGCCATCAACAGCGGGAAATTCCACGGGATGATCTGGCCGACGACACCTACCGGCTCGCGCACCGTGTAGGACAGATATTCGCCCGGCAGCGACAACGGCAACTGTGTGCCGGTGATCTTGGTTGCCCAGCCCGCCATGTAGCGGAACATATCGGCCGCCAGCGGCAGGTCGGCCGCACGCGCGACCGCATAAGGCTTGTCGTTGTCGACTGATTCCAGCTCGGCCAGTTGCTCCAGGTCGCGCTCGATCAGGTCCGCCATCTTCCACAGCATCTTGCCGCGGCCGGATGGGCCGACCTTTGCCCAGACACCATCATCGAAGGCGCCGCGCGCGGCGGTGACGGCCAGATCGACGTCGGCGTTGTCGGCCTCCGGCACGTTGGCGATGACGGTTCCGGTGGCGGGATTGTAGACCGGAAAGGTCTTGCCGGATGCGGCCTGCACCAGCTTGCCGTCGATCAGCATGCCGGCGCGGCGACCGAGGAATTCGGTGGCGTACCGCAACCGCTGATCAAGCGCGATTGTATCAATGATTGCCTCTCCTGCTTGTTTCGGCCGCTCCGTGCTTGGCAGATGCGGCGCGGTGAGCCAATATCGTTGTAGCCAGTTAGATACTACGATGCGGCTCGGGCGAACGCGAGTCGTTATATCCGAATGGGATTAGCGTATGAGGGGACCCGCGCCGTCGATCGCGATCAAGACCAGCCCGGTGCTGTCGCGGCCGTTTGACCTCGGCGCCATCCCGCCGACGCTGGTCAAGCGTGAGGTGGCGCCCCGGCGCACGAAGATTTGGGAATTCAATACCAATCTGCACTGCTCGATCATCGGCACATGTCTGTCGACCGCGGAACTGCGGCAGGTGTTGAGGAAGTTCGGCATGGCGCCCGCCGGGTCCGGCGATCATGAGCTGCACGGCATCGCGGTCGGACTTGCGGGACGGCACGCCGACGCCGCCAGGCAGTTGCACAAGGCACTGGATCATCGCCACAAGCTGGCGGTCAGCCAGTTCGCCAAAGCCAGCACCGAGGACGCGGTGCGTGCATTGTGGCGCGACGCGGTGCGGCGTGGCGACATTCCAGGTGCCTATTGGGCGGTGCTGACGCATCCACTGACCAGTCAGGAGATCGTGCGCGAGGCTTTCGGCGAGGTGCACATGCTTTCGCACCTCATCGGATCGGCAAATCGAGCGGACATCAGGCGGCTGTGCCAGTTGGAGGCGGAGAAGGCGACGCTGGAGGCCAAGCTCGGGCGTCAGCAGCAGGCGCTGCACGACGCGGTGGTGACCCGTGATGAGCAGATCCGGCAATTGCGGCAGGCGCTGACCGAACGGATCGTTTCGGCAGCGGGGACCGATGTGCCGACCGACGAAACCGCGTTGCAGGGTCTTATCGCTGACGCCGGACGGCGCCTGGCAGTCGAGACCCGCCGGCGGATCGCGCTGCAGGAAAGGCTGTCTGCGATGCAGGCCGAGCGCGATGGCGAACGCGCGGGCCGGGTTGCGGCGGAGCGGATCGGCGCGGCGCTGCGCCAAGAGGTCGATGCGATCGAAGCCTCGCTGGCGGCGCCCCCGGAAAGCGCGCCGGCATTGCGGCTGGATGGCATGGTCCTGCTGTATGTTGGCGGCCGTCCCAACCAGGTCGCGCACATGCGGGCGATGGTCGAGCAATTGGGCGCGGAGTTTCTCCACCACGACGGCGGGGTAGAGAACCATCAAAATCTGCTGCCCGGACTGGTGAGCCGTTGCGACTCCGCACTGTTTCCGGTGGATTGCATCAGCCACGACGCAGCCAACATCGTTAAGGCATCGTGTCGCCAGGCGGCCAAGCGATTCGTCCCCCTCCGGTCGGCCAGCGTGACGTCTCTGCTGGCGGCGCTGCAAGCCCCGGCTCTGGCCAGAATCGCCGAAGCCGCCGAGTGATTGTGACCGCTGTGTCTTCGCGGCTATACCGTGGCCATGAGGATGCTGTCGGCGGAGGAGTGGGAGGCGGTCCGGCTGACGCTGGCGGTTGCCGCGCGCGCGGTCGGCTTCGGATTGCCGGTGGCGGTGATGTCAGCCTGGGTGTTGACCCGCTGGCGTTTCCCTGGACGGGCGGTGCTGAACGCGCTGGTGCATCTGCCGATGGTGCTGCCGCCGGTGGTCACTGGTTGGCTGCTGCTGATCGCCTTCGGTGTTCGTGGCCCGATCGGGTCGTTGCTGCAGGATTGGTTTGGCATCAGGCTGGTTTTCACCACGGCGGGGGCCAGCCTGGCATGCGCGGTGATGACGTTTCCGATCATGGTGCGGTCGATCCGACTGTCACTCGAATCGATGGATCGTGGACTGGAACAGGCAGCTCGGACGCTGGGGGCGGGGTGGCTGGACCGGCTGATAAACGTGACCTTGCCGCTGGCCTCGCCCGGCATCCTGGTCGGCGGCGTCGTCGGCTATGCCACATGCCTTGGTGAGTTCGGCGCGGTCATCACCTTCGCCGCCAACATTCCGGGACAGACACAGACTTTGCCGCTGGCGATCTACTCCGCGCTGCAGGTGCCGGGCGGGGAGTCCAAGGCGGCGGAACTGTCGATGGTCTCGGTGCTGCTGGCACTGGTCGGGCTGCTGCTGTCGGAGTGGATCAACAAGCGCTTGAATGCCGTGCTGGGACGATGACGTTCTCGGTCGCGTTGCGGCATCGTTTCCCCTCGATCCAGATGGACGTCGCATTCGAGGTTCCATCGCCCGGCGTGACGGCACTGTTCGGCCCGTCCGGTTCCGGCAAATCGACCATCATCAATGCCGCCGCAGGCTTGTTACGACCAGACAACTGTCGCATCTCGGTCGATGGCACGATGCTGGCCGACACCCGTTCGGGGGTATGGCTGGCACCGGAGCGACGCCGTGTCGGGCTGGTGTTCCAGGACTCGCGGCTATTCCCGCACATGTCGGTGGCGACCAATCTGCGGTTCGGCATGCGCCGGGTCGAGCCGGGGGCGATTCGCTTCGATGAGGTCGTCGAACTACTGGGGATCGGGCGGTTGCTGGACCGTCGTCCGAACACGCTGTCCGGCGGCGAGCGTCAGCGGGTGGCGATCGGACGGGCCTTGCTGGCGCAGCCGCATCTGCTGCTGCTGGATGAGCCTTTGGCAAGTCTGGATAGCGAGCGCAAGGCGGAAATCCTGCCGTTCCTGACGCGGCTGAAGACGGCGTTGCGGCTACCGGCGCTGTACGTGACCCATTCCCTGGACGAGGTTGCCGGGCTGGCGGATTCCCTGGTACTGATCGAGGCGGGGTCTGTGATCGGCTTCGGTTCGGTGTCGGAGGTCGCGTCGCGCGCCGATCTGCCGTTGGCTCGGCGTGACGATGCCGGCGGCTTGCTGCTGTGCCGGGTGGACCAACATGACGCAGCGCGCGGGCTGACCCGGCTGCAGGGCGGCGGCGTGGAGCTGTGGGTGACTTTGCTCGATCTGCCGCTGGGGGCGGAATGCCGCGCGCGAATCCCGGCGCGCGAGGTGATCCTGGCGGCGCGGCCGCCGGAGGCGATTAGCCTGCACAATATCGTTCCGGGTATAGTACGAAAGATCGCCGAGGACGTGGTGCGCCGCTCGGTAATCGTCGAGATCGGTCTGCCAAACGGCGGACTGTTGTCGAGGGTGACGGCGGATGCGGTGGTGCGATTGGGGCTGGCGCCGGGGCAACCGGTGCTGGCGCTGATCAAATCGACATCGATCGAGGTCTTGGGGCTGTAGGTTGCGCTGGGTCGCTATATCCGATTGGATATCGCGACGTGGCTGATGTGGAAGCTTTGCCCTGATGAATGCGCCATTCGATCCGTCGTTGCTGACGGCCCAGAAGTTTGCTGTCGGCCAACCGGTATCGCGCAAGGAAGATCCGGTGCTGTTGCGCGGCGAGGGCCGATACGCCGATGATCTGAACCGGCCGGACCAGCTTTTCGCGGTGATGGTGCGCAGCCGTTTGGCGCACGGGATCATCCGCGGCATCGATGCCACGGCGGCCCGCGAATTGCCGGGCGTGCGCGCGGTGATCCTCGCCGAGGACCTCGACGCGGCCGGTGTGCGCGACATGCCGGCGGCGGCGGCGAAGAATCGCGATGGTTCGCCGACACCGCGCCCGGCACAACGACCGCTTGCCACCGGCCGGGTACGCTATGTCGGAGAGCCGATCGCGATGGTGGTGGCGGAAACCAGCAAGTTGGCGAAGGACGCGGCGGAAACGGTGTTTGCCGACATCGACCCGTTGCCCGCAGTGACGACAGCGGCAGAGGCGGCCGCGGCCGGAGCACCGTTGGTGCATGACGATGCGCCAGGAAATGTATGTTTGGATTTTCATTTCGGTGACATTGAGAAGGTAACCGCCGCATTCGCCGAGGCAGCCCATGTCACGCGACTGTCGCTGCGCAACAATCGGGTGGTGGTGTGTCCGATGGAACCGCGATCGGCAATCGCGGAATACCACGCCGAACAGGATCGCCTGGTTCTACGCCTGGGATGCCAGGGGGTGTTCGGACAGCGCGCGCTGCTAAGCGGCATCATGGGCGTGCCGGTCGAAAAACTGCACATCCTGACCGGCAACGTAGGCGGGTCGTTCGGGATGAAGGCCTCGGCTTATCCCGAGTATGTCTGCTTGCTGCATGCGGCGCATTCGCTGGGTCGGCCGGTCAAATGGACCGATGAACGGTCCGAAAGCTTCATGTCCGACAGCCATGGGCGAGACCATGAAATGGTGGCTGAGTTGGCACTGGATGCGAGCGGGAAGTTCCTCGCGGTCCGGGTAACCGGCCACGGCAACCTCGGCGCCTGGCTGAGCAACGCGACGAAGATTCCGCCAACCATGAACGCGGTCAAGAACATCGTCGGTGTCTATGCCACGCCGCTGATCCAGGTAACCACCAAGTGCATGTTCACCAATACGACGCCGGTGGGCGCTTATCGCGGCGCGGGGCGGCCGGAGGGCAACTACTACATGGAGCGGCTGGTCGAAACCGCGGCACGCGAACTGCGGATCGATCGGCTGGAGTTACGACGGCGTAACCACATCCGGCCGGAGCAAATGCCCTACAAGGCACCGTCGGGAATGGTCTACGACGGTGGCGAATTTCCAGCGATCATGGAACGCGCGCTGCTTGCCGCGGATTGGGACGGCTACGCGGACCGCCAGGCTGAATCTCGGGCGCGCGGCAGGACCCGCGGCCGCGGCATCGGCCATTACCTGGAGGTCACAGCGGACGCGGGGAACGAGATGGGCGGCATCCGCTTCGAGGACGACGGCAGCGTGACGATCGTCACCGGGACGCTCGACTACGGCCAGGGCCATGCCTCGCCGTTTGCCCAGGTGCTGGCCGCCCAGCTCGGCGTTCCGTTCGAAAGGATCAAGTTGCTGCAAGGCGATTCAGATCAACTTGTGGCTGGCGGGGGAACCGGCGGTTCGCGTTCGATCATGCAGAGCGGCGGGGCCATCGTCGCGGCGAGCGAGTTGGTGATCGAACGCGGCCGGCAGGCGGCGGCGCATTTTCTGGAGGCGGCGGTCGCCGATATCGAATTTTCCCGCGGGGAATTTTCTCGCGGGCGATTCAGCATCGTCGGCACGGATCGGAGCATCGGGATCATGGACCTTGCGGAACGGCTGCGGCGGGAGGTCGGGTTGCCGGATGAGATTCCGCGGACGCTGGATATCAGTCACGTCTTCAAGGGGGTGCCGTCGGCGTTCCCGAACGGGTGCCATATCGCCGAGATCGAGCTGGATCCCGATACCGGCGTGGTGGAGGTTGTCGGCTACGCGACGGTCAACGACTTCGGCGTGCTGGTCAATCCGATGCTGGTGGAAGGTCAGGCGCATGGCGGCATTGCACAGGGGATCGGTCAGGCGTTGATGGAGAGGGTCGCCTACGACGACGACGGTCAGTTGATCACCGGATCCTACATGGACTACGCGCTGCCCCGAGCGAACGATTTTCCCGGCCTTGGCTTCGAGAGCCATCCGGTTCCGGCGCGCACCAATCGGTTGGGGGTCAAGGGGTGCGGTGAGGCTGGATGTGCCGGGTCCTTGCCGGCGGTGATGAACGCGGTTGTCGATGCCTTGGCGGAATTCGGCATCAGCCATATCGACATGCCGGCGACACCGCACGCCGTATGGCAGGCCATTCAGGCGGCACGGCCATGATCGAGGCAACGGAATTGATCAGCGTGCTGGCGTCACCCGACGGCACCCGGCTCCGGCTGCGGGTTCGTGACCAGGATGGCCGGACGGTCTCGTTCACGTTTCCGGCGTGTTGGCTGAACAGCATGCGGAACGCGCTGCCTCGGTCATCGGACGCCGATCGGGTGCACCCGCTTGATAGCTGGAGCATGGATCGCTCGGGTCAGGACCTGGTGCTGACACTGCGCACCCCGGACGGGCAGGCAGTTTCATTTGCAATGAAGCCGTGGCAGGTCGAGGGGATGGCGACGATCGCCACGTATGGAGGTTCGGGGCGGACCTTGGGCACGACGGTTCATTGATGCCATGGGTTGTGAATTCGATCGACAGCGTGTGCACCTGGAACCCGAGCGTTTGGATCGCTATGTCCGCGAGATACAGATAACGGAGCACCCGATGTCGATCACCGAGCAGAGCCGTCCCGCCACCACGGACAAATCGAGGCAGGCGCGCATGCTGATCGATGGCGCCTGGGTGGACAGCGCCTCGGGTGCGACGCTGACGGTGGAGAACCCGGGCCGCCGCACTCCGATCGCCTCGATTCCGCGTGGCGCCAAGGAAGATGTCGATCGCGCGGTGCGCTCCGCTGACAAGGCGTTCGCTGGGTGGAGCAAGGTTCCGCCCCGCCAGCGCGGACGCTTGCTGGGACGCATTGCCGAGGCGATGGAGGCGCGGATCGAGGAGATCGCGCGCATCATCGCCGAGGAGACCGGTAACGCGCTGCGCACCCAGGCGCGGGCGGAGGCCACGCTATCGGCGGATATCTTCCGCTATTTCAGCGGCCTGGGCGGTGAGTTGAAAGGCGAAACGATCCCGCTTGGTGAACACGTGCTTAGCTACACCAGGCGCGAGCCGCTTGGCGTTGTGGGCGCCATCATCCCATGGAACGCGCCGGTGCTGCTGGGCGCGCTGAAGATCGCCCCGGCGCTTTGCGCGGGCAACACGCTGGTGCTGAAGGCCGCCGAGGACGCGCCTCTGGGTGTTCTGCTGATGGCCGAAATCTGCCAGGAGTTCCTGCCGCCTGGAGTGTTGAACGTATTGACCGGTCTAGGCGAGGAATGCGGCGGTCCGCTGGCGCAGAATCCGACCATCGGGAAACTTTCGTTCACCCGGTCCACCGAGGTCGGCAAGATCATCATGTATGCGGCGGCCGAACGGATCGTTCCGGTCTCGCTGGAACTTGGCGGCAAGAGTCCGTCGATCGTGTATCCCGATGCGGACGAAGACTGGGTGGTGGACGGGGTGATCGCCGGCATGCGCTTTACCCGGCAAAGCCAGTCCTGCACCGCAGGATCGCGACTGTTCCTGCATCAGGACATCTTTGACAGTTTCCTGGATAAGCTGACCGCGAAGACCCAGGCGTTAAGAATGGGCGATCCGCTGGACGAGGCCACTGATATCGGCGCCATCATCAACGAGAAGCAATTCCGCAAGGTGTGCGGCTACGTCGACGAAGGTCTGCAACGCAAGGACGCCAGGCTGGTATTTGGCGGCCTGCCGCCGAAGGACGGTCCTCTCAGCGCGGGCTACTTCGCGCTTCCCACGGTGTTCGCCGATACCTCCAACGACTGGCGCCTGGCGCGGGAGGAAATCTTCGGCCCGGTGCTGGTGGCGATCCCGTGGAAGCAGGAGGACGACGCGATCCGTATGGCGAACGACAGCCATTATGGTCTCGCCGCCTATGTCTGGACGCACGAGATCGGCAGCGCGCTGCGTGCCGCGCATGCGATCGAATCCGGTTGGGTGCAGGTCAACCAAGGGATGGGGCAGCAGCCCGGGCATTCCTATGGTGGTTACAAGCAAAGTGGCATCGGCCGCGAGTTCTCGCTGGAGGGGATGCTGGACAGCTTCACCCAGCGCAAGAATGTGACAGTGAACATGAACGTGCCGAGAAGAACGTAGCAGACGGGGATAGCAGAAATGGCCGGCCCTGGCGGCCCGCGCCGGCTACGCTTCCAGGTCGGCATCCCAATACAGGAAGTCGAGCCAGGTGCGATGCAGGTTCTCCCGCGAGACGTGCCACTTCGCAGCCTCATCGATCTGGTGTGGGGTCGGTTCGGACGGGGCGCAGCGCAGGCGCAGGCCGGTTTGTTTCAACGAGCGGCTGCCCTTGAACAGATTATCCGCTTGGCAGCAGGTCACGACGTTGTTCCAGGTCGTGATCCCGCCCTTCGAGCGCGGCACGATGTGATCGAAAGTGAGGTCCTTGGCCGGCAGGGTGTCACCGCAGTACTGACAACTGAAGCGGTCGCGCAAGAACACGTGGTAACGGGTGAACGCCACCTTGCGGCGCTTGTGGAAGCGCTTCAGCGCTACCACCGATGGGATCGGGAACGACTGGCGCGTCGAATGCACCTCGACATCGTAGTTGATCACCGGGTTGACGCGTTCCTGCAGCACCGCGACGAGGGCATCCTGCCAGGACCAGACCGATAACGGGCCCCAACTGAGAGGCTGCATGTCGGCGTTGAGGACCAGGGTCTGAAGATTGCGGATGTGGCTCACAAAAACCCCCCGGCGCGGCAAATGCGGTGTTTCAGGCCAGGGAATGGCGCCGGGTTCAGCACCAGATCGGGAAACTGCGGTACGCCAGACGGCAATAGCGACTCCCTTGCAGGCGGAGCGCAATACAGGTGGGTTCAGCTATCGAATGCTGCGCCGCCGGAAACCTAATGGTTTTATGACAGAGCGCCAAGCGCGCCGCAACCCGAGATGCCAACGATGTGGCCGACTTCATTGTTTCGTCATGAAAATTCTTTCTGCAGGGCAAGCGCACCGAGCGAAATTCCGTTGTCGTCGATGCCGTGACCGAGGCGCGGGATGTAGTGCGCGTCAACCGGCACGGCCGCCGCCGTCAGCGCGGCCTCGGCGTCTTGCGAGCGCGATACCGGTACGGCCTCATCGGCCTCGCCGTGCACCAGCAGGACGGGCGCACGGTTCGCCAACTCGGTAGCCAGGCTGTCCGGGGCGACCAGCGCGCCGGAGAATCCGAGGATGGCTCGGGGCGCCGCTGGGCGGCGCAGTCCGGTGAACAGCGACATCATCGCCCCTTGGCTGAAGCCCATGATCGCGTAGGCATCGGGCGGCAGGTCAAGCCGGGCCAGTTCGGCGTCGATGAAGCCATGCAGATAAGGCGCGGCGGTGCGAACCCCGGCTTCGACAACATCGGGCGAGCGGTCGGCAACGCTCCACCATTGGCGGCCGAAGCCGGAATCGTGGGAGAACGGCGCGTGAACCGAGGCGAACAGGGTATCCGGGCAGGCGTGTTGCCAGGCCGGTGCCAGGTCGATCAGGTCGAACGCATCGGCGCCGAGACCGTGGCAGAGGATGACCAACTGCCGCGGTTTGGCCTTGGAGGCGGGTCCCCAGTGGATCGCTTCGAGCGTGGGCATGATGCTGTCTCCCGGTTCATGGCAATAGAGGTAGCTTGTCCTGGATGATTGTCACACGCTTCGCGCCCAGCCCGACGGGCTATCTGCATCTGGGCCACGCGTTTTCGGCGTTCAATGCATGGCGGCGGGCGCGGGCGGCAGGCGGGCGGTTTCTGCTGCGGCTGGAGGACATCGATCCGGGCCGCTTCCGCCCCGAGTACGGTGCCGCGATCCAGCGGGACCTGGACTGGCTGGGACTGAACTGGGACGAGCCGATCCGGGTGCAGTCCCAGCACCTGAAGGAATACCAAACGGTGTTGGACGGGCTGGCGGAACGCGGACTAGTGTATTCGTGCTTCTGCACCCGAGCCGATATCGCACGCGAGATCGCGGCGTCAGCGGGGGCGCCGCATGGGCCAGATGGGGCGGCGCTGTATCCGGGCACTTGTCGGTCTCTGGCATCCTCGGAACGGGCGGAGCGAATTGCCGCCGGCGCGCGGTTTGCCTTGCGACTCGATATGCAGGCAGCGCTGCGGTCGGCGCCGTCGTATCGGGCGCTGTCGTATGACGAGGAAGGCGAAGGGTGCATCGCTTGTCGCCCCGAACGGTTCGGTGACGTGGTGCTGGCGCGCAAGGACGCGCCGGCCAGTTACCATCTGTGCGTCACGCATGATGACGCGGTGCAGGGCGTGACGCTGGTATCCCGGGGCGCCGACCTGAAGCCGGCAACCGATCTGCACCGGCTGTTGCAGGACCTTATGGGCTGGCCGCCGCCGCGCTATGCGCACCACCGCCTGCTCACCGATACGGCGGGCAGGCGGCTGGCAAAGCGAGACAAGGCGGTGACGCTGGATGCGCTGCGCGCCGAAGGGGTTTCGGCGCGCGCGATCATCGAGCAGTTCGAATGATTACCAGTAGCGCCAATGGTTATGTTCCCAATGGCGATGATGATAGTGATGATGGTTCCAGTAATAATCCACCTGGGTGACGGCGGGATGGGAGGATGCGAGGTGGATTTCGGTCACCGTGGGGGCGGCCGAGGCACCGGCCGCGGTCAGGGCGGTCAGGCCGCCGAGGGCCACGGCCGCGAGCAGCATTCTACGCATTGAGACGACTCCTTATCTTCAGCAGTCGTGAATCTAGTATCGGATTCGGACATAACCAAGACAATATCTGGGCACCATTGGGACAAGGGATTACATCCGTGACAGGTTCGCATGAACGGGCAACTGTCCTGATCAGGGCTCGTTGATCGGCCGGAGGGCCGTTATGTCGAGTCTGATCGTCCGCTCTGAAACGCCGTTCAACGCCGAAACGCCGCTTCAGCGGTTGCTCGCCGCCTTCACCACGCAGCAGCGCGACTTCTACGTTCGCAGCCATGGCTCGGTGCCGGTTCTGAGCGAGGAAACCTACCGCCTGGCGGTGCGGGGCCGGGTCGCCCGGCCGCTGGATCTATCGATGGATCAACTGCGCTCCGGATTTCCCCGGCGGGCGGTGATGGCGGTCATGCAGTGTGCGGGCAATCGACGCGCCGAGTTGCACGACGTGCGACCGGTGATGGGCGACCAGTGGTCAGCCGGAGCGATCGGTAACGCGGTCTGGGGTGGGGTTTCGCTGGCCGATGTGCTGCGTTCCGCGGGCGCTGAGACCGATGCGCGGCTGCATGTTGCCTTCGATGCCTGCGACAGCGTTGCGGAAGGTGGCCGCTTTGGTGTTTCGATCCCGATGGCCAAGGCGCTCTGTCCCGACGTGGTACTGGCCTTCGCGATGAATGACGAGGCGCTGGCGCCGGAGCATGGGTTTCCGTTGCGGGTTGTGGTGCCCGGGTTCGCCGGCGTGCGCAGCCCGAAATGGCTCGCCGCGATCACGGTTCAGGATGTCGCCTCGGACAATGCCATGCAGCAGACCGACTACAAGCTGCTGCCGCCGGCGATGACGCGCGACACGGTGGATTGGGCAAAGGGTATCACGATCAACGAAATGCCGCTGAATTCCGCCATTTGTACGCCGGCGGACGGGGCCGAGGTGAGCCCCGGGCCGGTGTCGGTGCGCGGCTATGCGATGGCCAGCGGGCGCGGGATCGAGCGGGTCGATGTCTCCGCCGATGGCGGCCGAAGCTGGATCCAGGCGGGGCTGCAGCGCCAGCCCGAGGCGCCATGGAGCTGGACGTTCTGGGCGGCGACGATGGATCTGCCGGCGGGAGAGCATGAACTCGTGGTGCGAGCTTGGGATTCGGCTGGGCAGACGCAGCCGGCTGCGGCGGAGGATGCGTGGAACTTCAAGGGATATTTGTGCGCGGCGTGGCACCGGGTGCGGGTCCGGGCCGGCTGAGCGCTTCCGGGTTGGCCGGCTTGCATTGTAGCATGGCCGGATGCAATTCGGAGGTGGCCGGGGATGAGCCCGACGGCGCTGATGCTTCGGTGGCTACCGATCGTCTTGGTCCTGGCATTTCCAGGCTGGGCGTTTCCGGCCTGGGCGCAGGACCGTGTCGTCAACATCTACAACTGGACCGACTACATCGATCCGTCGGTGCTGGCTGAGTTCACCGCAAAAACCGGGATCAAGACCCGCTACGACGTGTTCGATAGCCTGGAGACGTTGGAGGCGAAGTTGTTTGCCGGTCATTCCGGATACGATATTGTGCTGCCGAGCAATGAGCCGAGCTTTTCCAGGTTGATCCGGGCTGGGGCGTTGGCGACGATCGACCGGGATAAGGTTCCGAACTGGAAGAATTTGGACCCGGCGCTGATGCGGCGCGTCGAGTCGTCCGACCCGGGCAATCGGCACGGCGCGATCTACCTTTGGGGATCGATCGGGCTGGGGATCAATCCGGATCGAATCCGCGCACTGGCGCCGGACGCGCCTGTGGATTCGTGGTCGCTGCTGCTGGATCCGGCGTGGGCCAAACGGCTGGCTCCGTGCGGAATCATCATGATGGATTCGGCGATCGATGTGATCCCTTCAGTACTGCATTACCTTGGACGTAGCCCGGACGGTTCGTCACCGGACGATCTGGCTGCCGTGCTGAAGCTGCTGATGGCGATACGTCCGTATATACGTGAGTTCGCCAGCGGCGGCGCGCTGGAGGCGCTGGCCACCGGACAGGCGTGCCTGGTGCTGGATTACTCGGGTGATGTCGATCAGGCGGCGGCGCGGGCAAAACAGGCCGGCAATGGTGTCGACGTCGAGTATGTGGCTCCGAAAGAGGGGTCGGAGATCGGTTTCGACATGCTGGCGATCCCGGCCGATGCGCCGCACCCGGACGCGGCGCTGGCGTTCATCAACTTCGTGCTGCAGCCCGACATCATGGCGCGGATCACTGACGCGACGCGGTATCCGAATGCGATACCGGCGACGCGGGCCTTGGTGCGGCCGGCGTTGCTGGTCGATCCGAACGTGTTCCCAACGGAGGCGGTGCAGAAGCGGTTTTTCACCATCGGGCCGTCGGCGCCGAAGGCGGATCGGGCCCGCACCAGGCTGTGGGCGCGCTTCAAGGCCGGCAGCTAGAGGCTTGGTCGGTTCACCGCCGGCATGACCGACCTGCTGAGCGTCTCGGGGCTGACAATTCGCTATGGGACCGCGCTGGCACTGGACCGGTTGACCCTGAGCGTGGCGCGCGACGAGTTGTTCGTTTTGCTGGGCGGGTCCGGGTCGGGCAAGACGACCCTGCTGCGCGCCATTGCCGGGTTCGTCCGGCCGGCGTCGGGACGCATTCTGCTGGATGACGCCGATCTGTCGGGGTTGCCGCCGCATCGGCGGCCGGTGAACATGATGTTCCAGTCATACGCGCTGTTCCCGCATATGACGGTCGCCGCGAATATCGGATTTGGCCTGCGTCAGCGCGGTGTGTCCCGCGCGGACACCAGCCGCCGGGTCGAGGCGATGCTGGCACTGGTTCGCCTGGAGGGCTTCGGCGATCGCCGGCCGGATGCGTTGTCCGGCGGCCAGCAGCAGCGCGTGGCTCTGGCTCGCAGCCTTGCACCGAGTCCGCGGCTACTGCTGCTGGATGAACCGCTGTCGGCGCTCGATCAGGCGCTGCGTCGGGACACCAGGGCGGAACTGGTACGGCTGCGGCGTTCGCTGGGGATCAGTTTCGTTCTGGTAACGCACGACCAGGATGAGGCTTTGGGCGTGGCGGACCGCATCGGGGTTATGCGTGACGGCCACATGGCTCAGGTCGGCACCCCGGCGGAGCTTTATGAGTCGCCAGCGGATCGTTTTGTCGCGGGGTTTCTGGGGGCGGCGAACATCCTGCACTGCGTGGTGGATGGTTGTTCGATCGCCTTGCGATCACTGGGCGTCACAGTGCGCTCGGCTCGGCCGGGCGCGGCGGGGGCGGGGTTGCTGGCACTGCGAGCCGAAAGGCTGCGGATCGGGGAGCATGGGCTGGTCAATCAGGTTGATGGCGTGGTGACCGAGAGCGCCTATGCCGGCGATGCGCTCGCGGTTCTGGTCCGCCTGGCGGATGGATCGGTGCTGCGGGTAACCCGGTCGCTGACCGATGGTCTGGGAGCGGCTGTGGTGCAACCGGGTGCGAGGGTGCGGGTGGGTTGGCAGCCCGAGGCCTGCATGCTGCTGCCGGAATGACCGGGTCGCTGGCGCGGGGGCGTGCCTGGGTGCTGGCGCTGCCGGTGGCTTGGTTGATTGTGCTGCTTGGCGCTCCGCTGGGGATCGTTCTGCTGATCGCCTTCGCGGTGCCGGCGGATGGTGTGCCGCCTTACAGCCTGGGTTTCAGCCTGGACAATCTGCGGCTGGTGGCGAGCGATCCGATGTATCGCGATGCCTTGGCACGCAGCGTGCGCGTCGCCGGTATTTCCACCGCGATCTGCCTGGTGATCGGATTTCCCATGGCGCTGGCCATCGCTCGGGCCGCGCCGCGGCGGCAGAATGCGCTGTTGCTGGCGGTGATGCTGCCGTTCTGGACCGGCTTTCTGATGCGGATCAATGCCTGGATCGGGCTGCTGGCCGATGATGGCTGGATCGTGCGCCTGCTGGGGGTTTCGCATCTGCTGTATACCGATGCCGCGATGTATATCGGCATCGTCTATACATATCTGCCGTTCATGGTGCTGCCGGTGTACGCGCGGTTGTCGCGGCTGGACCCGACGCTGATGGAGGCGGCGGCGGATCTGGGTGCCGGGCCGTGGCGGGTGCTGCTGCGGGTGATCCTGCCGCTGTCGCTGCCGGGCATCGCGGCGGGGGCGGCCCTGGTGTTCGTTCCGGCGATCGGGGAATACGTGATCCCGGCACTGCTGGGCGGGCCTCAGGCGCAACTGGTCGGGATGGTGTTGTGGCAGGAATTCTTCGCCAACCGCGACTGGCCGACGGCTTCAGCGGTGGCGGTGGCCTTGCTGGTGGTGCTCGTTGTGGTTCCCGGCATCACGCTGCGAATTTTTGGCTGGGCGCGGCGGCGCGTCAGCGGCTGAGTTCGCGGGTCATCTCGTCGATGCCGTTCACCGTCAGCGGGTACATCCGGCCCTGCATCAGGTCGTTGACCATGCTGATCGAGCGGACGTGTCCCCAGCTTTGTCGGGGCGTCGGGTTCAGCCAGGCAGCGTGGCGATAGTGCGAGGACAGCCGATCCAGCCAGACGGTTCCGGCTTCTTCGTTGTAGTGCTCAACGGAACCGCCTTGCATGGTGATCTCGTAGGGGCTCATTGCGCCGTCGCCGACGATGATCAGCTTGTAGTCCGGGCCGTAGGTGCGCAGCACCTCCCAGGTGGGGATCACCTGTTCGAAGCGGCGGCGGTTGTTCTTCCAGACTTTCTCGTACGGGAAGTTATGGAAGTAATAGTATTCCAGGTGCTTGAACTCGGTCCTGGCGGCGGAGAACAGTTCCTCGGTCAGGCGCACATGATCGTCCATCGAACCGCCGATGTCGAGGAACAGCAGTACCTTCACGGTGTTGTGCCGCTCGGGCACCATCTTGAGATCCAGCGTGCCAGCGTTGTTGGCGGTGGATCGGATCGTATCGGGAATGTCCAGTTCGGTGGCAGCGCCTTGCCGGGCGAAACGCCGCAGCCGGCGGAGCGCGATCTTCATGCCGCGGGTGCCAAGTTCGACGCTATCGTCCAGATCCTTGTAGTCACGCCTGTCCCACACCTTGACCGCTCGGCGGTGGCGTGATTCGTCCTGGCCGATGCGTACGCCCTCGGGGTTGTAGCCGTAGGCGCCGAACGGCGAAGTTCCGGCGGTGCCGATCCATTTCGAGCCGCCCTGGTGCCGGCCCTTCTGTTCCGCCAGCAACTCCTTCAGCCGTTGCATGATCGCTTCGAAGCCGCCGAGCGCCTGGATCTTCGCCATTTCCTCCGGCGACAGCAGTTTCTCGGCCAGCTTGCGCAGCCATTCCTCGGGCAGGTCCTGGACCGCTATGCCTTCCGGCGGTTCAAGGCCCTTGAAGCAGTGGGCGAACACCCGGTCGAACCGGTCCAGGTGACGCTCGTCCTTCACCAGCGTGGCGCGCGCCAGGAAGTAGAAATCCTCGACGCTGTAATCCGCCACGCCCGCCTTCATCGCCGCCATCAGGGTCAGATACTCGGTGATCGAGGCCGGCAATCCAGCGGAGCGCAGGGCGAGGACCAGATGCGAGAACATTATCCGCCCCGGCGCGCCAGGAAGGCCAGGCGCTCGAACAGGTGCACGTCCTGCTCGTTCTTCAGCAGGGCGCCGTATAGCGGGGGAATGACCAACTGCTTCTCCTTGCTGCGCAGCGCCTCGGGTGGCAGGTCTTCGACCATCAGCAGCTTCAGCCAGTCGAGCAGTTCCGAGGTGGCAGGCTTTTTCTTCAGTCCGGGCACGTCGCGCACCTGGAAGAATACGTTGAGAGCCTCGCGGGTCAGATCCTTGCGGATGTCGGGGTAATGGGCTTGCACGATCCGTTCCATCGTCTCGCGGTCGGGAAAGCGGATGTAGTGGAAGAAGCAGCGGCGCAGGAAGGCGTCGGGCAGTTCCTTTTCGTTGTTCGAGGTGATGATCACCACCGGGCGGTGCCTTGCCACCACGGTCTTGCGGGTCTCGTAGACGAAGAACTGCATCCGATCGAGTTCAAGTAGCAGGTCGTTGGGGAATTCGATGTCGGCTTTGTCCACCTCGTCGATCAGCACGACGGTCTGGCGGTCGGCGTCGAACGCGTCCCACAATTTGCCGCGCACGATGTAGTTGCCGATGTCATGCACCCGGGGATCGCCAAGCTGGCCATCGCGCAGGCGGGACACGGCGTCATATTCGTAGAGGCCCTGCTGTGCCTTGGTGGTGGACTTGATGTGCCACTCGATCAGCGGATGTCCGAGCGCTTCGGCGACTTCATGGGCGAGGACGGTCTTGCCGGTGCCGGGTTCACCCTTCACGAGCAGCGGCCGTTGCAGGGTGACGGCGGCGTTGACCGCCACTTCCAAATCGCGCGTCGCGATGTATCGATCGGTGCTTTTGAACCCGGCCACGAGCAGTTTCCTATAGCGGTTTCCGGGATTGTCGGGGGAATGGTGGCGTTGGGCAAGCGGAGCATAGAGTGCCGGCCGCCATGGCGGGTTCGGGCCGCGCGTCGGTCGGCTACCGGATCGCGTCAATACCTTTGCGGCGGATGACGTTGAGCAGCACCAAGGCGGCGCCTGTCGGCCGCTTGGTGCCGCGCTCCAGTTGTGAGACGTATCCCGCCGTCAGGTTGAGATAGTGGGCAAACACGGCCTGGCTGAGATGCGCGCGCTCGCGCAGTGATCGGATTTCATCGCCTGTGAGTGGTTCGGCCCCAGTATCCGCTCGGTTGCCCAAGTGGCGCAATGTGGTCTTTTCATGCGCTGCCTGGTCGATGATACCGGCGCGGCGCATGTCGTTTGCGGTTTCCAGCAGCGCCTTTGCCAGGCGGCTAGGATGCGTCCTCTTGGTCATAGGTCACCTTCTGCAAAGTGGTCTCCCTGATGGCCTTTGCTATCCGCTGCGTATCTGCCTCCAACCACGCCGTGCCGATCTCTCGCAGGGTCTGCAACTCATCGGCGCCAATGTTTTCCCGCTCGCTTTTGGCGAAGCCGTAGAGAAACACCGCCCGATCACCACTGCGGTAAGCCAGCAACATGCGATAGCCGCCCGAGCGACCCTGGCCGGCGCGGGCCACGCGCTGCTTGATGATTCCGCCGCCGAGATCGGCGTCGATCAGGCCTCTTTCGGCACGCCCCACCGCTTCGGATCCTTGATCTGCTCCCGTCGCGCGAAACGTCCCAGCCATTTGGTTTAGTAGACTAGCACTGTACACCATATGCCACAGGACTATAGCACATAGGCGCATAGGGTGATAGCAGTTGGTGCTGCCGGGTGTCTGCTTTGGCGGCTTGTTTGTTGTATGATCCACAGGCCTCGGGTGTCTCGCCGAGCAGACCTTACTTAGGCTTGGCGCATTGCCAACCGCGGGTCATTGCCAACCGCGGCTCATTACGTGTTCAACAGTACATTCTCCGGCCGGGGCGGGATTTCGCCGCGTTCGACGCGCAGCACCTGGCGGGTCAGCATCTCGTGGGTCGGGGCCTGCATCCCGACCCTGGCGGCTTCGCTGGCGATGAAGCCATTCATGAACTCGATTTCGGTGCGGCGCCCCTTTTCCATGTCCTGCGCCATCGACGGGCGCTGGTAATCGCTGCGTTCGGCCTGGCCGGCGCCGCCTTCGGTCATTAGGCGCTCGATTTCAGCGTATGCGGCGGAGTCGCCCTGGGTCGCCTTGGCCAGCATTTCGACCGGCAGCGCCCCGACCTTGCCTAGCCGGTAGCCCAGCTTTTGCCCCACCAGGACCGACTCGCCGGCCAGTTGGATGCAGACGCGGCGGACCGCGGGGTGATTGTCGCGGGCATTGCCGCCCATTCCGGTCGCGGCAGAGACGCCATTGCGCATGCCGTTGACGCACAATTTGGTCCAGCGCTCCCCCCATAGGTTGTCGGTCGCCTTCGCGGCATCGACGCTCGACATGATCTCGGCGATGGCTTGCGAGCGATGGGTGATCTTGCCGCTGGGTTCGCCAATATAAAACGACGTGATATCGGCACGTTTGGCGTATCCGCGCCGAATGTGGCCGGGCTGGTAGAGATCGACGCCGACGCCGCCGGTGACGATGCAACCCAGCGTGCGGCCCCAGCCGATGACGCCGGCGACACGTTCCTCATTGATGCAATTTTGCATCGAAACCACGCAGCCCGAAGCCGACAGATACTGCCGGAACATCGTCGTCGCCCATACCGTGTCGTATGACTTGACGGACACGAAGGCGATGTCGATCGGCTTCTGCTTGGCGAGGTTCTGCACCTCGGTCAGGTGCATGGCGTTGACCTTGACGGTCATCCGTTCGGCCGGCGTCATGCCGTAGATTTCCAGGCCATGCGCCTGCATCTGCTCGACATGGTCCGGCCATGGATCGAT
The DNA here is from genome assembly GCF_965277825.1 of Rhodopila sp. Taxonomy (NCBI): domain Bacteria; kingdom Pseudomonadati; phylum Pseudomonadota; class Alphaproteobacteria; order Acetobacterales; family Acetobacteraceae; genus Rhodopila; species Rhodopila sp. The sequence goes on along the minus strand of NZ_OZ255846.1, from coordinate 4,899,232 downwards.
CAGCGTCACGTCATGGCCCGCCGCAGTCATGTGAGCGCCGACATAGCCGCCGACTGCTCCGGCGCCAATCACCGCGATACGCTTGGACATGTCCTGGTGTTTCCTTTGACCTCGTTACAACCCGACCACAACCGTCAGGCGCGCATCTGCTTGCCGGTCTCCCGCATCAGGATCGCCGCGTGGGCGCCGGTTACCATCTGATGATAGGCCACGGCGCTGGGCGACATGTCGGCATCGGGTCGCTGTTCGGGCTCGAAATGGCCATGGCGATCCTCACCGCGCACCAAGGTGGCGTGGTCGTGCGATCCGGCGACCTGGCGCACCGTCGTCGGGATGTAACGGATGGCGAAGCCGATGCGGCGCAGAGCGGACGGATTGGGGTCCGATCCGTGGATCAGCCGGACGTGGTGTAATGACATCTCACCGGCAGCCAGCGGCAGCATCGCCGCCTCGCGCTCGTCGACTTCGACCATGACCTCTTGCCCGCGGCTGAGCAGGTTTTCAGGCCGGAAGGTATCCTGATGCGGCACCTGGTCCAGTTTGTGGGTGCCGGGAATGACACGCATCGCCCCGTTGGCTGGCGTGCTGTCGGACAGCGCCACCCAGGCGGTCACCACGTCGGCGGGATCGAGGCCCCAGTAGGTCGAATCCTGGTGCCACGACACGAACCCGGGGTGGCGCGGTTCCTTGATGAAGAACGAGCCGCCCCAGCACAGGATATTCGGACCGATCACGTCCTCGACCGCGTCCAGGATAGCGGGATGACGCACTAGGTCGTTCAGCCAGGTGAACAGCAGATGCGACTTGTGGCGCAGCGGGCCTGCCAGGGTGCCGGCGCCTGCCTCGAAGGCCTCCAGCTTGGCGCGCAGGGCGTCGGCCTCGGTGCGCGGCATGATCCGGATCGGGGCATAATAGCCTTGTTCCTGGTATTGGCGGATCGCCGCCTCGGTTAACGTCTTCACAATCGACCCTCCCGGCCCCGCGCTGGCGGTTGCCGCGAGCATGAGAAACGGATGCGATGAAAGTCAACCCGCCCGAACCCGAGCACGCTGCGCCCGACGCGATCATCATCATCTTCGGCGCGGCGGTGCGACCGGACGGGCGTCCGAGCCAGACGTTGCTGCACCGGGTCGAGGCCGCCGCCCGCTTCGGGGTGCGGTTCGCCCGGCCATTGTTCATTCCGACCGGGGCCAAGGGCCGCCACGGCGACGCCGAAGCGGTGGTAATGCGACGGGTGCTGACCGATGCCGGGTATCAGGCGGCGGATATCCGCGTGGAACTCACCGGCACCGACACTCTGTCGTCGGTTCGCGCCGTTGCCGCCATGGTGCGTGGAAACACGCCGGTCTTTGCCTGCACCAGCGCCTATCATCTGCCGCGATGCCTGCTGCTGCTGCGCCTTGCCGGGGTGCGGGCGCGTGGCTGTCCGCCGCCGCCGGTGCCGGCGGCGACAAGCCGCTGGCTGCGCTGGTATTGGCGCCTGCGCGAAACCCCGGCGCTGCCTTATGACGTGCTGCTGATGCTCTGGCTGCGCGTCACGGGGAAGCTTTAGCGGGTGCCATACTACCGCTCGTTCTCGTCGGCGTCGTTTTCCACCTCGATGTCGCCGCTGATGACGTCGGCGTCGTCCTCAAGGTCGTCGGCGGTTTCCAGCACGTCTTCTTCTTCGACGTCCTCGACGCCCTCGACTTCCACATCCACGTCCTCGGGCGCGGGAGCGGGCTTCTTCGGGCGCTTGTCCTCGACGACGTTGCCGCCGGTGCGGCGCGGGCGCGGCTGGTCGACCGGCTGTTCGGTGCCGCACTTGGGACAAACGGCGGGGGACTTGCTCAGATCGTAGAACCGCGTGCTACAGGCGACGCAGACCCGTTTGGTGCCGAGTTCGGGCTTGACCATAAGTATCTAGGGCCCTTCATGACAGCGTTGTTGCCCGCTTCATGGGCCAACGAACAAGAGCGGGCGCCCATGCCATCACGGCGGCGGCGTGTCAAATGCCTTGTCGGCGGCAGATGCGGTATCCGCTGCGCTCGAAAGCCGATATCAAGCCGCCTCGACACGACAGCCACCGCCCTGTCCCACCGCCCAACCAGTAACTGGACCCGAGTGATGGATGAAGCCGCTCCCCGCCCGCTGATCTCCGGCAGGCCTTCCGGGCCGTTGCACGGCCGGATCGCCGTCCCGGGCGACAAGTCGATCAGTCATCGCGCCCTGATGTTCGGCGCGTTGGCGGTTGGCGAGACCCGCATCACCGGCCTGCTCACCGGTGAGGACGTGTTGCGCACCGCCGCCGCGATGCGCGCCCTGGGCGCCGAGGTCAGCCGCGATCCGGACGGCGGCTGGCGAGTTGCCGGGCGTGGCATCGGCGGCCTGATCGAACCGGCCGATATCCTCAACATGGGCAATTCCGGTACTGCCGCACGGCTGCTCTGCGGCATCCTGGCCAGCCATCCCCTGTTCGCGGTGATGACCGGGGACGCCAGCCTGCGGCGACGTCCGATGCGCCGGGTGATCGATCCGCTGATCGCGACCGGCGCCCGCTTCAGCGCCCGCGAAGGCGGCCGCCTGCCATTGGCGATCGAAGGCGCTCGGGATGCCCTGCCGCTGGACTACCGGGTCCCGGTGGCCTCGGCCCAGGTCAAGTCGGCGGTGCTGCTTGCCGGGCTGAACGCGCCCGGCATCACTCGGGTGGATGAACCGCAGGCAACGCGTGATCATAGCGAGAACATGCTGCGCCATTTCGGCGCGGACGTGAATGTCGAGGTGGCCGGCGCCGGCCGCGTCATCGAACTGGCAGGGCAACCGGAACTGCGGGCCGCCGATGTGGTGGTGCCGGGCGATCCATCGTCGGCGGCATTCCCGCTGGTCGCCGCGCTGCTGGTCGCCGGCAGCAAGGTCACCATCCCGGCGATCGGCCTGAACCCGCTGCGCACCGGCCTGCTGGTCTGTCTGCGGGAAATGGGCGCCGACATCGTGGTGCGGAACAGTCGCACCGAGGGCGGCGAGCCAGTCGGCGACCTCGATATCACCGGCGGCACGCTGCGGGCGGCCGACATTCCGCCCGAACGAGCGCCCAGCATGATCGACGAATATCCGATCCTGGCGGTGGCCGCCGCCTGCGCTGCCGGCACCACCCGGTTGCGCGGATTGCAGGAACTGCGGGTCAAGGAGAGCGATCGGCTGACCGCCACCGCGGCGATGCTGAGCGTCAACGGCGCCAAGATCGAGGTCGTTGGAGACGACATGATCATTCACGGCACAGGCGTTCCACCGGCGGGCGGCGGGGTGGTCGAAACCCATATGGACCATCGTATCGCCATGTCCGCCCTGGTGCTGGGCCTGGTCGCGGCTTCCCCGGTGACCGCCGACGATGCGGGCTTCATCGACACCAGCTTTCCCGGTTTCGTCGCACTGATGAACGGTCTGGGCGGCTCGATCCGAACGGTGCCGGCGGCATGACGCCCGTCATCATCGCGATCGACGGCCCCGCCGGGGCGGGCAAAGGCACCCTGGCGCGCTGCCTGGCCGCGAGCCTTGGACTGCCGTATCTGGACACCGGCCTGCTGTATCGCGCTGTCGGGCGATTGGTGCTGGATGCGGGCGGTGACCCGACCGATCCGCTCGCGGCCGGGGCGGCGATGGTATCGTTACGACCAACGGACCTGGATCGTTCCGATCTGCGTGGCCCGCTTGCGGATGCCGCGGCGGCCGCGGTCGCGGCGATTCCCGGGGTCCGAACCGGCTTGCTCGCGTTCCAGCGGGAATTCGCCAGTCGGGACGGCGCCGTGCTCGATGGTCGCGATATCGGGACGGTGATTTTCCCTGACGCCATCGCAAAACTTTTTGTGACCGCCAGTCTGCGTGAGCGTGCGCGCCGGCGTTGGCTGGAACTGGGGACGCAAGGCCTGGATACCGATATCGCCACTGTCGAGGCGGACATGAAACAGCGCGACGACGGCGATTCTGCGCGTGCCGCCGCGCCGTTGCGGGAGGCGGACGACTGCTTTCGGCTCGATACCAGCGAAATGGATGCCGAGGCCGCATTCCAGTCGGCGCTGAGCTTCGTACGGAGCCGCCTTGCCGGGCGTCGCTGATTGGGGCTGTAGTGTCGAGGGTTCTTACGCGCGAGCGCTTCGCGGTGTTGCGACAAAAGTTTGTTTCAGCGGCCTGCTGAGCCGTTCGTCCACCGCCCGGCGTGGCGGATCCAGGAGGCATGACATCAGGTAATGGGTATGGCGTCCGACGAAGGTATGCGTTACATTTGCGTGATGTCCGCGAGGGAATGATGGCAGACTCCACCAGCAGGCTCTCCGCTACGTCGCCAGCGACCGGCGCACTCGACCACGTCATCGTGCGGCTGCGGCTGATCGGCCAGATGGAAGCCTGGACGGTGCGCAGCGAGAGCGTGCTGCCCGCCGGGCGCAAGACCCGGGCATTGTTGGCCAGCGTCGCGTTGGCCGCGCCACGGCCGGTGTTGCGCGGCCGTCTCGCGGAACAACTCTGGAGTCGCCGCCCGGAAGAGCAGGCTCGGGCGTCGCTGCGGCAGGAAATCCATCGGTTGCTCGATGCACTTTCGCCGGCCGAGGCCGACATTCTGATCATCACCCGGGATCATCTCACGTTGCGACCCGGCGCGGTCTGGATCGACGTCGAGGAGGTTATGAAAGCGACGACGGCCGAGCCGGCGCCGCTGGCACTGCTCGACGGCGACCTGCTGGAGGATCTGGACGGGATCGACCCTAATTTTGACGCCTGGCTGATTACGGAACGCGAACGCCTGCGCGACCGTGCCCGCGGCGTTGCCGAGACGATGCTGACCGACGACCTCGAGCCCGACGCCGCCATTGGAGCGGCGCAACGATTGCTGACGATCGACCGCTCGCACGAGGGCGCCTGGCGGTCGCTGATGAAAGCGCACGCGCAACGGGGCGAACGCGGCCTGGCGGTGCAGGCCTACGACCGTTGTCGGGCGGTGTTGGCGGACATGCTGGACGCCGCCCCCTCGGTCGAGACCCAAAAGCTGTTGAACGAAATCCGCGGCCCGTCACACAGTCGCCTGCCGTTGCGCCCGCCGCAGCCGGTGGAACCGGCCGCGCCGCCGACACAAGCAGCGGACGAAACCGACGCAGGTATGGCCACCGCGTCGGCGCCGACCTTCGCCGAGGCCCAGCCGAGCGCCCGCAAGCGGGAACCGGCGGCGGCTCGGGGTGGTGCCCATATCGGCGTGATGCCGTTCCGTCTGGTCGGCATTCCGGACGAGGACGCACATCTGGCGCCGGGCCTGGCGGATGAAATTACCAATGCGCTGTCGCGGTTCCGCTGGATGTTCATCGTGTCATCGAATTCTTTGGGCCGTTTCGCTGCCGAAAATCGCGATGAAGCGGCGATCCGGCGGGAATTCGGGTTGGATTTCCTGCTCGACGGGTCGGTGCAGCGCGCCGGCAACAAGATCCGCATCAGCTTGCGCTTGCTGGATCTGCGGGCGAACAACCAGATCGTCTGGGCGCGACGGTTCGATCGCGAGGCCAGCGACCTGCTGTCGCTGCAAGACGAGGTCGCCGCCGAGGTCGTCGCCCAGATCGATCCGGAAATCCTGCTGATCGAGGCCAAACGCAGCAAGGGCCGCAGTCAGATCGATGCCACCGCGTATGATCTGATGCTGCGCTCGATTGCGCTGATGGGCCGGATGGAGCACGAGCCGTTCATGCAGGCCGGGCAGCATCTGATCGACGCAATCGCGCTGGAACCGGATTATGCCGCCGCCTACGCCTGGTACGCCTACTGGCACATCTTCCTGGTCGGGCAGGACTGGGCGGACCATCCGATGGCGATGATGGAGAAGGCCGGGGAACTGGCCGAACGCGCCATCGTGCTGGACCCGTTCGACGCCCGTGGCCTGGCGATCAGCGGCCATGTCCGGGCGTTCCTGCACCGGCGGCTGCGCGAGGCGATGGTGTTGCACGAGCGGGCGCTGTCGCTGAATCCGAACCTGGCGATGGCCTGGGCGCTGTCGGCGGTCACCCACGCCTATGCCGGCGATCCGGAAGAGGCGGAGCGCCGCAACAACCGCTACAAGAGGCTGTCACCGCTGGACCCGCATGCGTTCTTCTTCGACGCATTCTTCGTGCTGATCCACATGATGAAGCGCGATTACGAGGCGGCGGTGGAAGCCGGCAGGACGGTCAGTCAGCTCAATCCGTCGTTCACCGCCACCTACAAGCCGTATCTCGCGGCGCTGGGCCACCTGCGTCGCGATCAGGAGGCTGCCACCGTCCGCCGCCGGCTGCTGACCCTGGAGCCCGACTTCACCATCGAGCGGTTCCTGCAAACCAATCCGATGGAAAGCGAGAGCGACAAGATGCACTACGCGGAGGGCCTGCGGCTGGGTGGTATCCGCGAACGCGACCCGCCGGTCGCCAACGCGCCCATCATTCTTCGGCCGGGATTGAGTTGAGGCATGTTGGCCCCGCCGATATCCGCGGCGCATGCATAATCCGACCGGACAAACAGAGAGCGCCACCATGCTGCCACCGCTGGTGGGTGGCAACGCAATGCAGGGTGTGGCTTGAGCTTCCGCCCGGCCGTCTGTAACGCCCCGCCGCCCGACAAACGTCAGCCGGATGCGGCGTACGGGGCCATGCCCGGAAGTGAATTCGGGGTCGGCCAGCGCGTTCCGGCGCCTGGTTGCATCCAGGGAAGGTTGAGCCGATGCCGATGACGCGACGGGGCGCGATCGGTCTTGCTGCCTCTGTCACTTCGATCCCGGCGGCAATCGCCGCCACCAGCGACACCGCGACGAACAAAACCGCGCACCTGTTTCCCGGTGAGGAAGTCATACATGTGAACGGGTATCCCTCGCTGATCCGCTTCCAGCCATCCTCCGGGGTCGGTCCGCTGGTGGTGTTCGTCCCGGGAACCTCCTTCCTGGCCCGCATTGCCTATGGCTATCCGGGTGGTCGAAGCACCGATTTCCTCAGCCATTGGCTGGTCGAGGCGGGGTTCCCGTTCCTCGGCACCTCTTACCCGCTGGACAACCCGGTCTATGCGGTGAGGTATCCGGCGTTCACCATTACCGATTGGGCGCAGCAGGTGGCCGGGGCGGCGCGTCGCACGATCGATGCGAACCGGCTGGGCAACAAGATCATCGTCGTCGGTTGGAGCATGGGCGGCAAGATCGTGGAGAAAGTGGCGCAAGCCGCGCGCACCGCGGGGCTCGATCTGACGCTGTTCGTTGCCCTGGATGCACTGCCGCCGGGCCTTAATCTGTTTCCCGGCAACGCTGAACAATTCAAGCTTGCACCGAACGGACTGGTGGACCAGTCGACGTCGCTGCTGCCGTGGTTCGACTCGATGGTTGAGTTACAGGGCAGGATCAACGGTCATCCGATCATGTCGGCGGCCGATCTGCGCCAGCTTTTCACCGGCAACCCGCCGCTCGACCTGCAAGGCGAAGCGGCCCGATACCGCGACGGCCGTATCGTCCAGGACGTGGCGGCGGCAATGCAGGACGGTGGCGGCACGGATTATGGCCAATATCCACCGATCGCACTGATCGTCAGTAATGGTGCCGCGGATTATCCGAACGTTCTGCTGTGCCGCGGCAATTGGGCGCTGTGTCTGGGCCAGGGTCTGTACCGCCGTCAGGTCTATCCGCATCGTGATCGCATCCCGGCGCTTGCCGCCCAACGGTGGGATGCTTTGCAGGCGATCTTCAACGGCGCGGTGCAGCGGTTGACCATCCAGGTTGCCGGCACGCATTTCCTGTTCCTCGGCGAGATCGGGGCGCGTGCCACCGCCGCGGCGATCGCCGCGCTGGCTCAGCGCTCGGCCGAGACCGAGAAGAATATCGCCAGCCTGATTGCCTAGGCCGCCCGGTTTCAGACGTTGGCTTTCAAGTGTTCGGCCAGGGTGAAGGGGGCCTCGGTCTTTTCGTGCAGTTCGGCCAGGGTCACGCCCGGTGCGATGTCGACGAGGACCAGCCCGTCGTCGAGACCCTTCGCGGTTACCTGGAACACCCCTAGATCGGTGATGACCAGATCGACCACCGCTGCCCCGGTCAGCGGCAGGTCGCAGCGCTTCAGCAGCTTGGGCTTGCCGCCGGCGGTGTGCTCCATCAGCACCACGACCCGGCGCACGCCGGCGACCAGGTCCATCGCGCCGCCCATCCCCTTGACCATCTTGCCCGGGATCATCCAGTTCGCGAGGTCGCCGTTCTCCGCCACCTGCAAGGCGCCCAGGATCGAGATATCGATGTGCCCGCCGCGCACCATCGCGAAGCTGGCGGCGCTGTCGAAGAAGCTGGTGGTCGGCAGTTCAGTCACGGTCTGCTTGCCGGCGTTGATCAGGTCGGGGTCCTCCTCGCCCTCGAACGGGAAGGCACCCATTCCCAGCATGCCGTTTTCCGAGTGCAACTGGATCGACATCCCGTCGGGAATGTGGTTGGCGACCAGGGTCGGAATGCCGATCCCCAGGTTTACGTAGAAACCATCCTCAAGTTGCTTGGCTGCTTGGGCGGCCATCTGATCACGGGTCCAGGGCATGCTTGCTTCCTCTGGTCTAGATGAGCTTGCGCGGGATAATCTAGACGCGCTTTCGCGGGATGTTCTAGGCGCGCTTGCGCACGGTGCGCTGCTCGATCCGTTTGTTGATCGTATCCAGTTTGACGATGCGATTGACGAAGATGCCGGGGGTAATGATGTGATCAGGGTCGATCTCGCCGGGCTCGACAAGATGCTCGACCTGCACCACCACCGCTTCACCGGCGGTGGCCATGATCGGGTTGAAATTCCGCGCGGTCTTTCGGTAGACCAGATTGCCTTCGGTATCGGCGGTCGCGGCATGGATGATGGACAGATCGGCACGCAATCCGCGCTCCTGCACATACATCCGTCCGTCGAATTCCTGCTGCGGCTTACCCTCGGCGATCTGCGTGCCGGCGCCGGTGGCGGTGAAGAACGCCGGGATGCCGGCGCCCCCGGCGCGGATGCGTTCGGCCAGGGTGCCTTGCGGATTGAACTCGATCTGCAGCTCCCCAGCGAGGAATTGCTTGGCGAAGGTGGCGTTTTCCCCGACGTAGGAACTGATCATCTTCTTGACCTGCCGGGTTTGCAGCAACAGACCGAGGCCGACATCGTCGATCCCGGCGTTGTTGGAGATGATGGTCAGGTCCTTGACGCCGCTGTCGCGGATCGCCTCGATCAGCGCCGAGGGGATGCCGCACAGCCCGAACCCGCCCGACATGATGGTCATGCCGTCGTGCAGCAGGCCGTCAAGGGCCGCTTTTGCATCAGGAAAGACCTTGTTTACCGCCATACACGCCCCCGGGTTCACCGTTGCCCGCATCTAGCCGAAGCGACGACGGGTCAGCAAGCTTGCCATAGGAAGGTCAGTTCGTGCCTGTTGTGGAACAGGTGCACGATCCGCCCACCCGGAATGGCGGCGAAGGCGTCGGCCGCGTCGTGGTCGGTGGGCCCCTGGAACTTGATTGTGCAGACGACATGGCGGGCGGCCGCGGCGATCCAGCGTTGCACCAGGACGAGCAGCCGATCCGGATAGGCGATCACGTCGCTGAACAGCCAGTCCACCGGTTCGGGCGTCACGGCGAAGGCGCTGTTCAGATGCTGCCTAATGCCGGGCATCGCCGCCACCCTTGGATCCAGTTGTGCCTTGTCCACCGCGGTGACGTTGGCCCCTAGCGCCGCCAGGACCCAGGTCCATCCGCCCGGCGCGGCGCCGAGGTCGATGCATCGCTCGCCCGCCAGCGGCCAGCGACCGAACCGCACCAATGCCTCCCACAGCTTCAAGTATGCTCGGCTTGGCGGCCGGGTATGATCCTGGACGAACTGGCATTCGCCGTTGACGAACGGGCTGGACTTGACCGGGCTGGCCAGCAGCCGGTCGGGCGCCAGCAGCGTCCATCCGCCCAGATGCGAGCTGGGGGCGGCGCAGGGGAAGGTCAGCGGCGGCGCTTTCACCGGCGGCAGCCGTTCGCCGATCAGCGCCATGCGGCGGTGATGGCCGGCGCCGTATGCCGCCCAGTTGCGCTGCATCGCCCGCAGCGCATCGGCGGCGGACTTCACGGTTGGCGCTTCGATCTCTCGTGGTTCGGCCCAGGTGTCGAGCGCCCACGCAGCCTGCACCGGCGGATCCGGCGACAGCGCCAGTCGGCCGTGCCAAAGGCTGATAGCGACGCCGCGCCGGCTCAGTTCCTCGGCCAGGATGGTTTCAAAACCCTCGGCCGCCAGGTAGGCGGCGGCGATCATCGGGCGCGCCAGGCGGAGGCTGCCAGCAGCAGCCAGCCGAGCATCAGCAGGATGCCGCCGGTTGGTGCCAGAACACCCCAAGAGATTCCGGCCAGCGCTAGAGAGTAGACCGCGCCGCAGAACAGCACGATGCCGGCGGTGAAGGCGGCGCCGGCGGCTTGCGCCAGGCGGCCGCCCCGAGGCAGCCAAAGCGCGACCCCAAGTAGCGCGAGCGCGTGCCAGCCTTGCATGCGCACGCCGCTTTCGACGATGCGCAGGGCGGCGGGATCGCCGATGCCGTGCGCCGCGAAGGCTGCCATCGCCACCGCGCCGAAGCCGGCAAGCGAGCCTATGATGATGCAGAGACGTTGCAAGTTTGGCTCAAGCTCGCTTTGGGGGTGGCGACACGGCGACCTCTACACGGCGGGGCAATGGCAAAAAGATCGCCGCGGGTGCCGAAGGGTCATGGCAACGACGGCCGGAACCCGAAATGCTGACCGCAGATAGCCACGAACCCGACCGCCACGTGCAAGGCCTCGCGCGCCTGTTCCGGAGACGGCACGATCGTCTCGTCGTAGTCGACGGCGGTGCGCTCATCCTTCAACCCGTTGAGTGCTTTACCGGCCGCCCGAAATCTATCGTCGAGGGTCCGCGCCAGGAGACCGAATTGTTTGAATCACCGCGTCATGCCGCTTCGCCGCGCTTCCGGTCGCCTCGAAGAGGACCGCGCGGGCCGCATGAAACATCGCATAGTAGCTGGAGTGGATTACCGCCATGGGCGAGGTGTCCACATCCTGCGCGATCGCCTCCCCCAGATGGGCCTCAGCCTTTTGCCATGAAACCGCTGCTCTGTCAGGGTCGGCGATCACGTCAGTTCGACGCCGTCGCGGATGATGTCATCCGCCAATTCCGTGGTCCGTCGCGCTGGCGGCGTCAGATAGTCGGCCGGCAGCGGGATCGGCCGAATCACGAAGCCACTTAGGATGTCGTCGTAGGCCAGGTCGGACAGGACCCGCCTGATATGGGGGCTATCCCAAAGATCATGGACCAGGACGGCGACGTCATAGTCACTGTCTGGGAGCGCTTCGCCGCGAGCTCGGGAACCGAACAGGATCAGCTTCTCCACGCCGGGTAGCGCGTGCATCACAGCGCGCTTATAGTCGGCGAGACGCGAAGCCGCGTTGGCGGGCAGGATATTGTCCGACGTCTTCATCGCCCACTTGTATGTTGAGTGGATCATGCGACTTTTTAGCATGCCATTCGAGGCGTGTCGCCGAGGTCAATTCCTTGGAGGGCGGAATCATGTCCCACTAGCCCTGCAGCCCCTTGGTCGCATGGAAGCTCAGCTCGCCCGGGTCGCTCAGGTCCGGCAGCGTCCAGCCGTTCAGGTCGTATTCCGCCATGCATTGTTCGGCCAGGCCCTTGAACGCCGCCGCATTGCCCGACGCCTCCGCCCCGAACAGGGCATAGCGGCGGATTTCCTCGGTCGAGCCGGCGTAATTGATCTCATACAGTTCGTGGCGGCCGCCGAATTCGGAGGCGATGCTGTCCCATAGCAGCTTCATCAATTTCACCCGCTGCTCCGCGCTGTAGCCGTTCGACCCGCGCAGGTACTTGTCGAGATAAGGTCGGATCTCCGGACTTTGGAAATCGCGCGCGTGGCTGTTCAGGTATATTAGCCCGGATGCCACGGTCTGTTCGATTACATATTTGATTTTTGTATAGGCGATCGTGGCGACAACCATATAGGCGTTGACCCGGTCCATGTTGGGCTGCACGTAGTCGCCAACCCAGGGTTTCGGATCGTGCACCATGGCGTCCGACAGGCCCCAAAACAGATTGCGCCAGGCGATCACTTCGCCGACGTTGGCCTGGACGCCGCGATAGTCCTTGGTGCCCGACGCCTCGACCGCCTTCAAAAGCAGGCCGGAGATGAAATCAAGTTTCACCGCCAATCGGGTGCAGCCATGCACGCCGAAGCGCGGCAGGAACCCGGTGCGGGGAAAGAAGTTGTTGGCTTTTTCGACGTCGCCGTAAACGAACACGTTCTCCCACGGCACCAGGACCTCGTCCATGATGAAGATGGCGTCGTTCTCGTCCATCCGGCTGGACAGCGGATAGTCGAACGGGCTTCCCATGACGGTCGCGGTCATCTCGTACGATGCTCGGCAGATGAACTTGATGCCGGGTGCGTTGGTCGGGACAATGAACACCGCGGCATAGGATTTGTCCTGCAGCGGGATCAGTCCGTGATGGGCGACGAAGGTATAGTTGGTCAGCACCGATCCGGTGGCGACCACCTTGGCACCCGACACCACGATGCCGGCATCGGTTTCCCGCACCACGTGGCAGCATACGCTGGCGGCCTGATCCGGGCTCGCCTGGTCGGGCGCGCGGTCGCGGTCGACCGGGGGATGGATGATGGCGTGGTTGATGAACGGCACCCGCTCCTGGCTGAATTTGTACCAGCGTCGGGCGTTGTCCTGATACGGGTGGTAAAACTCCGCGTTGGCACCCAGCGTGGCGAGGAACGCCGCCTTGTAGTCCGGCGATCGGCCGACCCAGCCGTAGGTGATCCGAGCCCACTCGGCGATGGCGTCGCGCCCGGCAATCAGGTCCTGGGCGGTTTCTGGCGCTTTGAAGAAGGCGTGCGTCAGGCCGCCGTTGCCGGTGTCGGTCGGCACCATCAGCCGCGGCCGGCGTGCGTCGTCGTGCATCGCGTCATACAGACGGGCGATCATCCGCGCGGTGTTGCGGAACGCCGGATGTTCGGTGACCTTGGCGACCCGCTCGCCGTAAACGTAGACCTCGCGCCCATCGTCCAGGGAGGCGAGATACTCGGCGCCCGTCATCGGTGTATCGGCCATCTCTGTCCTGGGTGCGCGCCGCGTCCGTTTGCGTCGTCCCGGGCGACATGGTGCGATCCTCCGTTATGGCTTGGCGGGCACTATCGGGCAGATGCGGTGGGCTTCGCAACCAACCGCTGGGGCGGACCCCGAGATGACAAAGCAGAGATCAAGGAAGCCGATGGGGGCGCCCCCAAGGGCGGGATCGGCACCGTCGCTGACCGCGCGGGGTGAGCGGGGCCGGCGATCCGAACGACACCGGCGCGGTCGGCAAATCTCGTGTTTCCTGCAGGCCCAGGTGCCTATAGCATCGTGTGGTCATGCCACGCGGCGACCTGTTCCCCGATATCGGCCCGTACGAGAGCGGCTACCTGCCGCTGTCCGGCGGTCACGTGATGTATTGGGAGCAGGCGGGCAACCCGAACGGGCGCCCGGTGCTGTTCCTGCACGGCGGCCCGGGCGCCGGGGCCGGCGCAGTGCATCGCCGCTTCTTCGACCCGCACTATTGGCGCATCGTCATCTTCGACCAGCGCGGCGCCGGTCGTTCGCGGCCGCTGGGCGGATTGGATCACAACACCACACCCGACCTGGTCGCCGACATCGAAATCCTGCGCCGCCACTTGGCGGTGGATCGCTTCCTGCTGTTCGGCGGGTCCTGGGGCTCGACGCTGGCGCTGGCGTACGCCCAGGCTCACCCACAGCGGGTCTCGGCCGCCGTGCTGCGCGGCGTATTCCTGGGGCGGCCCGAGGAGGTTGCCTGGTTCCTGCACGGCATGCGTTCGGTGTTTCCCGAGGCCCATGCCGCTTTCGCCGGGTTCCTGCCCGATGCTGAACGACCCAATCTGCTGGCGGCCTACCTGCGCCGGTTGACCGACCCCGACGCCCAGGTCCACCTGCCGGCAGCCCGCGCCTGGTCGATCTACGAAGGCACTTGCAGCACCTTGCTGCCTAGCCCCGAGACGGTCAGCGGATTCTCACAGGATCGCACGGCGCTGGGGCTGGCCCGGATCGAGGCGTTCTACTTCGCGAACGGTTTGTTCCTGCCGCCCGAGGGGCTGCTGGGACACATGGGCCGGATCAGCCATATTCCGGCCGAGATCGTGCAGGGCCGCTACGACATGATCTGCCCGGCGGTCACCGCCTTCGATCTTGCCGGCGCCTGGCGGAATGCGCGAATGACCATCGTGCCGGATGCCGGGCACTCGGCGCTGGAACCCGGGATACGCCGCGCCCTGGTGGCCGCGGTCGAGCGCTTTCGTGGCGGGCGGTAACCCGGCCGGCGCGTTGGCAGCGGATTCCTGGTATGCTGTTGTGGGCCAGCGAGGCGGATGATTGACAGCCGCCCTGACCAGGGTGATGCGTCGGCGGAGCGACGATTGCCGTCGGGGGCAAACGGTTACGGAGAACGATGATGGATGTTGCGGTCGACCTGAACACCAGCGCGGAGGCCTTCAACTTGCCGCCGGATCCGGTTGTTCAGGCGCGTGACATCGCGCCTTTGCCGCGCGCCGAGGGACCCGGGATCGAGGCGTTGCGCCGGCTGACCGATGTGGTGGTGGACGCGCTGCATGCGCACGGGCTTTACCGCACGCTGCTGCCGCGGTCTTTGAACGGCCATGGTCTCGGGCTGGAGGGCTTCGTCAAGGTGATGGAGATCCTGGCCGCGGCGGATGCCTCCACTGCCTGGTGCGTCGGTCAGGCCAGCGGTTGTTCGATGGCGGCGGCCTATGTCGAACCCGCGGTGGCGCGCAAAATCTGGGGCGACGATCCGCGCGGCGTGCTGGCCTGGGGCTTCCAGATGGAAGCCCGCGCCAAGGTCGTGCCGGGTGGCTACAGGGTAACCGGCAAGTGGGGTTTTGGCAGCGGTGGCCACCACGCAAGCTGGATGGGCGCGCACTGCCACGTCGAACTGCCGGACGGGTCGCTGCTGCGCGACCCCGGCGGCAATCCGATCGAGCGCACCATGCTGCTGCGGCAGGATCAGTTGAACTGGATCAGCAACTGGGACGTGGTCGGGCTGCGCGGCACCGGCAGCGACAGCTACACTCTGGACGACGTGTTCGTGCCGGAAGCCTACAGCGTGCGGCGCGACATCGACGCGGAACGCCGGATCGATCAGCCGTTTTTCCGATTCACCACCACCAGCGCCTATGCTTGCGGCTTCGCGGCGGTCTCCATCGGCATCGCCCGCGGCATGCTGGACGAGTTGCGAAGCCTGGCGCGGACCAAGAAACCGTCGCACGCCTCGCGCACCCTGCGCGACAGCCCGGTGATGCACCACCTGGTCGCCGAAAACGAGGCCAAGCTGCGTTCGGCTCGGGCCTTCGTGCTGGAGACGATCCGCGACGGCGAGGACTGCATTCGGCGCACCGGGGCGCTGGATTTGGAAAACCGGGTGATGATGCGGCTGGCGACCACCACCACGATCCGGCGCGCCAAGGAGGTGGCCGAGTTCGCCTACCACGAGGCCGGCGCGACGGCGATCTTCACCAGCAACACGTTCGAGCGGAAAATGCGCGATATCCACGCCTCGGCCCAGCAGGTGCAGGCGCGGACCGGCCACATCGAAACCTGCGGCCAGTATTTTCTCGGGCTGGATCCGGCGGTTCGTCACGTCTGAGCGGATGCGGCGCCCGACGCCGCCCCGCGACCGCTGTGGGTGATGCCTGGCAATTCTTCATATTCGATGCGCGGGAACCGACAATCATGAAAGTAGGCGTCATTGGGCTGGGCAATATGGGCATGGGCGCCGCGCTGAACTTGCTGCGCAAGGGACATGATGTCACCGGGTGCGAACCGCGCGAGGAGGCCCGCGCGGCGTTTGCCGCCGAGGGCGGCAAGGTGGTGGTCTCGGCCGACGCCTTGCCGGCCGATGTGGAAGCGGTGGTGGTGTTTGTCATCAACGCGGCGCAAACCGAGCAGGTGCTGTTCGGCGAGAAGGGCTGCCTGGCGCGGCTGCCGCGCGGGGGCGTGATCCTGTGTTGCGCCACGGTGGCGCCCGAGGCGGCGATGGCGCTGGGCAAGCGGATCGAGGACGCCGGCTTCCTGATGCTGGACAGCCCGGTCTCCGGCGGGTCGGCCGGGGCCAGGGCGGGGACCATGACGGTGATGGGGTCGGGGTCGGGTGCCGCGTTCGCCAAGGCCGGCCCGGTGCTGGAGGCGATGTCGACCAAGGTGTGGCGGCTGGGCGAGGCGATCGGTGTCGGCAGCACGGTCAAGATGGTCAACCAGTTGCTGGCCGGGGTGCACATCGCCACCGCGGCCGAGGCGCTGGCCCTGGGTATTCGAGCAGGAGCCGACCCGGAGACGTTGTTCAAGGTGATCTCGGAATCCGCCGGCAGTTCCTGGATGTGGCAGAACCGGGTGCCACATATCCTTGCGGGGGACGACACGCCGTCGTCAGCGGTGAACATCTTCGTCAAGGATTTGGGTATTGTGTTGGATCAGGCCAGGGCGCTGACGTTCCCGCTGCCGATGGCGGCGGCGGCACATCAGTTGTTCCTGGCGGCGGCGGCGAACGGGCAGGGGTTGAAGGATGATTCGTTCGTCATCCGGGTGTGGCAGCAGTTGGCCGGGATCGAGTTGCCGGGGAAGAAGTAGGGGTTGATTGATGACCAGGCCAGCGCCGCAGGTCGTCGAGTAACCGGCCTGGTCGCGGCGTTATCCGGCCGCGGCGGCTGCCTTGCGCGCCTGCCAGTCGGCCAGCGTCACTTGGGCCTGCTTGGCGAAACGATCCGCGTCATCCTTGGTCTCGGTCCGCACGGTCATTTCCAGGCGGTGTCCACTCGGATAGAAGAAGTAAACCGACTGGCAGAAGTGATGGTCGATTGGGCCGATCACTTCCACGCCGCGGTCGCGCAGGCGTCGGACGCCTTCCTGCATGGTCGCGATATCCTTCACCTCCAGCGCGAGATGTTGCACCCAGTTGGGTGTGTTGGGATCGGGCTGCATGGCGGGTAGTTCCGGCAATTCAAAGAATGCGATGCTCGATGCGTCCTCCATCTCGAAGAACACGTGCAGATGCGGATTCCATGCCTGGGTGGAGGGAACGCGATCCTGGGCGATGGCGTGGGAGAATTTCAGCCCGAGCACGTTGGTATAGAAATCGACTGTCTGGGTTGCGTCCTTGCAGCGATAGGCGACGTGATGAAGTTTCTTGAGCATTGTTGCCTCCTTGTTTTGGATTTCACGCGTCGCCGGCTGTTCGGCTGCCGATGGCCTGTCGAACCTGAGTCGCGGAAGCAGTGTCGTCGCGCGGGTAAGTTGTTTAGATTTAGTGGTCAAAGACAAAGTAAGTCAAGGCAGACCAAGCCAACGATCAGAGTCCATGGCGCCGGCCTAAGCGAATTGACAGCGGCCACGCGCCGCCTTGAACCGGCCTCACGGACCGGTCATCATCCCCGCCATGACCGACCCGCAAAAACCCCATCAACGCCTGGATTACCAGGCCGCCATCGACCGCCCGAAGCTGGCGCTGCCCAGCGGCAAACGCGTCGCCGTGTTCCTGGTGGTCAACATAGAGCGCTGGGACATTGACCGCGCCATGCCGCGCCAGGTGCTCAGCGCGCCACAGGGTGCCTCGGTAATCCCCGACCTGCCGAACTGGGCATGGCACGAGTACGGCATGCGGGTCGGGTTCTGGCGGCTGAAGGCAGCGCTCGACCTGCACGGCATCGCGCCCACGCTGGCGATCAACGGCGCGGTGCCGTCCGCCTACCCACGGGTCACCCAAGCCTGCCGCGATGCGGGGTGGGAGTTCATGGTGCACGGCTACCACCAGATCGCCACCCACCTGGTGGCCGACCAGCGGGCGATGATCCGCGACGCCATCGCCACGCTGCGACAGGCCGGCGGCCACGACCCTGTGGGCTGGCTCGCGCCCGGCCTGACCCAGACGCTGGATACCCCGGATCTGCTGGCCGAGGCCGGGATCAAGTACTGCGCCGATTGGGTGGTGGACGATCTGCCGGCCACGCTGCGCACCGCGCACGGCCCGATGCTGACCATGCCGTACAGCGTCGAACTGAACGACATCCCGATCATGATGATCCAGCATCATCGCGCCGAGGAACTCTACGACCGCACCGTCGCCCAGTTCGAGCGCCTGTATGAGGAAGCCGGCGACCAGGGGGCCAAGGTGATGGGGCTGGCGGTGCATCCCTTTATCAGCGGCGTGCCGCACCGCATCGGCTGGTTCGAACGCGCTTTGACCCACATCGCCAGCCGCCCAGGCGCGCTGTTCTGGCAGGGCCGCCAGATCATGGACTGGTATCAGCGAGCCACCGCGTGAACCCGCTGGCGAGATGGGGCGAGCTGACCCAGGCCGAACGAGACGCGGCCTACAACAACCCGGCCGCAGTCACCGACAGTCCAGTGCTGAACGCCGCTCGGGAGGTGGCCTCGACGGTGTTTCGCACCACCAACTCGCTGCACCTGGATCTGCGCTACGGCCCGCGGGAACGCAACACATGGGACCTGTTTCCGCTGGCCGATCCGGACGCGCCGTGCATCGTGTTCATCCACGGCGGCTACTGGCAGCGCAACAGCAAGGACCAGTTCGCCAACCTGATCGCCGGCCCGCACGCCCGAGGCTGGGCGGCGGCGCTGCCAGGATACACGCTGGCGCCGGATGCGTCACTGACAGAGATCGTGGGCGAGATAAACGCGGCGCTGGATTGGCTGGCGGCGCACGGACCGGCGCACGGGATCAATGGCCCGATCGTGCTGTCCGGCTGGTCGGCCGGCGGTCATCTGACGGCGGCCTGCCTGGGCCATCCGCTGGTCAAGGCGGGCCTGGCGATCTCCGGCATCTTCGAGCTGGGACCGCTGCGGGATACCTACCTGAACGAAAAACTGCGGCTGACCGAGCAGGAGATCGCCACGCTGTCGCCGATGCGATTGCAACCGGTGAACAAGCCGCTGGCGTTG
Organism: Rhodopila sp.; assembly: GCF_965277825.1. Classification (NCBI taxonomy): domain Bacteria; kingdom Pseudomonadati; phylum Pseudomonadota; class Alphaproteobacteria; order Acetobacterales; family Acetobacteraceae; genus Rhodopila; species Rhodopila sp. Next base: position 4,880,220 of record NZ_OZ255846.1, on the reverse strand, counting down.
GCATATGGCACCGCTGAACTGCCGCCGCTGGTGTCGGGCAGCCGGGATTTGCATGCGCTGCGGTCGGCGGCACATCTCCCCGGTGCATTGATCCCGGTGCCCCGAGCCAACCATTTTACCATCGTACACGAATTGCGCGATGCGGATGGCTTGCTGACGCGGCATTTGCCGTTACTGCTGACGGAGACTTAGCCCGGGCGGCGGATTGTCCCCGGCGCGATCATCGTTTGATCCAGGCGGGGTGATCCAGGCGGGGGGTGATCCAGGCGGGGAGCTGGGGAAGAAGACGACATGGCGCGTTCCGAGAAAGACAAAATGCTCGCCGGGGAGCTTTATGACGCCACCGCGCCGGACCTCCAGGCGGACCTGGCCGCGGCACAGCAATGGATGGCGCGCTACAACGCCGCGCTCGACGCGGCGGAGCGGCACCGACTGCTGGTGGAACGGTTTGCCGTGGTCGGCAGGGACGCCGTGGTCCGCTCGCCGTTTCATTGTGATTATGGCTTCAACATCAGCCTCGGCGCCGGCGTGTTCGTGAATTTCAACTGCGTGATCCTCGATGTTGTGCCAGTGGTGATCGGCGATCGGACGCAGATCGGGCCAGGGGTGCAGATCCTGACCGCCGACCATCCGCGCGATGCGGCGGGGCGTGCCTCCGGGCTCGAATTCGGCCGCCCGATCCGGATCGGGCGCAACGTCTGGATCGGCGGCGGGGCAATCATCCTGCCGGGCGTATCGGTCGGTGATGACGCAGTGATCGGCGCCGGCGGTGTGGTCACCCGCGATGTCCCGGCCGGGGTCACAGTGTTGGGCAATCCGGCACGCCCGCGCCGCTGACACGAACGTTATCCAAGGCCCGGCGGCGGAGCAGGGCCGATTTGGCATTGACGTGGTTCTCGTTACCGACCAACTATCAACATCGTAGTTTCACAGCGGGTGCGGACACCATGCAGCGCAAGAGTTTCAGCACCATGCCGTGCCCGATCGCCCGCGGCCTGGAACATGTCGGCGAGTGGTGGAGCATCCTTATCCTGCGCGATGCGTTTCGCGGCATCACCCGCTTCGACGAGTTCAGCGAAAACCTCGGCATCGCGCCGAACATGCTGACCCGGCGGCTGAATGCCCTGGTCGAGGCCGGTCTGCTCGCGCGCCGGCGTTACAACGACCGGCCGCCGCGCGACGAATACCTGCTGACGCCGCGCGGCAAGGATTTCCGCCCGGTGCTGCTGGCCATGCTGGCGTTCGGTAACAAGCATTTTCCCCCCGACGACCGGACCGTGCGGATCGTCAACACCGAAACCGGGCAGCCGGTGGACCCGCTGCTGGTCGATCCGTCCACCGGCCGCCGGGTCGATGGTCCGGGTTACCAGGTCGTCACCACGATGACACAAGACGCCGCCGCGTGATCCGCCGGTGGTGATCACCCGGGCCGACCCAAAACCGACCTCGGCCGCCCGCGCCATCCCCGCGTGATGTCGGGTCCGCCGGCCTGAACGCTTGGATCCCGACGGCAGCCGTCATTGGCGGCGGTCCGGCCGGCCTGATGGCGGCCGAGGTGCTGTCGCGGGCAGCGGTCCGGGTCACCGTGTATGACCAGATGCCAGCGGTCGGCCGCAAGTTGCTGATGGCCGGCCAGGGCGGCCTCAACCTGACCCATGCCGAACCGCTGCCGCGCTTGATCGCGCGCTACGGGCCAGCCCGGCCCTGGCTTGAACCGATCGTCTCGGCCTATCCGCCCGAGGCCTTGATCGCGTGGTGCAACGACCTCGGCCAGCCGACCTTTACCGGGTCCAGTGCCCGGATTTTCCCGCGCGCGATGAAGGCCTCGCCGCTGTTGCGGGCCTGGCTTCGACGGCTCGGCGACCAGGGCGTGGAGATGCGCACCCGCCACCGCTGGGCCGGCTGGGACCCCAACGGCAGCCTGCGCTTTCGCACCGCGAACGGCGAGATCCGCGTCACCCCAATCGTCACCGTCCTGGCGACCGGCGGGGCCTCCTGGCCGCGCCTGGGGTCCGACGCTGGCTGGGTGGCGTATCTTGCGGACTCGGTGACCGCTTTCAGACCGACCAATTGCGGCTTCCAGGTGGACTGGACGCAGCATTTCCGCAGCCGTTTCGCCGGTCGGCCGCTGAAGCGGCTGGCACTGCGCTTTGGCTCCGATACCGTCCGCGGCGAGGCAATGATCGCCGCAAGCGGACTGGAAGGCGGCGTCATCTATGCGCTGTCGGCGCGGTTGCGCGATGCGATCCTGGCGCAAGGTCGCGCGACGATCGAACTCGATTTGCGGCCCGATTTGACCCTGACCGAGCTGGGTGGGCGCCTCCAAGGTCCGCGCCGTGGCCAGTCTCTGGCCAACACGCTGCGCAAGCAGGCCGGGCTGGCCCCGGAAGCCATCGGACTGGTGCAAGAGGCGCTGCACCATGGCGCGACGGATCAAAGCCTTGCCGTGCTGATCAAGGCGCTGCCGATCCGGTTGCTGGCGCCGTTTGCGATCGAGCGGGCGATCTCCTGCGCTGGCGGGCTGCGGGCGGACGCTCTGGACGAATCGCTGATGCTGCGCCAGCGCCCCGGCGTGTTCGCCGCCGGCGAGATGCTGGATTGGGAAGCGCCCACCGGTGGTTACCTGCTGCAGGCCTGCTGCAGCACCGCGGTGGCGGCTGCCGACGGCGCGCTTGCATGGCTGCACCGCCAGGGCTGAAGCTCGGACGGGTTGCACAAAACCAGGCGTTCGTCCAAATCTTCCCTCTGAAACGCGCGACAATCGGGAGTAAATATGTCCGCCAGCCGGCCTCGCACCCTGTTCGACAAGATCTGGGACAGCCACGTCGTCGAGAAACTCCCTGACGGGACCTGCATCCTTTATATCGATCGGCATCTCTTGCACGAGGTCACCAGTCCCCAGGCCTTCGAGGGTCTGCGCCAGGCCGGCCGCAAGCTGCGTCGGCCGGACCTGACCATCGCGGTCGCCGACCACAATATCCCGACCGTCGGGTCGCGCATTCCGACCGACATCAAGGAAGCCGACAGCCGGATCCAGGTGCAGACGTTGGAGGAGAACGTCGCTGAATTTGACGTGCCCTACATCCCGATCCTGGATGTGCGCCAGGGCATCGTGCACATCATCGGACCGGAACTCGGGCTGTCGCTGCCCGGCACGACGATCGTCTGCGGCGACAGCCATACCTCGACGCATGGTGCGCTCGGCGCTCTGGCGTTCGGCATCGGCACGTCCGAGGTCGAGCATGTGATGGCGACGCAGACGCTGCTGCAGAACCCGGCCAAGAACATGCGGATCGACGTCTCCGGCACGCTGGGCTTCGGTTGTTCGGCCAAGGACATCGTGCTGGCGATCATCGGCAAGATCACCACCGCCGGCGGCAATGGCCATGTCATCGAATACACCGGTGACGCGATTCGCGCGCTGGACATGGCCGGGCGCTGCACGGTCAGCAACATGTCGATCGAGGCGGGTGCGCGGGCCGGCCTGATCGCTCCGGACCAGACCACGTTCGAGTACGTCAAGGACCGCGATTTCGCGCCCAAGGGCGAGGCGTTCGACCAGGCGGTCGCGTACTGGAAGACGCTGCCCAGCGATCCCGGCGCGCACTTCGACACCGTGGTGAAGCTGACCACGGCGGAGATCGCGCCGATGGTCACCTGGGGCACCACCCCTGGTGCTGTGGTCCCGGTGACCGGTGTGGTGCCCAACCCGTCCGACGAAGCCGATGAGGGCAAGCGGTCGCAGTTGCGACGGATGCTGGAATACATGGCGCTGACGCCGGGCCAGGCGATGCAGGACCTGCCGATCGATGTGGTGTTCATCGGGTCCTGCACCAACGGGCGGATCGAGGACATCCGTGCCGCCGCGACGATCGCCAAGGGCCGCAAGGTGGCCGATGGGGTGCAGGCGCTGGTGGTGCCCGGCTCCGGCCTGGTGAAGCGACAGGCCGAGCAGGAAGGCCTGGACCGGGTGTTGCTGGAAGCCGGGTTCGAGTGGCGGGACCCTTGTTGCTCGATGTGCCTGGGCATGAACCCCGACAAGCTGACGCCGGGTCAGCGGTGCGCCAGCACGTCGAACCGCAACTTCGAGGGTCGCCAGGGACCCAGCGGGCGCACCCACCTGCTGTCGCCGGCGATGGCGGCGGCGGCGGCGGTCACCGGGCGGCTGACCGACGTGCGGCAATTGGTCTAGGCGGCAGGAGCGCAGTCATGGAACCATTCACCACGCTCAGCGCCGTCGCGGCGCCGATGCCGATGCAGAACATCGATACCGACAAGATCATTCCGGCGCGCTTTCTGAAGACCATCAAGCGCTCCGGGCTTGGGGTGCATCTGTTCGACCCGCTGCGTTTCGACAAGGACGGCAAGGAGAAGCCCGAGTTCGTGCTGAACCAGGAGCCGTTCCGCCACGCCCAGGTGATCATCGCGCATGAGAACTTCGGCTGCGGATCGTCGCGCGAGCACGCGCCGTGGGCGCTGCTGGATTTCGGCATCCGCTGCATCATCGCGCCCGATTTCGCAGACATCTTCTACAACAACAGCTTCAAGAACGGCATCCTGCCGATCCGGCTGCCGCGCGCGGTGTGCGACCAGTTGATCGACGATACCAGGATGGGCGGCAATGCCCGGGTGAGCATCGATCTTGCCCGCCAGGTGGTGATCCGCCCGAACGGCGAGGAGATCGGTTTCGAGATCGACCCGTTTCGCAAGCATTCGCTGCTGAACGGCCTGGACGATATTGGCCAGACCTTGCAGCACGGCGCGCGGATCGACGACTTCGAAACCAGGCGGCGGCAGAGCCAGCCCTGGTTGCCCTCGACCACGGCCGCCTAGGTGGCCTTCTGGCCGCGGCTGGGGGTGTGTGACCGGGCGGCATCGATTGCGCGCTGTGCTCCGGTGCGCCGCTTGAGCAACCGCTGCAACCGAAGGACCGCCGGATGACCGCCAACAAGAAACTGCTCATTCTACCCGGCGACGGCATCGGCCCCGAGGTCATGCGCGAAGTCCGACGGGTCATCGACTGGATGGGTCGCCGCCGCATGGTGAGCTTCGACGTATCCGACGATCATGTCGGCGGGTCGGCCATCGATACCTATGGCGCGCCGATCACCGATGCGACGATGGAGAAGGCCAAAGCCGCCGATGCTATTCTGTTCGGATCGGTTGGCGGCCCAAAATGGGACCGGCTGGGGTTCGATCTGCGTCCCGAACTGGCGATCCTGCGCCTGCGCAAGGAGCTGGACCTGTTCGCCAATCTGCGGCCGGCCATTGTGCTGGACCCGCTGGTCGAGGCGTCCACTCTCAAGGCCGACGTGGTGCGCGGTCTGGATCTGATGATCGTGCGCGAGAGCACCGGGGGCGTGTATTTCGGCGAACCGCGCGGTATCGAGACGTTGCCCGACGGACAGAAACGCGGCTTCGACACCGAAAGCTACACCACCGGGGAAATCGAGCGGGTCTGCCGCGTCGGTTTCGAGCTCGCCCGCAGGCGGCACAGCCGGGTGTGCAGCGTGGAGAAGGCTAATGTCATGCAATCCGGCATGTTCTGGCGCCAAACGGTGACCGAGCTGCGCGAGCGGGAGTTTGCCGACGTCGAACTAACGCACATGTATGCCGACAACTGCGCCATGCAGTTGGTGCGAAACCCGCGCCAGTTCGACGTGATCGTCACCTCCAACCTGTTCGGTGACCTGCTGTCGGACCTGGCCTCGATGCTGACCGGAAGCCTCGGTATGCTGCCGTCCGCCACGCTGGGCGTCGTGCAGCCGTCCGGCAAGCGGTATGCCCTGTATGAGCCGATCCACGGCAGTGCCCCCGACATCGCCGGCAAGGGCGTTGCCAACCCGCTGGGCCAGTTGCTTAGCTTCGCCATGTTGCTGCGCTATTCGTTTGGCATGGAGGAAGACGCCGGGCTGATCGAAAAGGCGTGCGTCAACGTGCTGAAGAATGGTCTTCGTACCGCCGATATCATGGCTCCGGGCAGCGCTCGGGTCGGCACCGGGGTGATGGGCGAGTCGATCCTGCGCGAACTGGATAAGTTGGCCGCCTAGCGGGGAAGCTTCCGCCGACGCCGTGGCCGTGTTCCAGGGGTTGATAGGATGCGGAGGTTCGGCTACACCGCGCCGCCTGCTTGCGCCCGTAGCTCAATTGGATAGAGCACCAGACTACGAATCTGGGGGTTGGAGGTTCGAGTCCTTCCGGGCGCGCCACACCAAGTGGCGGAAAGGTGGCGCGATTTCCATGACATACGGCTGATCGGGGCGCCAGCGGGCGTGATCGGCCCTCGGATCATCGGCCAAGGCGCTGCCGCTGTGCAGTCTGGCCGCTGTTAACGATTTGTTAGCGCCCTTGCCCCAAGTTGCGTCCTCGCGATCCAGACGTGGATCTTCATGCCGCTCGGGATCAGGAAAGCCGTGCAACAGCAGCACCCCAACGTCGCGGCGAACCGGCGGCCTTCGGTGGATCGCTTCCCCGCCCTTGCGCGGCTTTGCGATGACTGGCGACGCGGGCCGAAGCGGGGCCCTGTCCCAGTGGGGACAGTGTGCAGGTGAATACGGTGGATGTTCCCGACCCCGGGCGGGGCAAACCATACATCGCCATCGTCGCGGGCAACGCGAGGCAGCGATCGATATTAGCCCGTTGCCTGACGTCGTTCTATCAATTCGCGGAGTATCCCGATGTCGCGCAGGCGGTTGCCGGCTGCCGAACGCATGTGCCGCTGCTGGCTTTGGTCAGTGAGCAGTTGCCGCCGGGCGGCGGGTTCGATCTGGTTCGCAGGTTCCGTCTAGATCCCGGCCTGGCATCCATCCCCATCGTGGTGCTGGCCGGCAAGGACGACAAGGTGACCCGCGATGGTGCGCTGCAATGCGGCGCCGACAGTCTGCTGGTAGAGCCATTCTCCCGCAGTGCGCTGGTCACGGCCGTATCGGGCCTGCTCAATCGTGGCGTGGAGCGCAAGTGGAAAACCCTGCGCCCGCTGCAGCGCCAGGCATTGTCCGACACCTTGTTGCTGTTCAACGGAATCTCGAATGTCATCAGCGAAGGCAAACCGATCCCGTACCAGGGCGTCAGCGACGCCTGCCAGCCGCTTGTCGAAGCTGTCGCCAACGACGACTTCAAGGAGATGCTGGACGGCGTGAAGGACCACGACAACTACTCCTTTGCGCATTCGATGCGGGTGGCGACCTACCTCTCCCTGTTCGGCTGCAACCTGCGTCTGCCGAAGGAAGAGCAGATCTTGTTGGCCAGCGGCGGACTGCTGCACGACATTGGCAAGATGTCGATCCCGCACCAGGTGCTGAACAAGCCGGGCCGGCTGAACGAAGCCGAACGCGCGGTTATGGAGGGACATGTTACCGCCTCGGTCGCCTACCTGGAGCATTGCCAGGATCTGCCCAAGGGCATCATCACCATCGCCGCGCAACATCACGAAAAGGTCGATGGAACCGGCTATCCGCGAGGCCTTGCAGGCAGCAAACTGAACCGGCTGGCGCGCATCGCCTGCATCGTCGACGTATTTACCGCGCTGACCGATCGACGCGTTTACAAACCGCCAATCGAGGCCGAGGCCGCGCTCAAGTTCATGGTCGACGAAATGGACTCGCAACTCGACGCAAAGTTGCTCGGCCTGTTTCGTCAGATGCTGCTCGACGCTTCGGGCGACATCCACCGACAGATGGAGCGTTCCGCCTGAACGCACCGAGGGCGAGCGGCGCCGAGACGCACCGCCCCATTGGCCGCCGACCAGCGATCTTCACCTGTACTGCCGCCTGAGCCTATCCTTGTGCGGCCGGTTCGGGATGGTCGCATGAAGACTCTGCTGGTTGTGTTTCATTCGCTGACCGGGGGAACCCGGCAGATGGCTGAAGCAGCGGCGGCGAGCGCGGCGGACGAAACCGAGATCAACGTGCGTCTGCTGACTGCGACCGAGGCACAGCCAGTCGACGTCCTGGCCGCTGACGGCTTCATTTTTGCGACGCCGGAGAATCTGGCCGCCATGGCCGGCCGGATGAAAGACTTCTTCGATCGCACCTACTATCCGGTCATCGACCGCATCAATGGCCGGCCTTACGCCGCACTGATCTGCGCCGGCAGCGACGGCGAGAACGCCGGCCGCCAGATCGCTCGGATCGCCACCGGCTGGCGCCTGCGCCAGGTCGCGGACACTCTGATCGTTCGTATCAACGCGCAGACCGCTGAGACCATCCTGGCGGCGAAGACTATTCCCCCTGCCGAGCTGCAGCGCTGCCGAGACCTGGGCGCCGCGCTGGCCGGTGGTCTGGCGGCCGGCATCTTCTGACCCGCGCCCAGCGGGTGATCCGTAGCGGCGGTGTGGGCCGATCAGCCCATGAGGCCGGCGCCCCGATCGCTGCTTTGGCGTCGGGTTTAGTGCGACAGCCGCCGCTGACCAACCGGTCGAACCGTGGCGCAGGAGAATGTCTCCCAGCCGCGCTCGCGCGGGTCGGTCGCAATCAGGATATCGACCAATTTGTCCGGCACTTCGACTTGGCCGGGTGGCAATTTGTCCAGCGTTCCAATCCGGTCCATCTGGGCGATGACGATGCCGCCGCTTTTTTGCGCCGCCCGCGCCAGGGTCATGGAATCCCGGGTCATCGCGATCGCGGCGGTGCCTTCCATGAACGCCACGCCGATCACCGCGACGTCGATCGGGAAGGCCTGATACAGCAGCGCCTCGTCGCCGGCGGGGCGGACCAGGCGCACCAGTTGTTCCCGCGTGCGCGGATTGAGCCGCCCGCCGCCGTTGCGCGGATCGGTAAAGGTGCCCAGACCGCTGCGGCTGAGGTGGCCGGGCAGGCCGGCGGCGATGTCGCGAAATAGCCGGTTGATGACGCCGACCGGCAGGCTATAGGCCTCGATCCGGTTGGCCGCCGCCAACGCCTGCAGACCGGGCACCGGATGCCATTGGCCACCAACCACGCGGCGCACCAGACCGGCATGGGCCAGAATGTTCAGGCCATGGGTGCGGCCGTCCCGTTTAGGCGCCGCATACACCAAGGTGAGCCCGCTTGGTTGGCCGCTTGCCGCGAACGACCCAGCCAGTGCCGCTGCCAGACTATCGCTGAGCCAGCCGACCGCGATGGTGGCACCGGCGCGGATCGAGCCGGCCGCGTCCGCCGGCTGGGCGGTCTTCCAGTGTCGGAGGGCGCGGATGTCCGACGCCGGCTGAGCAGGCAGTGACAACATTGGCGGCGGGGTCTCCCCGGAGGCGGACCAGTGTGGAGGCGCACCGGTATTAGCACGAGATGATAACGATTACGCTGTTGAATACAGTTGACAAACCGGGGAGAGGCAAGGTTTTGATGCTCAATCACGTAGATGTGGCATCACCTCGCTGCACATCAGGCGCAGCGAAGTTACCACCTGGTCGTTTGGGATCCTCATGCCGCAGTTCATCTCCGCCAGGATGCCCGACAGGCCAAGTGTCTGCTTCAACGTCGCCAGCCGATCGGTGACCATGGCCGGCGTGCCGACCACGATCTTGCTTCTGAGCGCTTCCTCGTAATCGATGGTCATCAGCCGCTGACCACGTTCGGCGCGGTTTTCGATCGCTCGCGCGCCTTCCTGAGTGGCCGAGGCTTCAATCCTTTCGCCGAGGTATTTGTAAAAGAACATGATGCTTTCATGCGGTTCTTCACGCGCTTGGCGCTCGGTCGGGGCGATATAGACCGGAACGCGGAGATAGACTTTCCCGTCGCCCGGATGGCCGGCGGCCGACCACGCCTCGCGATAGACAAGCAGGTTGGGCACCAGCTCGTCTAGGTCGCCGAGCCGCGTGGCGACGAAGATCGGCATGCCGGCCTCACCGCTCTGCTGAAAGGTGTCCGGGCTGTTAACCGCGATCCGCAGTTCCGGATATGGCGCCCGGTATGGCTTCGGCACCAGGCAGATGTCGTCGAAATGATAGAACTGACCATGAAACGAGAACGTCTCCTGCGTCCACGCGCGCCGCAGGATTTCCAGCACCTCGGCAAAACGTTCGCGGCTTTCGGCGTAGGAGATTCCATAGGCCTGATAGGTGCGCGGAAAGCCGCTTCGGCCGATCCCGAAAATCAGCCTGCCGTGGCTGATGTGGTCGACCGTGGTGGCTTCTTCGGCGATGCGCAGCGGGTGACACAACGGCAAGACCTGCACCGCAATGCCGATCTGCATGCGTTTGGTGCGCATGGCGATGGCGCTGGCGATGTTGAGTGGGGCGGCCAGCACGGACCGTTCCGGCGCATTGTGCAGTTCGGCGAGCCACATGACGTCCAACCCGGCGGCCTCGGCTTCATCGACCTGCTGGAATGCCTCGGTGAAGGCGTCGGTTTCGGACTGCCCGGGGCGACGCTGAAATTCGTGAAACATGCCGAATTCCATGGCTCGTGATCTCCCTGTTCGGAACCAGCGTCGGCTGGTTCGATGCATCCTGCAAGAGGCGAAGCGGCGTTGCCCGCTTGCCCGGACGTTTGCCGCGTTTCTAGGCTAAATGGCACGGCAGAACCTGGACCAACATGTTGATCGCGCACTTGCAATGACCTGGGTCTATTTCATCACCCATCCGGAGGTCATGATCGACCCCGCTGTTCCGGTTACTCAGTGGAACCTGTCACTGTATGGACGAGCGCGGATGCATAATCTGCTGGGTCAGCCCTGGATGCGGAACATCGGGCGCAGCGACGAACGCAAGGCGATCGAGGCGGCCGGGATGACTGGCGATGCGATCGGCATCCCGCCCCGCCAGTTGCCCGACCTGGGCGAGAACGACCGAGCATCCACCGGCTACCTGCCCAAAGCCGAATTCGCAGCGACCGCCGACGCTTTTTTCGTCACCCCGAACCCAAGTGTCCGGGGTTGGGAGACAGCCGCCTATGCCCAGGCCCGGATCGTCGCCGCGGTCAGCGCGGTAACCAAACAATCGGCCGAGGATCGGGACATCGCTCTGGTATCGCACGGGGGCGTCGGCACGCTGTTTCTGTGCAAACTCAAGACGTGCCCTATCAACCGAGCGGACGACCAGCCAGGGGAAGGGGCGGAAACTATTTCACGTTCGATGCATCGACCCGATCGCCGGGTCATGGCTGGCAACCGATCGACGAAATAGCGCCGGCGCGGGATGCGCCCAAGGTGTGATAGAATGACCTGAATCAACCAAGCCGCAGGACAGATGCACCGATGACGACACCTCTGGCCTCCGAACCGTTCGGCCAACTGCCCGACCGTGGTGCGGCCACGCTATTCACCCTTGAAAGCGCCGTTTTGCGCGTACGGATCACCGACTACGGCGGCCGCATGGTCAGCATCGAGGCGCCCGACCGCGACGGACGGCGCGGCCATGTCCTGCTGGGGTTCGACAACGTCGCCGCCTATCTCCAATACGGCGGCTCATTCGGCACCCTGCTCGGGCGTTATGCCAACCGCATTGCCGGTGCAGTGATCAGCTTGGATGGCAAGACCTACGACCTATCCAACAATAGCGGCGCCGACATGCTGCATGGCGGGGCGATCGGCTTCAACCGGGTGGTTTGGTCGGTGCTGACAGCGCAAGCCGAACCGGTCCCCAAGCTGGTGCTGACCCATGTCAGCCCGGACGGCGATCAGGGCTTTCCCGGTGAGGTAACCGCGCGGGCGACCTATGAACTCGAAGCGGATACACTGGCGCTGACCCTTGAGGCACGGACGACGAAGCCGACCGTCATCAACCTTAGCGCGCATCCGTATTTCAATTTGGCCAGCCCCTCCGTCGGTGACGTGCTTGGCCACGAACTGAGCATTGCCGCCGACGCCTTCCTGCCGACCGACGCGGCACAAATCCCGACCGGGGAAATCCACCCGGTCGCCGGCACGCCGTTCGACTTCCGCCATCCGGCGCAGTTAGGCAGTCGGATCAGACATCCCGACCCGCAGCTATTTCATGGCCTGGGCTACGATCATTGCTTCGCTTTGAACACCCATGGTGCACGCACGTTGAAACGAGCGGCGCGGCTACGAGATCCGGTGACCGGTCGGGTGCTGGAGATCGACACTGATCAGGTTGGCCTACAAGTCTATACGGGCAACAAACTCACCGGTGCGTTTGCCGGACATGGCGGAGTGGTCTATCGCCAGTCAGCGGGCTTGGCGTTGGAGGCCCAGGACTTCCCCGACGCGCCGCACCACCCGAACTTTCCGTCCACCAGCCTTGAACCGAACGACACCTACCGTCGGATCATCCGTTATCGGTTCACCGTCGGATAACGATGATCCCGCGGTGCGCCGCGCTATTCAGGCTGATAGGGGACCTCGAGCGGCATCCAGGACAATTTTTTGTCATGCCGCACCAGGACGGCCGCGTAATGGTGCCGTGTCTCGGATTGATCTTCGAACAGCCGCATCGCCTGCTCGGGTTTGGAGACCGGCGTCTGCTGCACTTCGAGGATTACGTCGCCTTTCTGGATGCCGCTATTCGCGGCGGTTCCCATCGGGTCGATCGCGGCGACTGTCACCAGCGATGTGCCTTTGTCACCAGGAGCCGAGGCGAGTTGCAGCCCCAGTTTGCGGTTGGCCGGATCGTGCAGAACCACCGGCTTGGATTGCGGCCATTCGTGGATCTTCACATGCACGGTTTCGTGGATGCCATCTTGACAGATCTCCAGGGCGACGTCGCTGCCGATCGGAGCCTTCGCCGCCTTCCGAGCCAGGTCCCGAGGGTCAGAGACCTTTTCCCCATTGAACGAAAGGATGATGTCGCCGGGCTTGATCTTATCATGCATCATCTTGCCGTCGTCATCGTGAACCGAGGACACCAGCGCGCCTTGCAGGTCAGGGGCATTCAGCGCCTGCTTCAGCATCCAGCTCACCTGCTGCGTATAGATCGGCAGCATCCCTGCGCTGATTTCACCGGTCCGCATCAGACGCTCGAACACGAAATGCAGATCGTTCGACGGAATCGCGAAACCCAGTCCGACCGATCCGGTGCCCGGCGCGAAGATCACGCTGTTCATGCCGATGACCTCGCCCGCGGTGTTGAACAGCGGGCCACCCGAGTTGCCATGATTGATCGCCGCGTCAGTCTGCAGATAGTCGTCGAACGGGCTTTCCATGATGTCGCGGTTGACCGCACTGATGATGCCAGCGGTGACACTGTTGTCGAATCCGAACGGACTGCCGATAGCTATCACCGTGTCGCCGACCCGCACCTTGTCGCTATCGCCGAAAGGTACATACGGCAGACTGTGTGGAGCCTTAATCCGGATCAAGGCCATGTCTGCCTTCCCGGGCATGCCGACGACCGAGGCTTTGTAACGTTCCCCGTCTGAGGTCTCGACGAACAGCGCGGCTGCATCCTCGACCACGTGCCTGTTGGTGGCGATGAAGCCGGTCGGTTCGATGATGAACCCCGAACCGGTGGCTGTGATCTGATCCGAGGCTGTCTGATCCGTGCTCGTAGCCTTGGCCACCTGAGATCCAGACTTGGCTTCCTCGGGTTTCGCGATACGAACGGTGATGATCCGAACCACGGCCGGAGACACCTTGGCCACTACGGCGGCGATCGGATCACTGCCTGCGTTAGCCGCTACCGCGGCGATGATGCCAGCCGAGTCCGCGAGCGAGATCCCCGGGCTGAACACGATCGCGATCAAAAGGATGAAAGTTGCAAGCGAGCGGCGGGTCGGTCTCATGATTGAGAATTCCATGTCAGGCACCACGCGGCGCCACCGGAAACATCCGCCTTCACTCGGTTGTTGATTACGCAGTGATCGACTGCGCAAGTCATGAACAGTGCCGATCAGCCCGGGTCCTTGATTTGGACCCGGACTGAAAGAACGACAATGCTACTGTTGCTTTGCCACGCCCATTGGGGACTGGCCGTGCGACAAGGTGCTCTGAGTCTGCTGCTTGTAGGCGCCGCTGGCGGGTCCGACCATGGTCGGGCTGTTGCCGTCCTGGGTCTTCTGCTTGTAGGCGCCGCTGGCGGGTCCGACCATGGTCGGGCTGTTGCCGTCCTGGGTCTTCTGCTTGTAGGCGCCACTGGCGGGTCCGACCGTGGTCGGGCTGTTGCCGTCCTGGGTCTTCTGCTTGTAGGCGCCACTGGCGGGTCCGACCGTGGTCGGGCTGTTGCCGTCCTGAGTCTTCTGTTTGGTCGCTTGGGCGAAGGCCGGGGCGGCAATCAGCAAGCCGGCGCCAATAGCCATCGCGGAAAGACTGAGTGTTTTCATAACATGCTCCTGAGGATGCAAGGGAATTGCGAGGCAAGGTAAATCGTATCAGGATGCCATTTCCTGCGCATCTGCCGCCAACATATACATTTTCGGGCATTTATCAATCAGACGTGCGTCATGTGATTTTCGGATGGACGGCATGCGGCCAGGGGATGCGTGCGCTTCGACTTGCCGCGGCGCGACGAAGACCCCGGAGGTGAGTTGAGTTCGCCTTGATACGCAGTTGATAAGGCCACATAATCCCGGCATCACGTTTCGTTTGCGCAGAGCCTGTAACGGGCCGCGTATAACGACGATGACTGCGCTCTGGATAAATTGACTTTAATTTTACATCACTGGTCTTGACAGGTTTGCCGTGTCTTCAGGGGTATGCATTATCGAAAGTCTCGCGTCGGCACCTTGATGCCGTTGCCTGCGGCAATCCGTAAGTCCGGCACGTAGATATCTCGGCTGCCGACGATTTTTCTGCCGCGTGGATCCGGCGTGCTATCGCGCCGGGCTTCGTCGCCGCGACCAGCCGGCAGCGGAAACGCCTCATCGCGTTCGCCCACCCCGCGCAGCAGTCCTGACAGATCGGTCAAGTGCTCAGCGATCACGTGAATGACCTCGCCTTCGCGCTGCAGCTTGCCGCGGCAGGCGAGCATGCTGGCCGACAGCACCAGACGGCGTTGCGCCTCGAAAACCGACGGCCAGAGGATCAGGTTGGCGTGGCCGGTCTCGTCCTCGATGGTGACGAACAGCACGCCTCGCGCGCTGCCTGGGCGCTGCCGGACCAGGATGATGCCGGCAACCTCCACCCGCTTGCCGTCGCGGATCGTCGCCAGATCGGCACAGCGGACGATGCGCCGCGCCGCCAGATCGGCGCGCAAAAAACTCACCGGATGGCGGCGCAGACTCAGGCCGGTGCTGCGATAATCCTCCACCACCTGGCGCCCGGCCGTCATCGCCGCCAGCGTCACCGCCGGTTCGGCGTCTGGTTCCGCCGGTATGCCGTCGAACAATGGCAGCCGCGTGTCCGAAAGCCCGCGGATCGTCCACAGCGCCTGGCGTCGATCGCGCCCCAGGGTCTGGAATGCGTCGGCCTCCGCCATCCGCTCGAGCGCCGCGACCGGTACTCTCAGCCGACGCCACATATCCTCGATCGAGCGGTACCCGGCCCCCCGATGGCTGATCATTTCGTCAGCCTGAGCCGCGGCAAGGCCCTTCACCATGCGCAAGCCGAGACGCACGGCATACTGTTGCTCGATTGCTTCGGCGGAGTGGCCGTTGCCAGCCCGATGACGGACTTCCCCCGACTTGCGGCGGCTTTCCAACGTGCAGTCCCACACTGATTGGTTCACCGAGACCGGCCGCACCTCCACACCATGCAGTCGCGCATCGCGCACGATCTGCGCGGTGGCATAGAACCCCATCGGCTGCGCATTCAGCAGCGCGCAGCAGAACACATCCGGGTGGTGGCATTTCATCCAGGCCGAGGCGTAGGCGATCAACGCGAAACTCGCGGCGTGGCTTTCCGGAAAGCCGTAACTGCCGAAACCCTCGATCTGGGAGAACGTCCGGTCGGCGAAGTCCGCGGAGTAGCCACGCTCGACCATGCCGGCGATCAGCTTCTGTTTGAAATGCGAGACGCCGCCGGTGAACTTGAACGTCGCCATGCTGCGCCGCAGTGCATCGGCTTCGGTGGGCGTGAAGCCGGCACAGACGATCGCCACCTGCATCGCCTGTTCCTGGAACAGCGGCACGCCCAGGGTTTTTTCCAGCACCCGGCGCAGTTCCGGGGTCGGATAAACCACCTGCTCTAGCCCATCGCGGCGGCGCAGATACGGATGCACCATGTCGCCCTGGATCGGCCCCGGGCGCACGATCGCCACTTGAATGACGATATCATAGAACGTGCTCGGCTTCAGCCTCGGCAGCATCGACATCTGCGCCCGGGATTCGATCTGGAAGGTACCCAGCGTGTCGGCCTTGCGGATCATGGCGTAGGTCGCGGGATCTTCCGCCGGGATCGTCGCCAGGTTCAGCCGTTGGCGTTTATGTTCCGCTAGAAGATCGAATGCACGGCGCATGCAACCCAGCATGCCCAGGCCCAGCACGTCGACCTTCATGAAGCGCAGAACGTCGATATCGTCCTTGTCCCACTCGATCACCTGGCGGTTGACCATGCTGGCCGGCTCGATGGGCACTAGGTCGTCCAGACGATCTTCTGTCAGAACAAAACCGCCAGGATGCTGCGACATGTGCCGGGGAAAACCGATCAGCTCCCGAGCCAGGTCAAGGGTCAGGCGCAGCCGGCGGTCGGCCAAGTTGAAATTCAGTGCCGCGGCGTGTTCCTCGGCGACGCCTTCCTCGCTCCAGCTCCACACCTGGGACGCCAGTGCGCCGGTCACGTCCTCGGTCAGCCCCAGCGCCTTGCCGACATCGCGCACCGCGCCGCGGCCGCGATAGCGGATGATCGTCGCGCACAACGCCGAACGGTGGCGGCCGTAGGTTTCGTAGATCCACTGGATCACTTCCTCACGCCGCTCATGCTCGAAATCCACGTCGATATCGGGCGGCTCGCGGCGTTCGGCACTGACGAAACGCTCGAACAGCAGGTCACTGCGGGTCGGGTCGATCGAGGTGATGCCCAGCACGAAACACACCGCCGAATTGGCCGCCGATCCGCGCCCCTGGCACAGGATGTCCTGTGACCGCGCGAACCGCACGATGCTGTCCACGGTGAGGAAATACGGTGCGTATTGCAGCCCGTCGATCAGGTCGAGTTCATGACGAAGCTGCTTGCGGACCTTGTCGGGCAGCCCGTCCGGATATCGCGCCGCGGCGCCTTCCCAGGTGCGCTGCTCCAGGGTCTGCTGCGCCGTCAGGCCGGCGATGTGGACTTCGTGCGGATACTGGTAACGCAGCTCATCGAGGCTGAAACGGCAGCGTTGCGCAATCTGCTGGGTGTGGGCGATGGCGTCGGGATGGCGAGTAAACAGTCGAACCATTTCTTCCGGCGACTGAAGCTGCCGCACCGCCGACCATTCCCGGCGGTGCCCCAGCTCATCGATGCCGCAGCCCTCGCGGATACAGCTCAGCACGTCCTGCAGGATGCGTCGGCCGGCGGCATGATATAGCACGTCGTTGGTGGCGACGGTGGGCACGCCCAGCGACCCCGCCTGATCGGCGATGCTACGCAGCCGCACCGCGTCGTTGGGCCGGTGCATCAAGGTCAGCGCCACATATCCCCGGTCGCCGAAGTCGGCCTTCAGGCGGCGGATGTTGGCCTCGGTCGGATCGGTGCAGAGGATCGCGACCAGCCCCTCGGCGGCTGCCGCCAGATCAGGCCAGTATAGTTCGCATTTGCCCTTGCCGGCGCGTCCCTTGCCGACCGACAGCAGCCGGGTCAGCCGGGAATACGCCGCCCGATCGGTCGGATACACCAGCACCGAGGGTCCATCGGCCAGATCCAGCCGGCATCCGACGATCAGCCTGATCCCGGCCTCGCGCGCCCGCTGATGCGCCCGCACGATGCCGGCGAGCGAGTTGCGGTCGGTGACGGCGAGCGACTTCATGCCAAGCACAGCCGCTCTGGCGATCAGTTCCTCGATATGCGAGGCACCACGCAGAAAGCTATAGTTCGTGGTGACCTGGAGTTCGGTATACATCGGGTTCAAAAAACCCCGTGCAGGAACCAGCGCATATCGCCGCTGTCGGGATCGCTGCCATTGCCGCGCCGGAACAGCCAGAAGCGGCGGCCGTCCTCGTCCTCGACCCGGAAATAGTCGCGCACCGAGGCCCATTCGCGGTCGCGCTTCCACCATTCCCCGGCAATCCGTTCCGGGCCATCGGCGTGACGCACGCGATGGCGCACCCGCCGCCAGGTGAACGCGACCGGCGGGTGATCCGGCAGCAGCGCCATTGCCTCCACCGGCTGTGGCGGGTGCAACAGCCGCACCGGCCGGGGCAGGTCCGCCGGCCAGCCGCCGTTGAGGCGCGACAACGCCGGCACCCGGCGCACCGATCGTTCCGGCACGTCGCTTTGCACCGCGGCGACGCGGTAGACCTTGGCCTCTCCCAAGCGGTTGGTCAGCCGGTCCAGCAGCGGCGCGAGGTCAGGGGTCGGTTCCGCGACCAGGGACGATGCGGTCTGCACAAACCCCAGAGCATCGGCATTGGCGACCACCAGCCGCATCGCCTCCACCCCCAATCCGGGATCGATTTGTTCCAGCCGTTCATTCAGCATGCGCCCGAGATGACCCGCATCGCGGCCGGGACGAGCCAGGCCGATGCGGATGGCCTGCATCGATCCATCCAGGCGTTCGAACAGCAGGTCCAACCGGCGCGCACCCAGCCCGGCGCGTTCCAGATCGCCACAGACCATGTCGAGCAGCCGAGCGATGACGCAACGGAAGGCTTCCGCCGTTAGCAGCGGCTCGACAAACCCCAGCCTGGCCTGGATCAACGCTGGTGGCACGACCGGCACGATCGGTTCGAACAACCGCCCCGCCGCCTGGTCCAGCCTCGATGCCACTATCGTCCCGAAGCGTCGGACCAGAGGTGCTCGGGCGGCGGCGGCCAAGGCGCCAACCCGCTCGAACCCCATCAGCCGCAGATCGGCCAGCACATCGGGCGGCAATCGCAAGGCCTCGATCGGCAGCTTTGCCATGACATCCGCATCCGGGGGCACCACGCCGCCGCCGCCAAATCGAGCGACGGCGTGCGCAACGGCGGGGGTATCGGCGACGGCGGCATGGGCGGTCCAGCCTTGGTCGCGGAACCGGTGCAACAGATCACGCAGTAGCCAGGTTTCCCCGCCATGCAGATGCGCGCTGCCGGTGACGTCGATCCACAGCCCGTCGGGTGGATCGGCCGCGGTCAGCGGTGCATAGCGCAGGCACTCCGCCGCCAGTCGCTGCAATTCCGCTGCATCGCCTGCCGGGTCGGCGTCATGCACCAAAAGCCCCGGAACCAAGGCCTGCGCTTGGGCCAGCTTTATTCCCACCCGCAGCCCTAGCTTCGCCGCCGAGGCATCCACTGCCGTCACTATCCGGCCGATGGCGGTGATCACAGGAAGAAGGTCGGGGCGCTGCCCCGAACCCCGCCAAGGGCCGTGGCCCTTGGAACCATGACTTAAGGGGAGATGAGAGGGGGGCGACCGAGACGGTAGCCCTGTCCGTGTTGCCCCCCTCTCATCCCCCCTTAAATGATCGGGATCAAAGGGGGCACGCCCCCTTTGCGGGTCCAGGGCAGCGCCCTGGCCTTGCCTTCCCTCAAGCCGCCCGAGACGATCGGTCGGAAAGCTCGGAAACCAGACCGAGACGACCCGTCGCATCGCAAGCCTCCACTATCCAGGACCCCGGCTCACCGCCGCGGCATCGGGTCAGATCCAGCCGCCAGCGGGCGCGTCCCAGGCCCGGCGTATCCGGGGCGTGCGGCAGGGCGGGTGGCGAGGCCAACGCGGTGATCCGCCAGCTTGTGACAGCGGCGCTGGGTTGGTTCAGCACCGGATCGTCGAAGCTTGGGCTGCGGCGGATCAGGATCGCCAGGATGCCGGCCTGCTCCGCCGCCAGTTGCAGCCGGCGCGAGGCGACCAGGGTCAGCCGCCCGGTGTGTTCGGCCACCACGGCGGCGAGACCGCGATGGCGCAGGCCTTCTTCCATCACCGCCAGCACGGCCTTGCCGGCTTCGGCGAATACCACCCGGTCCGGCTGCAGCCCGGCACCGGCAAGGCCAGGGGCGAACAGGTCGGCCTGTCGCAGCACCCACAGGATGGGACCATCGAGCCGCGCCAGGATGCCAGCGGTGAACAGGCTGGCGGCGGCGGCATGTTCGGTATCGGGTCCGGCCGAGGCGGCGTCATGCAGCGCGCCCAGGCGAATGCCGCCGGTGGGCAACACTTGATCGATCGCCTCGATGCCCAAGGGAAGCGACCGTTCCGCTAGCCCGCGGACGTGACGACGTTCGATCCGAGCGATCCGCTGCCGCAGCAGGCTGATCGCCGGTGACGGCGGACGCGACGGCAAAACCCCGGCAGACGAAACTCCGGCAGACGAAACTCCGGCAGACGAAACTCCGGCAACAGCCTGCGTTTTGGCGGTTGATTCAGTTGGTCGGTTTGGTCTGGCGGGGATAGCGAAGTTTGAGAACATAGAAAGAACATAACGCGCCGACCCAGCGCGAGTCGAGTCGCATCTTATTGCCAGTCGGCCCTCATACGATTGACCCGTTGCAAGGCGAGCCGCGCCTACCGCTTGGCTGAGCGAAAATTAAGGCCGCCGGACGCGCCACAGCGCCCCCAACTTGTGTCCCAAGAGCGGTTCATTCCCGGTTATTCGAACAAGCCGCCGGCGATCGGGCCCAACCCGGTCATCCAACCGACCGCGAGACTAACCGCCGCGAACATAACGCCGCGACAGGATCCGCAAATGATCGCGGAAATGCGGCCGCAGCCGTTCCGTCCAGGGCGTTGCGGCCGCGTTCTTCCAGTCCGCGCCGGTGCTCACCTCGGGCGAGGCCAGGTGATACAGCGCCAGATAGCGATGGGTGCCCTTCGGGTCGCGAAATCGCCGCGCCGACAGCACGCCAGGGACGGCGGCCAGGGCAGGGATGTGCTCGTGGTCATACCATTCGTTGAACTCGGCCTCGTGTTCGGCGACCACGTTCATCGCATTCACCAGCAGACCGCCAGCCCCGGCCGGACTGTCGGCCTCACCGGGCAAGGTCTGCTCGCCGTCGAAGCGGATCAGCCGAGTACACATCGGGCCGACCCGTTTCGACCACGGCGACAGGTTGTCGTGGGCGATGTTCAAGTACGGCCCGCTCGACAGCACCGCCAGGCTTTCAAGGTTGTAGCCGGCGACCGCCTGTTTCGGATTGGCGACGCCGATCCAGCGCTCGCACAGCCCAAATCCGGGCACGCGCTGACGTTCCGGCAGGTGCTCCAGGTCGTACCAGTCGTGAAACTCATCCTGATGCGCGTTGCTGAAATCGAACGCCACCAGAAGGATACCCTTGGCCATCGCTACGCCTCCTCAGTTGGTTGGACGCTCGCCGCGCCAGAGCCCGGCGCGATCGTGCTCAGGTCGCGATCTGATCCAGTTCCCGTCCGGCATGATCCGGCGTGAACCACCAGACCCCCAGAGCCATGCAGGCCATCGCCGCCGGGATCAGCAGGAACGCCGCGGCGAACGACCCGGTGCGCTGCTGCAGCCCGACCGCCAGGAATGGCCACAGCACGAAGCCGAACAGCCAGGCGACCGACCAGGAAAACCCATTGCCGATGCCACGGATGCGGGTCGGATAGACCTCCGCGGTCAGGATCATGCTGGGTCCCCAGAAACCCAGGAAGCCGATGCTCCACAGCAGCCCGTAGATCCACAATTCGGTGTCGGTCTTGGCAAATACCCAAAGCGTGATGAACACTGCCCCCTCCGCCAGCATCACGTAGAACGCGGGGCGCCGCCCGAAACGGTCGGAAATCCAGCCCGAGGCGAGCAGGCCGAGGAATCCCACCAGCCCCCACCAGATGTAGAACTGCCCATACATCGCGGTGGACCAGTGCCGCTCTTGCGCCAGATACAGCGGCATCCAGCCCCCGACCGTGCCATAGATCGTGGTCGAGCAGCAGGCGATGAAGGTTGCCACCCCGGTGTTGCGCCGCATGTCCGGCAGGAACAGTTGCCGCAAGGGGATTCGTTTTGCCTTGCTGACCCACTCCCGGTCGTCGGCCGACAGCGGCGCGCCGCGCGCCTCGGCTCGGGCAATGCGGGCCTTGCGATCCTGCATACGCACCCAGTATGGCGACTCCGGACACTTCGCCCGCACATAGACCGCGATCAGTGCCACCACCGCGGGCACCGCGAATGCGAAGCGCCAGCCGAAATCAGCGATGATGTAGGTGGCGATCGCGCCCGCCAGGGCGGCGCCGAAGCACCAGGTGCCTCGGCTGATGCCGATGACCCGCCCGCGCAGCCGCGCCGGCCAGGTCTCCGCCACCAGCATCGATCCCAGCGACCACTCGCCGTTCAGTGCGAAATTCACCACGCAGCGGACCGCGACGAACGCGGTCCAGGTGGTGCAGATCGCCAGCACCGGCATCATCAGCGAGAACAGCGCGATGTTGATCGCCAGCAGCGACCGGCGTCCGTAGCGATCCGCCAGCCACGGCCAGACGAACATGCCGGCGATGCCGACCAGCAGCGCGATCTGCAACCCCGAACGATACTCGGGGATGGTAAGTGCGAAATCCTTGATCAGCAATGGCGAGGCGAGCGCGAAGATCACCCCGTCCATGCCGTCGAATCCCCAGCCCAGGCCGTTGGCGACCGCGATATGGATATGCGTGGGCGTGATCCTGGTCTGCTCCGAGGCGGCACGGAATGCGGCGGACTCGCGATATCGTTCTTCAAGCGAACCAGCCTCGGGCGTGAGGATTTCGGCGCCTGCGACGGCACTCATGATCTTGGTGCTCCGTGTCTCCCTGCCGGGCAGTAGGCCCGCGGAATTCGGATCAGTCCAGACCCTGACTACTATGTGGCTGAAATTCGCGGGTGGAAGCCAGACCCGGGATGGAGGTTCCGCCGCGTGCGATCCTGTTCCAGCCAGAAGAACCGGGTAATCTCGGCAGTGGCATCGACCGGGGCCGCGCGACGGCTTCTCAACCCGGTGATGCGTTCCGATTTTTGCGCCTACACTGGCATGTCGAAATCGCTGGAACCGAGTCGCCAACCATGTTGCACGTGACCAAACTGGCCGTCGGAGTGCGTGACACCGACCATCTGCGCCGAATGCAGGCCACGAGGATGCGGGATCATCCGCCGTTGCGTCACCGCACGCGCAACTTCCCCAGGCGGCGGTCCGAGGTGATCGACGGCGGCTCGATGTATTGGGTCATCGCCGGCACCATGCTGGCTCGCCAGCGGATACTGGACATCATCGAGGACCAACGCGACGACCAGACCGCCTGCGCCAGTTTTATCCTTGATCCCGAAATCGTTGCGCTGGCCGGGCGCCCAACCCGGCCGTTTCAGGGCTGGCGCTATCTCGATCCCGATGGCGCGCCGCTCGATCTGCCGGCGATCGGCGCGATCCTCGGCCTCGACAGCCTGCCGGCGGCGCTGCGCCATGAACTGCGCGCGCTGTGCCTGCTCTGACCCAAGCCCGCAGGTCGCGTCCGGGCAAGACCTAATCCGTCTGATCCGTGGACGCACATTGGATTTCGCACGCGTGCTGCCAAATCCCATCTGCCTGGTTGTCGGGACATCCGGCTTCCCGCCACAGGAAGTAGGCGCGCTCGCGGATCTGCTCCTCGAGCCTGATCTTATGTTCGGTTTTCGTTTGAAGGGAATCACCATAAGGCATCAATGGCCCGCCCCGACTGACGTGTAGTCTGGCTTTCAGTTTTTCCTCTTCGTGATGCGGAACTATCTCTGCCGCGGCGGCAGCCTCCAAAGCCTTCTGTTCGAAATCGGCCTCTCTTAGAGCTGTGACGTCCGCTTCGATCTGCACCGGAAAAACGTGCAATACGTTGTTCTTGTCATTCAGAATATCCACGAGACGCTCTTGCATCGGTCAAATCTCTCTTGTCGTTACGACGCCCAGTTAATATGAGTCTCTTGAACCACAACGTTGCTTGTTTGCAAGCTAAATCCTGGGCGACGAAACCCATTGAAACAAGCTCGCTCATTTTGCACGACCAGGCGGATGCGCGGATCATGGCGGTGCTGGTGCTGGCGCTGCTCGTCCACCCGCGACAGCCATCGTCAGAGAACTGTAGCTGCTGGGTTGCGGAGCCCCAGGCGGAGGCGCAAAGACCAACAGAATGACGCACGTTCACGTGATCGGGGCTGGGCTCGCCGGCCTCTCCGCAGCGTTGGCACTGACCGCCCTTGGTCGCTCGGTAACCGTTCACGAGGCTGGCCCGGCCGCCGGCGGGCGCTGCCGATCCTACTTTGACAAGGAACTCGGCCTGCGTATCGACAACGGCAATCATCTGCTGCTGTCGGGCAATTCGGCGGCCAACAGCTACATCGCCGAGATCGCCGCGACGGGTGCGTTCAGCGTCGCAGGCGAAGCAAGCTTTCCGTTCATGGATCTGGCAACCAGCGAACGCTGGTCGGTGCGTCCCAACCAGGGTCGGATCCCCTGGTGGATCTTCACTGCCAGCCGCCGCGTCCCGGCAACCCGCGCGTCGGACTATATGCAAATGGCCCGTATCGCCCGCATCCGTGACGACGCCTCGGTCGCCGAAAGCATGCGTCCCGGCCGGCTGTACCGGCAACTCCTGGAACCGATCGCCATCGCCGCCCTTAACACCCCCCCGCGCGAGGGGCTGGCACGCCTGCTCGCCGCAGTGATGCGCGAAACGCTGCTGCGCGGCGGGGCCGCGTGCCGGGCGATGCTGCCCAGGGCCGGGTTGTCCGAGGCGCTGGTCGATCCGGCCACCGCCACCTTGCGGGCACGCGGCGCCGAGATCGGGTTCAACCGCCGGATCGCCGGCCTGACCATCGAGAACCGCACGATTACCGCGCTGCGCGGCCCCGCCGGCCCAATCGTTCTAGGTGTCGACGATGCGGTCGTGCTCGCCGTGCCGCCCTGGGTCGCGGTGGAACTGGTGCCGGGACTGGTCGGCCCCGACGCGTTCGAGGCAATCTTGAACATCCATTTCCTGCACGCGGCCGACCCATCCGGGCCGCTAGCCGAGGCCGGCTTCATCGGCCTGACATCGGGAACCGCGGAGTGGCTGTTCATCAAGCCCGGGCACGTCTCGGTCACCATCAGTGCCGCCAACCGCATGGTCGATCACCCGGCCAGCGCGATCGCGGCCCTGGTCTGGCCCAATGTAGTGGACGCGCTTGGACTGCCCCAAGACATGAAACGGACGCTGCCGCGCTATCGCGTGGTCAAGGAAAAGCGCGCCACCTTCGCCGCCACCGCCGCGCAAGAGGTCAGGCGGCCGAAGCCGCGAACCGCACTGGCCCGCAACCTCGCGCTGGCGGGTGACTGGACAGACACCGGCTTGCCCGCCACCATCGAGGGCGCCATAAGGTCCGGCCGCTCCGCCGCGGAAGCTCTGCGCACGCTCTGATTGCAAGGAAGCCCACAGGAAAGTCACACGGGGAAGCCATGGACCTCGATACGATGACCGCCCCGGTTGTCGACGACCCCGCGTTGCTCGATGCCATCTCCCGGGCGACGGATGCGCTGATGCGGCATCAGAGGCCGGACGGGCATTTCGTCTTCGAGCTGGAGGCGGATGCGACGATCCCGGCCGAGTACGTGCTGCTGGAGCACTTTCTGGATCGCATCGATGCGGAGCTGGAGGCGCGCATCGGGGTCTATCTGCGCGGTATCCAGGGCGAGCATGGCGGTTGGCCACTGTTCCATGACGGCGGGTTCAACGTGTCGGCCAGCGTGAAGGCCTATTTCGCGCTGAAGGCGATCGGCGACGATCCGGACGCCCCGCATATGCGCCGCGCGCGCAACGCTATCCTGGCCGCCGGTGGCGCGGAGCGGACCAACGTGTTCACCCGCGCCCAACTTGCGTTGTTCCAGGCGGTGCCGTGGCGGGCGGTGCCGGTAATGCCACTGGAGATCATGCATCTACCGCTGTGGTTTCCATTTCACCTGTCAAAAGTATCCTACTGGTCGCGCACCGTGATGGTGCCGCTGCTGGTGCTGATGGCGCTGCGGCCGAAGGCGCGCAATCCACGCGGGATCGGCATTCCCGAGTTGTTTCGCACGCCCCCGGATCAGGTGACTGACTGGATCCGGGGTCCCTATCGATCGGCGTGGGGCCGCTTCTTCAAGGGTGTGGATGCGGCCCTGCGCGCGGCCGAACCGCTGTTTCCAAAGGCGTCCAGCCGCGCCGCGATCGACAAGGCGGTCGCCTTCGTAACGGAACGGTTGAACGGCGAGGACGGGCTGGGCGCGATTTACCCGGCGATGGCCAACACCGTGATGATGTTCGACACGCTGGGCTATCCCGCCGATCACCCCGACGCCGCGATCGCCTGGCAATCGGTGCGCAGGCTGCTGGTGATCGAGCCCGATCGCGCCTACTGCCAGCCCTGCCTGTCGCCGGTGTGGGACACCAGCCTCGCCGGCCACGCCCTGGCCGAGGCGGGTGTCGCCACCGACGCCGCCTGCGACTGGCTGCGTCCGCTGCAGATCACCGACGTGGTGGGCGATTGGGCGGTGCGCCGGCCCGACCTGCGGCCTGGCGGCTGGGCGTTCCAATACAATAATCCGCACTATCCGGACGTCGATGACACCGCCGTGGTCGGCCTGCTGCTGCACCGCAACGGCCACCCCGCCCATATCGGGGCGATCGAGCGTGCCCGCGAATGGATTATCGGCATGCAGTCCTCCGACGGCGGCTGGGGCGCGTTCGAGCCGGAAAACACCCACCATTACCTGAATCACATCCCGTTCGCTGATCATGGCGCGCTACTTGACCCGCCGACCGCGGACGTCAGCGCGCGCTGCGTGTCGTTTCTTGCGCAGATCGGCATGGCGGCCGACGACCCGGTGATGCACCGCGCGGTGTCCTACCTTCGGCGCGAGCAGGAAGCGGATGGCAGTTGGTTCGGCCGCTGGGGCACCAACTACATCTACGGCACATGGTCGGTGCTCTGCGCACTGAACGCCGCCGGCCTGGCGCACAGCGATCCGACGATTACCCAGGCGGTCGAGTGGCTGGTCTCGGTGCAGCGCGACGACGGTGGCTGGGGTGAAGACGAAGAGAGTTATGGCGACGCGCCGCACGGCCGCTACAAGACCAGCACACCAAGCCAGACCGCCTGGGCGGTGCTGGGCCTGATGGCGGCGGGGGCGACCGACCATCCGGCCACCGCGCGCGGCATTGCCTTTCTGGCCGGCGTGCAGAAGGCCGATGGCGAATGGACCGAGGCGGCCTACACCGCGGTCGGCTTTCCGCGCGTGTTCTATCTGCGCTACCACGGCTACAAGCTGTATTTCCCGCTGCTCGCACTCGCCCGCTACCGCAATCTGCGCCACGGCAATGCGAGCCGAACCGAGTTCGGCATCTGAGTGAAGCAACCCGGCCTGGCATCGTCGTCGGTCTGGCCGCAGAGGTGCGCATCGCCGCCCGATTTGGCTACCCGGTCGAGGCCGGCGGCGGCACTCCCGCCGGAGCGGAGGCCGCCGCTCGCCGGCTGATCGATGCTGGCGCCACCGCATTGGTCAGCTTCGGCCTGGCCGGAGGCCTCGATCCGGCGCTGCGTCCGGGCGAGGTGATCGTGCCGTGGGCCGTGCTGTCGAACGGCGGGACGTGGCACGCCGACCGATCGCTGGCTGAACGGTTCGGCGGATTGACCGCTCATACCATCCTGGGTGGCCGCGAAGTTGCCGCAACCGCGACGGAGAAACGATGTGTCTACTTGTTGACGCAGGCGCACGCCATCGACCTTGAAAGCGGTGCGGTCGCGGCCGCGGCGGCCGCACATGGACTGTCTTTCGTCGTGGTCCGGGCGATCTGCGACCCGGCCGAACGAGATTTGCCTCCGGCAGCGCTGCTCGCACTCGGTCCGGATGGCGCGATCAACCTGTGGCGCGTCTTGCGTTCAGTTTTTGGCGATCCGCGCCAGATCGCCCCTCTGCTTGCGCTGGCGCACGATGCCAGAATCGCCCGACGCGCGCTGCTCGGACTGGCCGCGCGGGTTGACGCGGAACGGCGAGGCGAGGACGCCTGAGGTCGCAGCGAACCATGGCGTCCTGGGATCAATGCATCGGCGCCCCGTCCGGATAATCAGCTAGCCGACCTGTCAACGGTCCCCGGGTCGGGGTGATGACAGGGCAGGGCGCTCATCCCCACCCAAGCCATGTTCAACCCGGATCCGCCTCGGAGGAAGTCAAGAGGTCCAACCGGTAGCGCCGATGTCGCTCCCGGCGGGTGACCCGCAGCGCCGCTTTCGTCGCCTCGACAAAACGATCGGGCGCGGCGTCGCTCGGGCTCGGATCGTCGGTTTGGCCGAGCCAGTTGACCAGCACGACCGCGCCGCCGGGCATCAGGCAATGCAATACGTGCCCCGCGCAGGCCGCGATGTCGGCGGCCGACAGGAAGTACAACACCTCGGAGAACACGATCAGGTCGAACCGGCCGGCCGGCCATCGCGCCGGCACCTGCTTGCGTTCGAAGCGCACTTGTGGCTGGTCGGCACAGCGCGCCCGGGCAGCCGGCAACGGGTCCTCCACGATATCGATCCCCAGCAGGCTATCGCATCGCGGTGCCAGCATCCGGGTCAGTATCCCGATCGAACAGCCGACTTCCAATGCCGAGCAGAAGCGACGATCGCCCAGGGCGTCCAGCGTGTGCCGATATTTCGCCTGTTCGTAGCGGCTGGTGTTGAACCGCCATGGGTCAGGGTTCGCCTGGTACAAGCGTCGGAAGTGGCTGGCGGGACGCGAGTCCGTCATGGCCGGATGAACGTCTCGAACGCGGCGTCGAACACCGACAGCAGCGCGGGCGGCAGCCGGAATCCAGCCGGATCATCGGTGATCAGCCCGCCGTATTGGGAGCGATGAGCCTTAAGGGCCGCCCGTTTGGCGCCCAGGAACGGACTGATATCCAGCCGGCAGCCGACCGCCGGTCCAGCCGGGATCGGGGTTTCGGCCGCCAGGGTCCATCCCCAGACCGGGAAGGCGAGGTGTTCGATCCCAGTGCTTTCCGCCACCGCGGCGGCGATCAACGAGGCCGCCGTGTGATCACAATGCGGATCGTGCCTCCAGGGCGCCAGAATCGCCGTGCAGGCTGACTGGTCGCGGATCAATTCGGCCAGTTGGGCCACCACCGCGGCAAACGCCGGACCGCCGTGCGGCGCGGCGGTGTCCGGCTGTCGCAGCAGAACCAACCGGTCCGGCGGCAGCCCAAGGCAAGCCGCTGCCTCGCGAACCTCCAGCGCCCGCAGCGCGCGGAGACGGTCCGGGGGGAAGTCACGCGAATTCGGGTGCGAGCCGGCGCCGTCGGTCAGGATAACGACCAGCGGCATCCGGTCGGCGGCGGCGCACATCGCGATCAAGCCGCCGCAGCCGAGGCTCTCGTCGTCGGGATGTGGCGCCAGGATCAGGCAGGTGCCGCATCCGATCACGTCGTCGAGACTGCCCACCTTCAGTGCCCGCCAGGCGATCTGACACTCCCCGGCCGTGCTCATAGCCGATGTTCCGCATGATCGGCGAACCAGGTTGCCGCCTCGGTCAGCACCTCATCGGGCGCCGGCTGGCGCAGGTAGGTGGACAGGTCGCGGCAGATCAGTTCGATCGGGTTGCCTTGGCGAAACGCCGACAACCCCACCGAGCGCTGCACCAGCCGCATCGCGTCCAGACAGGCGGTCTCCACGGCGATCCGCGCCAGGCCCACGGTTGCCACGCGATAGCCGGTTTCGGCGCTTTCGTCCTCGGCGACCCGAGCCGCCGACTTGACCCATAGACGACTGGTCTCACGTGCGATGATGGCCTGGCCAAGCCTGGCCTGCACGTGTGGATTGTTGAGCCGGCCGAATTGTCGCAACTGCTCCGCCGCATGGTCGATCAGGGCGATCAGCCCGCCCAGTGCCACCGCCGATCCGCGCCAGGCGCCGGCGGAAAAATCCGGCTCTCGCATATAGTCGCCGGCGCGTCCCAACAGGCGATCCGCCGACACCTCGCAGCCGGTAAAATCCACCGTCCCGGTTACCGCCGCGCGCATGCCTTGCAGCGGAGACGGCAGCGGCGTCACGGTCTCGCCAAGGCCCAGAGGAAGGGTCAGCATCCGTGTGTCGCCGTCGGCGTCGCGGGCGGTGACCAAGGCAGCCGTGGCATGGCCGGCTGCCGAGCAGAATTGTTTGCCCCCGGTGAGCAGGACGCGCGCGCCGGCCCTGCGCATGCGCAATCCATCAGTCGGCGGATCGGTCACCCACAACGCATACAGGCGGTCTGGCTCCGGGCGCGCGCCTTGGCGGGCCATCAGGTGCAAGGCGTTGACATGCGCCTCCAGGATCCGCCCGACCGAAAGATTGCCGCGTCCGACCAGTCCGAGCAGGCAGGCGAGTTCATCCGTTCGGCTGGGACGGAGCATGCCGGGATCAAGCGTGTCGCGATCAAGCTCGTCACGCTCGAGCCGTTCGTGATTGAGCCCGTCGTGATCGAGCCCGGCGTGATCGAGCCCGGCGTGATCGAGCCCATCGTGATCGAGCAAGGGCAGTTTCGGCGATAACGCGCCCGCGGCGCGCAACTTTTCGATTTCCTGTGCCGGAAACACCGCGTCCCGATCCAGCGCATCGGCGCGGCTCCGCATCCAGGCAACCAGGTCGCCAACCGCGGTCAACAAAGTCGACATGGCTAATCCGCCGCCAGCAATTCGGACCGCGACAGCGGCTTGAGCAGGGCCTCGGCCGCGGTGATCTCAATCGCCAGGTCACTGAAGCGGACCCGCCGGCGCCGCAGCATCGGACTGACGGTCTCCAGGTGTGCCCACGCCGCGCCGAAGCGGCGCAGGGCCAGAGCCTCGGCGAGGCTTCGGGGCAACAGCGCCAGAGCGCCGGCCAAGCCGGTGTCCATCAAGCCGGTGCAGGCGCGCCGCACCCGCCGGCGCAGGCGATAGCGACGGAACGCATCCCCGGCCGGCTCGACCTGATCATCGGTAAATTCGTCCTGCCGCACCATCCGACGCCGGATCGCATCCGCCATGCCGCCCTCGGCGCGGCCGACCACGCGGCCGGAAACGGTTACCCGGATCGCGGGATCGTGCCGCAACCGCGCATCCATCGTCCACAACGCCCGAACGAACGCGCGGTCTTCGCCCGAAGCGATCGGCGGAATGCCGCCGACCCGGCGAAATGCCGCGACGCCAACCGCCAGGCTGGCGCCGGAGGCCTCGGTATGGCGCGGCGGCGGGTCGTGCGGTTCGGGATCCAGCATCCAGGCCAGATCATCCAGCAGCGCGATCAACCGGCACTCCAAAGCGTCATCCTGGTGCAAATGAGCCGGGATCAGGGTCGCCTCCAGCGGATCGATCACCGCGCGACCACATACTACGTCCGCACCGGCGGCCAGGCCGGTAACAGCGCGCGACACCCAATCCGGCGGCACCGTTGCGTCGGCGTCGGTGGTCAGCAGCACGCCATCGGAGCCAGCCTCGGCCGCCGCCACCGCCATCACCAGGCGGCGCGCGTGGCCGGCGTTCGCTTCCGCCAGCGGCAGGTCGCGGCTGACGATCTGTAGCCGGAAGCCAAGATCGGGCGCCAACGTCTGGGCAATCGCGGCGGTGGCGTCGGAGCAATTGTTCAGCAACAGCACAACCAGGTCGGGAAGCAGGATTTGCTCGTTTAGTGCGATCAGGCAGGGTTCGATGCGCGCTGCCTCGTCGCGCGCGGGAATTGCGACAACAGTTTTGTTAGCCACGAGCGAACCGCGCCATGGTATGGTTTCCTACCGACAAATGTGTGCTTGTTGGAGAGGTGGACCGTCGCGGTGCGGATACGACCCAAGGTCACCGAGGTGTTATGCCGCTTGTGCTGACGCATAAGCAACGTATAGGCCGCGCATGACACAGAATATCGAGACCGACGTGGCGATCGTCGGGGCTGGCCCGGTTGGGCTGTTCGCGGTTTTCGAGCTGGGCATGCTGAAGCTGACCAGCGTATTGATCGACGTACTGGCCGAGGTCGGCGGCCAATGCACCGCGCTGTATCCGGAAAAGCCGATCTACGACATCCCGGCGCAGCCTTCGATCGAGGCGGGCGCCCTGATCACTCGGCTCGAGCAGCAGATCGCGCCGTTCGCCGCGCCGCGTCTGCTTGGACGCCAGGTCAACGGCCTGCGCGGCGAAAGCGGCGGCTTCAGCTTGACCACCGACCGGGGCGACAGCGTGCGCGCAAAGGCGGTGATCGTCGCTGCCGGTGCCGGCGCGTTCGGCCCCAATCGGCCGCCGCTGGACGGCCTGGCCGCCTACGAGCTTTCGCGATCGGTGCAGTACTATGTCCGCCGCCGCGAGGATCTGCGGGGCAAGCGCGTGGTCATCGCCGGGGGCGGCGATTCCGCTGTCGACTGGGCATTGGCACTGAAGGATATCGCCCGGGTCGCCGTGGTGCACCGCCGGCCGAAATTCCGCGCCGCGCCGGAAAGCGCCGCGCGATTGGACGCAGCGGCGCGAAACAATGAGATCGAATTGGTGATCCCGTACCAGTTGCACGCCCTGGCCGGGACCGATGGCATACTGTCGGCGGTCGAGGTGGCGACGCTGGACGGCGCGGTCCGGTCGCTGCCGGCCGACGTGCTGCTGCCGTTCTTCGGACTGTCGATGGATCTCGGTCCGATTGCCGCGTGGGGGCTGCAAAGCGAGCAGCATCACGTGACCGTAGATCCCGCCACGTGCCAGACCAGCCAACCCGGCATATTCGCCATTGGCGACGTGGCAAGTTATCGCGGCAAGCTGAAATTGATCCTGCAGGGCTTCAGCGAGGCCGCCGTCGCGGCGCACGCGATCTTCCCGATCGTCCACCCGGATCGGGCACTGCACTTCGAATATTCCACCAGCAAAGGCGTCCCGACATAGCCGGGCCGGGCAGAACGAGGTGTCCCCCCTTGCCGCCTTTGCCTCGGTCGCCGGGTCAGCCGTCCGTCATGCCTGCTTATCCGCATGGCCCCGCGCCAGCCGCGCCCGATATTAACTTACCCCAGCGTTGCGGACATCAAGGTTGCCTGACCTGGACGCCTGTGGCATCCGCAGCGCTTGCTGGAAGGTGGTCTGTTCCCGTGACTGTTTCTGACGTTCCGCGCCTCGGCTTTGGCTTCACCTTCCCCGATTTAGCGGACCGCGATGGACTGATCCGGCTCGACCGGCGGTTCCTGGATAGTCTGGCGGCGCAAGATGGGGCCTTGCATCAGCGTTTGCTGGCGGCGCGGGCCACCCCGCAGGCGATGAGCAACCGCGATGAGTCCGATCTGGTGGTCGCCCTGGGGCCGCATCTGGATGGGTTCGTCGCGGCGCTGTTCGGTATCGAGGCGCAAACCGGGGCCTTGGCGCAACAGACCCTGGCGCTGGACCCGATCCACGCCTGCAAGCGGCTGTTCGTGCAGCGGCAGGCGGTGAAGAAATACCCCGACCCGTCCGGCTTTGACGGGCCGGCGTTGCGCGCCGCGCTGCAGGCGCGGATCGGCACCGCGTTGACCGAACGTGGCTTTGCCACCCAGGTCCAGGCCTGGGAAGCCGACGCCGAGGCTTTGGACGTGGCGCTGCGCTATGCGGCATGGGCAACGCTGACCCCAGACGGGCAGGCGTTTCACCGCGGCGGCACACTGTTTCGGGTGCCTGCCAGGGTCGATCCGCAGCATCTGGTGCCGGTCGAAACGATCGAGCGCAATGGCGTCGCCATGCTGCGGCTGCCGGAACATGACTGGCGGCATCGCGAAGGCTTCGCGTTGACCGATCACGGCATGAACACCCAGCAGGCACTGGACCAGGTGAACTACTGCATCTGGTGCCACACCCAGGGCAAGGATTCTTGCCGCCACGGGTTGAAGGACCGCAAGGCCGGGGGATTCCAGAAATCGGTGTTCGGCGTCACCCTGGCAGGCTGCCCGCTGGACGAAAAAATCAGCGAGATGCACACCCTTCGTGCCGCCGGCCATGTGCTGGGCGCGTTCGCCACCATCGCCATCGACAATCCGATGATGGCGGCCACCGGCCACCGTATCTGCAACGATTGCATGAAGGCCTGCATCTACCAGAAGCAGGAGGCGGTCGATATTCCGCAAGCCGAGACCTCGATCCTGAAGGACGTTCTCAAGCTGCCCTGGGGGTTCGAGATCTACGCGCTGCTGACCCGCTGGAACCCGCTCGATATCCGCCGCCCGCTGCCCCGGCCCGATAGCGGGCGCAAGGCCCTGATCGTCGGCCTCGGTCCGGCCGGTTTCACCCTGGCGCATCACCTGATGAATGACGGGCATACCATCGTCGCCATTGACGGCCTGAAGATCGAGCCGCTGGGGATCGACGCATCCGCCCCGGTGCGCGACGTGGAGACGTTGTTCGAGAACCTCGACGACCGGGTCATGGCCGGGTTCGGCGGTGTCGCCGAGTACGGCATCACCGTTCGCTGGAATAAGAACTATCTGAAAATCGTCCGCCTGCTGTTGGAACGGCGCGCGGAAAGATTCGCGCATTTCGGCGGGGTGCGCTTCGGCGGCGGCGCTACCCTGTCGATGGATGATGCCTGGGCGATGGGCTTCGACCATATCGCGCTGTGCATGGGCGCCGGCAAGCCAACCGTGCTGGACATTCCGAACGGCCTCGCCAGGGGCGTGCGGCAGGCCTCCGACTTCCTGATGGCGCTGCAACTGACCGGGGCGGCGAAGCAATCCTCGGTCGCCAATCTGCAGCTTCGCATGCCGGTGGTGGTGATCGGCGGCGGCCTCACCGCGATCGACACCGCGACCGAGAGCCTCGCCTACTACGTGCGGCAGGTGGAAAAGTTCGCGCTGCGCTACCAAACCCTGGTGGCCGAGAACGGCGAGATGAAGGTCCGCCTGCCGTGGACCCCGGAACAGGCCGAGATCGCCAATGAATTTCTCGCCCATGCCGCGGCGATCGAGGCGGAACGTGCCGCCGCGGCGGGGCAGGGGCGGCCACCGGCGCTGGCGGCATTGCTGGACAGTTGGGGCGGCGCCACCATCGCCTATCGCCGCCGCCTGGTGGACAGCCCGTCTTACACGCTGAACCACGAGGAAGTCGCCAAGGCGATGGAGGAAGCCGTCCGCTTCGCCGAGGGCCTGAGCCCCGTCGCGGTCGAAACCGACGCTCACGGCCACGCCGCCGCACTGCGCCTCGCGCGCGCCAACGGCACCGAGGCAACCCTGCCGGCGCGCGCCATCCTGGTTGCCGCCGGCACCCAGCCGAACACCGTGCTGGCCCGCGAGGACCACCGCATCCAGTTGGACGGTCGCTACTTCCAGGCGATCGACGAGACCGGCGCCAAGGTCGAGCCGATCCGCGGCCTGGCCAAGCCCGACGATGCCCGAGTGCTGATGCACCGCGCCGAGAACAGCCGCTTCGTCAGCTTCTTCGGCGACCTGCACCCCAGCTTCTTCGGCAATGTGGTGAAAGCGATGGGCGGCGCGAAACGCGGCTACCCGGTGGTGTCCCGCGCGCTGGCGGCGCAACCGGCCAGCGCCGTCGCCGGTCCCGACCTGATCGCCGCCGCGCGCGACAGCCTGACCGCCAGCGTGCATGCGGTGCACCGCCTGACGCCGACGATCATCGAGGTGGTAATCCGTGCCCCCGCTGCCGCGCGGGCGTTCCAGCCCGGCCAGTTCTACCGGCTGCAGAACTTCGAGGTGCTGGCCGCGCACGACGACGAACCCGGCATCGGCCGCACCGTGCTGAACATGGAAGGCCTGGCGATGACCGGCGCCTGGACCGATCCAGACGCCGGGCTGGTCAGTGTCATCGCGCTGGAAATGGGCGGCAGTTCCGACCTCTGCGCCATGCTGCGGCCCGGTGAGCCGGTGGTGCTGATGGGCCCGACCGGCACCGCGACCGAGATCCACACCAATACAACCGTCGCTCTGGTCGGCGGCGGCCTGGGCAACGCGGTGCTGTTCTCGATCGGCGCGGCGACCCGGGCGGCGGGTTCGAAGGTGATCTATTTCGCCGGCTACAAGGCGATGCGGGATCGCTACAAGGTGGCCGAGATCGAACGTGCCGCCGATGTCATCGTGTGGTGCTGCGACGAGGCCCCGGGCTTCGCGCCAACCCCCGACCGGCCGCAGGATCGCAGTTTCATCGGCAACATCGTGCAGGCGATGGCGGCCTACGGATCGGGTGCGCTGGGCCCTCAGGCGGTGCCGCTGGTCGAGGCCGAGCACATGATCGTCATCGGCTCCGACCGTATGATGCAGGCGGTCGGCGCGGCCCGGCATGGCACCCTGGCGCCGTACTTGAAGCCCAACCACAGCGCCATCGGCTCGATCAACTCACCCATGCAATGCATGATGAAAGAGGTCTGCGCCCAGTGCCTGCAGCCGCAGGTCGATCCCCAGACCGGGGAGCGGACGGTGGTGTTTTCGTGCTTCAACCAAGACCAGGCGCTGGACCGGGTGGATTTCCCGGCGCTGCACGACCGGCTGGGGCAGAACGGCACGCATGAGAAACTGACCGTGCAGTGGATCGATCGGTCACTGAGGCGACTGGCGATGCGCCAAGGCATCGCGGCGGAGTAGTGCTTCGGCGGAAGCCCATTCGTGGACGGTCTCAGGCGAACGCTTTGAGGATCAGCGCTGCAACACCGCCAATCAGGAGGGTGAGTTGCCACATCAGCAGGGTCAGGTGCCCGTCGATCTTCTCAATTTTCAGGTCAATGTTGGCGAACCGCGCCTCATGAGCCGCGATCGCCTCCGATGCCTTGCGGGCACTCGAGTCACTGACATTGGCCTCTCTGAAAGCCGCGTGGACTTCAGAATCATCGTTGTCATCCGGCCTCCGACGGGTACAAATTACCCGGTAATCTGAGAAGATATCCTACCCAGCGCCAAGGTATTCAGGTGATGATGGGTCAATGGCCGCGCATCATATAGCATCAAAGACTGGGTTCACCATCGTATCTACCTCATTCGCTCGGATAAGGTGTTGATTGCCCTAAGCCCGGCAGGCTTGGTGTCAAACGGGTCGGCCTTAAAGCCGCCCCGTTTGACTGCGTAGGGTTGTGCCGGGATTCAGCTCCCGATCCCGCCGATTGCCAGGTATTTGATCTCTAGATAATCCTCGATCCCGTACTTCGACCCTTCACGCCCCAGCCCGGATGACTTCATCCCGCCGAACGGAGCCTCCGCAGTCGAAATGATCCCCTCATTGGCGCCGATAATACCGTATTCCAGCGCCTCGCTGACGCGGAAGACGCGCCCCACGTCGCGGGCATAGAAGTAAGCCGCCAGGCCGAACTCGGTATCGTTGGCCAATCGGATCGCTTCCGCTTCGGTCTTAAAGCGGAACAGCGGTGCCACCGGCCCGAATGTCTCCTCACGGAAGATCATCGCCTCATGCGGCACGTTCGCCAGCACCGTCGGTTCGTAGAAATTGCCGCCGAGTCGGTGCTTCTTGCCGCCGGTCACCACCGAAGCTCCCAGCGACAGTGCGTTGGCGACATGCTCCTCAACCTTCTTCACCGCATCGGAGTTGATCAGCGGCCCCTGGCTGACCCCGTCCTCCATGCCGTTGCCGACCTTCATCGCCTCCACCGCGGTCTTCAGCTTGGCGGAAAACGCGTCATACACCCCGTCCTGCACCAAGATGCGGTTGGCACAGACGCAGGTCTGCCCGGTGTTGCGGAACTTGCTGCCCATGGCACCCACCACCGCGGCATCCAGATCGGCGTCGTCGAACACGATGAACGGCGCGTTGCCGCCCAGTTCCATGCTGGTCTTCTTGATCGTTGGCGCGCACTGCGCCAGCAGCTTGGCGCCAACTTCGGTCGAACCGGTAAACGATAGCTTGCGCACCAGCGGGTTCGACGTCAGCTCGCCGCCCATCGCCGACGATCCGCCGGTCAGCACGTTGCACACCCCCGCCGGCATGCCCGCACGCTCGGCCAGCACCGCGATTGCCAGCGCTGAGAACGGCGTCTGTGAAGCCGGCCGGATCACTCCGGTGCAGCCCGCCGCCCAGCCCGGACCGGCCTTGCGGGTTATCATCGCCGCCGGGAAGTTCCACGGTGTGATCGCGGCGAACACACCAATCGGCTCCTTCATCACCAGTATGCGGCGGCCTTTGGCGTTTTGCGGGATGGTGTCGCCATAGATCCGCTTGGCTTCGTCGGCGAACCAGTCGATAAAGCTGGCGGCGTAGACGATCTCGCCCTTGCTTTCGGCCAGCGGCTTACCCTGTTCAGCGGTCATGATCATCGCCAGGTCGTCGGTATTCGCCAGCATCAGATCGGACAGCTTGCGCAGGATCGCGCCGCGCTCTTTCGCCAGCGCGGCGCGCCAAGCGGGGTAGGCCTTGTTAGCCGCCTCGATCGCGCGACGGGTTTCGGCAGCGCCCATGTTGGGCACCTCGCCCACCGCTTCGCCGGTGGCGGGGTTTTTCACCACCATGGTCTGGCCACTGTCGGCCTCCACCCATTTACCGTTCAGGTAGTTCGCCTGACGGAACAGCGTCGGGTCCTTCAGCGGCAGCGGCGAGACTGAGTTCAACATGGTCGGTTCCTCCTTTCCCTTGGTTGCCCGAAACATGGGGATTGCCGCGTTCGCTGTTCAGGGGTGGGCGGAGTCCGGCCGCTGCGACAGGCGTGCGGTTTCTTCCGGGCCTCACCCCGCCGCGCCATGCTGCCTCCCGCCGGACTATGCCGCCGCCCGCGCCTTGGCCGCGAAGCGTTCAAAGCGGAAAGCAGCCGGGTCCACCACCGGCTGCGCTCCCATCACCAACTCCGACATCAACCGCCCGGCACCCGGCCCGATGCCGAAGCCGTGCCCGGAAAACCCGCTCATCAGAAAGAACCCCGGCACCGCCCGCACCGGCCCGATGACCGGCACGGCATCCGGAGTGGTATCGATCAGCCCGCCCCAGCTTGCCGCGATCCGCGCGTCCGCGAAGGCCGGAAATGCGCGGATCAGGTTGACTTTGCTCTCCTCCACGATTGCCGGGTTGGGGGCCGGATCCAGCACCCGCATCGCCTCGAACGGACTGGCCTGGTCCAGCGCCCAGCGCCGCGGAATGCGCCGTTCCTCCTGGAAGCGGCCAAACAGGCGGATACGGTATTCA
Organism: Rhodopila sp.; assembly: GCF_965277825.1. Classification (NCBI taxonomy): domain Bacteria; kingdom Pseudomonadati; phylum Pseudomonadota; class Alphaproteobacteria; order Acetobacterales; family Acetobacteraceae; genus Rhodopila; species Rhodopila sp. The sequence goes on along the minus strand of NZ_OZ255846.1, from coordinate 4,841,286 downwards.
CGCCTGGATTGGAGCATGGTCGGCAGGAACCGCGGCAGCAGCCGGAAGCTGTCGGGCACCAGGTGAGCCTCGTTGGCATTGCGCCGAGCCACCGTGTAGCCGCCGTCCCGGCGCTTGCGAAACGCGAAGTCCGGGCCGGCCACGGCCATCTCTGGAGGCCCATTCAACGGCTGCGTCCGCATCACTGACCCGAGCACTTTCAACTGCGGAAAATCGATCCCCATGTTGCCGCAGAACAGCCGCGACCATGCCCCGCCGGCCAGCACCGCCGCATCGCAGCCGATGGCGCCGCGTTCGGTGACGATGCCGCTGATCCGTCCGGCCTTGGTCTCGATGCCTCGCGCCGCGCACTGGGTGACGATCGTTGCCCCCAGCCGCCTGGCCGCCTGCGCCATCAGCGGCACCGCCCGTTGCGGCTCCGCTCGGCCATCGTTCGGAGTATGCAGCGCGCCGGCCCAGCGCCGGCTCGACCCGGGCAGCATGGCATCGACCTCGTCGGCCGAAAGGATGCGGCTTTGCACCTGCCACTGCCGCGCCTGGTCCAGCCAGGCCTCGTACCCGGCAACCTCGGCTGGAGTATCGCAAAGATAGCACGCCCCGGCGCGCTGGAAGCCGACCTCGTCGCCGACCAGCCGGTCCATGCGGTCCCACAGCCGCAGGCTTTCCAGCGCCAGCGGCACCTCGGCCTGGGCGCGCCCCTGGGTCCGGCAGAACCCCCAGTTGCGGGAGGATTGCTCGCCGGCCAACCGACCCTTTTCCAGCAGCACCGCCGACACGCCTTTTTCCGCCAGCGCCAGCAGGGTGCTGACTCCGGCGATGCCGCCGCCGATAATCACCACGTCGGCGCGCGGCGGGAGCTTGGCATCGGTTTCTACGTCGATGAGTTCCGGCACCATGCTAGGTTTCTCCGTCCCAAGCCCTGACATCCAAGCCGGGCCTGCCATCGCCAAGCCTGCCATCGCCAAGCCTGCCAAGCGGTTGCGGCCGCGCCAATGGGCAATACTATGCAGGCGAACCTGGAAGAGGGGAAAGACCCATGCTTCGGTCAGCTTTTCGCCGCGTCCGGGGCTTGTGCCCCCGAAGGTTGCGCCCCACGCGAAACTTGCCTCGCGCCCGACCCTTGCGTGGCGCTTGGGCCTGCGTTTGGCTCTGCGGCTTCGTCCTGGCAGCCGCAACCACCGTGTTTGCCCAGGGTGGCGGCCCGCCAGCCAGCAGTTCGCCGACGCTGCAAGCGGTCCGTGCCCGCGGCGCGTTGCTGTGCGGCACCGGCGGCGAAATCCCCGGCTTCTCGATGATCGACAGCGGCGGCATCATGCGCGGAATCGATGCCGATTACTGCCGAGCGGTCGCGGCGGCCACCCTGGGCGACGCCAACAAAGTAAAGTGGGTGTCGCTGACGGCGCAGAACCGCTTCACCGCGCTGCAATCCGGAGAGGTCGACCTGCTGGTGCGCAACACCGGCTGGTCACTCACCCGGGAATCCAGTCTCGGGCTTGAATTCGCCGGAGTGAATTTCTGGGACGGCACCAGCATCATCGTGAAAACCGCGTCGGGCGTGAAGTCGGTCAAGCAGTTGGGGGGCGCCTCGATCTGCGTGCTGCCCGGCACCTCGACAGAGCTAGACCTGGCGGATTGGGCGCGGTCCGAAAACATCGCTTACACCCCCGTGCTGATCGGCAGCCTGAGCGAGATCCGCCAGGCGTTCCTATCCGGCCGCTGCGATGCCTACACCTCCGACAGTTCGCAGTTGGCCGGCTTCCGCTACATGCAGGGTGCCAAGGCGGGCGAGCTGACCATCTTGCCGGAGGCGATCGGCATCGGCCCCAGCGGCGCCATGGTACGCAAGGGCGACGACAAATGGTTCGACATCGTACGCTGGACCCATTTCGCCACCGTGGTTGCCGAATCGCTGGGCGTTTCCAGCACCAATATCGATAGCTTCAAGGATACCAAGAACCCCGACATCCGTCGCCTGCTGGGGCTGGAGAGCAACCTCGGCCGGTCACTCGGCCTGGATGACGCCTGGGCCGCCAGGATCATCCGCCAGGTCGGCAACTACGGCGAGCTGTGGCAACACGACATCACCCCGCTCGGTCTGGACCGCGGCCGCAACGCGCTATGGACCAAAGGCGGCCTGCAGTTCGCCCCGCAGCTTCGCTAGGCTCGGGAGGCAATCATGTGCGGCAGGTTCACTCAGCACTACACCTGGCAGCAGGTCCACGCCTTCCTCAGCCTGCTCGGATCAGCGCGGAACCTGCGTCCCCGCTACAACATCGCGCCGACCACGCCGGTCGATGTGGTGCGCCTGGATCGGGACGGAAAGCGCGAGTTGGTCTCGATGCGCTGGGGCCTGATACCGTTCTTCTGGACCAAGCCGTTGAAAGACCTCCCCGCCACCTTCAACGCGCGGGCCGAAAGCGTGCACCAGCGACCGATGTTCCGCTACGCCTTCAAGCAGCGCCGCTGCATCATTCCCGCCAGCGGCTTCTACGAATGGACCGGCGGCAAAGCCGACAGGCAGCCACACCTGTTCAGCCCGGCCGATGGCTCGCCCCTGCTTGCCTTCGCCGGTCTGTGGGAGCGCTGGCGCCAGCCGGACACCGCCGAGGACATCCTCTCCTGCACCATCATCGTCTCCGGCGCGAGCGAATGGATGGAGCCGTATCACGACCGCATGCCTATCCTGCTCCGGGAGCTGGATTTCGACGCCTGGCTGAACGGCAGCCTCGGACCCGAGGCCCTGCAACCCGCCGCCGAAGCGGCCTTGCAACAATGGCCGGTCTCAAAGCGGCTGAACAGCACCCGAGCCGACGCCCACGGCGTCACCAATGCCGACGACGATCCCACCATCATCGAGCGCGCCGCCTGACCTTCCGATATCCCGTAACGTCTTGCCTACTGAATCAGTCTGCGTGTGGGTCCCGATGCCGACCACCACCCCCGCTTGTCCCGGATGCCCCGATCCGATCACGCCGTTTCATCAGATCGCCCCGGCCACCTCATGACCGCCGTGCCAGATCATCGACAGCGCGACGTACAGCACGATCAGCAGCCCGATCCAGGCGATCCAACGCTGTCGCTGCAACAGGCGGGCGATCAGCCCGGCCGCCAAGCCCATCATCCCGACCGAGATCAACAGCCCGACAACCAGCACCCACAGCCGACCATGCGCCGCGCCCGCCACGCCAAGTACGTTGTCCAGGCTCATGGAAATGTCGGCGAGAACGATTTGCGCCATTGCCTGACGCAACGTCTTGCTGTCATTGCCCTCGCCGGCGACACGGGGCGGCCGACGCAGCTCGCGAAACATCTTCCAGCACACCCAAAGCAGCAGCACGCCGCCGGCGAGCAACAATCCGATCAATGCCAGCAGCCGCATCGCCACCGCCCCCAGCGCGATCCGGATCACCGTCGCGGCGCCGATCCCCAGCAGGATCGCCGGCCGCCGCTGCCGCTCCGGCAACCCCGCCGCCGCCACGCCGACGACGACCGCATTGTCCCCGGCCAGCGCCACGTCGATCATCACCACCTGACCCAGCGCGATCGCCTGGTCGATCGCCTGAGCCGCCAGATCCTGCGTCCAATCCATGCTTGCCTTCCGCTGAGCCGGGGTTTAGCTCGTCCATTCCGCCGGATCGACAGGGCAGCGATGATTCCGCGATATTCAAGACCCGAAATGGCGGCGATCTGGGCGCCGGAGAATCGCTACCGCATCTGGTTCGAGATCGAGGCGCTCGCCGCCGAAGCCATGGCCCGCATCGGCGCCATTCCCCAGGACGCTGCCCGCGCCATCCGCGACAAGGGCGCCCCCAAGCTCGCCGCCATCAACGCCGCCGATATCGAGCGGATCGACGCGATCGAACGCGAAACCCGCCATGACGTCATCGCCTTCCTGACCTGGCTGGCCGAGGCGATCGGCCCCGAATCGCGCTTCGTCCACCAGGGCATGACCAGCTCCGACGTGCTCGACACCACATTGTCGGTGCAATTGACCCAGGCGGCCGACATCCTGCTGGCCGACATCGACGCCGTGTTGGCCGCACTGAAAGCCCGCGCGCTGGAGCACAAATACACCCCAACCATCGGCCGCAGCCACGGCATCCACGCCGAACCGACCACCTTCGGCCTGAAACTGGCCGGGCACTACGCCGAGTTCGCCCGCAACCGCGACCGCCTGGTCGCGGCGCGCAAGGAAGTCGCCGTCGCTGCCATCAGCGGCGCCGTCGGCACCTTCGCCCACCTCGACCCCAGCGTCGAGCAATACGTCGCCGAACGACTGGGCCTGACCCCGGAGCCGGTCTCCACCCAAATTATCCCGCGCGATCGCCACGCCGCCTTGTTCTGCACCCTTGGCATCATCGCCAGCGCCATAGAGCGGCTCGCCACCGAAGTGCGCCACCTGCAACGCTCCGAGGTGCGAGAAGCCGAGGAATACTTCCATCCCGGCCAAAAAGGCTCCTCGGCGATGCCGCACAAGCGCAACCCGGTGCTCAGCGAGAACCTCTGCGGCCTGGCGCGGATCGTGCGCTCCGCCGTGGTGCCGGCGCTGGAGAACGTGACGCTGTGGCACGAGCGCGACATCAGCCACTCCTCAGTGGAACGCGCGATCGGGCCGGATACCACGGTGACACTCGACTTCGCCCTGATCCGGCTGGCCGGGATGATGGAAAAGCTGCTGGTCTATCCGCAACGCATGCTCGCCAACCTCGAAAGCCTCGGCGGCGTGGTGCATTCGGGCGAGATCCTGCTGGCGCTGACCCGGGCCGGCATATTGCGTGAGGACGCTTACCGGATCGTGCAAAGCTGCGCCATGGCGACGTGGACCCGGCTGGGCACGCCGGAAGGTCTTTCGTTCCGCGCCAACCTTGCCGCCGACCCCGACGTGGCGCGCATGGTCAGGCCAGCCGACCTCGACGCCGCGATGGACCCCGCACTGCATCTTGCCTCTGTCGATCGGATTTTCGACCGCGTGTTCGGATAGACTGCGCCCCCCCCGGCATGCCCAAGATATCCGCCAAGATCCCGAAAACCGCCCTCGTCACCGGTGGCGCCCAACGTCTCGGACGCGCCATCGTGCTCGAACTCGCGCGACGGGGCTTTGACGTCGCTATCCACTACAACAGCAGCCGCCAACAGGCGGACGAAACCCAAAACGAAGTCCGCGCCATCGGACGGCACGCCGTCATCCTGCAGGCCGACCTGGCCCAAGAGCCGCAATCCCAACAACTGATCTCCCGCGCCGCCCAGACGCTCGGGCCGATCGGCGTGCTGGTCAACAACGCCAGCCGCTTCGACCGGGACGAATGGCAAGATGTGTCCCGAACCTCCTGGGACGCCCATATGGAAACCAACCTCCGCACCCCCTTCGTGCTGACCCAGGCGTTCGCTCACGCCCTGCCGCCTGGGTTCGAGGGCGTCGTCGTCAACATGATCGATCAGCGCGTCTGGTCGCTTACGCCGCATTTCGTTTCCTACACGGTCTCCAAGGCCGGCCTGTGGGCGCTGACCCAGACCATGGCACTGGCACTGGCTCCGCGCATCCGGGTCAACGCGATCGGGCCCGGCCCGGCACTGCCCAGCCCCAGGCAAACCGCCGCCCAGTTTGCCGATCAAGCCGGATCGGTGCCGCTCGGCCATGGCACCAGCCCAGCCGAGGTAGCCCGCGCGGTCATCGCCATCCTCGGTCTGCCGGCAATGACCGGTCAGATGATCGCCCTCGACGGCGGCCAGCATCTGCAATGGGCAGCGGTGCCCAACGCAACCGGACCGCAGGAGTGAAACCGCCCGGCACCAGCCTTTTAGGTCCGGGTCTGCGCCATGTCTTCGTGCGCGACATGGTGGTTTCCGCCAGCGTCGGCATCTACCCGCACGAGCACCGGGACCGCCAGCGGGTTCGTATCAACGTCGATCTCGCGGTCATCGACGACAACGCCCTGGCCGGGCAGATGGTCGGTGCTGACGAACTCGCCCGGGTGGTGAACTACGAGAAGATCGTCGCCTCGGTGCGGGCGATCGCCGGGTCCGGCCATATCCGCCTGGTCGAGACTATGGCCGAACGCATCGCCGAGGCTTGTCTCGTCGACACCCGCGTCAGGATCGCCCGGATCCGGGTCGAAAAGCTCGATATCTTCGCCGATGCGGAATCCGCCGGCGTCGAGGTCGAACGTCAGCAGCCTGACGCATAGCGCATGAGCGTGGCTTGGGTGGCACGCTCGGTGCGACAAGACGTTCCAAGCCGGCGCGATTCCCGCCGGTGATCGCTCGCACATTCGTCTCCATCGCCGCATCACTGACCGCGCGCGAGCCGCTCATCCATCGCCAGATACTCCGCCGAACGGATCGCTGCCGCCAACTCCGGCACGCTCGCCATCGCCGCCCGTGAACCGTCCTGCAGCCCGGCCAACGCGGCCCGCACCGCCGCAACCGTCGCGGCCAGGATCTCCTGCGGATAGATCACCATCTTGATGCCGATTGCAGCCAGCACATCGTCCGCCGGCTTGAAATGCTTGCCGCCCGGGTTGGTCACCGCGATCGCCGGCCGCCCCTGGCAAGCCTCGACCGAGGCCCGCATCTCGGCCTCCGAACCGGGCGAGTCCAGGAACATGTCCGCCCCCTCGGCCACGAAGTCCTGCAGCCGAAGCAGCGCCTCGTCGAACCCGCGCGACGTCCTGGCATCGGTCCTTGCCAGCAGCAGCAAGCCGGCCTCCCGCGCCGCCGCCACCGCGGTGCGGCAGCGCAACCGGGCTTCGGCTCGGTCGACCACCAACTTGGCACCGTTGTTGCCCAGTTGCCGCGGCCATTGCTTGTCCTCGATCAGCACCGCCGCTGCGCCGACCTTGGCGTAACCCAGGACCGTCTTGCGAACCGCGATCGCGTTGCCGTAGCCGGTGTCGCCGTCCGCCAGCCATAGCAGCTTCGGCGCGGCGGTGATCATCGCCTCGACCGCGTCGCGCATCTCGGGGAAGGTCAGCAGATCCATGTCCGGCATCGCCAGCCGCGTGGCGTGGATCGATGAACCGGAGGCAAAGGCGATGTTGAACCCGGCCTGTTCGATCAATCGAGCTCCCAGGCCATCGCCGCAGCCCGGCACGACCTGCAACCCCGGCCGCTGCAACATTGCCTTCATGGCTTCTGCCTGTGGACGCATCGAGTAATCCTTGCCAGTTGAGGATGGGTAAAGCCCGACCGCGGCCGGCGTGGGCGCAACGAACGCCTCGTGCCTCCCCGATCCGCTTCAGGATCCGGGGTCGATCCAGCCGATGTGTCCATCGTCACGCCGATAGACCACGTTCAGCACGCCGGACGCGCTGTTGCGAAACATCATCACCATCTGATCCGCTAGGTCCATCCGCATCACCGCCTCGCCCACCGAAAGGCTGGCGATCTCGGTCTGGGTCTCGGCCACCACCGTGGCATAGGCTTCATCCAGCGTGCGGCCATCCGTCGCGCCGTGGTCGGCGCCATTCGGCGCCTCCTGAAGGATGTATTGTCGCGCCGCCTCGGGACGGTCGCGCTGGGCAAGGTCGCGGTGATGGTCGTTGACCCGCCTGCGATAGCGCCGCAGGCGCTTGGCGATATGCTCCGCCGCGTCGTCGAACGCGGTGTTGGCGTCCGCCGCCTCGCCCTCGCCGCGCAACTGCAGCCCTCGGCCGGCATGAACGTTTATATCGCAGGTGAAGAAACTTCGCGCTCGGCTGAAGGTAACGCTCGCTTCCAGCGCATGGTCGAAATATTTGCTGGCAATGGTGTCCATCTGGGTGGACACCCTGATCCGCAACGCATCCGACAAATCGACTTGTTTGCCGGAGACCGTGATCTGCATCATTTTCTCCCGACCGGTTCAGGCCGACCAGGACGATTGACCGGGGTCCCGGCGGCCAGCGGTATTTGGGCACGCTGCGGGCGGTGGTGTCCACCAGGGATAATCTTCTCGCCGAAACTGATGACGGGGGGCGCTCCCGTGGCAACCGGCAGGCCTGACGCTCGGCCCGGAAATTCCAGACATAATCGTCGCCAGACGACGAATAAACCGCTGATTTAACGAGCGTCCGGCCCCCCACCGTCGGGGCGCCCCTCTATTCTCATCCGATCGCCGGCGATGAGTAGGCAGGACTTGGAACCCTGCGGCGAACGCAAGGCAGCGTCACGTCCGAAGCATGAGCGCGGCTGGCGGCAGACCATCCGCTCGTCGTCGCACATCATGGACCGGTTCCCACGCCGACGAGGCGTCCACCCACGGTCCGCCCATACATCGACGAAGCGGAATTGTGAAACCGTTCGCGGGTCTCCTGCACCGACCCGATGAACCTCGGATCCTGCGGGCGTTCATGACTGTCCATGAACATGGCCACGTCCCACGCATCCTGATCGCTGAGGCTACCGCCGAGACCCAGTGGCATGTTGGCCTTGACGAACCCGGCGGCGTTGGTGACCGACTCCATGCCGGCGCCCCAATTATACGATTGCGCGCCCCACAGCGCCGGAAAAACCATTTGTCCCGCCGCCGACTGGCCAGCACCGTCAGCGCCGTGACAGAGCACGCAACGCTGCTGGTAAACCTGTTCGCCGCGGGTATAGTCAGGTGCCGAGGCGGGCTTCGACAGCTTGGGATAGCCGCGTCCTTGCAAGGTCTCGCCGACCGGAGCGCCGCGCGCCAGCCAGGCCGAGTAGCTTTCGAGCGCGACCAGGACCTTGTCGCCCAACGGCGGCGCCTTGCCGTTCATGCTGTACCGAAAACACCCCTGTATGCGCTCGGCGAACGTATTCACATGACCGTTCTTCGCACGATACGCGGGAAATGCGACCCAGGCCGCCCAGAGCGGTGACGCGTTGGCCAGCCGTCCGGCATCGATGTGGCAGTTGCTGCAAGCCAAACGGTTGCCGACGAATTGTGGCGCCGCCTGTGCCGGATGGCGGAAGATCTCTTCGCCAAGGCTGATCATCTGGCCAAGCTGCGTCCGCGGAATCGAATCCTCCGGCGGCGGCCGGAACGCGGAGGACCGCACCGAACCGTCCTGTTGACCCGGTGCGGGGGCGCCATTCGCTGAACCGGCCACGGGCGCTCTAGTCAGGGACGCTGCGTCGGCCATGGCAACCGGGGGCGCCGGCGACGCGGCCGCCATTGCCTCGCCTGCTTCGCTGCCCAGCACCGGCGGCGGACGGGACAGCAACAGGCCGAGCGCTACGAACGCCAGGGCAATTGCCGGAAGCGACGGCCAACGGCTCATGATCCGGCGTTCCTCATGTCCCGGCACCCCTCATGGTGTTGCCCCCCCGATGGCGCCGCTCTTGATGGAGGTGCTTTGGGGCGTGACCTTCATGGACGCAAAATATCCAGCCACCGCGGCAATATCCTCATTCGACAATCGCCCCGCCACGGCCGCCATCAGGCCAAGCGGACCGGGCGGCCGGGTGGCGGTTTTCCAGGCCTGTAGCTGCGCTTCGATGTAGCGCGCCGGCAGCCCGGCGAGCGGGGGAAACGCCGGGCTGATACCGGCCCCGCCGGGTCCGTGGCATTGCTCGCAGCCTGGCAATTGCTCCGACCAGCGGCCGCGCAGCGCCAGCCGCGCACCAAGGCTGCCTGCCGCCGCGTCCGGCGCCCCCACTCCAGGCGAGGGCAAGCTGCTGAAATAGGCCGCGACGGCTGCCCGCTCGGCAACCGGCAGCGATTGTGCGATCGACAGCATGATCGGGTTACCGCGGCTTTTGTCGGCGAAGGCATCGAGCTGCTCGACGATATACGATGCTCCGAGACCAGCCAGCCGAGGGCCGCCGATAGCGGCGTTGCCTTCGCCCTGGGCACCATGGCAGGTCGCGCATGGCGCGAGACGATCGTTGCCTTTTTGTGCGATCGTCGCGCCTGCGTCCGGCGCGGCAGCGGCTTCCGCACGCGCCCCGCCGGCCATCGTGGCGACAAGGCCAATGACCGCAAGCAAACAACGGCGCGCGACCGGTCGCCCAACCAAGGCAGGGCGGGAATGCCTCCCCCACATTCGATAACCTCCGTGGCGACGATAGCGCGAAGTCGCCTACCCGTCACCTGAGGCCGCGCATTGCCAGCGCCTTGGACGTTCCGTCCGCCACGCTCTAATGAATGGATGCTATCCGGAGCGGCCGCCATCCTGCCGCGAGCGCATGCGATAGCACGGAGGAGAAGAGACCATGCCAGTCGTATCCGACCGCCGCGCCGCACTGAAGGGTCTGGGGATCGCCGCCGGGGTAGCGGCCTTGCGACGCCAACCGGCCAAGGCTGCCGAATCGGGCAAGGCTGGCGAACCGGCCAAGGCTGGCGAGCCGGCTGCATCCTTGGTGCCACACGGGTCCACCGCCTTGACGGAGCTGATACACAAGGTCGCCGCGGCGCCGCGGCGACGCGACTTCAAGACGGTGCCGATGATCCTCAACGCCCCGGACCAGTGGGATCACGAAGCCCTGTCCGAGATAATCGCCTACCAGCCGAAGACCAAGCAGGCGTGGGACTGCACCGACATCAAGGGACCCTGGCTCAACCTGATCCGCAACGCGGTGAACGCGCAGGTCTGGTCGTTCCGTCATCCGGACTTCCTGGCGGTGACCACGGTGCACGGCACCGCCCAGGTCGCGCTCTACGATCAGCCGATGTGGGACAAATATCAGCTCGCCAAGCTCGCCGGTGGCGGTTTCAAGACCAACACCCTGATGCTGCCGGAAGCGGCTGGTTCGGCCGATTCCTCGGCCTACGAGAACGCCGCCGGCGCGTTCTCGGCGGAGGATAACGACATCCCCGCGCTGCAGCGCCGAGGCGTCATGTTCCTGTCTTGCCACAATGCCATCTGGGAACAGGCCGGCCGTCTGATCGCAACCGGGGTCAACCCCGACAAACTGTCCCAAGAAGCTTTGGCCGCCGAACTGACCAACCATCTGATCCAAGGTGTCGTGCTGACCCCGGGGGCGGTCGGTACCTTGCCGGAACTGCAACAGGCCGGGTTCCACTACGTCTATGCAGCGTAGGCGCATGAAGCTCGCGTTTGCGGGCGCCCTCGCGGTCGCCACGGCACTGGCCGCGCCTGCTGGCGCACAGACACCGGATCACGGCTGGCAGGGCCACGCCGAGGCGCCGCGCTACCAGGGCGCGGTGTTCCCGCCCTGGCAGCACGGTGCCAACAACGACGCCGTAAAGCGCGGTTTCGACATCACGGTCCCCGAGGCGGACAGTCTTGCCGACTTCCACGGCGACCTCACCGACCCGAAGCTGGTGCTTTATGTCGGCGGCAACTATTTCTTCGCTATGGCACCGCTGGTCGCCGCGTTCGAGACGGCGGATGCCGAATACAAGGGCCACGTGTTCTGGGAGACGCTGCCGCCGGGCTTCCTCGAAAAGCAGATGCAGGCTGGCGGCACTGTCACCTCGGGCAATATGACTTGGACGGTACGAGCGGATGCCTACTTTGCCGGGCTGGTCAAGGTGCGCCAAATGATCGGCCAGGGGGTGCTCACCGGTCCGGCTATTCCTTATGCGACCAACACGCTCGCCATCATGGTGGCGAAGGGCAACCCGGCGCACGTCACTGGCCTCGCCGATCTCGGCAAGCCCGCGATCCGGCTGTCGATGCCGAACCCCGCTTTCGAGGGCATTGCCCGTCAAATACAGGCCTCGCTGGCGAAAGCCGGAGGCCAGGCGCTGGCTGATATGGTCTATCGGACCAAGGTCGCGGATGGCAGCACCGTCCTTACCCACATCCATCATCGCCAGACGCCGCTTTTCCTTATGCAGGGTGTCGCCGACGCCGGAGTGACCTGGCAATCCGAGGTGGTGTTCCAGCAACAGGCGGGCCACCCGATCGAACAGGTGACCATTCCCGCAGCCCAGAACACCACCGCGATCTATGCCGGCGCCGAGGTGAAGGGCGCTATGCACCCCGAAGCGGCGCAGCGCTGGCTTGCTTTCATACGCTCGCCCGCCGCCCTGGCGATCTTCGAACGATACGGCTTCAAGCCCTACGTCGCCGCGTCGCGGTAGCTTGACGGGTCTGGGGCTGGCTACGCGGGAACGACTTTTTCCCGCCGCCGCTGGACCGAGTTCGGAATTCGCAACGCCTCGCGGTACTTCGCCACCGTCCGACGCGCGATTTCGACGCCTTCGTCGCGCAGCATGGTGACGATTGCATCGTCGGACAGGATATCGGCCGGCGGCTCCGCCTCGATCAAGCCGCGGATGCGGTGACGCACCGCCTCGGCGCTGTGCGAATCGCCGCCATTGGTGCCGTGGATCGCCGTGGTGAAGAAATACTTCAGCTCGAACGTGCCGCGCGGTGTGGCGATGTACTTGTTTGCCGTCACCCGGCTGACGGTGCTTTCGTGCAGTTCGACCGCCTCGGCGATGTCGCGCAGGATCAGCGGCCGCAGGAACGCCACGCCCAGGCGCAGGAAGCCATCCTGCTGGCGGATGATCTCCGCCGCCACCTTCAGGATGGTCTGCGCGCGCTGCTGCAGCGACCGCACCAGCCAGTTGGCATTCGCCAGCCGCTCTGTTAGGAAAATCTTCTCGTCCTTCTTCGCCCGCGGCGCGACCTTGGCGTAGAATCGCTCGTTCACCAGCACGCGGGGCATGGTTTCCGGGTTCAGTTCGATGATCCAACTATCGTCAGGCAAGTGGCGCATCAGCAGGTCGGGCACCACCAGTTGCGGCGGCGTCATGTCCCAGGTCGCCGCCGGTTTCGGATCCAGCGCCTTGATCTCGCAGACCATGTCGGCCAGGTCCTCGGCATCGACGCCGCAGAGTGCCATCAGGCGCCGGTTCTCCCGCCTGGCCAGCAGATCGAGGTTGTCCAGCAGCGCCTGCATCGCAGGGTCGAGCCGGTTGCGCTCGGCCAACTGCGCCGCCAGGCACTCCCGCAGGTCGCGCGCGAACAGACCCACCGGATCGAACCGCATCATCCGCGCGCGGACCTGCTCTACCCGGTCCAGCGGCAGCCCCATCGCCCGCGCGATCGCCACCGGATCGGCGGTCAGACGGCCGGCGGGGCAGAGCAGGGCGATCAGATGCGCCCCGACCATCCGTTCCACCGGATCGGTGAAGTTAAGCCGCAATTGCTCACCCAGGTGATCGCGCAGCGAACGATCGTCACCGGCGAAATCGTCGATGCCGCGATCGTCGTGCTCGAAGCCATGGCTGCCGCCGCCGCCGTCCATGCGTCCCACCAGCGGCGCACCATCGCCCGCCCCGCCGGGATCAAATACCTCGGCATGTTCGGCATCCAGCGGTGAGCCGGCATCCGCCGGCAAGGTGTCCGACCGGGCAGCGTCGGCGGAATCCACCTCCGCCGGGGCACGCAGCGCGATCTGATCCGGCGCTGCCCGTTCCCCCACCGGCGGGTCGGCAGCGCCGTCCCTCTCCAGCAGCGGGTTGCGTTCTAGTTCCTCCTCGACGAAGGAATTGACCTCGATATTGGAGAATTGCAGCAATTTGATTGCCTGACGCAATTGCGGCGTCATGACCAGGGTCTGGCTTTGGCGCAGGTCGAGACGGGGGGCAATCGCCATGGTCGGCGATTATCTAGTCATTCCGCGCGCGGTCAATCGGTTTCAGCAAAATCTATGCAAAAAGCGTGCAACCGTATGCGCAAATTCGTGCCAAAGCCGGTAAAATCTTACAAGCTGAACTTTTCTCCCAGATACACCCGCCTCACATCTTGGTGAGCCACCACTTCACCAGGCTTTCCCTCCATCAGCACCTGTCCGTCGTGCATGATGTAGGCGCGGTCGATGATATCCAGGGTCTCCCGCACGTTGTGGTCGGTGATCAGCACGCCGATGCCGCGGTCCTTCAGGTGCTTGACCAGGTCGCGAATTTCGCCGACCGCGATCGGATCGATGCCGGCCAGCGGTTCATCGAGCAGGATGTAGGACGGCTGCGTGGCCAGGGCTCGGGCGATCTCGACCCGCCGGCGCTCACCGCCGGACAGCGCCAGGGCGGGCGTGCGGCGCAGATGGCTGATGCCGAATTCGGCCAGCAGTTCGTCCAGCATCATGTCGCGGGTGGCAGCGTCGGGTTCGATCACCTCCAGCGCCGCCATGACGTTCTGCTCGACGTTCAGGCCGCGGAACACGCTGGCCTCCTGCGGCAGATAGCCGATGCCCAGACGGGCGCGGCGATACATCGGCAACCGGGTGATATCGGCGCCATCCAGGCTGATCGTCCCGGTGTCGGGCCTGACCAGGCCGACGATCATGTAGAAGGTGGTGGTCTTGCCGGCGCCGTTCGGCCCCAACAGTCCAACCGCCTCGCCGCGGCGCAAGGTCACCGTGACGTTGCGCACCACCGGGCGGCCCTTGTAGGTCTTGCCCACGGCGCGAGCGGTCAGGCCGCCGTCGCCGGTCACCACCTTCAGGCCGCGAGTCGAAACCTCGCGAAGCGGCCGCGTGCCGTCGATCATGTTCATGGTGTCCGCCGCTGCGGCGGCTGGTTCGGCGCCTTGCCGCCGGCCGCAGCCGCTGGATCATTGCTCAAGGACTTGTTGCTGTCGTCGTTCGGCACCACCAGACCGTGCACGCGGCCGCTTTTCTGCGACACCAGCGTCGCGATTCCGGTCTTCATGTTGACGTCCGCCTCGGCACCGTTCAATTGGCTCTGCCCGCGGGTAATCCGCACATTGCCACCGAGCCGAGCCATGCCGGTATCGGGCACGTAGACGCCACGGTCGCCGGTCACGGTATCGGTTGGCGTGCGGATCGATACGTGGCCGAAAGCCTCGACCCGCTGCAGTTTGCCGGACGCCGCCAGCGGGTCATTGGCGGCAACCCTGGTCGCGGTGGCAGCCGCTGCGGGCCTGGCCGTCGCCGTGCCGGTGGCCGAAGCCGGATTGTCGGTGGTGTAGGCCACCAGCGTGTCGGCAGCCACCCGTTTTGCGTCACTGGTCACCACCACCGCATCGCCCCTCGCCACCGCCATGTGCCGCTGCGGCCAATACTCCAGGTCATCGCGCGCGGTTATGACGTTGTTCGGAGTGCTCAGCTTGAGGTCTTGCCCGGTCATCACCAGGACCGACTGATCGAGGTCGTAGACCGCCTTGTCGCCTTGGCCCCGGTCGGTGGCGGTGAAGATGCGGACATGGCCCGCTGCCTGTAGGCGATAGATCTCGTTGCCCTCGGTCGACGGGTCGCCGGTCAACCCCGACGCCGGAGCGGTCTGCGCTGCTGGCGTTGCACCTTTTTTTCGATACCACGCGGTCAGCGTATCGGCGGTCACGGTCACCGCGCCGCGCACCGCGCGGGCATCACCGCGGGCGATGACTTCCTGTTCGTTCTGTCGCCATTCCAGCCCGTCGGTGGCGGTTATATCGATCGGACCGCCATGCGTCAGATCAAGCTGCTGCGCCGCGGCGGGCAGCATTGATGCCAGCCCGTTCAGGCAGAGCAGCGCGGCGGCGGCCGGAACCAGTTTCAATTGTCGGCACCGTTCAGCACAAGATGCGCGGGACCTGGAAAATCGATCGCCGCGCCCTTGTCCATCAAGGTAAAGCCCTGTGCGTCCAGAACCCCGAACGGACCTTCGGCATGCACCGGCTGCGACCCCGCCGCGGCGCCGGCCTTCATGTCGATCGACGCACTTTCGGTGCGCATGATGGTGCCGTCATCGCGATACAGCGTCACGTCCTGGGCCAGATCGAGCTGATTGAGGTGCTGCATATAGATACCTCGTTTCGAATTCAGCATCAACCAGGTTCCGTTCTGCAGCGTGATGTCCCCTTTAGGCATCGTCAGGCCTACCCGATCGGGGTCGATCTGGCGGGCGGTGTCGGCGGTGATGGTGTAAGGCCGGCCTTTCTCATCCACGCCGTTATAGCGGGCACCGAGCAGCCTGCCGCCATCGACCTCGCCGGATATGTGGTTCATCGACAACCGTGCGCGCGTGGTCGCGTCGCGGATTTCGGGATACAACGCGATCGACCCGAGCAGCCCCATTGCCGCGATCGGCAACGCCCATTTGGTCAGTGTGATCAGGAGGCGCCGCCGAGCAATCCGGCGCGGCGCCGGCGGTAAACGATCCCGCGGCCCCGAACCACCCAGCAGGTAGCCTCCGGTGCGCCCCGCGGTGGGCCCGTCGAGATGTCCTTCGCTTTGTCCCGGGAGGGGTCCGCTTGGCCCGGTCAAGGGCGCTGGCCGCGCGCTCATGATGGTTTCACCATGCTTATGCCAGCCCCGCTCGCAGCAGGTCGTGCACATGCAGGATGCCCGCTGGCCGACCCCCCGCGTCCACCACGAACAGCGTGGTGACCGGCCGTTCATGAGAGTTCATCGCGTGCAGCGCCTCGACCGCCAGGGCATCCGGGCCGATGGTCCGCGGCGACAGCGTCATGACGTCGCCGGCGGCACGCATCAGCAAGTCCGGCCCCATGGATCGCCGCAGATCCCCGTCGGTGATGATGCCGCTCAACACACCGTCCGAGCCGACGATGCCTAGACAGCCGAAACGTTTTTCCGTCATCCGCACCAACGCGGTCGCCATGGTCGTCTCCGGGGAACCAAGCGGCATCGCCTCGCCGGCATGCATCACATCGCGCACTCGGCGCAGCCTGGCACCGAGCCGACCGCCGGGATGGATCTGGCGGAAATCCGCGGCCGTAAATCCACGCCGCGTCAACAACGCGACGGCGATCGCATCCCCCAGCGCTACTTGCATGGTCGTTGAGGTGGTGGGGGCGAGGCCCATTGGACAGGCCTCGGCGGCTTTCGGCAGGATTAAAGCGACGTCAGCCGACCTCGCCAACGTCGAATCCGGCCGCGCGGTGATCGCGACCAAAGGCAGGGCGAAACGGCGGCTGTGAGCCACCAGGTCGGCGAGTTCGGCGGTCTCGCCGGAGTTCGACAGCGCCAGCAGCGCGTCGCCCGCGACGATCATGCCCAAGTCACCGTGCGAGGCCTCGGCCGGATGCACGAACAAGGCAGGGGTGCCGGTCGAGGCCAGGGTGGCCGCGATCTTGCGGCCGACATGGCCGGATTTCCCCATGCCGGAAACGACCACCCGTCCACTGGCGGAGGCCAACCGTTCGATCGCCTGGCCGAACCGATCCCCCAGCCCGGCGGCGAGCGACAGCAGGCCGGCTGCTTCGGTGTTCAACACCTCGCGCGCGACCTCTAGGTCCGAATTGAGGCGTTCTGGCTGGATGATGGAATGGTCCAAGATACGTCGTCTTCCGTGTGCTTCGTGGCATTTCTATGGGCCGGCGCGGCGCGCCGGGTCAACCGCGCAGTGTTATCAAAGCGTTACGTCCAAAAATTATTCACGGCCAAAAAGATCTACCTGGGAGGATGGTTAGCAGCGGTTCGTGGCAACAATCCGACATCGCCCCTGACGGTGGCGGTCGCGGCTTAGGTTGGTCCGGACCGGTCAGGGGATTCCCTACTGACCCGAGCGCCGATCGCTCCGACGGGCCGGGGCCGCGGTCAGTGCGCGAATAGATCGGGATCCTCGTAGCCCAGCAGGTCGAGCCGCGCTCGGGTCGGCAGGAAACCGAAGCAGGCCTCCGCCAGCGCCAGCCGATCCTCGCGGGTCAGGATCGCCTCGAGCTTCGCCCAAAGCGCGTGCAGGTGCAGCACGTCGGACGCGGCGTAGCCAAGCTGGTCAGAGCTCAGCTCCATCGCACCCCAATCGGACGACTGCTGCTGCTTCGACAGTTCGATGCCCAGCAATTCCTTGCACAGGTCCTTCAACCCATGGCGGTCGGTGAAGGTCCGGATCAGCTTCGAAGCGATCTTGGTGCATTTCACCGGGCTGACCGAGATGCCCAGGGAGTACTGCAGCGCGGCCACGTCGAAGCGGGCGAAGTGCATCAGCTTGATCACCCCCTGATCGCTCATCAACCGCTTCAGGTTCGGGCAATCAAAGCCGCGCCCGCCGCGTTCGGCAGGGATGAGCTGCACCATATGGGCATGGCCGTCACCGCCCGACATCTGCACCAGGCAGAGCCGGTCGCGGTGCGGGTGCAGCCCCATGGTCTCGGTATCGACCGCCACCACCGGGCCGAGCGTCAGGCCTTCCGGCAGATCGTCGCGATACAGATGAAGGGTGCCGTTCGGCATGAACTGGGTAATGCTCATGAGTTAGGTTGGTGCCCAGGAGAAGACTCGAACTTCCACGACCTTGCGGCCACAGGTACCTGAAACCTGCGCGTCTACCAATTCCGCCACCAGGGCAACCGCCTGCCCGCGTCGGACGCGCACAGCGATAGGGCGCGCGATGTAGCCCCGGGAAGGCGCCGCGTCAACCAGTTCCGTACGCTAGATGTCCATCCGGTCCCAGCGGCGGACGAATTTACCGCACCGGGCCCGGACCGGTCCCATATTGAGGCCGACACCACCCGCGTCGTATCAGACCGCGCGGAAAGGAGGCTGTGCAATGGCGACGCGGCGCGTGGCGACGATTTTCGGCGGTTCGGGGTTCATCGGCCGCTATGTGGTCAAACGCCTGGCCCAGCAAGGCTTCATCGTGCGCGTGCCGTCGCGGCAGCCGGAAGCCGCGCTGTTCCTCAAGCCGATGGGCGCGGTCGGGCAGATCGTGCCGCTGTTCGCCTCGATCGGCAACGAGGCCACGGTGCATCGCGCGGTCGAGGGCGCCGAGGTCGTGGTCAACCTGGTCGGCGCGCTGACCGAAAGCGGCGCTGCCTCGTTCCAGGCGGTCCACACCGAAGGGTCGGAACGCATCGCCCGTCTGGCCGCCGCAAGCGGGGTCAGCCAACTGATCCAGATCTCCGCCATCGGTGCGGATCCGAACAGCGCCAGCCGCTACGCCTCTAGCAAGGGGCGGGCCGAACAGGCGGTGCTGGCGGCGTTCCCGCAAGCCACGGTCATGCGGCCGTCGCTGGTGTTCGGCATCGAGGACAAGTTCTTCAACCGCTTCGCCGAGATCGCCAGACTTGCGCCGATCATGCCGGTGATTTCGGGCGACACTAAAATGCAGCCGGTCTACGTCTGCGACGTGGCCGATGCGGTGATGGCAGCGCGGGCCTCATCCGCCGCCCAGGGCAAGGTTTTCGAACTCGGCGGCCCGCGGGTTTGGACGTTCCGCGAAATCCTGGCCTATATCCTCAAGGCAACCCGGCGCGAGCGGAGGTTGGTGGATATTCCGATGGGCCTCGCACGGCTGCAGGCATCGATCCTGCAACACGTGCCCGGCAAGCCGCTGACGCCGGATCAATTGCTGATGCTTTCAAGCGACAACATCGTCTCGCCCGGAGCGCTCGGACTTGCCGATCTGGGCATCACGCCGACCCCGGTGGAACTGGTCGTTCCTGGATTTCTCAGTCGCTTCCAACCCGGCGGCGGACGCCGCCCGACGATCCCGACGCCACTGGAACGGTAGTGATCTGCACGGGCCGCCCGATCAGGCCGGCTTTTTTCGCATTAGAAACGCATTCATCGAACTTTTCGCCTCGGCCGAACCGTGGGCGGCGGCAACCGCGCGGATGCCTTGCTGAACGGCGTCGGCGATCGACATTCGTTCCCAGTCGCGGATGAGTTCCTTCTGCGCCCGGATGGCATCGGGGCCGGCGTTCAGGATGGCGGCGACCCAGTCCTCGACCGCATCGTCAAGCTTGTCCGGCGCCGCAACACGCTCGACCAGATGGCACGCCCTGGCTTCGTCGCAGTCGATGTGGCGGCCGGTGAAGACCAGCTCGCGCGTCTTGCCCCAGCCGATCAGTTGCGGCAGCAGGCAGGCCTCCATGCCGGAAGGCAGCCCGAACAGCACCTCGGGCATGCCAAACCTCGCGCTGTCGGCGGCAGCGCGCATATCGCAAGAGGCGGCGATCTCCAGCCCGGCACCCAGGCACCAGCCGTTGATCCGAGCGATCACCGGCACTGGGGTGCGGCGGATCGCCTCGCAGACGCGATGGGTGAGCGCGGGGCCCTCGGACGCATCATGACGCACGAACGTCGACATTTCCTTCAGGTTGGCGCCGCCGATGAAGGATTTGCCGCCGGCGCCGGTCAGGATCACGACGCGCAGGCCATCGATCCGGGAAACCCGTTCGATCGCCTCGGCCAGTTCGCGCTTGCCGCTGTTGCCTAGGGCGTTGCGCTGCTCCTGGTTGTCGACGGTGACCGTCGCAACCAGCCGGCCGTCGGTCGCGGTCTTGATCATCGGCGGCGACGCAGCACCGCATCCTTGATCAGCGGCATGCGGTCGTTGCCAAAATACATGTCGTCGCCGCCGACGAAGATGGTGGGCGAGCCGAAGCTGCCGCGATCGATCGCCTCCTGCGTGTTGGCGCGAAGTGTATCCTTGACCGGTTGCTGGTCGATGGCGGTGAGAAGCTTACCCGGATCGATCGCCAGTCGGCCGCAGATCTCGCTAAGGACCGGTGTCTGGGAGATGTCCTGGTCGTCGGTCCAATACGACTTGAACGCCTCGCGGGCGAACGCGACAAGTTTGCCTTCAGCTTCCAGCACGATGCAGGCGCGCATGGCCTTGACGCTGTTCACCGGAAACACCGACGGCCGATAATGGATCGTCAGGCCGAGATAGCGGGCCCAATCCTGCTGGTCCTTCTTGCTGTAAGCGGTTTTCGCCGCCACCGGCTTGTCGCGGGAGTTATAGACACTCTGGTTGACCGCGTTGAACACGCCGCCGACCAGGAACGGACGCCACTGGATCGTCACGTCGATTTCCTGCTGCATCCGCAGCAATGATTCGAATGCAAAATACGTCCAGGGGCTGGAGCAGTCGAAGAAGCATTCAAGTTCCGCCATGGTTAAGTCCCCGTTTGAGTGGTCGCGGCCGTGCAATCGTTACGCAACAGGGACAGGCCGAGCGCGCTGGTTGTACATGATTTTGGCGCGGCGTTGCTGTTCCTCGGGCGGCAGTTTCGATGTGTCCTGGGAAAGGTCAGCCCCAACCGCCATGCCGCGCTGGACCGCCGGACGGGCCGCGAGTTCTTCCCGCCAGCGCTTCACGTATTTGAATTCCTCGATGTCCTGGCCTTGGATTTTCCAATTCACCGTCCACGGGTAGGAAATCATGTCGGCGATGCTGTATTCATCGCCGCCGAGGTATTTGCATTCGTATAGACGGTTGTTCAGCACCCCATACAGTCGGTTGGCTTCATCGGTGAACCGGCGCACGGCGTAGGACTGGTCACCCTGTTTGTCGCCAAGTCTGCGGAAATGTCCGCATTCGCCCAGCTTGGGGCCCTGGTTGGCCATCTGCCAGATCAGCCACTCGGTCACCTTGTATTTGCCGCGCAGGTCTTGCGGGTAGAAGCGTCCGACCTTCTCGGCCAGGTACAGCATGATGGCGCCGGATTCGAAAATCGCGATCGGCTCGCCGCCGCCGGCCGGGGCGGTGTCCACCATCACCGGCATGCGATGATTCGGGTTCATCTTCAGGAAGTCGGGAGTGAACTGGTCGCCGCGGCCGATGTTGACCGGGACGATGTTGTAGGGAATCGCTGCCTCTTCCAGCAGGATGGTGACCTTCTTGCCGTTCGGCGTGGGCCAGTAGTGCAGGTCGATCATGGCGTTGGTTCCTCTCGCTTATGCTTGGGGTCCACGATAGCGCGTGCCGCCGGTTTGGGCCAATAACGGTTGACGGGCGTGGCACGGGCCGGTCTGATGGCAGCTGGTAACCGGCTGGGTCCTGACCGTGGCGTCCTGCTCGACTGACATCGTTTTGCTGCACAGTTCCGATCTTCATGTCGACGACGATCCGCACCAGGGTCCCTATGGACAGGATGGCACGACCGGTCTGCGCCTGGTGCTGAACGCCGCCAAGGCGCACCACGCCGATTACGTCCTCCTGGTGGGCGATATCTTCGACAGCAACCGCCAGTCCGCCGCCATCATCGAGCAATGCGTCGCGCTGCTGAACGACGTCGCCAGGCCGGTGATCGTGTTGCCGGGAAACCATGATCCGCTGACACCGGACTCGGTGTGGCGACGTGGCGGCCTGAACCAGCTTGCCCATGTCCATATCATCGGCGTGACGGATGACCTGACGGTGCGGTTTCGCGCCCACGATCTGGAAATCTGGGGACATCCGCACGTCGATTACAGCAACATGGTGCCGCTGCGCGATCCGCTGCCGCGCAGCGCGCGCTGGCACGTGACCCTGGCGCACGGACATTACGAGGACGACGGTGTTCCCCCACTGCGGCCGTCCTGGCTGATCAGCAACGCCGAGATCGAGGCGACGCGCGCCGACTATCTGGCCCTGGGACACTGGAACCGAGCCGCGGCCGTCGGCACCGGAACCACTGTGCCGGCGTACTACTCGGGATCGCCGGATCTGGCCAAGACGGTCAACCTGGTCCGGCTCCGCGCGGACGGTGTGGTCGAGGTTCGCCGCCAATCGCTCGACTGGGATTAGCCGCTCAGCCGAGGGGCGAGTTCACGGCTTCCACGCCCTCGCCTGAGCCTCGATTTTCGCCTGATCGAAGCTGGCGTTGATCGCATCGATCAGTTCGTTGGTCACCACCTCATCGGCCGGAACCTTGACCGGGGCGAGCTTCCATTTCACCAGGAAATCGATGTAGTTGTTGAAGTTCGCCATGTTGCTCTCGCCCCACTTCGTTACCCCGCCCGATGCCAGGCTCCAATGCGCAATGCGCGCCCGCAGCACCTTGACGTCGTCACGAACGGCGGTGTCCTCGTCCTTGCCGATCGGCTTGGTCTGTGGATAGACCTCATACAAGATGCGGATCGCGGCCTCGGGGTTCGCCATGGCGAAGATCTCGCCCATCGCGAAGCCCCGAGCGACCGTGATCGCATCCTCGCGCCGGTCCTTCAGCGTCTTCTCCAGCGCGAAGAAACCGTTGCCGGGATAGGCCGACATCGGCCCTAGCGGCAGTTGCCGCAGTTTCTGTCCGGCGATCTCCACCAGCGCATACTGGGTGTCGAACTGCGACAACGCGTCCAACTGCTTGGCGCGCAGCAGGGACGCTGTCTGCGCTCCCTCGCCGGCGACCACGATGCGGGCCTGCGTCGTTGGGTTGATGCCGGCGACCGAGAGCTGCGCCCGCGCAACCACCACACCGGCCGATGCCATCGAGGTGACGCCGATAGTCTTGCCCTTCAGATCGGCGAAATCCTTGATCGGGCTGTCCGCCGGCACGGCGATGCCGTAACCAAAACTCTGATAGGCGGTATAGAAAATCTTCGCCTTGACGCCTTGCGGATGAATGATCAGCACCGGCTCGATCGACGGCACGCTGAACGGCAGGTCCCCGGTCGCGACCTCTTTTACGCAGTCGGTGGATCCCGGCAGCGGGGTGACCACGACCTTGGCGCCACGCTCACCGTACCAGCCCATCTTCTGCGCGACAGCATAGGGTGACGCGGCGGCGCTGATGGTGTTGGCGCACCAGCCGACCCGGATGGTGGTTTCGGCCCGCGCCGCCGAAGCCAGGATCAACGACAGCACCGCGATGAAAACAACGCGCATGACTTCACTCCAAAGGGACGGACCCGGTGTAGCGGATGATATCCAGACCGCCGCTGAAACGGTCGTCGGCGTAGATCAATCCGTTCTCGTCAACATAGACGTCATTGATCTGGATGCTATGCGAGGCATTCCCTTGCGGCGGCGCATCGACCACGAAGCCGATCTCCTTCGGGGCGTGCTCATCGGCGATCGAGTATGCTCGGACGCCGCCGTTGAAGAAGCTGCCGACGACAGTCTTGGTCAGTTTGCGTGCCGTCGGGTCGGGACGATTTTGCGCGATATTATGTGATCCGAAACGACCGCCCTGTTTGCACAACGCATCAAAATCCGCCGGCGGGGGCAATGCGGAAAGCACCAACGGCGCCTGCTCTTTTGAAATGTCCCAGAGCCAGTCGCGCTTCGGCCAATCCTTGCAGTTGGTCTCGACAGCCTCCTCGGTCTGGATCGCCAGGCCGCGCGAGACGATTGGCAGCACGGTGTGAGCGAAGCCGACATCCTGCGACTGCCACGACCGGTGCGCCACCAATTTCGGATGCGCCTTGTCCGAGATGTCCAGGATCACCCAGCCGCCGTCGATCCAGCCGACATAGGCGCGATCCGGCCGGTCGGGTGAAACGACGGGTGTGTGCATCCGGATGCCGGAATTGATCGACACACGCGGCGGCGAGGGCGCCGTATCGCCCACCCTTGTCCCGGGCAGCCACCAGCGTCCGGCCTCCTTCGGGTGGCTGGGGTCGTTCATGTCGACGATCATGAACATCTGGTCGTCAAGCTGATCCTTCGGCACGAAGTCCTTGGCACCGGTGGAAAGATAGGCGTAGTGGCCGTCGGCGAACCACAGATAGTGCACGCCGCGCGAATGCGGACCCGAGGTATCCAGGAACCCGATCTTGGCCGGATGCGCCGGGTCGGCGCCATCCCACACCTCCATGCCGGCGCCCGGCTGGCCGGGCTTGTCGGTCTGGTGCGCCACCGTCATGGTGGTGCCCGACAGGCCCAGGCTGTTGCAGCGGAGTTGCGGCGCGGGAACCGGGATTTGCGCGATCACTTGCGGGTTTTGGGGCTTGGTCACGTCGATCACGCTGACGCACATCGGTGCCGATTCATGCGCCAGGAAAAGCACCCGCCGCCCGTCGGGATATTGCCGCAGCGCCATGCCCTCGCCGCCATGGCCGGCACCGTTCAGGTCACTGTGCCCGATGATCTGCATATTGCTCGACGACTGCACGGCCGGAATCGGATCGGCCAACGCGGTCGCCGTGGCTGTTGCCAGTGCCACTCCGCAAATCGCGGTTTTCCACATCACCTTCCCCGTTTCTTATACCTTGTCGGGCTTGATTCCCGCCTGCCTGCTGGCCGGGTCCTAGAACAGCACCCGCTTGCGGACCAGTGCCACCGACATGTTCAGCAGCAGCCCGATCACCGACAGGATCAGCAGGATGGAGAACTGACCGGCCACGTCCAGGGTAAAGTTCATGCTCTGGATCAGCATCCCCAGACCGGCCTGCGCCCCGACGAACTCGCCGACAATGGCACCGATCAGGGCGAAGATCATGGCGATCTCAAGGCCTGCGAAGATGTAGGGCAGCGCGTTCGGCACTCGCAGCATGGCAAAGATCTGCAACGGCGAGGCGGCCAGCGAACGCATCAGGCTGATGCGGTCCTCGTCGGCCGAACGCAACCCGACAATGGTGTTGATCATCAGCGGGAAGAAGCAGACCAGGGCCGCGTTGACCACCTTGGAGGTGATGCCGAGCCCGAACCAGATGATGATCAGTGGCGCCAAGGCGACCTTTGGCATCGCCTGGAACATCACGATGATCGGATAGACGAAGTAGTCGAATCGGCGCGACAACGCCACGCAGGTGCCCAGCAGCAGACCGCCCACCGACCCAACGATGAAGCCCAGCGCGGTCTCGGTCAGCGTCACCCCGATATGTTCCTGATACAGCCCGGAGACAGTGCCGCGGTACAGCGCCATGCCGACGGCCGAGGGCGCCGGCAGCAGGAAAGCCGGAATCGCCAGCAGCCGCACTGCTGCCTCCCACAGCGCCAGCAGTCCGGCGATGAACAACAGCCGCAACAGGAAATTGCCAGCGGTGTTCACTCGATACCTCCTGAAGCGTGCAGTCCATTGCGGATGCGCTTCACGTAAGCGCCGAACCCAGGCGTCGTCATCACGTCCAGCCCGCGTGGTCGCGGCAGGTCGATCTTCAATTCATCGGCGATCCGCCCGGGCCTCGGCGTCATCACCAGCACCCGGTCGGCCAGGTACACCGCTTCGCCGATCGAGTGGGTAATGAACAGCACTGTCTTGCGTCGCTCCATCCAGATCCGCTGCAGTTCCTGGTTCATCTGTTCGCGGGTCATTGCGTCCAGCGCGCCGAACGGTTCATCCATCAGCAATAGCGCCGGATCGTGGATCAGCGCGCGCACCAGGGCCACACGCTGCTGCATCCCGCCGGACAGTTCCCACGGATAGCGGTGCTCGAACCCCTGCAATCCCACCAATTTCAGCAGTTCCATGGCCCGGCCGCGCAACCTGTCGCGACCCAGCCGCTGCACATCCACCGGCAGCAGCGCGTTCCCCAGCACGCTGCGCCAGGGGAACAGCACCGGCGCCTGGAACACCACGCCGATATCGCGGCGCGGCCCGGTGACCGAAGTGCCGTGCAACAGTACCTCGCCCTGCGACCCCGGCAGCAGTCCGGCCAGGATGCGGAGCAGGGTCGATTTGCCGCAGCCCGAGGGCCCAACGACGACGACCAGTTCGCCCTCGCTGATGGAAAACCCGATGTCGCTCAGCGCGACAACCGATGACTCGGCGGTGCCGAACCGCTTGGTCAGGTGCCTGACCGCGATCATCGCGCTGTCGGCAGCCTCAAATCGCGGTCCATCCACGCCCCATTCCTCCCCGATCGCAAGCAAGCCCGACCGCCGGGTGGAACGCAACCCCGATGTTAACCATGCAGTAAGTTTTTTCCGCTAACCCTTTGGTTGGCGATGGAAATCCGAGCACCGGTATGAAGGGCCTGATCGACAGCATCCGGAAGCTTGGCATGGTGCGCGTCGCCATGCTCGCCGGCGTTACCCTGGGAATCATGGGTGCGTTCGTCTGGTTGGAACTGCAGGGGCCGACCCGGGGCCGGATGACGGTGCTGGCGTCTGACCTCGATGCGCAAGCCGCGCAGCAGATCAGCGCCGAATTGACCGCACGCAAGATCCCCTTCCGGCTCGACGGCGGCCAGATCTTCGTGCCCGACAGTGATCTCGCCGCCGCTCGGACCCTGCTGGCCGCCAGCGGCGATACCGCGGCCGGCGTCACCGGATACGAGATCTTCGATCGCGGCAACGATCTCGCGGTGACCGACTTCGACCAGCAAGTGAAGCTAACCCGCGCGCTGGAAGGCGAACTGGCGCGCACCATCGTGTCGGTGCACGGCATCCTGCACGCCCGCGTGCACATCGTGCTGCCGCGACGCGAACCGTTCGCGCATGACCGTCAGCATGCCCAGGCCAGCGTCATGCTGACCATTCCCGGACGCCAGTCGTTGTCGAACGAAGCGGTGCAGTCGGTGGTCGACCTGGTCGCCGCCGGCGTGCCTGGATTGCGCCCGCAGGACGTGACGGTGGTGGATTCCAACCTGCATTTGCTGGTCCAGGCCGGCGACGGCAATGATCAGCGCTCAAAGACCGCCAGCGAGGAGCAGATCCGCCAGCGCACCGAGGCCAGGGTGTCCCAGGCGGTCGAGTTGATGCTGGAGCGCACTCTGGGGCCGGGCCACGTACACGCTGAAGCCACCATCCAGATGAACTTCGACAAGGTTAACGAGACACAGGAGAAATACGATCCCGACGGATCGGTGGTCCGCAGCACGCAGAACGTGACATCGAACAACAAGACCACCGACAAAACCGGCCCGGTGTCAGTGCAGAACAATTTGCCGAACGCGGACGCCGGCGCCCCGGTTACCGGCACCCAGGAAGGCCGCCAGGAAGAGACCACGAACTACGAGATCGGCAAGACGGTGCGGGCGATCGTGCACGATCAGCCTCAGGTCGAGCGCATCAGCCTGGCGGTGATGGTGGATGGCATCGACAGCGTCGGCGCCGACGGCAAGCACACCTGTAAGCCGCGCGATCAGGCCGATCTGGATCAGATCGACAAGCTGGTGAAAAGCGCGATCGGCTTCGATGCGAAGCGCGGCGACCGTCTGGACGTTGTCAGCATGCCGTTCGTCGCCACGCAGGACGTGGCCGAGGCGACGCCGCCGCCCAAGATTGTCAAGAACAACGCCGACCTGATCACCTTCGTGCAGATGATCGCCTTCGGGGTCGTCGGCTTCGGGATCATCATCCTGACCGCGCGGTCGATCTTCGCCGCGCTGAACAAACCGGCCACCGGCCTGGCGCTTGCCGGTCCGTCCGCCGGGGAGTTTGCGGCCGGTGCTCCGGCCGGCATCATCCTGCCGCCCGCGGCGGCCGCGCTGGGCATCGGTCACGCCGGGTCGCAGGTTGTGCTGGCTGCCCAGGCTGCGCAAGCCGTCGAGGAGGATGACACCGTGATAATGAGCAATATCCACGGCCAGATGCGGGCGTCCTCGATACGCAAGGTCACCCAGTTGGTGGACCGCCACCCGGATACCACGCTGAGCATTATCCGAGCCTGGATCGCCACCGATCACGGATAGTGGAAGGCTCGGCCGGATCGGAGCCGTCACCGCAATCCGCCGATAACTTGCCGTAATGTCGAGCAGCACGCTGCGCCAACGCGGTGGGGCCGCGGTCGCCCAAGCCAGCGTCGAAGTCGCCCAGATCTTTTCCAACCTCACCCGCGATCAGGCTATTACCACCGTTCGACTGCAGGCGGAAACCCGCGCGACGGCGATTGGCGCGGCGACCGACAGCCTGAAGGTGGTTGAAATGGAACACATCCCGCTGTCCTATCTGCGCGGCGATGCGCGCCGGGCAAGGGTCTGCGTGGTCGGCGACATCGCGTCCACCTGGTCGAAGGGTACGGCATTTGCATGCCCGCCGGAGCGTAGGTCGCGTGAGGAATAACCGATGCAAAAACCGCTACATCTCGGCTGGTTCACCAACTTCACGCCGGGCGACTGGATCAATCCGGTATCGCAAGGCACCGGCAACTGGGACGGCAAGTTCTTCGTCGAGATGGCGCAGGCGATGGAGCGCGCCTGCTTCGACTACATCATGCTGGAAGACACCCTCATGGTGTCCGAGGCCTACGGTGGATCGGCCGCCGCGACGCTGAAATACGCACTGCAGGTGCCCAAGCACGATCCGCTGCCGCTGGTCTCGATGATCGGTGCCGCAACCTCCCGGCTCGGCGTCGTCGCCACCATGTCGACCTTGGCCTACCCGCCGTTCATGCTGGCACGCCTGGCCTCGACATTGGACCACATCTGTGGCGGTCGTTTCGGCTGGAACATCGTTACCAGCGGCGAAGACATCGCGGCGCAGAATTTCGGTCTGGAGAAACTGCCGCCGCGCGAGACGCGCTATGCGATGGCGGATGAATATGTCGATCTGGTCCAAAAGCTGTTCGGCTCGTGGCAACCCGACGCTGTGGTCAAGGACGTCGCCACCGGGACCTATGCGGACCATACCAAGGTCGCGCCAATCCATTTCGAGGGCCAGTTCTTCAAATGCCGCGGACCGTTGAACACGGTGCGCTCGCCACAGGGCCAGCCGGTCTTCGTGCAAGCCGGCGGATCTCCGCGCGGACGCGCCTTCGCCGCGCGCCACGCCGATTCGATCATCGCGGTCGGCAATGGCGTGGAAGGGATGAAGGCCTACCGCGATGACGTCCGCCGTCACGCCGTTGCTGCCGGCCGCAACCCGGACGACGTGAAGGTGCTGTTCCTGGTCTATCCGATCCTGGGCGAGACCGACGCCGAGGCCGAAGCACGTCACCAGCGAATGGTCAACTCGCCCGGCTTCGTCGAGGCCGCGCTGGCCGCCGTCGGCACCGTCACCGACATTGATTTTTCCGGCTTTGACCTCGACCAGCCGCTGCCCCGGCTGACCACGAACGGGGAACAAGGTTCGCTCGACAAGTTCGCGCAATGGGGATCGGGCAAAACCCTGCGCCAGCTCGCGCAGGAACGGTTCGACGCCGGCATTCCGATGATCGGCTCGCCCGATACCGTGGCGGAGCGGATGGGCGAAGCGATGGACGCGATCGGCGGTGATGGCTTCCTGATCAGCACGCCGTTCCAGCGCACCAGCAGGCGTTTCGTCAGCGAAGTCTGCGAAGGCCTCGTGCCCGCCTTGCAACGACGCGGCCTGGCTCGCAAGGCCTACACCAAGACGATGTTGCGCGACACGCTTCGGGAATTCTAACAAGTCCCGATCATGGAGCACCGCCGATGATAAGAACCGCCGAAGCCTACCGCGACGCCTTGCGTGACGGCCGCGAGGTCTGGATCGACAACGAACGCGTCGCCGACGTCACCACCCACCCGGCGTTCAAGCCGATCATCGACGTCAAGGCTCGCATGTATGAAATGGCCCGCGAGCCAGCCTATCAGGATGCCCTGACCTACCAGGAGGATGGCGTCCGGCACTCGACGTTTCAGCGGCCGCCGCGTGAGACCGCGCACTGGACCGACAAGACCACCGCGCTGGATATGGTATTCAACGACATCGGCGGCGTCGTCACCCGGGTCGGCGATGAGACCGTGGGCGAGATGTGGTCGCTGCTCGATGGCCGCGACGTGCTGGCCGAGATCGATCCGCGCTTCGCCGAGAACATCGACCGTCATATCCAAGCCGTGGTCGAGCACGACGTGTTCCACGTCTCCGCCAATACCGATCCGAAGGGCGACCGGTCGCTGCCGCCGCAAGAGCAGGACCCCGACATGATGGTCCATGTCGTGCGCGAAACCGATGCCGGTATCATCATCCGCGGCGCCAAATACGAAACCGCCGCCGCCTATGCCGATCAGGCCTTCCTGAAACCCACGGTCGGTGCCTGGAGCAACGAAAAGCTGTCCGACTACGCGGTGGGTTGCATCGTCAAGATGGGTGCGCCCGGCGTGAAGCACATCTGCCGAACGGGGTTCGCGGGCAAGGGCAGCGTGGCGGATTATCCGTTGGCCCATCGGTTCGACGAAGTCGACGTGCTGATGGTGCTGGATGATGTGCTGATCCCGTGGGAGGATGTGTTCTTCTATCGCCACACCCGCGCCGCCCAGCACGTCCGCGCCACGCTGCATCGCTATTCAGCGTTCCCCTATGTGCTGCGCATCCAATACATGGCCGACATGATGATCGGCGCGGCGATGTGGAATGCCAGGCAGACCGGCCTCGACAAGCTGCAGGCGGTGCGGGAGAAACTCGCCGACCTGGTCTGTTACCGGGAAGGCATCAACGCCCATCTGACCAGTGCAATTGCCCTAGCGCAGCGCAGCCCGGCCGGGTTGCTGATGCCGCACCAGTCGATGCTGTATGCCGGGCGTGTCTTCGCCTGCTCGAACCTGCCGCAGATGATGCATATCGCCCGCGAACTGTGCGGCGGGCAGATCTGCGTCACGCCGAGCGCCGCCGCTTTCCAAGCCGACGGCACCAAGGACTGGCTGGCGAAATTCTACAGCCTGAACGACCAATGGCAGGCCGAGGATCGCCGCAAGCTTCTGGCGTTCGCCCGCGATCTGCTGAACTCCGACTATGCCGGGCATCGCCTGACCTTCGTGCAGTTCGCCCAGGCGCCGCATTTTAATCATCTCGCCGCGGTCTATAACGCGTTTGACTTCTCTGGCCCGCTGGACTTCGTGCGCAAGGCGGCCTCGCTTTCCGACCGCATCACGGGCGCATCGTAATCTGGGTGAAATCCTGCGACCAGCTCTGCGCCGGCCGAAAGTTCTGCACCCGCTTGCTCATTTCGCGCGGGTTGAGGTCATGACAAATGTATAGCCATGCCGCATCATCCACCAGCACCGCGTGCGCCTCCCCCAGCAACCGCGTCTGCTCGGCTTTATCGAAACTGGTCTGCGCGCGAGTTGCCAGGTCATCGAAACGCGGATTGCTGAAATGACCCCAGTTGGTGCTGGCGAGAGGAAAACTCGCCGAGGCGAACAGCCGGTACATCACCGAAGGATCGGTATACCCAAGACTGTTGTTGATGCCATCGTCACCGTGCGAAGTCGCAGGGCTTGGGGCGCTGCGCCGGGCGAGGATCATCATGCCCCATTCTACTACGTCAAAATCCACCTCGATGCCGGCGGCGGCAAAATTCTGCTGCAGGAACTCATTGATCTGAATCGGGACCATCTGCCCTGAACCCGGGGTCGAGATCATGATCTTTGCCGTGGCGGGCTTGGTCGGACCATACCTGGCGTCTCGCAACAATGCTTTGACACGATCCGGATCGTAATCATAACGAACCCTTCCGTGGCTTGGGGTCAACGACGGGCCGGGCTTTGCCGGTCCGGTCTGACGGTGCACGGACGTTCCTCCCTCGGACGCGCGTCGTGATCAGGTCCGGCGAACGTTCCAGAACACGAATTGCCCGGGGATGATGCCGGTGATGTCGTGCCGGCAGGCGGTCCGGGAAAAGTATTGTCCGGTCGGAATATACGGCACCAGGTCCAGCGCCTTGTCTTGGATTTGCGCCGCGATGTGTTGTTGCGTGGGCAGATCGGGCGCCTCCAGCCAGGCCTCGATCAAGGACTGCACCGGCGGCAAATCGGGCCAGCCGAACCAGGCTTTGGCGCCGTTCGATCGCAGCGTCTGGTTGGTGATCGGCGTGGTCATGTCCAGCCCGGACCAGCCGGTAATGAACATGTTCCAGCCGCGTTTGTCCGGCGGTTCCTTGCTGGCGCGCCGCTGCACCAATGTGCCCCAGTCCATGACCTGATAATCGACATTGATGCCGAGCTTCTGCAGCGCATCCAGCGCCACGGCATCCTCGGCGTTCTGCACGGCCTGGTCGCTGGACGCCATGAAGACGATGCGTTCATTGCGATATCCCGCAGCCGGCAGGGCCTTCTTCAGGGTCTCGTGGTCCCGCTTGGGGCCGTTGATGGCTTGCAGACCCACGCTGTTCGCCATCGGCGTGTCGGGTGTGAAGATACCGATGCCGTCGCGCCACAGTTCGCGATTGGTGCCGGCCGCGGCGGTCATGAAGTCGGTTTGTGACATTGCCTCCAGCACGATACGCCGCACCTCGGGCTTGTCGAATGGCGGGTGCAACTGGTTGAACACCGCTGTTCCGATGGTACCGAGCGGGCCGTTGTCCTCGGTCCGCACGGTGTGGTCTCGTTCCAGCATCGGCAGCAGGTCGTTGGGCGGGTTTTCCCACCAGTCCACCTCGGCGTTTTCCAGCGCCGCCGCGGCGGTGGCCGGATCCGGCATCACCACCCACTCGACGCGGTCGAAATTCACGATCTTCGGTCCAGCCAGCCAATCCGGCTTGCCGCCCTGTCGCGGCTGGTAATCCTGATTGCGCGCGTAAACCACCTTGCTGCCGACGACGCGCTCATTGGCCAGGAACCGGAACGGGCCGCTGCCGATCACTTCCTTTATCGACACGAACGGGTCGGTGGCCGCCAAACGCTCCGGCATCACCACCAACGCCGGTGGCCCGATCTTGGACAGGCAGGCCAGCACCAGGCTGAACGGTCGCGTCAGCCGGATGGTGAACCGCCGATCGTCCGGGGCGGTCATTTCGGCGACGCGCGCCAGCAGCGCCTGGCCCATCGGGTCGCGCGCCGCCCAACGCTTGATCGAGGCAACGCAGTCGCGTCCGCGCACCGGCTCGCCATCATGGAAACGCAGCCCGTCCCGCAAGGTAAACGTCCAAGTCCGGCCGTCATCCGAAAGGCTATGGCCGTCCACCATCTGCGGCTGCGGCTGCAGCTTGCTGTCGATGCCATACAACTGATCCCACACCATCGTGGCGTGGTAGCGGGTGATGTAGGCGGTGGTCAGCACCGGGTCGATTACCGTCAGATCGGCCTGCGGCACATATCGCAACACGCGCGCCGCTTTGGTCTGCCCCCAAGCGTCGTGCTCAGTCATCGCCGCGGCGGTCGCCGCTCCGGCAAGGAAACCCCGTCGTTGCATAGCCGCTCTCCTTTCTGCCTCAGGCCGCCGTCATGACGTGGATCCGGCGCAGGAACTCGCGCGCCCGCTGGTGTTGCGGATCGCTGAAGAACAGATGCGGCGAGGCGTCTTCCAGCACCCGCCCGCCATCCATGAACAGCACGCGCGTGCCGACCTCGCGCGCGAACTGCATTTCATGTGTTACAACCAGCATAGTCATGCCCTGCTCTGCCAGCGATCGGATTACCTCCAGCACCTCGCCCACCAACTCGGGGTCCAGTGCCGAGGTCGGCTCGTCGAACAGCATCAGCACCGGGCGCATCGCCATCGCCCTGGCGATCGCCACCCGCTGTTGCTGGCCGCCCGACAACTGGGCCGGTCGTTTCAGCATGTGATCGGATAGCCGGACACGGACAAGCTGCTGCGCCGCCAGGCCGCGCGCATCGGCCGCCGTCATGCCCTGCACACGGCGCGGTCCGATGGCAACGTTGTCGAGCGCGGTCAGATGCGCGAACAGATTGAACCGTTGAAACACCATGCCGATGCGCTGACGCTTGCGCGCGGTGATCGCGGGCGGGTCTGGCACCGCTTTGCCGCCGCGCATCTCCGCCGCCATGTCGATGCCATCCAGCAGCACCCGACCCTCGGTCGGGACTTCGATCCTGTTGATGCACCGTAACAGCGTCGATTTTCCCGCCCCGCTCGGGCCGACCACCATCACGATCTCGCCCTGCGCCATCCGCAGATCGACCCGATCGACCACCGGGATATCGCCGAACAGCTTCGACAGCCCGTGGATCTGCAGCAGCGCGGTCAAGCCAGTCGTCTCTCGACGTATTCGGAGCCCCACGACAACACCGAAATGATCGCCAGGTAGTACACCGCCAGCGCGGCGTATAACTCGAACGGCACGAACCGTTCGGCGATGATCAACTGCGCCGAACGGGTCAGTTCGGTGACCGAGATTACCGACAGCAGCGACGAGCTTTTGACCAGCGTGATCAGTTCGTTGGTCAGCGGTGGCGTGACCCGGCGCAGTGACTGCGGCAACAGGATGAACAGGATCGATTGCCGGTCGGTCATGCCGATCGACAGCGCCGCCTCGGTCTGCCCGGAATCGATCGACTGCAGCCCCGCCCGCATGATTTCGGCGATGAAGCCAGCCGAGTTGAACGCCAACGCCACAACCCCGCTCCAGAACGACGAAAGCTCGAAACCGATGCGTGGCAGAGCGAAGTAGACCAGGAAGATCTGCACCAGCGCAGGCGTTCCCCGCACGAAATAAACGTACGCTCGGATCAGCGCCTTCGGCAGCCGCATGTTCGACGCGCTGACCAGCCCCATGATCAGCCCGACCAGGCACGCCAGCACCATCGCACAGACCGAAATCTCCAGGGTGACAACGGTGCCCCGCAGCATGTACGGGACGGCGTACCAGATCGCACCCCAATCGAACGCGCCCATGGCGGCGCGCTCTCAGGGCAAGACTTCGGGTACCGTGTTCGGCGTCTGCATCGTGCCGCCGAACCATTTTTCCTGCAGTTTGCCGAGCGTCCCGTCCTGCTTCATCGCCGCCAGTTGAATGTTGACGAAATCACGCAATGCGGTGTCGTCCTTGCGGAACGCCATGCCGAAATACGCGGTGATATCGGAAATGCCGGAGATCATCTTGAACTTGTTCGGGGCGTCACGCATCACCACCATCATCGTGGAGCGTGAATTCACCACCGCATCGGTCCGCTTGTTCAATAAATCCTGATAGGCCTCGGGATAGTGCTCGTATTGCTTCACATCGGCATACCCGGGCTTCCCCGTCGCCTTCAGCTTGGTTTCGAATACCTTGATGATGCCCGCCGCCGCGCTGCCAAGCTGCACGCCGATGATCTTGCCGGACAGGTCATCGGCGGTCTTGATGCGGTCCTCGTTGGCGCGCAACAGGATCATGTTGCTGGCGTCCGCGTAAGGCATCGAGAACAATACCTTCTCTGCACGCTCCTTGGTGATCGTCATGGCGGAGATGATGCAGTCGAATTTCTTTGCATACAGCGCGGGGATGATGCCGCTCCAGGCGGTGTCGATGAACTGCGCCTTGGCGCCGATCTTCGACGCCATCAGGTCAGCGATGGCGGGGTCGTAGCCGACGATCTTGCCGTCCTTGAAGAACTCGTAGGGGACGTAGGCGGCTTCGGTGCCGATGGTCAGGGTTCCGCGCTGCTTGACCTCGTCCAGCGTATCGGCGCGCGCCGCTCGCGAACCGGCCAGACCAAAAAGGGTCGCGGCGCCGGCGCCGGTCAGGACGGATCGTCTGAACATGGAGCATCCTCGCTGTCTGCATGGCCGATGGGATGCAAGCAACGCGCGTGCCATAGCGGCGAGACGTCGGCCAAGCCCTCAGACCGGGTGCTCGATCATCACGGAGTTCAAGAATCGGGCCGCGAGACCATGAGGTGTGCTTGATTTCGTGCCATGCCGCCGGTCCAAGCCGCGATCAAGCACGCAGACTAACTGCCGATCGCGCTCAGTGGGCCGGCGATCGTCGGCATCTGCGCCTCGCCGACGCCCCAGCCACCGGCGGCAAGCGCCAGGATATTCAGCTCCCGCTGGCCGACGATCAGGTCCACGTCACCGCCGCAGTTGCGCGGGTCATCGCTTGTACGTGGCCCGGCCCAGTGCACCCGAAAATCACCGGCATCGCCAAAAAGCTGCGTGTCGACTACCAGGCTGCCGCCGGAACGGCGCAGCACGCCGAGGTCCAGAATACAGTCGGCACGGCCCGACCGGTGTGCAACGAGGCGGGTGCCGTCGCCCGACGCCATCGTCGCCGACGGCACGAACGCCACGATGTCACCGACCCGCGGCGCCGCGCACGCAAGCGCCACCACCGCGTTTACCGCCACCGCGACCGCCAGCAGGCAACCGGTCGCGGCGAGCGCCGGCTGCATCGCGCGGATGGCGTTTTGATCGTGCCTGGGCATGTGCTGCTCCTTCTGAACAGTCTGCCCGTATCGCAAATGTCCTGCTAAACCATTAACGCCGCGCGACCCGGCAGTACCCTAGCGCGACACCGCATCAATCCTGGCCAGCGATTCCGCCCGACCCAGCGCGGCCAGCGTCGCGTCGATGCCAGGGCTGACTGTGCTTCCGGTCAGCGCCGCGCGCAGCGGCTGTGCCACCTCGCCAAGCTTCAGCCCGCTGCGTTCGGCGAACCCGCGCAACGCCACATCCAGCGCGCCAGCCGAGAAATCCGTCTGCCCCAGCGCAGCACCCAGCGCACCCAGCATCCGCCGTGCCTCGGCGTTCAGCACGGCAACCGCCTTCGGCTGCATCGGCAGTGGCACGGCGCGGGCCAGGAATGCCGCGGCATCCGCAAGCTCCACCAGCGTCTTCGCGCGTTCCTTCAGCGCCGGCATCAGCGCCCGGATCCGCGCCGCCGCGTCGCTGACCAGGGCAACATCGGGACGCCGGCCCAGCCGCCGCAGCACATCTTCGGTCAACCGGTCGTCGTCGGCCTGGCGGATGTAGATGCCGTTCAGGTTGGTCAGCTTGGCGTAGTCCATGCGCGACGGACCGCGGTTGACATCGACGATGTCGAACAGTCGGATGGCCTCGTCGCGGCTCAGCACCTCCAGGTCGCCATGCGACCAGCCCAGCCGTAGCAGATAGTTGCACAGTGCCTCCGGCAGGAACCCCTGGTCGCGAAACTCCAGCGCGAACTGCGCGCCATGCCGCTTCGACAGTTTGGTCCCGTCGGCGCCATGGATCAGCGGAATATGGGCGAACCGGGGCAGCTCCCAGCCCATCGCCCGATACACCTGGATCTGGCGGAATGTGTTCGTCAGGTGGTCGTCGCCGCGGATCACGTGGGTGATCGCCATGTCGTGGTCGTCCACCACCACGGAGTGGTTGTACATCGGCGATCCGTCGCTGCGCAGGATGATCATGTCGTCCAGTTCGACGTTGGCGACGCGAACCGGACCCTGCACCAGGTCGTCCAGCACGGTCTCGCCGTCGCGCTGGCTTTTCAGCCGGATCACCGGAGCAACACCGGCCGGCGCCTCCGCGGGGTCACGGTCGCGCCAACGTCCATCGTAGCGCCACACCCGCTTCTCGGCGCGCGCCTGTTCACGCTCCCGGTTCAGTTCTTCCGGCGTGCAGTAGCAGTAATAGGCGTTGCCCGCGGCCAGAAGCTGGCGCGCCACCTCGGCATGGCGGGCGGTGCGGGTGGACTGGAACACGGTCTGTCCGTCCCGCGCCAGGTCCAGCCAGTCGAGGCTCTCGATGATGCCCTGGGTCGCCGCCTCGGTGCTGCGCTCGCGGTCGGTGTCCTCGATCCGCAGCAAGAATTCGCCGCCGTGATGGCGGCTATAGAGGTAGTTGAACAGCGCGGTGCGCACCCCGCCGATATGCAGCGGGCCGGTCGGACTGGGGGCGAAGCGAGTGCGCACGGTCATCGGCACGATCTATGAGCGTGGCGAACGCAACGTTCAAGCCGCGCTGTGACTACGACAGCACACCCGTTCACTCTTTGTAGACGGTTGCCCTTGTAGGCTGCCTCGCATGACTCCGATCGCCGCCGCCAAAGCCGCGCTGGACTCCTGGCTCGACGCCGAGCGGGAGCGCCTGGCGGTATGGCTGCCGGTGTTCATGGGCGTCGGCGTGCTGGCCTATTACGCCCTGCGGTTCGAGCCGGCGCCTTGGCTGGGTGCGGCGTTTGCCGCGCCGGCGCTGGCTGTCGCGGTCTCGCTGCCGGGTTTGCGCTGGGCCTTCGGGCCGATCGCCGCGGTCGCGATCGGCTTCACCGCCGGCCAGGTCGCCACCGCCCGCGCGCCGCCGATCGAGGCCGACCTGCCGACCCATGCAACCATCGTCACCGGCACGATCCAGGCCGTGGAGGCGCTGCCGCTGGGGCGCCGGATCACCATCCAGCCGGCCTGGCTGGACGGCGCCGCCGAACCGTTGCGGCGATCGGTGCGGTTGCGGCTGCAAAAGAAAGACGACGGCGACCTCGCCACCGGGGACACCTTGCGCATCCGCGCGCTGGTCCGACCGCCCTCGCCGCCGTCCTATCCGGGCGGCTGGGACCTGCAGCGCGACGCGTTCTACGCCGGATTGGGCGGCTCGGGTTACGCGCTGGGCAAGGCGGAGCGCACCGCGCAAGCGGTTCCCTCCGGACCGATGCGCTACGTCCAGCGCCTGCGCGAGATCATCCGCGCGCGCGTGGTCGCGGTCATTCCCGGCGCCCCCGGGGCGGTCTCGGTCACCTTGCTGACCGGCGCCTCGATGGCCATCCCCGAGGCCGACCACGCCGCGTTCCGCGATTCCGGGCTGGCCCATCTGCTCGCCGTCGCGGGACTGCATATCGGCATCGTCATGGGGTTCGCCCTGGCGCTGTCCCGTCTCGGCCTGGCGCTGAGCGAGCGGGCGAGCCTGTTCTGGCCGACCAAGCAACTGGCAGCCTTGTGCGCCTTGGCCGCCGGCGGAGCCTACATGGTGCTGACCGGCATGCACCTGCCGATCATCCGCAGCTTCGTCATGGCCTGCCTGTTCACCGTCGCGCTGATGGCCAACCGCCGCCCGTTCTCGCTGCGCGGGCTGGGCTTGGCGGCGGCGGTGCTGATGCTGATTTCACCGCAGCAAGTGCCGGATGTTTCGTTTCAAATGAGCTTTTCCGCCGTCCTGGCGCTGATCGCCGGCTACGAGGCGCTGCGCCCCTGGCTGCGGCGCCTGCACGGGCATGGCTGGCGACGGCGCCTCGGTTCCCATCTGGTCGCCCTGGCCCTGACCAGCGCGCTGGCCGGCACCGCCTCGGCGCCCTATGGCGCGTATCATTTCGGCCACGTTCAGGTGTATTTCGTGCTGGCGAACATGATCGCCGTGCCGCTGACCGCGATGTGGGTGATGCCGGCCGGGCTGATCGCGCTGCTGCTGATGCCGCTGCATCTGGAAGCCATCGCCCTGCTGCCCATGGGCTGGGGTGCCCAAGCCGTGCTGTGGGTCGCTCGGGCGACCGCGGCACTGCCGGCGGCAACCATTCAGGTGCCCCACATCCCGGCCTGGGGACTGGGCCTGTTCTCGATCGGGCTGGCCTGGCTGGGGCTGTGGCAAACCCGCCGTCGTTTGGCCGGGGTCGTGGTGATGGCGGCGGGATTGGCCTCGCCGCTGCTGGACCGGCCACCCGACCTACTGGTTTCCAGCGACGCCCGCCTGATCGCGGTACGCACGCCACAAGGCGCCTTCCTGCAACAGACCCAGGGCGGATCCAAGTTCACCCGCGATGCCTGGGAGCAATATTGGGGGATCGGGTCGTTTCAGCCGATAACGGATACACTCGCGGCGGCGGATCATTGTGAGCCGGACGCCTGCCTGCTGCGACCCTATCCCGACCGCCGCGGCGCACTGCTGGTGCATGGTGCGCTGCATCCGGCATCCTGCGACCAGGCCTCGGTTATCGTGTCGGCTGAACCGGCACGAGGTCTGTGTCCAAAACCTTGGCCCAAGCTAGTGGATCGCTTCACCGTCTGGCGTTTCGGCAGCGCGGCGATCTGGCTGGACCCAAACGGTGCCCGTATCCTGACCGACCGGTGGGAGCGTGGCGATCGCCCCTGGGTCCCGCCGCCTCCGCAGCCGCGAAAGCCCGCGGCACCCAAATTGCCGCCCGCGTTACCCGATCGCCCCGCCCCCCCGGCGTCAGCGCCGCACGTGGTCGCCGCGGAGGCCAGTAACGAGGAGTGAGTTTGAGCTACCTTGCTTGGCCGCGCGATGAACGCTCGCAATCGGGCTTTTCGTGCGGCTGGGCTAGCCGCCGGAGAACAACCAAAACAGCGCTCCGGACAGCACGATCGTTGCCGGCAACGTCGCGACCCAGGCGATGATGATCTGCCAGACCACCTGGCTCTGGATGCCCGCGCCGGACCCCGCCATCGTCCCCGCCACCCCCGACGAGATGATGTGCGTCGTGCTCACCGGCAGCCCCGAAAACCCCGCCGTTCCGATCAGCACGCCGCCGACCAGTTCGGCCGAGGCGCCCTGAGCCGGGGAGAGATGACGTTTGCCGATCCGCTCGCCGATGGTGGTCACGATGCGCTTGTAGCCGACCATCGTGCCGACCCCGAGACAGACCGCGCTGAGCATCCGCACCCAGATCGGCGCATACTCGACCGCTCCATGCAGCGTGTCGTGCAGTTGCTTCGCCAACTTCTTGTCCGCGGCACTGGCAGCCTTGCTCTCCGACGCGGTCTTTAATTGCGCGTTTACATGATACACTGCGTCCCGCAATCCGGAACGGTCGGCGTCGGGCACCTCGGACATCGCCTTTACCCCCCGCAGGGTTTGGCTGATGCGCCCGGCATCGGAGGCCGCCATGGCCCGTTCATCGTCGCCGTACTTCCGGATCAGCGGACCGGCCTGATCCGCCGCCCCGACGATGGCGGGCAGATCGGCGGGAGCGACCCTGGGATTCAAGGAAAACGCCGCCGGCATGATGCCAATGATCGTCAGCATGATCAGACCGATGCTCTTCTGCCCATCGTTCGACCCGTGCGCGAAGCTGACGCCCGAGCAGGTCAGGATCAGCAATCCACGCACCCACCACGGCGGCGGCTTGCCCTCGGTTGGTTCGAACAGCGTGTCGTCCCGGATCACCGCCTGCAGCACCCGAAACAGCGCCCCGGCCAGGAAGAAGCCCAATAGCGGAGACACCAGCAAGGCCCGCAGGACCGACCAGACCTGTGACCAGTCCACGCCGTGACCAAGGCCCCGAGAGGCGGTGACCGAGTTGACGATCGCCACTCCCAGCAGGGAACCGATGATGGCGTGCGAACTCGAGCACGGAATACCCAGCCACCAGGTGGTGACATTCCAGATCAGCGCGGCGAGGAACAGCGCCAGCAGCATGGCGATCGCCGGATTGCCGTTCGGCGGCGTCAGCACGTCTGGCGGCAGTAGCTCCACCAGGGTGAACGCCACGGCGACACCACCCAGCAGAACTCCCAGGAAATTCATGCTTCCGGACAACAGCACCGCCGGCACAGGCTTCAAGCTGTGAGTGTAGATCACTGTGGCGACGGCATTCGCGGTATCGTGGAAGCCGTTCGAAAATTCGAAGGCCAGCACCAGCACGAAGCAGAAGATCAGGACCGCGAAAGCGGTTGGCGAAGACGGGGCGACGGCAGCGAACATCGGAGCCAAACGGCGAAACGGACGTCAGGTCGCACGTTCATCGCAACTTCATCCGACGACGGCGCATCAGCGACATGAGGTTTTGTTCTGACGGCTAAATCGGCAGGCGTTCTTGACACCCGCACCCCCCGTGGGTAGCAAGCCCCCGCTTTCCGGCACGTAATGTTGCCAGGGACGAGCATGAGTCAGGAAACCGGCGGCCCGGACAACTCTTTCGAGACGCGTCTGCAAGCCGCCCGAAGCAAGCAGGGCCTCGACGCCCCGCCGAAGCCAGACCCGGCGGTCCAGGGCGGGCTCGGCGGTTCACCGTGGTCGATCGGCATGCGGGTGGGGATCGAGCTGGTTTCGGCCCTTGTGGTGGCAGTCGCCATCGGGTACGGGCTGGATCGGCTGTTCCACACCACGCCGATCCTGACGGTGGTGTTCGTTCCCCTGGGCGGTGCGGCGGGTATTATCAACCTTTGGCGCGTCTTCGTGCCGAAGGACTCTGGATCGGGTCGAAAGTAGGAGCAGAACCGCGTGGCGGCCGAGGGTTCAAGCAAAATCGACGCGCTGGGGCAGTTCCAGCTTCATCCGTCTCTGGGCCCGATCGGTGCCTCGGTGAACTTCACCCAGTCGAACCTGATGATGGTGGTAGCCGGAGTGCTGATCCTGGGGCTGTTGTGGATTGGCATGAAGCCCAGGGCGATGGTGCCGGGCCGGATGCAGGCGGCCGCGGAACTGGGCTACGAAAGCATCATGTCGATGTGCACCGAGACCATCGGTCCGGAGGGCCGTCGGTTCTTCCCGCTGGTGTTCACCCTGTTCTTTTTCATCCTGTTCGGCAACCTGCTCGGCGTCTTCCCATACTTCTTTACCTTTACCAGCCACATCATGGTGACGCTGGGACTGACGCTCCTGGTGTTCATCCTGGTCACAGTGGTTGCGCTCAGGGAGCACGGGCTGCACTTCTTCAGCTATTTCCTGCCGCAGGGAATCCCTGTGGCACTGGCGCCGCTGCTGGTGGTGATCGAGGTGATCTCTTACTTCTCGCGCATCATCTCGTTGTCGGTTCGCCTGTTCGCCAACATGATGGCCGGCCATGTGATGCTGGAAGTATTCGGTGCTTTCATCGTCATGTTGGGTGGGCTTGGCTGGTTGGGCTACTTGCCGGCGCTTCTGGCCTTCGGGCTCAACACCATCCTGATCGGGTTCGAGATATTGGTGGCGACGTTGCAGGCGTATGTGTTTGCGATCCTGACCTGCATCTACCTGCACGACGCGGTTCACCTGCACTGAAACCCCTCTAGCAACCCTGAACAACCGGACGGAGCTCTCCGCCCGCGCGACCGGATAATTGAAAGGAATTCAGACTATGGATGTCGCTTCCGCCAAGATGATTGGTGCCGGACTTGCCGTGATCGCACTCTCGGGGGTGGGCATCGGCATCGGCACGATCTTTGGCTCGCTGGTGACCAGTGTCGCCCGCAATCCCGCCTCGCGCGATCGGGTGTTCGGCCTCGCCATCCTGGGCTTCGCACTGACCGAGGCCGTGGCGTTGTACGCCTTGGTCATCGCCTTCATCATCCTCTTCGTCTGAGGCAGACGGACGCATGCGCATGCGGCCGATGAAGGCTGTGCAGCGGTATCGCGGAAGCGTTCTGATTGCCGCAGCCGGCTTGTTGATGCTGCCCACCGGCGCGTGGGCAGAGGGCATGCCTCAGCTCGACTTCTCCACCAAGCTGACGCTCAGTCAGGTGGTCTGGGGCGCAATCATCTTCGCGTTGCTGTATTACCTGCTGTCCCGCACCGGCCTGCCCTGGGTGGCGACGGTGTTGGAGGAGCGGGCGACGAAAATCGCCAAGGATCTGGACGAGGCGCGCGCCGCCAAGGCCGGCGCAGACGCAGGTATGACGGAAGCCGATGAGGCAACCGCGAAAGCACGCGCCGAAGCTCAGGCAGCAATCAACGCGGCTCTGGAAGACGCCCAGAAAGCCGCCGCGGTGCAGTCCGAGACGTTGAATGCCCGACTGGAAGACCGGCTGAAGGAGTCGGAGACCCAGATCGCCGCGGCGCGTGCTTCGGCGATGCGCGCGCTGCGACAGGTGGCAACGGAGACCGCCGCCACGGTGGTCACCCGGCTGACGGGATCGGCGCCCGACACTGCTCGACTGGATAACGCCATCGGGTCGGTCCTGACCGCCCGCGGTATCGACTAGATCGCGCTGGGTGAAACGTCTCCTGCGCGCCTAATCGCGCAACCAACAGATGGCTGGACCAATTTCAGCAAGCTTGGTCAGGCTGAAATTCGTCCAGCGGGAGCGGAGGATCATGACAAACGAGCCGGGCTTCTTCGCCGAACCAAGGAACTGGGTGGTTCTTGCCTTCATCCTGTTCTTTGTTCTGTTCGGTAAACGGCTTTGGGGGGTTCTGGCCGGCCTGTTGGACGCTCGGGCTACGGCGGTTAAGGCCGAGATCGAGGAAGCCACCAGGCTTCGGCGCGAAGCCGAGTCCATGTTGCGCGATG
The DNA here is from genome assembly GCF_965277825.1 of Rhodopila sp. NCBI lineage: Bacteria > Pseudomonadati > Pseudomonadota > Alphaproteobacteria > Acetobacterales > Acetobacteraceae > Rhodopila > Rhodopila sp. The sequence goes on along the minus strand of NZ_OZ255846.1, from coordinate 4,797,121 downwards.
CCGAGAAGCAACGTGCCAGCGCATTGGCCGATGCCAAGGCGATGATCGAAGGGGCCCATGCCGAAGCCGGCAGGGTGACCGCCGCCGCCGCCACCGAGGCCGAGGCGTCGGCCAAACGCCGCGAGCAGATGGCGATCGACCGGATCGCCGCCGCTGAAAAGGCAGCCGTCGATGACGTCCGGCTGACGGCGGTCGAGATTGCCACCACGGCGGCGCGTCAGGTGCTCACCGAGGGTCTGACCGGCGAGGCGGATTCCGGCCTGATCGACCACGCCATCACGCAACTGCCAGCAGCGCTGGCGGCGCGCGGCACCGCACGAATTGGTGAAACTGCCCACTGACCTATTCCGCAGCCTGGAAAACCGCATCCAAGGCTTTATCCCAAAGCCGCACGCCGCCGGTAATTCCCGCCTCATTCGATACCAGACGGATATTGGGCGCCAACTCCAGGGTCAGGTGCTTCGCGTTGCCGCCGCCGATCGCCAGCGTGTCGAAGCCGACCAGTGTGGTAATGCACCCCAGCACCCGCTGTAGCCGACGGTTCCAGCGTTTGGGCCCCACCTGCTTGAACGCCACCGAACCGATGAACTGGTCGTAGGTCTTGCCCTTGTGGATCGGATGCTGGCTCAGTTCCAGGTGCGGGGCAGGGCGGGCGTCCTGGAACAGCGCGAAGCCCATCCCGGTGCCCAGGGTCAGCACGCATTCCAGGCCCTTGCCGCGGATCACGCCCAGCCCCTGCACCTCGGCGTCATTCAGCATCCGAGCCGGTTTGCCCAGTCGGTCGGTCAGCGTCGCGGTCAATTGGAAGTGCTGCCATGCGGGTGTGCCAAGGTTGGGCGCCGTCAGCACTTCTCCGCCCCGCACCACCCCCGGAAACCCGACCGAAATGCGATCGAAAGCGCCCATCGCACCGGTCAGCCCAATCAGCGCGTCAACCACCGCCGCCGGCGTCGGCTGGGCTGGCGTGTCGACCCGGTTGGGACCCGCAGCCATCGTCCCGTTCTGATCGAGCACGCCGGCTTTCAGTCGCGACCCGCCGATATCGATCGCCAATGTCAGTTTTCCCCGTCTCCTTGGCGAATCCGGATCGATGTCCATGACTCATCCTTCCTGATTGACCGAAGGCCCACGTCGACCGATGCGAAGCGTCACCCCGGCCGAAGCACCCGCCAGATACCGTCAACCGCCCCCACATCACGTAATTTGTCGTCATGCCGCGCGACCAGGATGCCCCGCACGAACACCAGCCCGCGGGTCCGACGCGTTGCCTCGCCGTGCAACTCGATGAATTCGCCCGGCCGGATGGCGTCCAGGAAATGCGTGTTGAGTTGGATCGTCGTGCAGGGCGCCCGCTCCGCTGCCTCCCAGGCAATGAAACTGAGCCCATGATCGGCGAATGCCATCAGCACGCCACCGTGTACGACGCCGGCCGGATTGGCATGTTCCGGGTCCGTCAGCAGACCGTAGAGCCAGTTTCCCTCCGATCGTTTGGCCCATGGCACGCCCAGGCCGCCGGGCATCGCGGCGCCCGGCAGTGCGCGCCAGCCTTCAGCGGCGGGATCGAAGCTCATAGCGCCCCGAGCCGGTCCGGCAGGTCGAGCAGGCTGTCGATGCGAATATCCGCTCGGTCAATCTCGGGACGTTCGGCGTGCAGCCAACCCCAGGGACCGCGCCGCAGGAACACCGCGACCATGCCTGCCGCCAGGCTGGGCAACACGTCATTGTCCAGCCGATCCCCGACATAGGCGACGCGTTCGGCGGGTTCGCCGGCGGCCTCGATCACTTTGGCAAAGAACCGCGGGTCCGGCTTGGAGACGCCCCAGCCGTCCGAGGTGGCGATCACATCGGCCGGCAAGTCCAGCCGCGCCAGGGCCGCCGCCGCCGCGGACGGCTGGTTGCCCGCGATCAGCACCTTGTAGCCACACGCTTGCAATCGGGTCAGGCAGGGGATCGCGTCCGGATAGAGGTCCTGGGCGGTGAAATCGTAGATCCAGCCGTCCGCGGCGCGAAGCTTGCGGGCCTGCGATGGGTCCATGCCGGGCTTGAAGATCTCGAACACCCGGCGCAGCGATTGGCCACGTTCCATGATGACGCCGATCGCGGTGAACAGGGTCAGCGCCGGCACGCCCAGGAACTTCGCCCACTCGGTCCAGTGGCGGGTTTCGTCGATCAGGGTCTCCCCAACGTCGAAGCAGACAGCGCGAATGGCCATGAATAGTTGGTCGATCCCGTGGTCGTGAAGAGGATCATGCTGGCCGACAGGTATTTTTGCAATGGCGGCGCGGTGAGTTGCCAAATTACGGGGAATAAAGTCCACTGAGCTTTTCGGGAAGGCAAGTAAAAATGCGACTGACGATCAACGGATTGGCCGCCTTGTTGGTGGTGGCCTTTCCGGCCGTCCTGTCCGCCAGCGATTTGTCGGCGCGCGCGCCGCAACTGGAAAATGCTGTGACCGAGGCTCTGCAGGAGTTCCACGTGCCTGGCGCCGCGGTCGGCATCTGGACCGAGAACGGCGATTGGACAAAGGCGCTGGGAGTGGCGGACGCCGCGGCGTCCCGGCCGGTGGGGCTACGCGACCATTTCGCGATCCGCAGCGTCACCAAGTCGTTTGTAGTGACCGTCTTGTTGCAACTGATCGCGGAGGGCAACGGGTCGATCGGCCTGGATGATCCGATAGGAAAATACCTTTCCGGCGTGCCCAACGGGGCTAAGATTACCCTGCGTGAACTCGCGGACATGACGAGCGGATTGTATGACTACGTTGCAGACCCGCGTTTTCGTGCGGCGCTTGGGGCGGATCCGACGCGCGAATGGACGACCGATGAGCTGTTGGCATTTGCCTTCGACGATGCGTCGCACCAGTTGACCAATTTCGAGCCCGGCACACGCTATCAGTATTGCAACACCAACACCTTGGTTCTCGGCAAGCTGATCGAGGCGCTGACTGGTGCGACATTCGACGAGGCGCTGCGGCGCAAAATCCTGCTTCCGCTGGTGCTGCCTGGCACGAAATACCTGCGTGCCACACGGTTGCCGCGACCGTTCGCATTGGGTTACCAGGGCGAAACGGATGCCGGAGCCCCTGAGCAGGCCGTGATCAGCTTTTCTGGCCTGGGTTTTGCCGGGGCGATGGTTTCCACGCTGCGAGATCTGAGCGTCTGGGGTCCGGCGCTGGCCGAGGGGTCGCTGTTGCCGCCGGAACTGCAGAAACAGCGCTTCGAGGCGCACGCGACCGCTGCCGATCCGGGTAGCCCGATCTATGATGCCTATGGATTGGGAATGGGCCAAGTCGCCGGGTGGTGGGGCCATACTGGCGAAGGCCTGGGCTTCGAAGCCGCGGTGTTTCATCAGATCGAACGAAACGAGACTGTCGCGATTCTGCTGAATGGATCGGACACCTCGGACGTACCGGTGCGGATCTTCTGCCGGCTGCTCGCGGTGCTGGACCAGGCGCCCGCGGCGGGCAGCGGCAGCGTGTGCGCGCCCGGCGGTGACGGCGGTGGGCGGTTGAGACCGGCGGCGGCGGATTGAAGGCGATGCTGCGGCGCGGCCGATCTGTGGCTGTTTGGGCTCGCGCTGTGCTGGCGGCTGGCGCCATGGTCATTCTGACGCTGGGCGCGGCGAGGGGTCAGGGATGCCGAACCGTGCCTGCGACAGGGACGTTTGCAACGCAGATCACACCGGTTACGTTGCGGGTGCTGCAACCGGAGGTGACCCCGGTGGCGGCGACCGACGGATTTGTTCATCTGGCCTATGCGGCGCAGGTCACGAACGTCGGCCGTGATGCGGCGAACCTGGAAGCCATCGCTCCGACTGATTTCCTGCACGCCGATGCCGCGACCGGGACCAACCTGGTGCTGGACATGAACGGCAAGGACATCACCGGGACGGTGAGGCCGTTCCATCCCGAGGGTGGCGTGAACTCGGCGAACACCAGGCGGCTGCTGGGGGGTGCCTCGGGGATCATGTTCTTCGATGTCCGCTATCGCACGCTGGCTGAGGTGCCACGCCTGTTGTCGCACCGGCTATCGATCGCGTTCCCTGGCGACGATCGGCGGCTGGTGGAGGACATCGATCCGATCGTGGTCGGCTGTGAGGCTCCGGTGGTCATCGCGCCGCCACTGGTGGGGGAGAACTGGTGGGATGGCAACGGCTGTTGCGAGGTTATCAGCCCGCATCGCGGCGCGACTTTGCCGGTGAACGGCGCGTTGCGACCGCCGGAACAATTCGCCATCGATTTCGTTCAACTCAATGGGCATGACGGTTGTTGCACCGGACCGGTCAAGGAGCTGGGTTCGTGGCCTTTCCTGGGCGCTCCGGTGTTTGCGGTGGCAGCCGGCGTGGTGGTCGAGCGGGTCGATGGAATGGCAGAGCAGGTTCCGGGTGAGGTGAAGGGGGTGACCGCGCAGAACGCGGCCGGCAACCACATCATCGAGGACATCGGCGGGCAGCATTACGTGCTGTATGCCCATTTTCGCACCGGCAGCATTCCGCGGCGGATCGTGGCCGGGACGCGGCTGCGGCGTGGCGAGCAGATCGGCGAGGTGGGCAATACCGGCAGCTCGACCGCGCCCCATCTGCATTTCCAGGTGATGGACCGTCCGTCGGCATTGAATGCGATCGGGCTACCCTTCGTGTTCGATCGGCAAATCGTGCAGGGCCGAGTAAGCGGCACGGCGAATGAAACCAACGAAAGATATGAGGCGGGCGGCAATCTGACGGTGGTTCGGCCGACGCCTGTCCTGGAGGAGAACAGGATGCCGGCTGAGGGCCAGGTGTTCCGCTTCGATCGGCGGTGACGCCGCAGTCGGGCCGGCCGTGCCAGTGCGAGCGGGCCGGCCACCGGTTGGCGGCGTTTTGGTCCCTGTTTGACCGCGCGATTCGCGCACGGTGAAAGTTCTTATTGCCGGGGGATCGCCGCATCGCTGATGCTCGTCGCAATGGCGGAGGAGGCGCGAAGCGCGGGGTTTGCAATCGCGAACCGAGCGCTGCCAAACGCGGTTTTCAGATTGCCGCGGGCCCGGCGTGGCTTCGGCGGCAGCACCGTGTCGATCGCCTGCAGCAACGCTGACGCCGCCTCACGCCAGGCCAGGGCCGCGTCGACGGGCGGGGCGACTGGCGCCGGTGCACCGAGCCAGAGGCGGATAGCGCCGGCCAGGCTGGTCGTATCCGGCTCACACAGCAACAACTGTTGCGCGTCAGCGAGTTGTTCCGCCAAGCCGCCGACTTCGGTTGCGATCACCGGCCGCCCAGCCGCGAGCGCGGCCGCGGCGACGCCGCTTTGGCTGGCTTCGCGATACGGCAGGATCATCGCGTCGGACCAGGCGAGCAGCGCGCCGATCTCGATCTCGGGTACCCAGCGGTTCTCGACGGTTACGCCGGGGCAGGCCCGCAAGGCGTCCAGCGCCGCCGATTCCGGGCCGTGGCCGACGACGCGGACCGAAATCGACCGGTCCACCGGTAGCGCGGCCAGCGCGCCGGCCAGCAGATCCAGTCCCTTGTATGGCAACATGCGCCCGAAACACAGCAGTCGTCGGGACGAATCCGGGCGTTCGACCGGCGGCATGGCGAAGCCGAACGGGGGGTGCCGGAACGCGATCAGCTTGCGCCGACCGCTTCCTGCCAATCGCTGTTGCCGCAGGCGCTCGCCAACCGGCGCGCACAGCACGGCCAGTCCGTCGGCCAGGCGGCACAGCAGCCGCTGTAGTTGCATTTGTAATGGAAACCCGTCGCCAGGATGAGCATCGGCGTCATGCACCACCACGACCAGGTGTGTGCCAAGCAATCGCAGCGCGACCCCCATCAGCACGTCCAATGGCCCCGGCATGGCGCAAATCGCCAAGTCCGGCATGAACCGCCGCAACCGGGCCAGCAGGAACGGTAGTGCCAGCGGCGCGGTCAGCAGACGCAGCAGAAACGACCCCAAGCCCCGGTAGGTCCGCACCGGCATCTCACAGCGCGGCGGGTTCGGCCCGGCCATGATCTCGGCGTCGGCGCACAGCGACAGCGTGACGTCGATGCCCGGTCGGCCGCGCAGCGCCTCGGCAAGACAGGCACCGAACCGAGGCCCGGCCCCGCGCCGCCCCCATTGCCAGACCAGGACTTTCATCTGAGACCTTCCAGCGCCGCGATCAGCGCCCGACCGTCCAATCGGTCGAGGATGGCGGCGCGGGCGCGACGACCCAGGTCACGGCGAAGGTCCGCATCATCCGCCAGCCTGCGCAGCAGCCCCGCCGCTTCGCTCACGTCCGGTTCGGCCCAGACACCGCGATAGACCGACCGGTCGTCGCGCGTCGGGACCAGCCGGTAGCCGACCAAGGCGGCATTCGTGCCGTCCATGAAGTCCGTGTTGCCGGACCAGCCGGTGGCGACCACCGGCTTTCCCAGCAACATCGCCTCGGCCAACACCAGGCCAAATCCCTCGCCACGATGCAGCGACAATACGATGTCGGCGCATGCGGTCAGCGCGTGGCGGTCGGCCGGCGACAGCGTCTCGGTCACCAGCCGGATGTTTTGTCCCCGCACCATTCGCGTCAGCCGCGCGAAGTCGGCCGGTGCGTGATCGGCATGAGCGACCTTCAGCAGCAGGATGCGATCGGCCCGATCGCCGAACGCGCCATGGAACGCGGCAATCGCGGCGAACGGATTCTTGCGGGCAAACGAGGATGCGAGGTTGAACGAAACCAGCACGATCACCGCCGTCTGCGGCAGGTCGAACGCGGCCCGGCCGAGCTCGGACGCCACCGGCGGTGCGACCGCCAGGGCCGGAGGCACCACGCGGACCCGCCCGGGCAGCAACGGCTCCAGCACCGCCGCCGTAAAGCGCGACGGCACCCAGACCTGGTTCACACAGGCCAGCGCCGGCCGCCATTCAGGTGGCACCTCGGGAAGTTCCCAGGCCCAGTAGCCGATAACGCAACGATTGCGCACCAGCGCCGACGGCAGCCGCAGCAGCGCCAGCGGCAGCAGCGGGGCATTGATGTGCAGCACCAGCGGAACAAGCGGCGGCGCGGACCCGGATGCAACGACCTCGACCTCGCGCCGGGCATCGACCGGAGGTGGCACATTGACGGTCCACACCGGCAGGCCCAGACGCTGTGCGGTCACCGCCATGAGCCGGGCGGTTTCGCCCATACCGGAGGCTCGGCTTAGCTCTCCCGCGACGACGATCCCGTTGGCTGCCTGCGTCGGCCGAGGCGAGACCTTTGGAGCTAGCCAGCCGGTCGTCTTGGCCAGGGCGCGCCGTCGGACCCCGGCGGGCAGGCTGCGCCAAAGCCTGAGCGGCGTGGACTGCGCAAGCGCCTTCGGGACAGCAGGGGGAGGCATGCCCGGACTGTCGCGGGCTTGCGTTAACAACGGCTTAAGAAAGCCGGGAATTCAGCGATTCGGCGTCAGCATTTGATCGATGAACAGCGTCGCGCGTTTAGTCGATCTATGGCGATCATCCGATCGATCGCTGAACGGCCCCTGACGGTCGGCATCGGGTCGCTTCGCAGCTTGCGCGAGCCGCGCCCCGGGGTTACTTCCGGCGCGGAAGACCTGGAGACTCCTACGCCATGGCCGTGAAGGATGTGAAAAAAGTCGTTCTCGCCTACTCGGGTGGCTTGGACACCAGCGTGATCCTGCGCTGGCTGCAAACGACGTATCGCTGCGAGGTGGTAACCTTTACCGCCGACCTTGGCCAAGGCGAGGAACTCGGACCGGCACGCAAGAAAGCCGAGATGTTCGGGATCAAGGAAATCTTCGTCGACGACCTGCGCGAGACCTTCGTCAAGGACTTCGTCTTCCCGATGTTTCGCGCCAATACCCTGTATGAGGGGCAGTATCTGCTCGGCACCTCGATCGCGCGTCCGCTGATCGCGCAGCGCCAGATCGAAATCGCCGAACAGGTCGGCGCCGATGCGGTGGCCCACGGCGCGACCGGCAAGGGCAACGATCAGGTGCGGTTCGAACTCAGCTATTACGCCCTAAAGCCGGACATCAAGATCATCGCCCCGTGGCGCGAATGGGACCTGACCAGCCGCACCCGCCTGATCGAGTTCGCCGAGGCGCACCAGATCCCGATCGCCAGGGACAAGCGCGGCGAGGCACCGTTCAGCGTCGATGCCAATCTGCTGCATTCGTCCTCCGAGGGCAAAATCCTGGAAGATCCGGGTCTCGAAGCCGACGAAATCGTCTACCAGCGCACCATCCGTCCGGAGGACGCGCCCGACCGGGCGAGCGTGATCTCGATCGACTTCATCAGCGGCGATGCCGTCGCGATCGACGGCGCCAAGCTGTCGCCGGCCGCGGTGCTGACCCGGCTGAATGAACTGGGCAAGGCCAACGGCATCGGGCGGCTGGATCTGGTGGAAAACCGCTTCGTCGGCATGAAGTCGCGCGGTGTCTACGAAACGCCGGGGGGCACCATCCTGTTGGCCGCGCACCGGGCGATCGAGAGCATCACGCTCGATCGCGAGGCGGCGCACCTGAAGGATAGCCTGATGCCGCGCTATGCCGAGCTGATCTACAATGGTTTCTGGTTCAGCCCGGAACGGCGGATGCTGCAGGCGCTGATCGATACCAGCCAGGCCAGCGTCACCGGGCAGGTGCGGCTCAAGCTATACAAAGGCAACGTCACCTGCATCGGGCGAGAAAGTCCGAACAGCCTGTATTCGATGGCAGTGGTGACGTTCGAGGACGACCAGGGTGCCTACGATCAAGTCGATGCGCAGGGATTCATCAAGCTCAACGCCTTGCGGCTGCGGCTTGGGGCGATGGCGGGCCGGCGCGGCGGCGCGCTATGACTCCGCCCGTCCGGCAAATGGTCTAGATCATTCGATCGAAATTAGGTCGTTCGCTTCGACCGATTCTGCAGTAGTCTGCCGACGAACGCCTTTCGGAGCGATCAGCCGTGTATGTCCCCGCCCATTTCGCTGAGTCCCGGGTCGATCTGCTGCACGACGCGATCCGCCGGAACGGTTTCGCGACGCTAATCTCGATGACGGCTGACGGGCTTGTCGCCAGCCACGCGCCGCTGATGCTGGATCCCGATCCGGCACCCTACGGCACCCTTATCGGCCACCTGGCGAAGGCCAATCCGCACGCCCGCACCGCCGACCCCGGCCTCCAGACGCTCGTAGTCTTCCAAGGTCCGGACGGTTACATCACGCCGTCTTACTATGCCGCGAAGCAGCAGCACGGAAAGGTCGTCCCCACCTGGAACTACGCCGCGATCCATGCCTATGGCAGCCTGGAAGTGTTCGACGATCCCGACCGGCTGCTGGCGGTGGTAACGCGGCTGACCGACCGGCATGAAGCAAAGCGGGCGCAGCCCTGGGCCGTGGCCGACGCGCCCGCCGATTTCGTCCAGGGCATGCTGCGCGCCATCATCGGTATCGCGCTGCCGATCGCCCGCCTGGAGGGCAAGGTCAAAATGAGCCAGAATCGGCCCGCGGCGGACCAGCAAGGCACCATCGACGGGTTGCGGCGCGACGGAGAGCCTGCCTTGGCCGACGCGGTGGCGCGCGCGATTTCATCCTGACCCGCCGCGTCCCTGGTGCAGTTCGCCGAACTACGCGGCGGACGTAGGAGATCAGGAGGCCACTGAAAGAGCTATACTGGCACGAGACCGACGTTCGCCCGCCATCGCGAACTCGCGACACGAGCGGGTGAACCCATCGCGTCATCCAACGCGCCACACTTGACATCCTTATACTCAGCATTAGCATAAGCCATGTAATGCTCAACAAGAGCATTATATGGGAGGCCGCTGATGCCTGCAACCGAAGTGCTCGAACGTGCCGCGCCGCTCTACGACCGGGTCAAATCGCTGATCCCGCCGATCGAATGGCCGGCGTTCGCCGCCGATATCGACGCCATCCTGGCGCTCAAGCGCGAACGCGACGCGGTGATCCTGGCGCACAACTACATGACGCCGGAGATCTTCCATTGCGTGGCCGACATCGTCGGCGACAGCCTGGCGCTTGCTCGGGAGGCGATGAAGGCCGACGCCAAGGTCATCGTTCTGGCGGGCGTGCATTTCATGGCCGAGACGGCAAAGCTGCTCAATCCAACCAAGACCGTGCTGATCCCCGACAGCCGCGCCGGTTGTTCGCTGGCCGCCTCAATCACCGCGGCGGACGTGCGCCTGATGCGCCAGCGCCATCCCGGCGTGCCGGTGGTCACCTACGTCAATTCATCGGCCGCGGTGAAGGCCGAGTCCGACATCTGCTGCACCTCAGGCAACGCCCGCAAGATCGTCGAATCGCTGGGCACCGACACGGTCATCATGCTGCCGGACGAATACCTGGCGCGCAACATCGCCGCCCAGACAGATGTAAAGATCATCGCCTGGGCCGGCCATTGCGAAGTGCACGAACGTTTCACCGCCGCCGAGGTCCGCGCCCTGCGCACCGACTATCCGGGCGTCACCATCCTGGCGCATCCCGAGTGTCCCCCAGAAGTGGTCGCCGAGGCCGACTACACCGGTTCCACCGCCGATATGTCGAGCTATGTCGGCCGCGAAAAGCCGGCCCGCGTGGTGCTGCTGACGGAATGCTCGATGTCGGACAACGTGTCCGTGCACCACCCCGACATCGACTTTATTCGACCCTGCAACCTGTGCCCGCACATGAAGCGCATCACCCTGCCCAACATCCGCCACGCGCTGGAAACCATGCAGCAAGAGGTCACCATCGATCCAGGCCTGGCCGAACGCGCCCGGCGCTCGGTCGAGCGCATGCTGGAGGTGCGCTGATGCAAGCGTTGCCGACGCTGATGATTGAGCCCGTGGTGCGAGCCGCCCTGCTGGAGGATCTCGGCCGTGCCGGCGATCTGACGACCGATGCGATCGTTCCGGCCGACAGCCGCGCGCGCTGTGCGCTGGTCGCCCGCCAGTCAGGCGTCGTGGCGGGATTGGACTTCGCCGCCATGGCCTTCCGCTTGATCGATCCGGCCATCGAGATCGACGTGACCCTGCCGGACGGCAGCCGCCTGCGTCAGGGCGACCGGATCGCGACCATCAGTGGTCCGGCCCGCGGCATCCTGACATCGGAACGAACGGCACTGAATTTCCTCTGCCACCTCAGCGGCGTGGCCTCGGCAACCCGCGGCATCGCCGATGCGATCGAGGGCACCCAAGCGCAGGTCTGTTGCACAAGAAAGACCATGCCGGGTCTACGCTTCGCCCAGAAATACGCGGTCCGTGTCGGCGGCGGATCGAACCACCGGTTCGGCCTGGATGATGCGGTGCTGATCAAGGACAACCACGTCGCCATCGCCGGCGGGGTGCGCCACGCGGTCGAACGCGCCCGAGCCGGCGTCGGCCATCTGGTGAAGATCGAGCTTGAGGTTGATACGCTGGCTCAGTTGCAGGAGGCGCTAACCCTGAACGTCGACGCCGTGCTGCTCGACAACATGGGCCCCGACATGCTGCGCCAGGCAGTCGAGATGGTAGGCGGACGAGCCATCACCGAGGCATCGGGCCGTATCCGCCCCGATACGGCGCCGGCCATGGCGGCCAGCGGGGTCGATCTTCTATCGGTCGGGTGGCTGACCCATAGCGCCACAGTGCTGGATATCGGGCTGGACCATCTGGGGTGACGTTGCGGCGGCCACCGATCGGCCGCCGCCAAGTCGGCTATGCGTGCAGCAGGTCCAGCGCCTCCTCGTAGATTTCCATGTTCTTACCGAACGAAATCGCGGCGGCTTGAGCACCGGAAACCAGATGCATCCAGCGCCACGGTTCACGTGTGGCATGGAACTCTTCGACGATCGCCTGATGGTGCTTGAAAGCGTGCATCTCGGTGAAGCTGTCGTGGCAGACAATCTCCCCCAGACGCCGCATCAGAACCTCGGGGTCGTAACCCAGATCGACATATTGCTGCGCCAGGTTGACCGTTCCCTTGACCTCGGGAACCGCGCGCATCAAACCCAGGTTGGTGACCTTGGACCAGTCGGTCGGCGGCTGCTGATAGATGCTGTCGGTGATCGCCTCCAGCAGGTCCGCCTGCGAGCGATGCGGCAACGACGCCACCGCGGCGGGATCCGGCTGCGGCGCCGGCTCCATCCGATACTGGGTCGATTTCACTTCCGGCCCGGTATGCCACATCAACAGGATCAGCAGCTTGTTGCGTAGGCTGAGGCCGTCGAGTTGCAGCAGATAGCGCCGCAGGTTGGCGCTGGTGTGCAGATGCACGTCCATCGGGTTGCCGGTCAGCGACCGTAGGAACAGCCCGGCGGCACCAATCGATAGAGCCTCGCCGCCGCCTTCCAGCGAAAGCCCCTCGGCCAGCGCTTCGGCCATCCGCACTGGAATGTCGTTGTAGTTGTCGCACCGCCCAATCGCCTCTCCCAACCGGCCGATCCGCGCGGTTTCATCCTCACCGCTGCGCTGGCGGGTGACGCGTGTCATCAGTTCGTGCTTCCCGATCACCGCATCGATGTCGGGGATCGCCCGAGCGACGGGGAAGCGCGTGACGTAGCGGACCGCCGGCCGCATCAGCACCGGCAGAAGTCCCGGCTCCATCGACTCAAGTGCTCGGTATGTAAAAGCCGGAAAAATGAAGTAATGATCGTCCATCGCGTTCTTCGGGATCGCCACGCTCAGCAGCAGATCAAGTGCTTCCACCGGTGGAACATTTTGCCACAGCCACAGAAAGCAATGGTCCGCCTTGTTGGTCTCACCGCGCTTGACCGCGGCAAGGAAGGCTTCCTTGGTCGCCTCGACACCGCCGAAATCGATCGGCTCGAACTCCAGCAGGCTATATGGCCCCATCGCCGGGTGGTGGATATGTTTGTTCGACAGCGCAACGTGCTGCAGAACCGGGACGAACCGCTGTTCCCCGTCCAGGCGCCCCGACAGCTGTGTCACCGCGTACATCCCGGCGAGCGGATGCAGCGGACCGCCATGATGCCCTGGCGGCAGGTCTGACGAACGTGCCACCGCCAGCGCCGACGCCGTCAGCATGGTCTTCGTCGGCACCCCGGCGCGGAGTTTCTCCAAGGTCTGATCGATGATTTCAGCCGGCGATGTTTCCTCGATGAACTGGACCAAGGGTTCGATGGCATCGGAAAATTGGACACGGCTGGGCATTGCGATTTCTCCTCGGGTGCAATCATGGGCGGCTGGCTGTTCACTGGCTTTCGCAGGATGCAGCCTCGCGTTCAGCGTGGTCATGCGCCGGTGCGGTCAACGTCTGATGGGTCCCGCTAGCGCCTGGCATCATCAATAATCGCGACGTCACTTCACCGCTGACGTGATAGGTCAGCGCGAAATCCGCCGTATTCTGAAGATGATCGTTATACGCGCGGGGCGCAGTGTCAACGTCCCGAGCGCGCGGGCATCGAAACGACGCCTTCGCCGCTACCGGACCTCAGTCTGATGCAACGTCTATACGCCCCGCTGCTTGGTCAGGCGAAACCTTCCAGAACCACCTTGCCGCGGGCGCGCCCGCTCTCGATCAACCCATGCGCGCGCTTCAGATTGGCGGCATTGATCGGGCCAAACTTCTCACCGACGGTCGTGCAAATTGTTCCGTCATCGACCAGATCCGCCACCGCGTTCAACAGCACGCCCTGTTCCGCCATATCGGCGGTGTGAAACGTCGAGCGGGCAAACATCATCTCCCAGTGCACCGACACGCACTTGCGCTTGAACAGCATCACGTCGAGCCCCACCGGGTCGTCGATCACCGCGAACCGGCCCTGCGGCGCGATCAGCTTTTCGACCTCGCCCAGATGCTTGTCGGTATTGGTGGTAGAGAACACAAATCCCGGCGCCCCGATGCCCAGCGCTTCGACCTGGCCGGCCAGGGGTTTGGCGTGGTCCAGCACCTGATTGGCGCCAAGTTCCTGCACCCAGGCGCGGGTCTCGGGCCGCGACGCCGTGGCAATGACGGTCAGGTCAGTCAGCCGCCGCGCCAGTTGGATCGCTATCGAAGACACGCCACCGGCGCCGCCGATGATCAGGATGGTGTTCGCCGTGCCGGGCACCGGCTTGCGCACGTCCAACCGGTCGAACAGCGCCTCCCACGCGGTGATCGCGGTCAGCGGCAGGGCGGCGGCGTCCGCCCAATCCAACGATCTCGGCTTGCGCCCGACGATACGCTCGTCCACCAGATGGAATTCGGCGTTGGTGCCCTGGCGCGTCACGTCGCCAGCATAGAACACCGCGTCGCCGGGCTTGAACAGTCGGGCATCGGCGCCGGTTTCGGCAACGATGCCCACGCCGTCATAACCCAGCACCTTCCACTGCCCGGCGTCCGGCTTGGCACGGCGGCGGACCTTCGTGTCCACCGGATTGACCGAAACCGCGCGCAGTTCGACCAGCAGATCGCGCCCGCTCGGCCGGGGCCTCGGCAACTCGATGTCGACCAGCGCCGCGGCGGCGTCGATCGGAAGCGAATCCTGGTAACCAACGGCGCGCATCAAGGCGTCCTCCTTGTTGTCCGCCAAACACATGTCGCCAACACCAAAACGCCGCAAGACCGTTGGTTGCCCCCACGGCGAAAACCAACGATGCATGATGGCTGATCCACCGACGGGAAAACACCATGCCGCTGACCGGAATAAGGGTTCTCGATCTGACCCGCGTGCTGTCCGGCCCGTTCTGCACCGCCTTGCTCGCCGACATGGGCGCCGACGTCATCAAGGTGGAGGCGCCCGAAGGCGACTCGGTGCGCGGCCAGGGCGCCATCAAGGACGGCCTGTCCTGGTACTTCGCCCAGTTCAACCGCAACAAACGTTCGATCCGGCTCGACCTCCGCAAGCCAGAGGCCAAGCCGATACTGACGCGCCTGATCGAGCAATCCGACGTGCTGTTGGAGAACTTTCGCCCCGGCGTGCTGGCCCGGATGGGCTTCGACGAAAGCCGGCTGCAAGCGTTGCGACCAAGCCTGGTGGTCTGCTCGATCAACGGCTTCGGCAGCACCGGGCCATACAAGGATCGCCCCGCGTTCGATTTCATCGCCCAGGCCATGAGCGGCTTCATGAGCGTCAATGGCGGCTCCGACGATCCACCGATGCGCTCAGGCTTGCCCATCAGCGACCTGGTGGCCGGGCTATACGCCGCACTCAGCATCGCCGCCACCGTGCCGCACGCGCGCGCCACCGGACAGGGCCAGCGGGCCGAGGTCAGCCTGACCAACGGCCTGGTCAGCCTGTTGTCGTACATCGCGACCAATTACTTCGCGACCGGAACCGCGCCGCCACGCAGCGGCAATGACCATCCGATCGCCGCGCCGTATGGATTGTTTTCCACCCGAGACGGGCAAATCGCGGTGGCGCCGGCCGACGATGCGTTCTTTCGCCGCCTGGCCGATGCTTTGGATGCACCCGAATTGAAGACCGATCCGCTCTACGCCACCCAATCCGCTCGGGTCGCTAATCGGGCGCAGATCAACGCCATCGTCGGCGGCAAATTGGCAGCCGGCACGACAAGCCATTGGGTGGATGTGCTGAATAACGCCGGGGTTCCCTGCGGCCCGGTCAACAGCGTGGCCGAGGTGTTCCACGACCCGCAGATCAGGGCTCAGGACATGATCATCGACGTGGACCATCCAAACCATGGCACCGTCCGGATGCTCGGTTTTCCGATCAAGCTGTCGGCAACGCCTTGCCGCGTGAGGCGTCCCGCTCCCGGCCTGGGAGAACATTCCGATGAGATCCTGGCGGAGCTTGGGTTCGCCGCTTCGGAGCGACAGGCCTGGCGGCAGAGCGGAGTGATTTGATGCAACGCCGAGCGGTCGTTCTGGCGTTTGGATTACTCAGCATCGGCTGCGCTGCCTCGGTCGGCATCGGCGCTTGGCGCCGTGCCGCGGCGCAGACAGTAAATTGGATCGGTAACGACATAAAAGGCCTGCGCTACGAGGTCTTGTTGCCGGAGGACTACGATCCGACGCACGCCTATCCGGTGGTGCTGTACCTGCACCAACTTGACATGGGCGATTATCCGGACGCGCTGCGCAAGCAGGTCAACGCATGGTTCGCCACGCGCAATTTCCAGTCCCGACACCGATGTATCGTTGTCGTCCCGATGCTTGATCAGACCAACGACCCCGGTGGCCGTATGGTCAATTTCGGCGGCAAACGCGAAGGCCACAGCGGTGAGGACAATACCATCGCCGCCTTGCGGCAGGTAATGGGTCGTTACCGCACGGATCCGGATCGGATCTATGTCACCGGCAATTCGATGGGCGGAATGGGAGCCTGGCAGATGCTGCTGGATTACAACGTCCTGACCGGTACCAAGGGACATATCTTCGCCGCCGGCATGCCGCTGGCCGGCGCGCAGCGCACCGCCGATCCGGCCCAGGCGGCAACCGCCCTGCAACGGGTTCCGATCTGGGCGATTCACGGTGCCAAGGATGACAATGTCTCGCTGGACTGGGATCGTGCAATGGCAAGATTGCTGGCGGGAAGTCCGTCGTTCCGCTACACCGAGATTCCCGATGTCGGCCACGATGTGTGGGACAGCACCTACACCCGCGACGATGTCTGGGACTGGCTGTTTTCGCACCAGGCCAAGCAGTGATCCTCAGATCCACTTGCGCCAGCGAAACACCGCCAATGGAATCAGCGTCGTCAGGACGATCAGACCCCAGCCCCATGCGTAGCCCCAGGCCCAGTTATATTCCGGGATATTCTTGAAGTTCATGCCGTAGACGCCGGCGATCAGCACCGGCGGAATCCCCACGACCGAAGCGATCGCCATGACCTTCATCACATTGTTTTGGGCGATATTGATGAACCCCAACGTCGCATCGAGCAGGAATTGCAGCTTGTCGTTCAGGTAGGTGTCGAAATCGCTGACCGACGCGATGTCCTGCCGCAGCGTCGCCAGCCGAGGCATCAGATCCTTCGGCAGCCAGTCGGCCGCCGTTGTCTCCACATAAGGCGCGATCCGCGCCGCCCCGACCTGGGTGTCGCGGACATGAGAAATCTGGTCGCCAATACGCCCGATCTGCCCCAGGGTGTGCCGCAGAATGGCGTCTTCCGCCTTTCGCCCGCCCTCCTGATTGACACCCATGGCGAAAATGGCATGGGAAATCGAATCGAGGTCGGCGCGCACCTGCTCCAGCACGTCGGCCTGACGATCAACGATTGCCTCCATCAGGTCGACGAAGATATGCGCGCCCGAACTCGGGGGTGCGGACCGGCTGGAGACCTGTTCACCATAGATGTCGAACAACCGGTGCTCGGCGAACCGAACAGTGATCAGCCGGTCCGGGCTGACCACGAAGCCGGCGGAGACACTGCGCAATCCCTCCTCGGCATATCTGACCAGCGGCATGCTGAGATACAGCGCACCGTCGCGGTTGGCCAACCGGCTAGACGTTTCGATTTCGCTGACGTCGGCTTCCGACGGCACCGTCAGCCCGGCTGCCTGTTGCACCCGGTCGATCTCCTCCGGCGCCGCGTTCAGCAGATCGATCCACACCGCATGACGCAGCGCGTCGGCGGAACCAGTCTCGCCGAGTCGACGCAACCGCCCGCCGTCGCAAGCGAAAGCCTTGATCATCGCCAACCCTCCAGCGCAATCGATCCGGACGGGGTTGCGCCGATCGGTTCGGACTCGCTTGACCTACCGGAAACACTGCGAACAGTTTAATACCAGCCGCCACTGAAGACGACTCTCGCTAGATTTCTCGGCCCCCCGATTCTCAAGACCGCGAAAGTACGATTCGCTCTCGCTGCGGCATCGATTCGCTGCATTGGAGGACGCGATGAGCGCAGCGATCAAAATTACTCGCATCGACCACGCGCCGGCGGAACTGCGTGCCCTGGCGGCGAAGAGCGACGACGCCGGCCAGGCCCGGCGGCTGTTGGCAATCGCGATGATCCACGACGGGGTCTCGCGGCTTGATGCCGCGCGCCAGGCGGGCATGGACCGTCAGACCCTGCGCGACTGGGTGCATCGTTATAACCATGCCGGCCTTGACGGCCTGGTGTCGCGCAAGCCACCGGGGGCGCGCGCCAAACTGAGCGAGGCGCAGATGGCGGAACTGCGCGAGCTGGTGATCGCCGGGCCTGATCCGAACATCCATAAGGTCATCCGCTGGCGCTGTGTCGATCTGCGCGCCGAGGTGACAAGGCGGTTCTCGGTCACCGTACCCGAACGCACGATCGGCAAGTGGCTGCACAAACTGAAGCTCACCCAGCTGCAGCCGCGGCCGTATCATCCCAGGAAGGATG
The DNA here is from genome assembly GCF_965277825.1 of Rhodopila sp. Taxonomy (NCBI): domain Bacteria; kingdom Pseudomonadati; phylum Pseudomonadota; class Alphaproteobacteria; order Acetobacterales; family Acetobacteraceae; genus Rhodopila; species Rhodopila sp. The sequence goes on along the minus strand of NZ_OZ255846.1, from coordinate 4,778,947 downwards.
CGGCGGCGCAGGAGGCTTTTAAAAAAACTTCGGTGCCAGCCTGAAGCAAGCCCTGAACGGCTGCACCGCGGCCACGCCGGTGGAGATCTGGTTCCAGGATGAGGCCAGGGTCGGGCAGAAAGGCTCGCTCAGTTATGTCTGGGCGCCGGTCGGTTCGCGTCCGCCGATGCTGCGCGACAACCGCCACGACACCGCCTACATCTTTGGCGCGATCTGTCCGGCACGCGGTGTCGGCGCGGCGATCATCGCGCCAGCCGCCAACATGGAATGCATGAACCTGCACCTCGCCGAGATCAGCACGCAGGTCGCGCCCGGCTCGATCGCGGCGATTATCTGTGACGGCGCCGGGTGGCATCAGCGCGGCGGCGACATCAAGCTGCCCGACAACATCGTGCTGTTGCCGCTGCCGCCCTACGCCCCGGAACTTAACCCGATGGAGAATGTCTGGGATTACCTTCGCGCCAACAAACTCTCCGCCTGCGTATGGGACAGCTACGACGAGATCCTCGAGGCTTGCGCAGAGGCCTGGAACTGGCTGGTCGATGATCCAGATCGAATTCGATCCATTGGCACCAGGGAGTGGGCAACAGTCAGTGTCTAGGGCGGCTGGTATAATACCAGCCGCCACTGAAGACGACTCTCGCTAGATTTCTCGGCCCCCCGATTCTCAAGACCGCGAAAGTACGATTCGCTCTCGCTGCGGCATCGATTCGCTGCATTGGAGGACGCGATGAGCGCAGCGATCAAAATTACTCGCATCGACCACGCGCCGGCGGAACTGCGTGCCCTGGCGGCGAAGAGCGACGACGCCGGCCAGGCCCGGCGGCTGTTGGCAATCGCGATGATCCACGACGGGGTCTCGCGGCTTGATGCCGCGCGCCAGGCGGGCATGGACCGTCAGACCCTGCGCGACTGGGTGCATCGTTATAACCATGCCGGCCTTGACGGCCTGGTGTCGCGCAAGCCACCGGGGGCGCGCGCCAAACTGAGCGAGGCGCAGATGGCGGAACTGCGCGAGCTGGTGATCGCCGGGCCTGATCCGAACATCCATAAGGTCATCCGCTGGCGCTGTGTCGATCTGCGCGCCGAGGTGACAAGGCGGTTCTCGGTCACCGTACCCGAACGCACGATCGGCAAGTGGCTGCACAAACTGAAGCTCACCCAGCTGCAGCCGCGGCCGTATCATCCCAGGAAGGATGCGGCGGCGCAGGAGGCTTTTAAAAAAACTTCGGTGCCAGCCTGAAGCAAGCCCTGAACGGCTGCACCGCGGCCACGCCGGTGGAGATCTGGTTCCAGGATGAGGCCAGGGTCGGGCAGAAAGGCTCGCTCAGTTATGTCTGGGCGCCGGTCGGTTCGCGTCCGCCGATGCTGCGCGACAACCGCCACGACACCGCCTACATCTTTGGCGCGATCTGTCCGGCACGCGGTGTCGGCGCGGCGATCATCGCGCCAGCCGCCAACATGGAATGCATGAACCTGCACCTCGCCGAGATCAGCACGCAGGTCGCGCCCGGCTCGATCGCGGCGATTATCTGTGACGGCGCCGGGTGGCATCAGCGCGGCGGCGACATCAAGCTGCCCGACAACATCGTGCTGTTGCCGCTGCCGCCCTACGCCCCGGAACTTAACCCGATGGAGAATGTCTGGGATTACCTTCGCGCCAACAAACTCTCCGCCTGCGTATGGGACAGCTACGACGAGATCCTCGAGGCTTGCGCAGAGGCCTGGAACTGGCTGGTCGATGATCCAGATCGAATTCGATCCATTGGCACCAGGGAGTGGGCAACAGTCAGTGTCTAGGGCGGCTGGTATAACCCGTCGGTTTCACGCAAGTCGATGAAAAGCCGTTGCGAGCCGAACCCGATTCTCGGGCCCAACCGCTACTCGTAGAACGGATCGGCGACGCGTGGCCAGAACGCGCGTGTGCGCTTCATGTAGGGCAACGCCGCGTAGTCGAAATCCAGCGCGCCAGGCCCGGACACATACCGAATCGCTCGCGCCACCGGGGCAAATCCCGCCTGGAAATGCTGCGAGGACTTCACCACCACAACCGCCTTGTCGTGCAGTGTCAGCCCCAGCCCGGTGAACGCATCCGGAGAAAAGACCTGCTGGCGCTGGCTGGTTAGTACTAAATCGACATCGCCGCCGGATACCCAGACGCTTGGACCATAATCCGCGCGCCCCCCGCTCAGTCCGCCCTGGGAATGATTAAGCGCGATCGCCCGGACCGTCACCATCAGATCGACCGGATCGCCCGATGCCGCGCCACACTTGCCCCCGACTCGCAGCATGAAAGTCGCGCCCTGGCCTGCCTCGACGCAGAACTGCACCGCTTGCGGGTCCCAGAAGCAGCCGATCGCGATGTCCTTCATCTCGCGCTCCAGAACGCGCCGCAGGATCGCGGTACTGTCCGAGGGCGCCCCGCCGCCGGCGTTGTCCGAGGCATCGGCCAGCACCAAGGGACCATTGCCGCCGCCGGACGCCGCGCCGTCCAGCGCATCGTCGATGCTGTCCAGTATGGCGGTCGCGGCATCGCGCATCCGCCAAAGTTCCTCGCCCAACCGCCGCGCCAAGGCGCCCGCGGCCTCGGTATCGCGATCGGCCACTACCAGGATCTTGCTGCCGACATCGGCCACATCCGCCCAAGGAAAGCCGTGACCGAAGGATACTGACAGGATGCCGTCATGCCCCTCCAGCGCCTTCATCCGATCGACGAAACCACGCACCGGGTCCTGCGTCGGCCGATACGTGGCGATCATCCGGCAGTCGTGATAGGCCATCACCGGCCTGACCTTCCCCTGCGCCGCATCCAGGCAAATGCGATATAGCTCGGGCGCGCGATCGCCGATATCCACATGCGGATATTCCTTGTACAGGACAATCGCGTCGGAACTGACCCGCATCTGCTCGGTCAGATGGCAGTGCAGGTCCAGTTCCACGCCGATCGTCGCCGCTGCCCCAACGATCCGTCGCACCCGCTCCAGCGTATCGCCCTCGCAATCATCATAGCCGTGCGCCACCATCGCCCCATGCATGAACAGCAGCACCACATCCACCGGCATGGCGGCCGCAAGATCCGCCAGGATCATGTCGCGCAGTTCTTCGTACACCTGCCGCAGCGTCGTCCCGGCAGGCTGCGCGAAGGTGCAGATGCTTTCGACAACCGTGTGCCCATCCGCCTCGCCCAGCCGACGCCACGCGATCAGCGGAATGTTGGCGATCGTTGCAGGTTGCCGGCTGGCGTCATGCCGATACCAGTCACGCCCGCCGGTGAACGCCGCGCGGCCGGTTGGCAGCGGCGAGAACGTGTTGGTCTCGGTCGCCAGCGTCGCCATGAAAAGCTTCATGCCGCGATCATCCCGCCATCAGCCGGTTACTTTCCCGGTCACCGAAGAAGATGTCGGTCGAGATCTCGTCCACCCGGTTGCAGCCGGTATAGGCCATGGTCTTGTCCATCTCGGTCTGGATGAACCCCACTGCCTTGGACGCCCCGGCTTGTCCGCCGACCGCGGTGCCATACAGCGTCGCCCGCCCGGTCAGCACGCATTTCGCCCCCAGCGCAAGCGCCTTGACGATATCCGATCCTCGCCGTACCCCGGAATCCAGGATCACGGTCGCCTTGTCGCCCACCGCCTCGGCGATTTCCGGCAGCATATCCAACGTCGCGGCGGCGCTGTCCATGTTACGCCCGCCATGATTGGATACGATCAGGCCATCGACGCCATAACCGATCGCCTTCAGCGCATCGTCCACGCGGTTGATGCCCTTCAGCATCAAGATGCCCGGCCACTTGTCACGGAAAATGCGGATATCGTCCCAGTTCAGCGAATCCTGCCGCATCACCTCCCGGGTTCCCGGATCGGTGCCGATCGGGCGCCGGTAAGGGTCGGGATAGTTCTCGTTGCGCGGCATCCCGATGGTGGTGAAATACTTCATCAGCACGGTGGTGAACCAGGTCGGGTGCTGCATGATGTCCCAGGTGAAGCGCAGCGTCGGATGGAACGGCAGCAGGAACCCATTCTTCGCGTTATACTCCCGGTTCGGCGGCACGATCGTGTCGGTGGTAACGATCAGCGCCTCGAAACCGTTGTTTTTGGCCCGCTCGATCAACTGATACGACAGCTCCCGCTGCTTCCACACATAAAGCTGGAACCACAGCCGGAAATTCGCCTCCTTGGCGATCTTCTCCATCGAGGTCATTGCGCCGGTCGCCAGCGTGAACGGGATCTTCGCCCGCGCCGCCGCCTTCGCCAGTTCCAGCTCGCCCTCGTGCCAGCACAGACCCGCCGCACCCGTCGGTGCGATCGCCATCGGCAGCGCGATATCCTTGCCGAACAGCGTGGTCTTGGTCGAACGGCCGGACACATCGACCAGCGCCCGATGCTTCAGCTTGATCTTCTCGAACGCATGCCGGTTGTTGCGCAGCGCCAGCTCATCCTCGGTCGAGCGGTCCACGAACTCGAACACACCGCGCGGCAGGCGCCGCTTCGCCGCTTCGCGCAGATCGAAGACGTTGTAGCAATTGTCGAGCCTCGCCATGCCCCAATTTCCCCCGTGATGGCGGAATGATGAAGCCGGCGGGAACCGTGTCAAGCGACGCATCCCGGGTCGCCGGTCTGCAATCCTTCATGCAAACCCCTATCTATGGCTCGGAAACCAAACGCTCTATGAACGCGGCGTGGCCCGCGGCGAAGGAACCGACCCAATGACCGACTACGTCTCTCTGGTATCCGATCTGATCCGTCAGGCCCGAACCGCCGGGGCCGACGCCGCCGATGCGGTCCTGGTGAACGGCACCTCGCTGTCGGTGGCCTCGCGCCAAGGCAAGATCGAGCATCTGGAGCGATCCGAGGGCCGTGACCTTGGCCTGCGTGTATTCGTCGGCAGGCGCGCCGCGATCGTGTCATCCACCTCGCTCGACCCGGCCGGCTTCTCCAGCCTGACTGAGCGTGCCGTGGCCATGGCCAAGGTCGTGCCCGAAGACCCGTTCGCCGGGCTGGCCGAGACCTGGGCACCGCCGGACGACATGAATCTGGACATGGCGGACCCGGCGGAACCACCGCCCGATGCCCTGGCCGATCGCGCCGCCGCCGCCGAGACAGCCGCTTTCTCGGTTCACGGCGTCACCAATTCCGAGGGCGCCGAGGCCGGCTACGGCCGCAACGAGATCGTCCTGGTGACCTCCGCCGGCTTTGCCGGACGCCGCGTCGGCACCAGCCACTCGATCTCCGCCACCGCGCTCGCCGGCACCGGCACCGACATGCAGCGCGACTACGATTACCACAGCACGGTCTATTTTGCCGATCTGGACGATCCCGCCCAGATCGGCAAAAGCGCCGGCGAACGCGCCATCGCCAGGCTTAACCCGACCCGTCCGAACACCGCCCGGATCCCCGTCGTCTACGACCCCCGTGTCGCCGGTGGTCTGCTGGGCCACCTCGCCGGCGCGATCAACGGTGCCGGCGTCGCCCGAGGCACCAGCTTTCTCAAGGAGAAGCTGCACCAGCGAGTGTTCGCCGCCGGCATCAACATCCTCGACGATCCGCGCCGGGTGCGCGGCCTGCGGTCCAGGCTGTTCGACGGCGAAGGCACCCCGACCAAGGGCCAGGCGTTGATCGAGGACGGGGTGCTGACCACCTGGCTGCTCGACAGCCGCTCCGCCCGCCAGCTTGGATTGGCGTCGACCGGTCATGCCTCACGCGGTACTAGCGGGCCACCGTCGCCGTCCACCAGCAATCTGTACCTCGCTGCCGGGACGGTGACACCGGCGTCACTGATGGCCGATATCAAGCAGGGTTTCTATATCACCGAGATGATCGGCATGGGCGTGAACGGGGTAACCGGTGACTACAGCCGCGGCGCTGCCGGCTTCATGATCCGGGACGGAGCCCTGGCCGAACCGGTCGCCGAGGTCACCGTCGCCGGCAACCTGGTGGATATGTTCGCCAACATGGTGGCCGCATCGGACCTGGTGTTCCGACGCGGCACCGACTCGCCCACCGTGCGGATCGATGGAATGACGATGGGCGGCGGATAGTCCGCGAAACCGCCTCGATTGCTTGACAACCAGCGTCCTCAACAACCGCCGTCACGCGGCGGAAAATACTGCGGCGCCTCGGCGCGCGCGAACATGCCGTAGTCACGGATCACCCGCACCACGCGGTGCCGCCCCGCCAGGTTGCTGATCCCAGCTTCGGCTGCTGCCGGATCGGACCACGACTGTAGATACAATCCGTTGCCGGGCTGGGTGATGCTATCGAACGCCTCGCCGCCCGAGGCGGAAGGCAGGGCACTCAGCGCCTGCTCCGTCAACGTCAGGGCCTTGGACGCACCGACTTCGGTGGCATCGAAGCGCTGCTGCGGCAACGCCTCCCGCGCCTCGGTGTCAGCAGTGATCTCGCCGACCCGCAGATGGTAATCGGCCAACACGGACGACCGGCCCTTAACCTGGATTTCGTGGTGCAGGGCATGCGTGCGCCAGCGAATCAGCGCCTTCTCGTCCCGCCAGATCGAAAGCGACACAAGCCAGCCGTGCCGGGCGACGCTGGCGTAACGCTCGTTGACAATGAAACCATCGATGGCGACCAGTTCAGGCCGCAATGCACCGGCGTGGCCGAGGTAGTCGTCCCACGCCTCGGGCCGAGGCTTTACTTCAAACACCACCGCGAACATAAATTTAGCTCCTCGATCCGGCCAGGAAGCCTTCGGTCGCGCGATACAAAGCGTGGCGGTTTGCCTCCAGATGCATCAAATGGGTGGCACGCGCCACCTTGATAGCGCGGCCATCTCCGATCGCATCCAGCAACCAGGCCGCGTCGGCGTCGGTACACATGCTGTCCCACTCCCCGTGGATGATGGCGAGCGAAGCCCGGATTAACCCCGGATCATACGATAGCGAGCCGGCCCAGGCGTCAAAAATGTCCTGGAACGCGCCGCCGGGAACCCTGACCGCCAGCGGCTGGCGGTCACGGCTTTCGCTATCGGAGTCTAAATAGGCCTCACCCCATTCGTCGAAGTGGCGTCTCGATAGCACCGGGGCCTCGCCTTGGGGAACGTCGGCGGTGAATCGGTCCCATTGATCCTGCAATGAGATCAGCCTCCAGGCGCCTAGCTTCGGTGCGTCGCCAAGCGGCGTCCTTCGCGCGATTGGGCCGAAGAACACCATGCGGTCGACCAATTCGGGGCAGCGTCCGGCGAAATGTCCGGCAACCATGGTGCCCCAGGAATGCGCAACCAGCGACAGCCGTTGGCTTTGATGTTGAGCCAAGATGAAGCGCACCGCCGCCTCCAATTGCCGGCTGGCATCGGCGGTCCGCCCCAGCGGCGTCTGAAGATCGGTGTCCGGATATGGGTCGGAGAACCGGCCGAAACCGTGGCAATCGAGGCCCCAGACATGGAACCCGGCGTCACACAGTTCATCGCGCCAGGATCGCCCATCGAAGCGGTGCGCAATGGAAAGCGCCGAGCAGAACGTGCCGCCGTGGGCATACAGCACGATGCCGCGGACCGGAACGCCCTGCGGCAGGGGCAAATGCCGCAGAAATAGTTTCAGTCCCGCGTGGGGACTCGGAATCCGCACGTGGGTCTCCCGCGGGTCCAGCTTCGGGGCGTCAATCATCGGGTCATCTCCTTCATCGAGCATTGACCCGACAATGGGGGTGCCACGGCGCGAAATCTGCCCAGATCAGTTCGGCGCGGACCGAAGCGTCGCCGATCGGAGGGATGAATTCGCCCGGCCGGCTGCAGCCAACCTGCTCAGGCCAGCCGCCGTTTCGCGGCGTTCGAGGTCGGCACCCTTCCGACCGCCATCGCGATCGCCGGGCAGATCAATGATCCCCGATCGACGCCCGAGGATCGGCTCCGCGCGCCCACTCGTTGGCCAGCGTGTAGCCGATCCCCAGCAGCACCGGCCCGAGGAAGATCCCCAACAGCCCGAATGCCAGCGCGCCGCCGAGCACCCCAAGCACCGTCAGCACGAACGGCAACTGCGCGCCACGGGAAATAAACCACGGTCGGATAAGACTGTCGGACCCCGAAATCGCGCCGATGCCGTAGATCCCCAGGAAGACTCCCCAGCCGACATGCCCGCTGCTCATCAGCCAGATCGCCGCCGGGATCCAGATCACCGGCGCACCGATCGGCAGCACCGCAAGCAGGCCGGCCACACTGCCCAGCAACACCGGTCGCGGCACCCCGGACAACCAGAGGCCGAACGCCGTGAGGATTCCCTGCACGACCGCGGTGCCGAGAATACCATAGACCACGCCCCGCACGGTCGCCCCGGTTACCGCGATCAGTCGTTCCGCCTGCACCCCGGCAATGCGATGCAGCAACAGCCGCAGCCGATCCGCGATCGGTTCGCCATAGACATAGAAAAAGAACGCCACGAACAGTGCCAGCAGGAACATCAGCACGCCGTTGGCGATGCCCAGCAGCAGGCTCAGGGCGTTTTCGACGACGATGCCGAAATACGGCCGCAACGCCTCCAGCATCACGCTGACATCGGCGGCCCAACGGTTCCACAGATCGCCCACTGTGGTGCCGATCACCGGGATATCGAACACCCAACTCGGAGAATCCGGCAGGCCGGCGCGCAAGCCGTCCATGATCACGTGCCGCAGATGGTTGACATCGTCGGCGCTGCCCGGCGCGGCCACCCCGATCGGCAGCACCAGCACCACGGCGGTCAGTAACACCATCAGCAAAGCCGCCCAGATCCGTGGCAGCCGCAAGCGCAATCGCAGCCAGTCGTAGACCGGCCAGGTGGTGAAAACCAGGATCCCGGCCCACAGCAACGCCGACAGGAACGGATACAACACCAGCACACAGCCGATCGCCACGCCGCCCAGCAGCAGGCCCATCAGTATCCGTTCAGCGATCATGCCTCTCCATCCGCGATTGCTCGCATCGCGCGCCGTCGCCGCGCCCAAGTGCCCGACCGTAGAGCAGCGCCAGCCGCGGAGCGTCCACGATCCGGCGCGTGAATCGGATATTCAAACAAGGAACCGACCTATCGCGCTTCTCCAACGCGCGATACTAGCCAAGTACGCCGCGCGCCTGTAGTTTCCGCCTCAGCCGTGCATCCCCCGAGGATCGACTTCCGCGGATCGTCCCCAGCAGCTCGTCCACCGGGAGTATGGCCACGATCGGTCGTTGCGCGTTTCGGACGGGCGGACAAGGGGCCTCCAAGGATCGGCGTCCCACCCAGCTCCGCCAGAAACTGTTCGATGCGATCAAGGGCAAAGGAGGTATGCCATGCCACGCTTAGCCGCCAACCTGTCGATGATGTTCAACGAGGTGGCGTTCCTTGATCGCTTCGCAGCCGCCCGCCGAGCCGGCTTCGAGGGTGTGGAATTTCTGTTCCCCTATGAATTCCCCCCCGCCGTCCTGCGTGAACGCCTTAGCGCCGAAGGGCTGACTCAGGTCTTGTTCAACATGCCCCCAGGCGACTGGGCAACTGGCGAACGCGGCATGGCCAGCATGCCAGGTCGTCAGGGTGAGTTCCGCGAGTCGGTGAAACGCGCGTTGGATTACGCCACCGCGCTCGAGTGTCGACAGATCCATTGCATGGCCGGAATTGTGGCGGCCGGAGTGCCGATGACCACGGCAACCGCGGTCTATGCCGCGAATCTCGCCTGGGCCGCCGAACAGGCGCAGCCCGCCGGCGTGCGATTGGTGATCGAGCCGATCAACCACCGCGACATGCCCGGCTATTTCCTCAATACCCAGGCGCAGGGCGCCGCCATCGTCGAAGCGATCGGGCGCGACCGCCTGGGTCTGCAATTCGACGTCTATCATGTGCAGGTCTCAGAGGGTGACATCACCAAGCGCATGGAGCAGTTCATGCCGCTGATCGCGCACATCCAGATCGCCGACGTCCCGGCGCGCAACGAACCCGGCACCGGCGAGATCGGCTGGTCCTACGTGTTCCGCCGGATCGACGAACTCGGCTACCAGGGCTGGGTCGGCTGCGAGTACCGCCCCGCCGCGGATACCGCCGCCGGCCTGGGCTGGCGCGAACGCTTCGACGTTTGAACACCCGGTGTCGGGACAGGAGAGCAAAGCACAATGAAAATCGGATTTATCGGCCTCGGCATCATGGGGCGGCCAATGGCGCTGAACCTGAAGAACGCCGGCCATGACCTGATCGTCCCCGACCGTTCCAGCCTCACCCAGGAGCTCCGCGGCGCTGCCAAGGTGGTATCGACCGCGAAGGCGGTCGCGGCCGACGTCGAGGTGTTGATCCTGATGGTTCCCGACACCCAAGACGTCGAGACCGTGCTGTTCGGTGAAAACGGCGCCGCCGAGGGCCTGAAAAAGGGCACTTTGGTGATCGACATGTCCTCGATCGGCCCGCTCGAGACCAAGGATTACGCCAAGCGGATCAACGACCACGGCTGCGACTACCTCGACGCCCCGGTATCCGGCGGCGAGGTCGGCGCCAAGCAGGCGACGCTGACCATCATGGTCGGCGGCCCCGACGCTGCGTTTGCCCGCGCCAAGCCGCTGTTCGAGCTGATGGGCAAGAACATCACCCATGTCGGCGCCGAACCCGGAGCCGGACAGATCTGCAAGGTCGCCAACCAGATTATCGTCGCGCTGAACATCCAGGCGGTGTCGGAAGCCCTGGTGTTCGCCTCCAAGGCCGGCGCCGATCCGGCCAAGGTGCGTCAGGCAATCACGGGCGGTTTCGCCTCTTCCCGCGTCCTGGAGTTGCATGGCGAGCGCATGCTCAACGGCAAGTTCGACCCCGGCTTCAAGGTCAGGCTGCACCAGAAGGATCTGAACCTCGCGCTGTCCTCGGCCAAGACGCTCAATCTGTCGCTGCCCAACACCGCCATCGCCCAGCAAATGTTGGCCTCGTGCATCGCCCATGGCGGCGGCGAGCTGGACCATTCGGCGCTGATCCTCGCGATCGAGGGCCTCGCGGCACACAGCATCCGGGAATGATCACGGCCGCAGCCCGGCATTCAATCGCGAGGTGTGCGTAGGCTAGCCAGGGCGACCGAGGGTTACGCGGGGGCAGCCCACTGCAAAGTGGGAACGAGTCGCAGGAGTTGAAAAGGAGTTGAGTTTTAGAACCCGGCCACAATAAACTGTAGAGAGCGCGCCGATTCTGAGACATTGGCCGCTCGAACAAAACCACCTACTCTGCGTGCCGTCCGCCTTTTGTTCCGGAGAAGTGGTGGACTTTCAGCTAGTTACCCGCATAAGTTGCGTGAGGGCGCCTATCCTATGTCGATGCGATTTACCGAAATTGGCCAACAACTTCGCGCCTACCGACTCGAATCGGGCCTGCGCGCCGAGGAGATCGCGGCCCGTCTGGGGGTCTCGCGCGCCGCCCTCTATCGCTATGAAAAAGGCGAGGTCATCAAGCTCGATACCATCAAGCGGCTGGCTGAGCTGCTGAAAATCTCCCCGCTGTCGCTGTTGGGGATCGGCGTGGAGTACTACAACCGCCCAATCGGCTATTTCGAGCGGGTGCGCCAGATCGAGGAAACCGCCGATCAGGTGCTGCAGTTGGCCGGGCCGCTGTGCTACCTGACCACGTCTGACGCCTATGATAACGCGCTCAGCGAGGCGTTCGAGGAGACCGCCGATCAAGCCGGTGCCGAACGGATGGCGCTGCGCAGCATGGCCGAGCAGGTTCTCGGCATCCTGGCTGCCAGGAAACGCATGTATGCGATGCGGCGGCCGAGCATCATCGCGATGGTCTCATTGCCCGCGGTGCAGCGACTGATCGAGGTTGGGATTGTCAGCGGACCGCATCTTTCGGACCGCGCTCGCCGGATCTGCCGCGACGTCGCACTGTCCGAGATCGAGAATATCGCGAACCTGATGGAGACCGAACCGATGGGATTGCAGTTCGGCCTGCTGGCTAGTTCGCCGCCAAGTTCCTCGTTCAAGATCCTGCGAGCCCGCGACCGGGTCAGCCTGGCGATCAACCCGTTCCGCACCGACACCCATCCCGGCGCACAGACCGGTGTGGCAATGATCACCGGCGCCGACGAAGCGGTCGCCGCGCATCAGCGTGTCGCCGAAGCAAGCTGGCGGGAAGCGATCAAGGGGCCGTCCGGCGCCGGACGGCTGCGTCAGTTGCTCAACGTCGCGTCGCCGGTCTCGTAACGGTCCCAGCAAGGTGCTCGGTAATTTCCAGACAGGCTCGCAAGTTTTCTTGATCCCCCCGCTGGACGATAGCCTTTTGAAGTCTTGTTGTATGTGCCTATCATTTCGTAAGGTTTATTGTGGAAAGTTAACATGGCAGGCGGCGCCGCCAGGCTGTGGCAACCGCTCAACAAGGCGCGTCAAACTGTTTTGAGCAACAGATTGATAGACCTCCTTGCCGGACGATTTGGCCGCTGGTTTCCCCATGCCGCCGGGAAAGCATCGGTGTCGTCCGTCTCTGACGACCCGAATACAATGCAAGGCGAGCGCTTCCAGGCCCAGAAAATGGAATCGCTCGGCCGGCTGACCGGCGGCGTGGCGCATGACTTCAACAACCTGCTGACCGTGGTGCTCGGCAACGCGACGGCGCTTCGCATGAACGCCGAGTCGCGCGGCGATAGTCAGGGGGTGCAGCGGGCCGAAATGATCGAGCGCGCGGCCGAACGCGGCGGCCGGCTGGCGGGTCAGTTGCTGTCGTTCTCTCGCAAGCAGATGCTTCGCCCTGAAACCATCTCGGTCTATCAGATCCTTTCCGCCACCCATCCACTGCTGGCCCAGGCGGCCGGCGAAAGCGCCCGCGTCCTGCTGCAGGCCGAACCGGGCTTGTGGAACTGCCTCGTCGACCCGGGCCAGCTTGAATCGGCGATCCTCAATCTGGTGCTCAATGCGCGGGATGCGATGCCGCTTGGCGGCAACATCAATATTTCCTGCCACAACATACGGATCGACCGCGGCCCGAAAGCCAATGGCGCCCGCGCCGCCGGTGATTACGTCCGCATCGATGTGCGCGACACGGGGATCGGGATCGCGCCGGAAATCCAGGACAAGGTGTTCGAGCCGTTCTTCACCACCAAACCGACCGGCCAAGGCAGCGGCCTCGGCTTGGCCCAGGTGCACGGCTTTGCCGGTCAATCCGGCGGTTGGGTTGAACTGGACAGCACCGTTGGGCGCGGCACGACGATGTCGCTGTTCCTGCCGCGCGCCACCGGGCGGCAGCCCCCGCCGACACCGGTCGCCGATGGTTCGGTGCCCAGCGGCACCAACCAGACCATCCTGGTCGTCGAACCCGACGCCGACCTGCGGATAACGACATGCGAAACCTTGACCCGCAATGGCTATCGCGCCGTCGGTGTCGCCAATGGGTCGGGCGCGCTGACCGAGTTCGTATCGGATGAACCAATCCACGCATTGCTGACAACGGCACGTTTACCGGGCGGGGTCAGCGGTCTGGCCTTGGCGCGCAGTGCCCGTCAGTCGCGCCCCGATCTTTGTGTTCTGTTGACCTCCGGAACGTTGGACGACATCCCCGACGAGGCCAGACACGCCTCGTTGGGCGGCGACGCGCGGTTCGAGTTCGTGATGAAACCATATCGCCCCGCCGACCTGGTCCGGATGGTCGGGGCGGTGTTGTCGAGCAAGACGTTCTCGACCGAGACCGAACAGCTTCTGGCCGATGCCAGGGACAACGCCCAGCACACCGTTTCCGCGACAGCGATCACTGGCGACCCGGCGCCGCGAACGGACGTCCCGCAGCACACCGGATTGCCCAGGAACGCGATCCGGCTCGGCGTGATGCCGTTCCGGAGCATCGGAGCGAACAGCGGCGACGCCGACTTCTCTCAGGGTCTGGCCGAGGAAATCACCACCGCCTTTTCGCGCTTTCGCTGGATTACCTGCGTCGGGCCGGCGTCCGTCGCGGCGCTTGCCAACGAACCGCTGACCGATACCGAGCGCTGGGGGCAACTCGACCTGGATTTTCTGATCGAGGGTAGTTTCCGGAAAAAGCAGGACAAGATCACGGTCTTGCTCCGGCTGGCGAATATGCGCGGAGCGGGCGCGATCAGTTGGGGACGACGCTTCGACGGCTTGCTGCCTGATCTGCTAGACCTGCAGGATCGTATCGCCTCAGAATCGGCCGCGCAGGTCGCGCCCGAACTGCTGGTATGGGAAGGCCTGCAGTCAAAGTCGCGGCCCAGGGTCGATCCCACCGCTTACGATATGATGCTGCGCGCGATCCCGGCGATCTATCGGCTGGACGAACACGCGTTTCGAGAATCCGGGCAGTTGCTGGAACGTTCCCTGGCGGTGGATTCCAAGAGCGCCGCTTGCCATTCCTGGCTTGCCCACTGGCATTTATTTCTGCTCGGCCAGGGCTGGGCCGTGGATGCCGAACGGGCGATGCAGCGGGCTGACGAACTTTCGCGACGCGCGGTCGTGCTGGATCCTGAAGACGCCAGAGGATTTACCGTCGCCGGACATGTCCGGGCGTTCTTGAATAGGGACGCCGAAGGTGCTCTGGGTTTGCATGAACGCGCGATCGCCCTAAACCCGAATATGGCGCTTGCGTGGTGCTATTCCGGATTGGCCCACAGTTATTTAGGAGAACACAAGGAAGCCATCCGCCGCACCGAGCATGCTAGGCGCTTATCCCCACACGATCCCCACGGCTTCTTTTTTGATACAGCGCTGGCACTCCCAATGTTCTTGAGCGGTGAATACGAAGCTTCGGCGCAGATGTGCCGTCGGGCGCGCGATCACCATCCTGGGCTGTCTTCGACCTATAAGCTCCTGTTGGCCTCACTTGCTTATTTGGGTTCCAGCCGTGAAGCAACCAATGTCCGTAGAGCCCTGCTGGCCTTGGAACCGCACTTCTCGCTTCGCGACGCAGCTTTGCGTTCGCCGCTAGCGAGGCAGCAGGATTTTGATTGCTATCTCCAGGGGCTCCGTCTCGCGGGGATTCCCGAACGTGCTAAACCTGCGCTGGCATCGCACTGACGGTCTGCATACCACTGAATGGACAAACCCCCTGGCGACGCTTCCGCGCGGCTACGGCGTAAGCACCAAACGGACGGTCAGGATCCTCGGTCGGCACCGCGATCGTTGACCGATACGCGCTCCAGTCGGCGTCTTCCATGCTGAGCATGTCGGGTACGATGGTGGTGGCGTTCAACGTATGGTCGGCATATGCCTCACGTGGGAGGGGTTGCACCTGAAGCAGCGGAAAATCCGCTTTTAGATGCACGGGCTTATGGGTCCGCGTTAACCGCAGATTAGTGAACAGAGGGCCAAACCATTGGTCGGTTTCAACAATACCCTCGTAGAGGCTGTATCCGCCCGGTGTTGCGAGGTTGGCCGGAGGGCGCACCAGTAGACTCCATCCCGGCGCGGTACGAGCCATTAGTCCGGTCCAGATCTGCACCATGCCGGGCTCCGGTAGGACCGTCAGGAACGGTGGTGCACAGCCTTCCAATACCGCTGGCGCGGCGCTGTTGAAGGCCTGCGAGAAATTCGGGAACTGGGCGGCAGGCGACAGCGGCATCCAATCAGGAGCCCCGTCGAAATACCAAAAAATATCGTGCCCATCCCAGATCAATTGCAGATCCATCGGGGAAAACACCCACCACCCGTATCCAGCAGCGCTGGTCACTGCATCGCAATAGCGATACGCCCGCGTAGGCAAAGTACCGAGCGCAGAACGGTCGGCGCGCTGCGGGGGACGAGCTTCTGTGATCAGGCGGTGAAATTGGAGGCGGGGTTCGCTATTGGGCATGCCGATACCTTCGTAAGGGTAACAAGACAAAAAATTGTGCCGCTCCGGTGAAACAGCCGGAGCGGCACCGCATCGGTTTATTTCTGCAGCGGTAGGCGGCAAGCGGCGCCGAAGCTGATGCGACCCTTGTCGTTCACTGCTGGGACAGGGAGCGGCAGGCGGCAGGCGGCGCCGAAGCTGATGCGACCGTTGTCGGTCACGGCCGGAAGCGCTAGCGGCAGGCGGCAAGCAGCGCCAAAGCTGATCCGACCGCTATCGGTCACTGCCGGAACAGGGCCCTGGATGTCGGTCACAGCCATGTCGGGACGCGGCAGATCGGCGAGCGAAGCCTGGTGGGAAGCAGCATCGAACGTTGTCATTGGGTCTCTCCTTTTTGTGATCAACAATCCGTGAATAGCCCGCCCAGGTTTCCCCACGCAACACAAAACTCACAACTTTGTGATCACATAATCGTTCTCAAAAGACAACGTATACTACATCGGAATAGTATAATCCCCTGTATCCCGGCTGAACAAATCAGAGCCTCTCAAAGCCCACGCACTGACCGCGGGGCCACCCAAACAGCGCTCGCAAGACCCAATCCCTCACCGCGCCGCCCGCGGCGGCCGGAACAGCATCAGCGGGACCAGGAAAAACACCAGCGCCGTCGCCGCCGCCGACACCAGAATCAGCGGCGCCAATCTCTGGTTGAACAAGTGCTCATACAGCGCCGACCCCAAAGTGTCCGACAACGGCGAGGTCAGGTTGACGATCGACATCATGGCGGCAAACGCAAAACCCTCGGCCCCTTCCGGGCACGCGTCAGCGGCCAGCGACATGGTGGCGATCATCGCGATCATGCTGGTCATGCCGCTCAGCACCCAAATGACGATCGCCGTGCCCGGACCGATCAACGCCAGGGTCGCCAGCGTGCTGATCACCCCACCCACGATGCTAAGCCGAAGCAGCGCCGGCCGGGTCAGGTGACCCAGCCGCCAGCGGAACAGCACACCGCCCAGGATCCAGCCGGCCGCGCCGAAAGCCGATAGCCAGCCGATGAAGCCCTGCGAGAAACCAAGCCGATCGCTCATGTAAAAATACATCGGGGTGCCGAAATGCGGGCTGAAATAATACAGGAACAAAAACCCGCCGGTGAGCCAGAGATCACGGTTGCGGAACACGCTCAACAGCGCAGCCACGCGCTCCCGCAAGGCTTGCAGATCGATCCGCGCCCGCGGCTCGCTGATCAGCCAGACCGCGGCAACGATCGACAGCGGCGCCACCGCGGCGATCCAGGCGGCGGCGTGCAGCGCACCGGTCGGCGACAGCATCTCGATCAGGTAGCCGGACAGCACCGTGGTGATCATCTGCGCGATGTTGAACCAGAGCCATTGCTGGTTGACCACGCTGGCGGTGGAGTTGTTCTTCTGCCCGGTCTCGACCAGCAACGCACCGCACAGCGTGCTGGAGATCGCCATCGCAAACGCGGTCACGGTCAGCGCCGGGATCAACGCCGCACTGGTGTCGATCGTGGCTACCCAGGCGAACGCGGCAAACGCCGCCAGATTCGCCAGCACCAAATAAGGCCGCCTGCGATAGCCGAACAACGGCACGAAATCCGAAATCGCGCCCCACACCGGCTTGATCACCCACGGCAAGTCAAGGATCGCCAGCGAAGCGCTGATCATCACCGGGTCCCAATGCAGCGTGACCTTCAGCCAGTGCGACAACGGCTGCCACATGATGCCGGATTTGGCCTGGCCGATGCCCTCCACCGCATAGACGACGGCGAAGAACCACATCGTGCGGTCGATCGCGGGATTAGATCGCATGGATCATACTGACAGGCTCCGGTTGCCCTCAGGCCGAGGGTTGGAACACGATGCATGGTGACGACGATGCAAAACACGACGGGGCAAAGTCACGACGGGGCAAAGTCACGACGGGGCAAAGTCACGGGGGCGCATGCCACGACGGGCATGGTCACGACGGGCGTCAAGGCCCGGCGGGCGAAGGCGGCAGGGAGCATGGCGTATGGCTTGGCGTATAGGCATCGATATTGGCGGCACGTTCACCGATGTGGCGGCGGTGGAGGAGCATACCGGCCGAATCGGGATCGCCAAGGTGCTGACCACGCCGCAAGACTTCGGCCGGGGGGTCATCGAAGCCATCCGGCGCGGCCTGGCACAGCATGCGATCGACCCGGCTGACGTCGTCTTGCTGTCGCACGCCACCACCGTGGTGACCAACGCGCTGCTCGAGCATAAGGGTGCGAAATGCGGCTTCATCGCCACCAAGGGCTTTCGTGATCTGCTCGAACTGCGGCGATCCTCCCGCCCCGACCTGTATGATCTGTTCCAGGATGCGCCGAACGTCCTGGTGCCGCGACGCTACCGCTGGGAAATCACCGAACGGATCGACGCCCAGGGCGAAATCGTGACCCCCCTGGCCACCGACGAACTTCCGGCGCTGATCCAGGCGATCCGAACCGCCGGCCTGCAGACGGTCGCTGTGTCGTTCCTGTTCTCGTTCTTGAACGACAGCCACGAACGCGCGGTGGGCGCGGCGCTGCGGGCCGCGTTGCCCGACGTCGGCGTGTTCCTGTCCTGCGAAGTGCTGCCCGAGATCCGCGAGTTCGAACGCGCCAGCACCACCGCGGTTTGCGCCTATGTCGGCCCGCTGCTGGCGGGCTACCTCGATCGCCTGTCCGGCGCCACCGCCGAACTCGGATTGCCGGCGCTGCACGTCATGGGGTCCTCAGGCGGCGTGTTCGACATCGCCGAGGCGCTGCGGATGCCGGCGATGGCCGTGGAATCCGGCCCCGCCGCCGGGGTGATCGCCGCCGCCCTGGCCGGCCGCCAGCTCGACCGGCCCAACTTGATCTCGTTCGACATGGGCGGCACCACCGCCAAGGCCAGCGTGATCGTCGGCCACGAGGTCGCGGTCACCGCCGAATACGAGGTCGGGGGCGCGGCCAACACCAGGCGCTGGATGCACGGCACCGGTCATCCGATCCGCGTGCCGGTGATCGACCTCGCCGAGGTCAGCGCCGGCGGCGGCTCGATCGCCTGGGTCGATCCCGGCGGCGCCCTGAAGGTCGGTCCGGCCAGTGCCGGCGCCGACCCAGGCCCGGCAGCCTACGGCCACGGGGGCACCCACCCGACAGTCACCGACGCCGACGTCGTGCTCGGCTGGCTCGACCGGGGCGCTCTGCTGGGCGGCGGCCTGCCGATCGATCTGGCGGCCAGCGAACAGGCCATCGAGACCGACGTGGCCAGACCCTTCGGCCTGTCGGTGCAGGACTCGGCGGCGCGGATCAACCAGGTGGTCAACAGCAACATGGCCCAGGCGCTGCGCATTGTCTCGGTCGAACGCGGCCACGATCCGCGCGAGTTCAGCCTGATCGCCTTCGGCGGCGCCGGCCCGGTCCACGCCGTCGCCCTCGCCGAGGAGCTGGCGATCCCGGAAGTCATCATCCCGCCCGCGCCGGGCGCGTTTTCGGCACTGGGACTGGTGGCGACCGACCTGAAGCGTGACTACGCCCGAACCCTGTATGCCGATCTCGGCCAGGTCGATCCGGTTCGCGTCGCCGATGCGTTCGCCGCGATGCAGACGGCGGGCACCGCGATGCTGCAAGACGCCTCGGTGCCCCCCGAACGCCGAACGCTGCCTCGTTCCGCGGACCTGCGCTACCGCCGACAGGCTTATGAATTGACGCTGCCGGTCGAGGATGGGCCGGTGACCAAGGCGATGCTGCAACATCTGGCGGAGGCTTTTCACCAGAAGCACGAACAGACCTACGGCCACGCCAACCGGCAAGAGCCGGTGCAACTCGTGAACCTGCGGCTGACCGCGCTCGGAAAGCTGCCCGATCTGAAGCTGGCGCAGCCCACCGACCGAACCGACGCGCGGCTGGCTTCGCGACAGGTATGGTTTGCGGCGACCGGGTTCGCTGCCGCTGCCGTGCACTGGCGCAACGGCTTGGCTGTCGACGCCGCGATTTCCGGTCCCGCGATCATAGAGGCGCTGGATTCGACCATCGTGGTGCCGCCGGGGTGGACCGGCCGCGTCGCCGAATTGGGCTATATCCGTCTGACCCGAGATTGACCCGCGGACGGCTTGGCGCGTGGCTGGCAGGTCGGGCGCAATAAGAGCTAATGTCCCAGCCTCTGAAGTTCGCCTACCGTGCGGCGGACGCCGGAGATAGGCAGGCCATCTCTCCCCCAACGCCCGGAGTACCGTAATGGACGCGCTCGACCTGATGTTGACCCGGGAATCGGCGCTGAAGCTGGATTCACCCGGCCCCTCGGCCGTGGAATTGGATCGGATGTTTGCCAGCGCCGTGCGCGCGCCGGATCACGGGCGACTTCGGCCATGGCGATTCGTGGTGATCGGCGAGACCCGGCGCGCAGCCTTCGGCGCGCTGATGGCGGATTCGCTACGCCGGCGCGATGCATCGGCGTCCGAGGCGGAACTGCGGCGCGAGCGCGACAAGGCGTTCCGCGCGCCGGTGATCGTGGCCGTGGCGGCGAAAGTTCTGAAGGGCCACAAAATCCCTGAGATCGAGCAGATCGCCTCAGCCTCGGCCGCGGCCCAGACCATCATGCTGGCAGCCCCGGCGCTCGGCTACGGCGCGGTGTGGAAAACCGGCGCCCCGGCCTACGACCCAAAGGTGAAGATCACGCTAGGGCTGGCCGAGGACGACGACATCATCGGATTTCTGTATATCGGCACCCGAACCGGCGGATCGTCACCCTTGCCAAGGCCCGACCCCGGCGATTTCGTGTCGGTCTGGGTGGGCTGAAAAAGCCCAGTCGCCCCAGCAAACCCGCCAGACCAACTGGTTCCGGCGTAAAAGCGGACGTCAAATCATTTACGGCCGACCCCTGCGATTGAACCGCCGTCGGTTTCGGCTACTCCCCGCCCAGCGGCTGCAGTTTTCGCTCCACCGCCCGCCGCAGCAGCGCGGCCGATCGGTAAACCCCATGCACCATCTTGGAGTACGGCAGCACCACGAAGAATGCCAGGATGAAGCCCAGATGCACCGCCATCGCCAGACCCATCGCACCGGTGGCGCGCACCGCCAGCAGCACCAGGCCGGTCAGCGCGATCATTGCCAGCAGCAACAGCAACGCCACGTCCCCGCCCAGCAGGCGTCGGATCGCCGGCATCGGGTCGTCCACCAGCTTCATCGCGAACAGCCCGACCGTGCCGATCAGCATCAGCACACCACCCACCGTCCCCAGCAAAACCGGCACGCTGATGAAAGGGTAGGGCGCCGGCCAGCCGAGAAACGCGTGATAGACGAACCCGACACTGGTGGCGGCGAAGCACAGCAGGAAGCCATAGAACATCGCATGGTGCAGGTAACGCCGCCGCATCGAGAACGCCTCGGAATTATCGTTGCATCCGTTACCACCGCCGCCAAGGTTCTTCAGTGTCAGCACATCCCAAAGTGCGATCCCGATCGCCACCGGCCCGATCTTCTCCCGCGGCCCGGCGTCACGCCAGAAATTCCTGGCCCCCATCGCCAACGCCACCAGCGAGAAGCCGAACGTCGCGATCCCGACGATCTGCAGCGCCCACAGCGGAATGATATCGTAGAACGACCCCGCCGCCGTACCGTGCGCGCTGAAGAAAGTGCCCGGCGAGTTCAGCAACATGGCCAGTATCAGCACCACCGCGATCGCCAGCGCCGCGATCAGCGACACCACGGTACCGTTGCGCGCGAACACCGACGTCAGCGGCTTCGGCCAGGCATACTCGGCATAACTTTCCGCCCGCACCTCCGCCAGCGCGGCCGGCACGTTGATGCCCCATTCGTGCGGCGGGCTGTATTGGCAAGCGTAGTAACACCCGCGACAGCCATGGCACAGATTAGCCAGATAGCTCAAATCCCCGGCTGTGAACTCGCGGCGCAACTCCACCGCCGGAAACACCGCGCAGAACCCTTCGCAGTAGCGGCAGGCATTGCAAACCTCCATCTCCCGCCGCGCATTGATGACGGCGTCAGTTTCTTGCACGACGTGCTGCCTCCTGGCCTGCGATCCGACCGAACACCGTGCCGATCGTCATTCCGAATCCGGCAAGATACCCCTTGCCCAGGATATTGCCAGACATGATCTCGCCCGACGCGAACAGGTTGCCGGCCGGCCGCCCATCATCCATCAGCACCTGCGCCTTGTCATTCACCTTCACGCTCAGATAGGTGAAGGTGATGCCAGGCCGCAGCGGGTAGCCATAGAACGGCGGCTTGTCCACCGCGCGCGCCCAGTTGGTCTTCTCCGGCGTCAGCCCGGTCGTGGTATTGCCGTCCAGCTTCAGGTTGTCGAACACCTGACCCGGCTTCACCGCGGCGTTGAAGTCCTCGACCGTGCGCCGGACCTTGCCGGCTTCCAGCTTCAGCTTCACCGCCAGTTCCTCCAGCGTGTCCGCCCGGATCGCGGGAAAAACCGACGGCATGAACAGCGGAAACGCCTTGGCATCGCAGATCGAGTAGGCAATCTGCGCCGGCTGCTGGGCGATCAGCCGGCCCCAGATCGCATAGCGCTTCGGCCAGACATCCTCGCCCTCGTCGTAGAACCGCTCGCCGTCGCGGTTGACCACCACACTGTATGGCACACTGTCCAGACGCGTGGTGATCCCGCCGTCGAATTTCGGCGCTCGCGCGTCGAGTGCCACGGCATGGAACTGCGTCGGATCGCCGACCGAGGCAACGCCCTGCGCCAGCAAATTCTTCAACACCCGGCCTCGGTTATACGGCGTGCCGCGAATGACGAAATTATCCACCGCATCACCCCAATACTGCCGCATCCAGTCCAGGTTGGCCTGAAACCCGCCGGATGAGGCGACCACGCAGCGCGCGGTCACCGTCTCGGGAAAGCCTTTGTAGGTAATATCGACCGAACGCACCGAACCCTCGTCCATGTTCATCGAAACGACCTCAGTATCGTATAGCACCTCGACGCCAAGTTTCTCAGCCGTCAGATAGTAGGCGTTGACCAGCGCCTTGCCGCCGCCCAGGAAGAAGGCATTGGTGCGTCCCAGGTTCAGCGTCCCGGTCAGGGACGGTTGAAACCGCACGCCGGCAGCCTTCATCCAACCGAACAGACCCGATGACGCTCGGATCGTCATCCGCGCCAGCGCCTCGTCGGTATTGCCGCCGGTGACCCGCAGCAGGTCGTCCCAGTATTCGTCTTCCTTGTAGGCGTCACGCAGCACCGCGTTCGGCGCATCGTGCATCGCCCGAAGGTTGCGGGTATGGCGACTGTTTCCGCCGCGAAACGCCCTCGGAGCGCTTTCCACCAGCAGCACGCTGGCGCCCGCCTGCCTGGCGGTGATCGCGGCACACAAAGCCGCGTTGCCACCGCCGGCGACCAGCACGTCATAGCTCTTCGTCCGATCCGGCATCCATTCACCCCGCGGCAAATTTCTACCTACGAACGGTTGCCGCATCGTGCAAGGCGTGCGAATTCCGCAGCCGGAGTTCAGCGAAGGGGGCGAAATGGCCGAAACCGTCGATCCCAGCAAGCTCGAGCCGTGGCACGAGATTGTGCGCGGCGTGCTGAAACGCCACGACGTCAGCCTGGTCACTTATGTCCCGGACAACGTGCTGCGGCCGCTGATCGAGGCGGTCCACGCTGACCCGTTCTTCACCGCCTTCGCCTGCACCCGCGAGGAAGAGGCGCTGGGCATTAACGCCGGCGCCTGGATGGGCGGCCGGCGCGGCATCCTGCTGATGCAGACCTCAGGCTTCGCCACCCTGCCCAACGTGATCGCCTCGCTCTCGGTGCCGTTCTCGATCCCGACGCTGATGATGGTGTCCGAACGCGGCACGCTGGGCGAATTCAACATCGGCCAGTCGCTAGTCGCCCGCACCATGCGCCCGGTGCTGACCGCCCTCGCGATCGAGCACCACACCATGACCCGGCTGGACGAGGTCGAATTCACCGTCGACCGAGCCATCACCCAGGCACTGGCCACCATGGCCCCGGTCTGTTTCATCCTGTCGCCGCTGCTGACCGGCGGCAAGGTCTTCGCGAAATAAAGGGGGATCCGGTCATGGCGTCTTCAGCGAACCACCCGACCAGCCGGGATCAGGCCAAGGTGATGAACCGCTTCGACATTACCACGCGAATGATCGCCCTGCTGCACCGGGATGAGGCCGTCATCGGCGGCATCGGCTACACCAATTTCGACCTATGGGCCGCTTCCCAGCTCCCCGGCGGCCGGCGTCAGCAGAACTTTTACATGCTGGGCAGCATGGGCCTTGCGGTGCCGATCGCACTGGGGGTGGCGATCGCGCAGCCGCGACGCAAGGTTTTCGCATTGGAGGGCGACGGCTCCATCCTGATGCAGCTTGGCTCGCTGTCGACAGTCGCCGCTCGGGCGCCGGACAATCTTTGCATCGTGATCATGGACAACGGCGCCTACCAGATCACCGGCGGTCAGCCCACGATGACCGAGCAGGGTGCCGATATCGTCGGGATCGCTCGGGCATCAGGGATGGCGCGCAGCGCCTGGGCGGCTGACGAGGACGCGTTCGTCGAGTTGATAGAGCGTTCGTTGACCGAAGACGGTCCGTGGCTGATCGGCTGCCGCATCGACAATCAGAAGCCGGCCGATACGACGGAACGCGACCCAGCGCGGATCCGGGACAATTTCATGCGGGGCCTGGGAGTACGGCCTTGACGGGTGGCATTATGCGCACCCGCCGTTAGACCCGCGTCCAAGCTATACGTCTGCCTATCGTTGCCAAATCCGCCAAAGCAGTCGACTTTTCCGACCCCATGGCCAACGGTTTAGTCTCCGCCATTAAGCCAGTTGTTCTGCTGGAAGTTTTGCGCCGGCGGGTGATATGCTGACGCCTGGGCATTGACAATGGCTGAACCCAGACCGACGACAGCGATTGCTGCGAGAATCATGCTTTTCATTATGAGCCTCCGTATATCGCCCGACGCGTTGGCACCTATCAGCCCCAACCGCCATCTCCTTGCTGCGGGTTGAACCCCGGGCGGAGACCGGTATCGCCGGACTGGCCTGCGTGATAATTGGTTTGCGTCTGACCGACCGTCGCAGCATTGGCGGTGGCACTGACGACGCCTGCCAGACTCATCGCAGTGAGCGCCGCAAGAACAAAACACCGCATCGAACATTCTCCATATTCAGAATAGTCGAGCCTAGCCTCGCATCATATGCACCGTGCTATCTCGAAAGTAATGCCGCGTCGCAGCATTGCACTTATGCCAATTCTGCAAAAATTGGCTCCAACCTGCCCGCGCCTGCGCCAACGCGACATTCGCAGCCTCGATAGCTCCGATGAACGCCTCAGAGGTGCCGTGCTTATTAGCCAGGATCTGTGCCTCGACCAAATCCCGCTGACGCCGAGCTTGCCTGCGATATGCGTGCGGCACCGCAGGCTGTCGCGCCAGGTGGCCCCGGGCTTGGCTGGGGCAAGGCAGGCTGACGCGACTGCGGCGTGACAACACGCGATTCCGGCTTGAACGTGATCTCAAGAGCCGCAGCCTAACCTTTGCCCGGAAAACCGGACCGCCGCACTATTGCCGCCTCAGTGGGCCGGCACGGGAGCAGTGCCCGAACCAATGTTATGCGCCGCCGAACGTTGCCACACTGATACCGCCGAAATCGTTACCGGATTGCTTCCCGTACCGAGGATCAGCGCCAGATGACGACTGTCTATCACGCTGAACGCGCTGCTACCTGCAACCGGAGGAGGCTTCGAGGATTGACTGTAGTCATGCCATGTCACGGTTTTGCCAACCTGCACACCGTCGAAAAACCACTTCGCGTAACCTTCAGCCGACGACGTGGCCGGAACCCACAGGAAGCCATATCTATGGGGCTGCGAAAAAACTGTCCCCTCGGGTGCGGCAACCGGCGATCCCGCCAGAGTCGCTGTATTCAGATCCTTGAAACCGCCTGGAGTCCCATACCAATTGTGCATGGCAATGCCGTAATCCAGTCCGGATGCATTGAACTCAACAACGTCAGCCTCGATCCAGTTGCCGAAGCCACGCGACTGACCCAGCCATTGGATATTTCTGTCGGTCGCGGTTCGGCTATGCATGTTCTCAATATCGTTGGCCCAGAACGTCGGCCCTGGCCCGTGGTAGGCGCCCGTGAACGACATTGTCGCTTCAACGAACGCGCCGCCGCCAAACGCCCTTCCTGTCCACATACCGGTAGCTGCGTCAAAGTAGGCGGTGCATAGTTGCGCACCATAGTTGTTGCCTCCCGGCCCCGTCACAGTGACGCTGCCGTCGGGGTTTGATCTGACCGTGATCAAGTCTGGCTTAACCCCAAAGAAATTGAACTTATGCCAATTCTCAAGCAGATGGACATGCGGCCCGAGTGTCTGCGTGTCAAAACCAACCGCTGCCGCAGCGTCTGGTACTCGTGCCGTCCGTTCGGTGGCGTGCGCGGCGCCGAGCGCAACCAATGTCATCGCAAAAATCAGTGTGAGGGGCAGCGTGCGGATATGCATCCAGATCTCAACTTCTTGCTGGAGTGATGTGTTCCAATATCATTCATATGCCTCTCAGCGTTTTCCCCTGTCCAGGTGGATGTGACCGATCTCTTGGCTATATCGAACGACTCGGTTGGGCCCGTGTCCAGACTGCATGCCACCGAACGGTTCGGAGGCGGCACGCTGTCGTCGCTGAGGATCAGTGGATAACGTCTGTGGGAGAAAACCGTCTAACCATTGATTTGGACAGGCTGAATCATCCAACGCTGTGGGGGGTGAAGTGTGGAGTCGGAACATCCCGAACCGGCGTGGAATACAGTGGGCGGTCCGTGCGCGCGGCGAAATCTGGGCTACCCTGCTTCGCAATCTGAAATCGGGGACCACCTAACCTCCCCTTTGATAGCGACACCGTTTTGAGGGGACTGCGACTCGGATGCAGATTCCTGAATTTGTTTAAGCCATGGTTGTCCGAAGAGGTGGGTTATGAAGGCAGCGATACGAATGGTCCGGAACAACGAGATTTTGTATTCGGCGTATCGCAGGGTCCGTGACGCTTATTCTTATAGAGCTGGTCAGCGACGAGGATCGTTCTCTCAGCACGGAGAAGATCATTTTATCCTCAAACGCTTCATGCAAAAGCGTAGCGGGTTTTATGTCGACGTTGGCGCGTCGCATCCATACCGGCTTAGCAACACCTATTTGCTTTATCAGAACGGATGGCGTGGCGTGACCGTGGAGCCGATACCCTTGCTCGGGCACCTTCATCGAAAGTGGCGACCTGAGGACATTCTGGTGCCGAAGGCGATCGGTCTTGCGCCAGGGCGCCTGGAATTCAAGGAAATGCTGCCTTCTGTGCTGTCCACTCTAGACGCCGAAACCGCGCGGACCTACATCGCAGACGGCAGGGCGCAATTACTGCGGTCCTACAATATTGATGTCATCACGCTCAGTCAGCTATTCCGTGATTACGCCGGTCAGCAACGGGTGGATTTTCTTTCCATCGATATGGAAGGGCTTGACGCCTCGATAATCACTTCTTGCCAATTCGACAAGATCAGACCCTCTGTGATATGTATTGAAGCGAACGAGAAGGCCGATCGAGCTAGGATGTTGGCATATTTCGAAACCCAGAAATACAATCTCCTGACCGAACTAGGTTGTAATCTGATCGTTGAAGACGGTCTGTGACTTCATGTTCTTATACTGGTAGCTCCCGACCCTAACATCTGCCGGCACTCGGCCCTGAACCCCGATGCCGATGGGCGTCCGCGGGTTTCGGGCCTTGTAAAAAAACCCAACGGCCGCCGGGGCTCAGCCCCGGCGGCCGTCCTTACGTCAGGTTACAGCATGAGCCAGCAGGCTGGACAGGGTGGTGCCGGTCGCGCCGTTGATAGTCGCTATGGCGACGCCGGATCCGCCGGAGGTCGATGCGATAGATAGCACGCTCCCTTGCGACGGGTTGGTGACCGTAAGGTAATTCGCCAGTGTCGAAGCCGATCCGTTCCACGTTGTCGCCGACAGTGCGGAACGTAGGTCCAACGTGTCACCGTCCGTCAGTATATTCTTGGTGAAGATGTCGGAGCCTTTGGCGGCGGCCGGAAGGATATAGGTGTTGCCGCTGCCGGTATCGGTGATCGTATTGACACCCCCCGCCAAGTTTACCGTGTCACCCGATCCGCTGATAAACATCATATGGTTGCCGGATGTTGCGATGATGGAGACCATGCCTTGGCTGACCGTGGCCCCCGCTTGGGTCGCGGCGACGTTTACCGTTGGCGTCATGGGAGGGGCGGCCGAACCCGACCATAACTGGGTGGTGGGGGAATAGGTATACCAGGCCTTACTGGTGGCATCCTGGCCATAAGCAACATTGCCCACGATCGCGAGGGCTGCTGTGCCGGCCCCGCCAGCGACTGCCGTGCCGTTCTCCTGCACGACACCGGTGGAGCTGAGTGTCCACTTGTTTCCCGCGTTGTCGGAGAGGGTTCCGCCGGAAGCAGGCGCGACTTCATTAAGGATTGGCACCGGGGTAAGCGTTGGTGCGGGTATCGGGGTGGGTGTGGGCGTCGGCGCTCGTACGGGAGTCAGCGTTGCCGAAGGAGCCGTCGAACTCGACCACTGTTGAGTGGTGGTGGAATAGGTATACCAAGCTTTCGTGGCTGCATCTTGACCGTACAACACATTGTTCACGATCGCGAATGCAGCGGTGCCAGCGCCGCCGGAAACAGCCCCGCCATTCTCCTGCACGACACCAGCGGATGTGAGTGTCCACTTGTTTCCCGCGGCGTCGGATAGTGTTCCCCCGGAAGTCGGTGTGACCTCGTTAGGTGTTGGGGCGGGTGTCGGAGTTGGAACCGTCGCGGCGGGTAGCGGGCTGGTAGTGGTTCCGGCGCTCGGCGACCAGGGTGCTGTTGGGCTGGTTCTGCCCCACCAATATTTATCGCTGTTCTCCTGCCAGACTTCGCCACTGACGTAAGCCAGTTCGATCACCTTGCCGGTCGTCGTGTCGGTTGTCCCATTGGTGGCGACCTGGCCACCCGATGTGATCGTCCAAGCGTTGCCGCTGGCATCGATAATCGCGGCGGTGGAACCAGCATGCACAACGGTGTCGTTGGCAGATGGCTTCGAGGTTGGGGTTGGTGTGGGAACCGGAGTTGGCGTTGGCGCGGGGGTTGGCACTGGGGTGGGTGTCGGCAGCGTTGAGATGTCGTGCGCGGCCGATGCCTGCCAGACCTGTACGTTGTAGACGGTATTCGGCGTGCTGCTTCCGGCGCCAAGAAGCAAGGCCATATGCCGGCTGTCCATGACGCTGTACGGATTAGCGCTCGCCGGTTCGTTAGGATTGAACTGGTTCCAGTAAATCGTATTCCCAACCTGCTGACCGTTGAAATACCACTTCACGTAACCCTGCGTTGTGGCCGTCGCCGGGACCCAGAGAAGGCCATAGGTGTTTGGAACCGTGTAATTGGCGCCAGCCGGAAAGACTGGGGAACCAGAGTTCAGCGTACTGATGCCTTGGCCGCCATTCGCCGTCGAGGTCCAATTGTGCAGCGCAAATCCATAGACGCCGGTGGTATCGAATTCAGCAATGTCTGCTTCGATCCAGGACGGGGACGTGCTCTGTCCAATGGTGCTACCGGTGGCCATGTTCTCGACGTCGTTGGCCCAGAATGATGCTGGGCCGTTGAAGGACATGGTGGCCTGGAAATAGGCCCCCCCTCCGAACGCCTCGCCGGTCCAGTTCGTTGGCGTGGTGCCGACCGATGCGGTAGAAAGCTGCGCACCATAATCATTTCCGCCCGGACTGATCGTCACGCTACCGTCAGCATTCTGAGTGACCGGTATGGATGCTGGGTTGGTGCCAAAGAAGTCGAATTTCTGCCAATTCCCGCCGAGAGTAACCGCGGGCCCAAAAGTTTCAGTATCGTATCCGACCGCAGCGGCAACCGCCGGAAGGGCCGTCGTCTGAGTGCTTGACATGAGATCTCCCGAAATCGTGAATACCGGGCGATGTCTAAACGTCGAGAGATTGATAATTTGTTAACGCACTGAAGATTCGAGGCCGCTAACACGAAGCAGCGTGCAAAGTGGTTAAGGACTAGAGTGTTACTGCAGTATTAATGTGAAACAGATGGACTTCACTGCTGACGGGGTTTTATCGACGATATGGGCGCTGAACTGCGCCTTTTGCCATCGGCGCCTCGCCGCCGATGTTCGTACAGACTATTTCTTGGGACAAAATGGTAGTATTATCGTGCAATAAAGTAACATTCTGACCGAATCGGACAAGGAAGCGGGCGGCTTCAGCTCACCAGAGTCCTCCATCCCGCACACAGGCTCGTTCATCCCCTGGCATTGAGCAGCTTTCGTTTTGGCCTGGCAGGTTGTAGAATTAACCGTCTTCAAAAAGAGGGCGGTGAGGTTGTGGGTCGCATGAACGCTTTACGCCAATGCCCCCGCGTCTGCCTTCGCTCTTTCAAGGCCACGCGTCCGCAACATCGGTAAAATCGGAACGGTATTTGACAACTTTAGGCGCACCGGCCGCGGCCCGTTTCAAAGCCCAACCGCGGCGTGCGGCCACGAATCAGCCTGACGACAGTGGCTGGTCGGAAAACGTTGAATCTCCGCGCATAAACGAAGAGCATGCCGCGATAAAGTTCGGAACCGTGCAACTCTTCGTTGTCGTCTATCTGCAAAAGTTGGCGCTCGGACCGCTTTCCTTCCAGATCAGCCTGCCGATCGTGATCATGGCCGGCCACATCGGCTTCATGTTGATAACCGGACGGATGCGGTTCGCTCCCTTGCGGCTCGGCTGCTACATGTTGTTCGCGGGGAGTTGTCTTCTTTCACAGGCAGTGTCCGGCGCGAGTGTTTCAATTCCGAGCATCGTAGAACTGCTGCTTATTTACAGTTTTTGGACGGTCACGTGGTTCGTGTCCGAGTCCGCATATCGACTCTTGCTGAAGCGCTTTGTAGGCATGATGATCATTCCGGCATTAATCGTGTTCGTGCAATTTTTCTACCAGAAGATAACGGGACTAAGCGATCCGATTAGCATGAATCGGCTGTTGCCGAAATCGGTTCTCTTGCAACACTACTTCTACGACGCACATTACCCGTGGAACTCGACCTTCCAACGCCCCAACGGGTTCTTCTTTCTCGAACCCTCGGTTGTATCGCTGTTCGCGGCGTCGGCCGCAATTATCGAAATGACCTATTTCAAGCGTACTCGATACGCTTTGCTTATGATCGCCGCAACCGCTTTCAGCATGGGCGGGACAGGTCTGACAATGCTTTTGATTGCGTCGCCGTTTCTGCTCGCCCGCCAACCCTTGCCAGTCTTTCTGCTTATTGGCGCCACGGCTTTGATCGCCTTGTTGACTGCACTCGCGCTGGACGTGCCGCTTCCTCTGCTTTCGCGCGTCGGTGAACTCCATCATGCGAGCAGCAGTGCGGGTGGCCGGATTTGGCTCCCGGCCGAAAACTTTGTTAAACTTTTGTCCGATCCATCATATTTCCTGACCGGAACAGGCGCCGGATCGACAACGGCGTCGCTTGGGAATCCCTGGCCGGTCGTCAAGCTCATGAATGAGTATGGCTTGTTGACCACCATCCTGTACGTTGCATTGTATCTAATGGTTATCTCCAGATCGTATAACCTGCCGTTAGCAGTTGCGCTTTCGGTGATATTCCATTTCACCGGCGGCTATCTTCTCGGCGGGACCACCGTTCAGTTCATTGCCATCATTTTCTGCATGATTGTTCCCCTAAGCCGCGAAGGGCTTGGGCTCACCTCAAGCAGCACTCGGTCATCGCGACAGCCGGCGATGCTTGCCGGCGCCCGAGCTCTGGACAAACAGCCTTACCTGCCCTGAGCAGCGCCCGGGATTCTCCGCAACCGTGGCATTTGATAGCGAAACACGTGGCGCTTTAGCGCGGCTATGGCTTCGCGAGGATGCCTGATCCGCTGGACGCTCGAGAGCGGGATGATCGAATGAATCGAGTCATGTTCCAGAACAAGACACCGATCATCAGCAATCCCGCCAAGAAGGCATAAATGTTGATCGCCCCGAGGGCATCGATCTCAAGGCTCGAAGCAGCAGCTACGATCACCGCCGTGATGACCGCGAAGGTTGTCCACCACGAGAGATGTGATGAATCATCAAGAACGAGATAGGCAATCGAGGAGTACGTCCTGTACGCAACGATCGCTGCAAACAGCACGAAGCAGGGCAGGACGTGCAGCAAATTATCCGGCGCGGGCAAATGGAGCACGCCACCGATGTAGAGGCGGGATACGAACAGCAGAGCGACCCCTACGAGCGCTCCGTAGCCAAGTCCCATCAACAGCGTAATGCTGGCAAAGGCTTGCTGCTTCGCCGGTCCACTGGTGTTCCAGACAACGCGGATATAGCTCGATAGCGGTATCAACAGAAGAATGACCGGCACCAGGAAAATCTGGAAAAGACGGACAAGTGTTGCGAACCATGCCGAGGTCTGCGCGCTGGCTACCGTCTCCAACCACACCACCGCCAGACTCAACGTGGTCGTCAGCAACCCGTCGGCTAGGGCATATACCGTCCCTTCGCGGATAATCCGCCAAGTGTAATCCCAACTGCCTCCCGTCAAATAGGATCGTTTGCGTAGCAGCAACACAACTGAGAAGAGACTGGCGAACAAGTAGGGGCTTGTGAGCACAAAGCCGCTAACGACGAGGTTCTGCCGCGTAAACGGCACCAGGAATCCGATCGTGTAGGCAATCACTTGCAGGAGGATCAAAAGCGTGGCCGTAACGTAATGTTCATTGTAGGCTGATCGGACGTTGTCGAACGTATTGAAAAACGCAGCGACGACCGGCAGAGCCGCGGCGAGCAAATATGCAACACCAGCCCCGACCGCCAAGCAGTAGATAATGATGACCGCAAAGGCAAACAGTACAGAAGCACCGTTCGCGACTGAGAGACTCGCAAACGCCGCCGCCTCGCCCCTCCTATCGCCAGCCGCGTATGCTTCTCCCACAAGCCGGCGTCCCACGACATTGAACCCGCCTGACAGGAACGTCGCGGCAATACCTAAGGCCGATGCCGCCAGCAACCTGGCATAGTCTTCCGTTCCTAATCCCGAACGGATAAGCGGCAGAAAGAACAACACTCCGATCGAGCCGGGAATTCGGGTCGCGAAATTCGTTCCAAGAGAAAAAAGCAGCTTTCGCTGCTCGGTGTTGGCTCGGCGAAGACGGTTGATCACGCCGCAATTACCGATTCTCGGGTGATCATATCACAGTTATCAGCGACATAATGGATCGCCGTCCGGTCACTCGTCGGTTGCTCCGGCGGCACCTTTGTTTTCAGCCAGATGGAAGGCATATCGCCGAGGAAGGCTGCCCATCGGGAGAACGTTGAATTTGATCCAATCAGCAGCTTTGCCTGCGCAAGCGCCAGCAGGTCACCGATGTCTGTCGGCTCACGCCGTAGATGGACACCGTCCAAAGCCAGTATTTCAGCCAGTTCGTCCGCTCTGCCATCGGAGAAGACATGGATCGGCAAATTTGGAAAAACCGAGCGCACCCGACGGATGACCCGGTCGTACCAAGCCAATGAGATGCGCATGTTCGCCACCATCCCGGTGATGATTTGCTCCGGCTGTACCTGCACGAAATCACCCAGCCTGATGTGCACCGCGGCGTAGTCGCCTGCTCCCCAGTCTGGGCGTGTGCCCAACGGCGTTGACAGAATCTCCAGCAGCCGATCGCGGATCATTTCGCGATGCTGATGAAGCCCCTCGAACGAGAATTCCGTGGCCTGAACGATCGTCAGCCCCGCACGGGCGACGCTGACGCCTCGCATGGTGCCAAGCTGAATACGGGTATGTCCAGGCCATAGCGACGCCAAACGCACGGCTTTCATCGGCCCGTGGACCTCATCAGGATGCGCCCGAAACATCGTCCCATATCTTCGCAGGCTTCTTTCCATGCGCAGCAGTGGCCCAATCTTGACGGAAGACCAAGTCGGGGCGATTAGACGGGCGTTCGCTTGCTTGGCTAGCACGACCGCGTGGAAGTAAACGTACAGACAGTTCCCAATCCCGGCCCCGGCAATCCGAATGATGCCGTAGTCCGGACCGCCCGGCAGGCTTGGATATATCCAGGAAGTAGTACGTTCGCGCATGGATGTCCTTGGCTGTCAGGTCATTTGGTTTGGCGGCCAGATTGGACAAGCGTACCGACACGGTTCCGCCTGGTCACTGAACCGGTCTGCCGGCAAGCACGTTGGCGAACCGCTCGCATTCCTCAACCGTATGCACAAGATCTGTTGTCGGTATTGCGGCGACGGCGTGCTTCAATTCCGCGTAGCGCGCCGCCGTGAGCGTTGTGACAAAAGTTTCAAATTCTTCCTCGGGACTCTGCAGGATTACGCCAGCCGCCCGATCCTCTAACCAGCGGGCGGTTTCCGTGCCGGCGAGCGCGATCGGAGGACAGTTGAAAAATCCACCTTCATAGATACGGTTTGGCAGCAACCAGTCCGAATTCTGACCCTGCTGCCAAAAGTCAATTGCCCAGGCTAGATGACATGGTTGGTATATCGAAGCCAATTCAGTTTGAACGTACGGGCCGCCGAAGCGCATGTTCCTAAGCGGCAAATGCTCGGCGATAAGGGCCTTCAACGTGCTGGTCGGGCGGCCGCGCAGCTCCACGTCAATCAGGTTTGGGTGGCACCGAGCAAGATCCTTCAGGATTTCAAAACTCCTGACGCAACGGATATTTCCGAACCAGCCCACTCTCCAGGGTGCGTGGACCCGGCTTGTATCAACCGCGGGACGCTGCAGATCCGCAGCCGGATTTGTTCGCTTGTTCTCGGACACGACAACTGTCGGTAGCGGGATTCCTAGACGTTCGAAATAGTTCACCAGAAAACCAGGGGAACTGACAATCAGCGCAGCGCACCTGCTTATAAGCCTTCTCTCCCACCACCGAAGTAACGCAGAGGGTATGCCGCTTGCCAACAACAATCCATGTATGTCCAAACATTCATAGACAAGTCTGACGTTTGCACCTGACCAGATTCGTGCGCAATCAGCGACTACCGCCATCTCGACGTTCCGCGCCAGCAGAACATCCGAACGCACGACCAAATCTTTCCAGCGCCCCGCCTCTAGCGAACGCCGCAGGACCTTCATGGCCCGATCCAGGAAACGGGCGTCAAAGGTCCGGCCGAGATCGATAGCCTCGGCACCGGAGACTTGGTGGATGGGTTGTTCCGTGCGCCGGAACCCAATCACCGTAACGCGAGCTCCGCCAATCTGCAGCATATGCACGCGCCGCGCCACCGCTGCATCGGCGAGGTCATTTGCGAAGTAAGTGACGTGTATGGCCGCAGGAGCGGCATCCTTGCAAGCGAGATCCAACATGTTTCGGTCCCAACCTGCCCGGGCAGCAACGCGCTCCGGCCTATCGCAATTGCGGTGCCGTCGACGCGGTTCCGAGCGCCCCGATCCCGTACGCTGCACGCGACTCGCCGGACCTGGTATTTTCCGGGGCGCCCAACAATACTTCCTCGAAGATGTCTGCGATCCTGTCCAGATTGAAAACCCGCTCGGCATAGGCCCGGCCGTTGGCGCCCAGTTCGGCCCGAAGCTGAGGGTCGGCGCGCAGCTTTTCCGCGGCAGCTACAAACCCTTTGATATCGTCTGGTGCTACAACGATGCCTGCGTTCGCACGAACCACCGTTCGTGCCGCAAGGTTCCCTTGGGGGGCTGCCAGCAGGATCG
Organism: Rhodopila sp.; assembly: GCF_965277825.1. Classification (NCBI taxonomy): domain Bacteria; kingdom Pseudomonadati; phylum Pseudomonadota; class Alphaproteobacteria; order Acetobacterales; family Acetobacteraceae; genus Rhodopila; species Rhodopila sp. The sequence continues at coordinate 4,743,500 of NZ_OZ255846.1, read as the reverse complement.
GGCGACCCGCGCACAAATAGGATTGCACCTTTGAAGGCACTGCAAAGCTCCCTGCCTCGTTGTCAATCGTGGCGACGAGCACGTCGGATGCTGCAAGCACCTGGGGCAGGTCCTCCACAGGCTGCAACGGTAGAAGCTTCAGTCCCCGAAGCCCACGGGCGTTTCGGGCAAGAGCAAGGTGCTCCACACCCACGCCCTCGGCGACCACAACAACCGAAGTATCCTGCCAATCCTGAGCTGCTAATTCCACCAAAAGCTCGGGCTTATGCTTAAGCCCCAGGGTTCCTGAGTAGACAAAATTCACCGAACTCTCGTATCCATGCTTACAGGACCACGCATTGACTTTAGGGAGAAACGGTAAGTCACTGATGGAAGCCCAATTTTCGATTACAGTAACCTTTGCTTTGCTACCCGACCAGGAAGCAGCCAGGGGTACGAAATCGTCGCTGATCGCGACCACCGCGTCGCTATCCCGCAGTTGCTGCCGTTCGAGAAGGCGGTAGAACCAGCTAATCGGGGCGGCCAACAGGCCAATCTTTCGCCGCAGCAGCACGGTGACGGCAATACTGTAGAAATCTTGAAGCCAATAGACAAACCGGACCTGCCTCGTCTTGCAGGCTTTCAGGATTCGGCTCTGTGCCTCGGTTGGGGTGTTGCCCGAGATTACAACGTCCGGCCGGACGTCCTCGATAATGGTCGCCACCCGCCCCCCATATTCACGGTCATTAAAGCGCCGCCGAATCAGCGATGTCTTGTCGTACCCTTTGCCGATGATGATTCCTTCAATCCGCAACCGGCGCGTCTCGTGGATCATATGCTTAAAGTCGGCCTTTGGCCCTGGATTTTCGCTGAAATAGACGTGCGTCACATCATGTCCGCGAAGCGCCAGCCGCTGACTCAGACGCACCTGAAATGGATGGCCGGCGTAGTCATGAACCAGAATCCGCATCAGGCTGCCTCAAGCCTCAGCATATCGTAGCCGCCATAATAGCCGCCGCTGTCAAGATCCTGAGGCTTTACCCGGGTCAGCAACGCACGCAATTTTGGACGATCCTCGGTGGTAAACCGCTCCATCGCTTGGCTCACCAGGTCGGCCCGCGTGAAACCGGCGCGAACGACCAACAGGATGTGCCGGCAATACCTCGCCAATATCAACGGGTCCGCCACCCGAAGGACAGGAGGGCTATCGAGGATGATGTAATCATAGAGTTGCTTGCTCTCCCCGATCATCGTGGCGAAGTGCGGGGTATTGATTGCGCTGATTGGGTTTCTCGAACTCCCATTCGCGGGCAAACAATGTAGTCCAGACGATGAGCAACGCACCACGGCTTCAGACCAATGAACCTTGCCCGCCAACACGGCTTCCAACGTCTGGGTCGGTTGCAATTTGAGAATGGTCGATACTCTAGGTCTGCGCAGATCCGCATCGATCAGAAGGACACGGAAACCGTCTCCTGCATAAGTTTCGGCCAGCGTACTGGCGAGTGTCGTCTTGCCTTCGCCAACTTCGCTGGATGTGACAAGCACAATTTCAGCTTCGTCCCGCGCGACAGGATGCAACGAAACGCCCAACGCTCGAAGGGTTTCAGCAAAGGCAGGTAAGTAGCTGACGGTACCGTTGCCGATGCGGCCTTTGACCGCGGGCAGACTTGCCGCGACTGGGAGACCCGTCGCGATCGCCAGATCCATGGCTGTCCGTATGGTAGAGTTGAATACGTAGCGAAGGACAACGGCAGCGCCGGACAAAAGGATGCCTGCCAGGAACCCCAAGATAAGCGCCGGAAAACCCAGATGACGTCCAGGTATACGTGCCGGGGGAAACAAGATGTGCGCGAGGGGCGACTGCGACATCTGCCGCAACACTTGGTCAGCCGCGCTTTTCTGGAAAGCGATATACATCTGTTGCTTTGCATCGACATCGCTTTTCAGACTGGCCAGCGTTACCGCGGCAACCGACGAAGCCTGTGATGCGGAGGCTTCGGACGCAACCGCAGCCTCAAGATGCTTTACGTTCGCGTTGGCGATATCGACGTCACGCCTGATTGATGACGCGATCTTGTCGGTTTCCCGGTTGATCTGCGACCGGATACTGATCAATGCGGAGTTCAACGGGCCGCGCCGCGGGTCCAACGGACCGAACAGCGCCAACTTGCCGAGCACCTCTGCTTCAGTATCGTGATAGCGCTGTATCGTTCGCGAGTCGAGGACCTCGGGCAGGGTGCTGGCACCGAAATGCGTAACAACTTCCAGCTTCGCCTGCTTGCGGGCCAGATCGGCCCGCGCGGTCGAGAGTTGATCCTGGTTCTTGTTCAGTTGCAGCGCCGGTCCCAACGATCCCTGGACTTCCGGAATACCGTGCTGCCGCAGGAAGCTTTCGAGGTGATTTTTCGCATCGTCTGCTTCAACCTTCATCGCCGCGGCGCGCTCGAGCATCAGCCGGTTTGTCGAAGTCCACTCCTCACGCTTCCCGCTCCCGAGATCCGCGATATAGGTGTTCATGATCGCGCTCAGCACGGACACCGCGAGATTTGGTGTTCCTGCGGTAAACTGCAGCGATACCACACTGCTCTGCTCGTTGCTCTCGAGCTGGAGGTGTTTTGAAACGTATTGGATCGCAGCCTCGACTGCCGCATTCGATGCGTCCTCGGGTCGATTGCCACCGTCTATCAGGTCTACCAGGTAATGAACGCCCCCAACTACCGCCGTCTTGAAGCTGGCCAGCCACCCCGGGAGGTGTTCGCCGGCCGAAAAGCCCCCGGCTTTGTCAAGGTTGAGGCTGTTGACGACCTGCGCAATCAGACCGCGCGAGCTTATGACATCCCTTTGGGTGCGCAGGATTTCCTCCTGCGTGAGCGTAACACCCTCGGTGCCGCCGGCCGCACCCATCGGCCCAACCCGCGGCGTATCGATGATGAGTGCGCCCTGTGCCACATAGCTGTAGGGGATAAGTTTGGTAACACCGAGCGCGAACGCGCCGGCCAGCAGCCCGCACAGCAGAATGAGCCATTTTCGCCGCGAAAGAATTGCGGGCAGAGCCGCCACACTGATCGCATACCCGTTCACGCGGCCTTCTTAGGTGCGTAGTTCCGCTGCACCTGCTGTTCGACCCAAGCATAGGTTGGTTCGAGTCCGGATCGAAGCGATCTATCTGGAGCCCAATCTAGCTTTTCCTTGATCAAACGATTGTCCGAGTTGCGCCCGCGCACACCCTGCGGACCGGTGACATGCTTTTTCATCACCTTCTTTCCGGCGATATCGGACACGATATCGACCAATCCGTTGATGGTGACCATTTCCTCGGATCCGATGTTGACCGGACCTGGAAACGCGGACCGAAGCAGGTTGATCGTGCCGTTTATACACTCGTCTATGTAGAGGAAGGATCGGGTCTGCTCACCATCACCCCAGATTTCGACTTCGCCACCATTTCGCGCCTCTGCCACTTTTCGACAGATCGCCGCCGGAGCCTTTTCGCGGCCACCCGACCAAGTCCCATACGGCCCAAAAATGTTGTGATATCTGGCCACAAATGTCTGCATGCCATAGTTGCGTCGATACGCGAAATAAAGCCGCTCGCTGAATAGCTTTTCCCACCCATACTCACTGTCCGGCGCGGCCGGATACGCAGAACTCTCAGAGCACAGCGGATTCGACGGATCTTCCTGATTATAAGCCGGGTAGATGCAGGCAGATGACGAATAGAAAATCCGCCCGGCGTTTCGGCGGTAGCAGGCATCCAAGACATTGAGGTTGATCGTGGCGGAATTGTGCATGACATCGGCATCATGCTCGCCCGTAAAGATGTAGCCGGCGCCACCCATGTCAGCGGCCAACTGGTAAACCTCATCCACCCGGCGATCAAAAACCGAGCGGCAAAACACGCCGTCGCGAAGATCCCCGATGACAAAATCGTCGGCCTCGGTCGCGGCGTATTCGTTGTACTTGAGATCTACGCCCCGAACCCAAAAACCCTCTTGCTTCAGTCGTTTAACGAGATGCCCGCCGATAAACCCCCCAGCTCCACATACAACGGCTACGCGCGTCATGTAGCGTGCTCCAGTCCCAGCAATTATTGCTCTAGATTCTGGTTGGGAGCCGACCTTTTGACAACAAACAACCAGTTTATTTCACATACAAGTGTACCCTTCAACGGACAGATCTCCTTCTCCTTCTGATATTATTGCTCCGACCTGGGCGATTATTTGTTCCGCGTTTTGCGGCTGCAAGACGTCATCGTGGGTGCCCGCTATCGTCACCACGCGCAATGTCGCCAGGTAGCGGGACCAGCCGAGATCGGCGTCCTCCCCCAAAGGCCAGCCGGAGCCCCTGAATAGGGCGGCCGGGCATCGAAGCCGCTCGTTACAAGCGGCCATGCGGGCCATCCATTCCTTTAATAAAATGAGGTGAAAGCTCATTTGTATATTAAAATCTATACGATTGAGCATACGCGGGAACAACCCACTGGCATGTAACCGTCCGAACGCTGCTCGTGCCCAGTTGGACTGAGGCCGGAAAAGTGCCCCGGCGGAAAACCGCGCCAACTGGTCGGCAGTCTCGCCGCACCGAATCCCCCGAATGAGCCGATTCAAGCGTTCCGCATTTGACGCCGGGCCTTGGGGAACCTTCGGGCAGGCACGCGCATCGATCAGACCCAACAAACCGATCCGATGCCCCGAGGCTTCCATCGCCCTCGCCACGGCCCAACCTATCTGCCCACCGAAGGAGTAGCCGAGCAAGAGAACTTCCCCTCCCGGTGCATGGCTCTCGATCTGACGCACACAGTCGGCGACAAGCCGGTCGAGCTCCCTGGCTTCCCGTTGCAAACTCGACCAATGGCGATAGTGTATTGGCACAAAGTGAACTGGCCCCCCAGGCGACGACAGCAAGGCGGCAAATTCGCCCACATCCCCGCTCAAGCCCGGTAAGAGGAACACCGTCAGCTTTTTGTCTTTTTCAAAGCCGGCTTGTCGCAGAGACGCCGGAGGTGCAACGGCACCCCCGGACATACGGTCTAGCTGCATGCCCGTCATGCATTAAACCTACTCCAACCGAACGGTCCGCTGCAAATCCCCCCAGGGAAAGATGCCGAGTCCCGGTCCCGGAAGCCGGGGCCGCTTCAAGCTCAGACGATTGGGCCTGATAGGCATCGTATGAATGAAACCGTTCAACGCGGCAATGCTCCGCCAATAAGTTGCGGACAGTTGCCGAAATCCGGACATCTCCGATTTAACTCAAATTTCTTTTAGGCGACAATGTCTGTGATAGGCTTGCGTGTATTCCGGAAGCCGAATGCCGATGGCTGTCAGCTATTCGGCGGCCCGCTTCCACAGTAAATTCCTTAAAGAGCGCCCAAATCGGCGCATTCGGTTGAACGGACTCATTGTAAGAGTGCTGGTACTGATGCCGGTCCGATACCATTCCGACTGTGCTACAATACGCGGAGCAATGGCTAGGGGGCGTGGCGCCGGGTCGCCGTTCCAGTCCCGCAGCACGCGCACAACTTGTTCGAAATCGAAACTTATCAAGCTGCCATCATCGTTGATCCCCGACGGAACGTGCAGCGCGATGCCAACTCCATTGCCGGCAAGATCCTCGATGTTGTCCAGCCGGTCGTCGATGAATGCCATCTTCTTGCGGTCGATCCGATACCGGCGCTCGATCGCCGGCAGGGCCCAGCTTTTGCGCAGTCCCTTCCTCAGCACCTGCCACGGCGTGCCATACGCAAACGCGGCGCCCAGGATATCCTCTGCCGCTATAAGGCCCGCCACGTCGCCTTGAAGGCCGGCGGACTGCAAAATGACCGCGGCTTCGGCCCGCGAACGGTGGGTCAGCACAACGACTGGCACGCCAAGCGTCTTGAGCCCGTTGATCAGCAAATCGTGGAGAAGAATCAGCTCCAGGTTCTTGACATGGGGCGGGGCCACCTCAAACACGATCACCCCATCCAGATCCAACAGCAGCAGCGAAATCATCGCCAAAAGGTAAGCCCGTTGTCCGCCAGCCAGGTGAGGGTGTTCTCGAAATACGGGCTATTGTTGGACCAGGGATACCACTGATACTGGCGATTTAAATAAAGATCCGGGCTCCAGTCTCCGGAATCATCCACCCCTTGATACCAGCAGATCACGGCAACTCTTGCTTTCGCCGCCCCCTTGGCGAAAAGCCTGTCTTTCAAATGCCTGGCGGTCCGCCCGGTCTGGATTGCATCGTCGATGATCATGACGTCCTTGCCGAGGACGTCGAAGGTGAATGCATCATTTGCTTCCTCCAGGGCCGACGTCCGGTGCTCGAACCACGTCTGGATCGCCCGCATCGGGCGGATGGTCAGCAGCGATGTTGGGATGCCAAGCGCCTCTTTGATGGCGAAAAGCTTTTGCTTGTAGCGACTGCCCTTTCGGCGAAGATGGATAACCTGGAACGGAATTCCCAGCTCCTCGGCAGCGATCTTCATCGGAAGCAACGCGCCGTTCGCCACGCCCACCAGCAGATCCGGACGGCCCGAGGTGCGTATGACGTCCGCAAGGTCCCGCGACAGGGCGACAGCCTCCTCGACCGTCATATAAACTGTATGGTCGATATCCAGGAACTTGGCATACGCACTGGATCGAGGTCGGGAGGCGCTGTGTGTCCCGGACATTTGGCTATTCCTTTGCGGCGATCAGGATCTGACATAGGCCTGACCAAGGCTGATGACACCCGAACGCCGGGTTGGACAACACCGATTATCTATGCCCGATCGCGCGAGCCAAATTCGACCGCGTCGTCCGAAGCGGTACGAACGCCTAGGATCCGGCGCGAGAGTTCAAGCCGGCTGGGCAAACCGATCTGCCGGTCCGGCATGGCGCGGTGAACGGACTGCATTGGCCTTCGCGAACGCTGCTCGCCAAGTTGTTCCTGGAGAAATCGCGTCAGTCCGCCGGCTTCGAAGTGCGAAATACTTAAAATGTCAATTAGTGTGGCGAAGAAACACGCCGGGCGCCGTTTCCCTCCCCATGCCGGCCAGCCTCAATGGTAGCGGCGGACGGATTTGAACCGCCGACCAAGGGATTATGATTCCCCTGCTCTACCGCTGAGCTACGCCGCCATCCGGAAAGAGGCGGCGGAATAACCCCGCCTCCATCCCGCGTCAACCACCGCTTACAAGCCGCTGCACCCCCAGCAACCGAACCAGCGTCCCGTCATCGGCCTGCCCGGTGACCGCCTCGGGCCGCCAGTGCCGCTGAAACGCCCGCAACACTGATGACAGAGCCGGGTCCAACGCCCCTTCCGGCGCCACCCGGTAGCCAATCTCGACCAGCGCCGCCCGCACAGGGCGCAACGTCGTCGCATCGCGCATCGCCCCGGTCGTCCCCAGGTCAACCGCATCCCGGGGCCACAGCCCGACGCCATTCTCCGCCAGCGCCCGCCAGTCAAACCGCTCCCCTGGATCCTGCTTCCGATCAGGCGCCACATCGCTGTGACCCACCACGTTACGCGCCGCGATCCCCCATCTCGCCTGAATCAGCAGACACAGATCACAAACCGCCGCCAACTGCAGCACCGGGAAATCCCGATAGCCGAACTCGTGCCCCGGATTGACGATCTCCACCCCGATCGAGCGTGCGTTCAGTGCGGCGTGGCCGCGCCAATGCGACACCCCGGCATGCCACGCCCGCCGATCCTCCGCCACCAGACGAAACACCGTGCCGTCTTCATCCACCACATAATGCGACGAAACCGCCGCAACCGGATCGCGCAGCCGATCCAGCGCCGCCCGAGCTGTCTGCATCCCGGTGTAGTGCAGGATCAGCATGTCCACCGCGCAGTCGCGCTCATCATGATTGACGCTGGGCAGTTCGATGATCGGCAGGGCAGGGCGGTTCGACACCACCGGCGGCACCTCACGCAGCCAGGACGGGATCTGCCGGTGCCTCACAGCCCGCGTTCCCGCTTGATCCGGTCCCACGCGGCATTGATCCGCGCCACCTTCTCGCTGGCCCGCGCCACGAAATCCGCAGGCACGCCCCGAGACGCCAGGCTATCCGGATGGTTCTCCCGCATCAGGCGCTTCCAGGTTGCGCGCAATTCCTCTCCGCTGGTCGACCGCGGCACCCCTAGTTCCAGATACGGATCGTCCTCATCCGCCGCCATTGGTCGCCGCGGCGCCTCGCCCGATGCCCGATCCCACGCCATCGGCTCCAATCCCAGCCGCCGCTGCACCCGCCGCAAGAACTCCTGCTCGCGCGCGTTCAACGGCCCGTCCGCTCGGGCGATGTTGAACAGCGAGGCCAGCACCTGCTCCAGCACGCCCCTGGTGTCGGCAAACGCTTCCGCCAACTGCGCGGCATAGGGCTCGAACGAATCGGTGCTGTCGCGCGCCTGATCGAACAGCCGCCCGATACCGCGGGCCGAGGCCGGTGGAATCCGGAAATTACGCTTGAAGGCGTCGATTTCGGCCCGCTTCACCGGCCCGTCGCATTTGCACAGCTTGGCCGCCAGCACGGTCACGGTGATGGCGAAAACTTCCTCGCGCCGGCCAAGCAGGCCAGCCACCCGAGCCGGATTGAACGGTGTTGCCTGCAGGAACGGCCGGCGGATGCTCTCGACCGATCCCGAGTCGGCGGCGTGCCCCAACGCCGCGCCGATCACCGCGCCATACGGACCGCCCACGAAAAAGCCAGCCGTGCCGCCAATGATCTTACCCCAGTAGCCCATGGGTACAAGGTATCACGGCGCGGCCGATCGGAGCAAAGCACGAACGCTTCGGTTACTACCGCCGCCTAGGGCGACAGGGATCCGCGACCGCATCGGCGGAGGAGCTCCGCGACCGCATCGGTCGACCAGGTTTGCGACCGCACCGGTCGACCAGGTCCGCCACCGCATTTGTCGACCAGCTCCGCGACCGCATCGGTCGACCATGCGGCTCGGTGGTTCCACCCGGCCTCCCCGGTCGGGCGTCTCAAGCCCCGGTCAGCAACCCCGGGTCCCTCAATCGCGTATCCTGCCCCTTGACCGGGTCAGCGATCGCCGCCTCCAGACTGAGTGCGCCCTTCCACTGCTCGGCCGGACGCGCCTGCTCGCCCGGGCCGATCTGGTCGATTCCCCAGTAAATCTCCAGCCGGTGGTTGTCGGGGTCACGGAACTCCACCGCGATCTGCCCCCCGGCGCGGCGGCGGCCATCGAAATCGATCGGCACGTCGTGACTGCGCAAATGCGCCCGCGCCTGGACAACATCGTCCAGCGAACCGACCTCGAAAGCGAGGTGATGCAGGCCGGCACCGGCCGGGTTCTCAGCCGTCGCCTTGAACAGCGCGATTCCGTGATGATCGGGATTGCAGCGCAGGAACGCCGCGCCTCCCGGCATCATGTCGTCAGCGTAGGAATCGGAGACATGAAATCCCAGCACCTCGGTGTAGAACGCAACCGAGCGCGTCAGGTCGGCGACATAGAGCGCGACGTGGCCAATCTTGCCAAGTTGAAAGGGTGGCGTGCTCATCAGCGTTGTTCCTCCTGTTGCAGCGGTGCGGCACGGGTTCTACCCTGCCGCGAGTAGCCACTTTTGACCAGCGACGAGGCCTGATCATGAACGCGATATCCGATGTGGCCGGCAACGCCGGCGGTCGCGAAAGGGCCCGGATCCGCGCCCAGGCGTTCAGCGGCTCGACCTCCGGCCTGGCACCCGGCAACGTCCAGGCCAACCTTGTCATCCTGCCGAAAGCACTGGCGCACGATTTTCTACGCTTCGCCCAGGCCAATCCCAAGCCCTGCCCCATCCTGGCCGTGTCCGAGGCCGGCGATCCGCATTTCCCAGTCCTCGGCGCGGACCTCGATATCCGCACCGACCTGCCCCGCTACCGGGTCTGGCGGAACGGCGAACTGATCGCCGAACCCACCGAAATCCGCGACATCTGGCGCGACGATCTGGTCAGCTTCGCCATCGGCTGCTCATTCTCGTTCGAGGAAGCGCTGATCGAGGACGGCATCGAGGTCCGCCACATCGCCCGCGGCTGCAATGTCCCGATGTACCGCACCAATATCGCGTGCGTTCCTGCCGGCATTTTTCAGGGCCCGCTGGTGGTCTCGATGCGACCGCTGAAGCCAAAAGATGCGATCCGGGCGGTGCAGATCACATCGCGCTTCCCCTCGGTTCACGGCGCGCCGGTGCATCTCGGCTTCCCTGCCTCGATCGGGATCCCCGATATCACCAAACCGGACTACGGCGACGCGGTGCCGATTGCGGCCGACGAAATGCCGGTGTTCTGGGCCTGCGGCGTGACCCCTCAAGCCGTCATCGCGCAAGCGAAGCCGGCGTTCTGCATTACCCATGCACCGGGCGCGATGCTCATTACCGACCTGCGCAATACGTCTTTGGCTGCGCTGTAGCAAAGTCTCGCCGTCCGCTCGGACGTCGCCTCGGCATGACCCAGCGCCTTGATGACCGCCCCCGCGCCTTGATCGACCGCATCGAGGCCGCGATACATCGTGACGTCGGCCGCGGCATGAACCCGGTGTTCGGCGCCACGCAAGGCGGCTTGGGCCGCGCAGCGGCGGCCCTCGGCGCGTCCCACCAACCACGCATCGGCCTGATCACCGGCTTCTTCGTCCCGCACGCGGATCCGCCAGCCGCCGAAACCGACGGCCCGGCCGGAGCCGCGCTGATTGCGCGGGCCTTCATTCACGCCGGTCTGTCCTGCCGGCTGGCCACCGACACGACCTGTCGGTCTGCCTGCCGCGCCGCCCTCGATGCCGCCGGCGCCACCGCCGTTCCGATCGACGCCGCGGCTCCGGATCAACCGGTCGACCCGCTGATCGACCGCTGGCGCCGCGGCGCGATCGACTGGGTGATCGCCATCGAGCGCTGCGGCCCCGCCGCCGACGGCCATCCGCGGAACATGCGCGGCACTGACATCTCGGCCCATGCCGCGCCCTTGCACCGGCTGTTCAGTGCCGGACCGTGGCGTAGCATCGCGATCGGCGATGGCGGCAACGAAATCGGCATGGGGCGCGTCGACCCGGGACTGATCGCAAAGCACGTCCCGCTGGGTGAGGCAATCGGTTGCGTGGTGCCGGCGGACTTTCTGATCACCGCCGGGGTCTCACACTGGGGCGCCTACGCCCTGCTTGCCGCCTTGGCCGTGCTGCGTCCGGAGTGGTCCGGTGCGATGCTGGCTGGCCTTGCCGAGCACCTCGACCGCGCGGTGGTCGAGGCAATGGTGCGCGACGGTCCAGCCGTCGATGGCGTTTCGCTCCGACACGCGGCCACCATCGATGCATTGGATTTTCCAGTGCATCACGCGGTGCTGCGAGACATACTTGCCGTCATCGGCAACCGCCCAGCGGCGGACATCGCAGCGGATGTGTGACCGGCTATGACGCACCAGTGATCACAGCGGCGCCACGGCTAAGGATTATCGGTCTGACCATGATCGAGAATCGACAATGGTTTTCCCACATCGTACCACGCGGCCTCGCCGGCGCGCTGCTGACCGCTTTTCTTGCTCTGTCAACCGCTGCCTCCGCGGAAACCGCTGGTCCCGCGCAAACCGCCCAATCAACGGCGATCTGCCGCGCCGGCATCACCAATGACACGCTGATGCCGTTGCCAGCTCAACTCACGGCCCGCGCCAGGCAACTGTTCCATTTGGATATGCCGGACGCCCTGATCCGAAAGACCACCGTCTATCGCTGCCTGGATGGACAGACGCTGGTGTGCACGACGGGCGCCAACCTGGCCTGCGGCAAGGCAAACACAGAGCGGAATCCGGCCGCCGTGTTCGCATGGTGCCGCGCGCACGGACAATCCCGCGTTGTGCCGATGTTCGTCACCGGTCACGACACCATTTACCGCTGGCGCTGCCGCGACAACGCCCCCTCTATCGACGTAACCGTGGATACCGTTGATGCCAGAGGCTTCCTGGCGCGAAACTGGAAGCACGCGGACCAGTAAAGTGCTCTCGCAGCGACTTGGCGGCAGAACGCCCGACCCACTAAACAAGGCGGCATGACCCATCCCGCATCGCGCCCGGTCTGGCATCCCGAGAGCCTTGCCGACCGCCTGCCTTTTCTGCAACGTCGCTCCTCCCTGACGCGATCGATCCGGTCGTTCTTTGGCTCGCGCGGCTATACGGAGGTGGAAACACCCTACGCCGTTGCCTCGCCCGGCGAGGAGGTTCATCTGCGGGCCTTCGCCACGGTTCGCCACCGTCCCGACGGCAGTACCGAGAAGCTCTGGCTGCACACCAGCCCCGAACTTGCCATGAAGCGGCTGTTGGTTGCTGGTTCCGGCCCGATTTTCCAATTTGCCCGGGTCTGGCGCAACGGCGAAGGCAGTGCCCTGCACGCCGCCGAATTCACCATGCTGGAATGGTATCGGCCCGGGGCCGGCCTCGACGCGCTGATCGCCGAAACCACTGACCTGTTGCGCTCGACCCTGCCCGCGGTGGTACGCTGCCGCGGCATCACCACCGATCTGTCGCGGTTCGAGCGCCTCACCGTATCGGAGGCGTTCGCCACCCATGTCGGGGTCGACCTGCTGGCGATCGGCGAGGATGCGGCAGGTTTGGCCGCCGCCGCAGGCGCCACGTTGCGACCGGCGGAAACCTGGGAGGATCTGTTCTTCCGCTTGCTGCTGGAGCGGATCGAGCCGGCCCTGGGCCGCCGGCATCCGACATTCTTGACGCACTGGCCCGCGGCGCAGGCCGCGCTTGCCCGGCGTGACCCGGCTGATAGACGTGTCGCCGAACGGTTCGAATTGTTCATCTGCGGCATCGAACTGGCAAACGCATTTGTCGAACTGACCGACCCCGTGGAACAGCGTGCCCGGTTCGTCGCCGACCGAGCGCGCCGGCATGATCTTGATGGCCCCGAGTGGGCGCTGGACGAGGACTTTCTCGCCGCGCTGGCGCTCGGGATGCCGCCGAGTGCAGGCATCGCTCTAGGCTTCGACCGCCTGGCAATGATCGCATCGGGCGCCGATCGAATCGGTCAGGTATTGTGGCTGCCGCGGGACGATTCCGATTGATCGGAAGCAGCGGAACGGTGTTTCGCGCGGATCATGATCCCGACGTAAGCGGAACGCTCAGAGCGCGCGGACATCCGACAGAACCGGGCGTCCCAGCATAGGCCGCAAACACCGAGGCCGCCGGGTCAATGCGTGACGGCGCCGCCCACCGCGCCAACTCCGCCGCCGATCAGCGCCCCGGTTGCCGGCCGGCCGCCAGTCACCGCCGACACCCCGGCGCCAGCTCCGGCGCCAAGCAGGCCGCCGGTCACCGCTCGGGTTCCAGGGGTGGAACCGCACGCCGCAAGGCCCAGCGAGGCGGAAAGCAACAAGACGATTTTTGCAACCCGCATCATATCCTCCTTTATTTGGTCGCTTGGAGATAAGGTGGAATCAGACGGACTTCCCGGCCAAAAGCCGGCAATTTCGTGGCCAGCGATCAAACGAATGTCAACGTCTGCTTGTGATCGTCACAAGCGGAAGGTAAGCCCACCGGCTTTCGCTCAGCGAACCCGCCGGAGGCCACCTTACGATAAGCCCCGCCTCGCCCAGAGCATATGTGCTGTATTGCGCAACTCGACCCCTGCCGGCGCTTCCCGCGTCTGCCGGGGTGATCATGACGAAGGTGTCTTCAATGTTCACCCGCTTGCTCGGCCTAATGGCAGCCGACATGGCCATCGATCTTGGCACCGCCAACACGCTGGTTTACGTCAAGGGGCGCGGTATTGTCCTGTCGGAGCCGAGTGTCGTCGCCATCGCCGAGGTGCGCGGCAAGAAGCAAGTGGTGGCGGTCGGCGAGGAAGCCAAGCAGATGCTGGGCCGGACCCCCGGCCACATCACCGCCAGCCGGCCACTGCGCGACGGCGTGATCGCCGATTTCGAGGTCGCCGAGGAAATGATCAAGCATTTCATTCGTAAGGTGCACAAGCGGCGCGGCTTTGCCTCGTCTCTGATCATCGTATGCGTCCCATCTGGGTCCACGGCGGTGGAGCGGCGGGCGATCCAGGAAAGCGCGGAAAGTGCCGGAGCCCGGCGCGTGCGGTTGATCGAGGAGCCGATGGCGGCGGCGATCGGGGCCGGCCTCCCGGTGACCGACCCGTCCGGCAGCATGGTCGTCGATATCGGTGGCGGCACCACCGAGGTCGCGTTGATCTCGCTCGGCGGCATCGTCCACGCCCGTAGCGTGCGGGTCGGCGGCGACAAGATGGACGAGGCGATCATCAGCTATATCCGTCGCCACCATAATCTGTTGATCGGCGAGTCCTCGGCCGAACGGATCAAGATGGATATCGGTGCGGCGGCGACGCTGGATGCCGACGACCCCGGGCCGTATCGCGAGGTGCGCGGCCGCGATCTCCTGAGCGGCGTGCCGCGGGAGATCGTCATGACCCAGCGCGAGATCGCCGACAGCCTGACGGAGCCGGTGTCGGCGATCATCGAGGCGGTCAAGGTTGCGTTGGAGAATACGCCGCCGGAACTTTCGGCCGACATCGTCGAAAAGGGAATTGTGCTGACTGGCGGGGGGGCGTTGCTGTATCGGCTGGATCAAGCGCTGCGCGAAGCCACCGGGCTCGCGGTGGCCGTCGCCGACAATCCGCTGCAATGCGTGGCGCTCGGCACCGGGCGCGCCTTGGAGGAGAAGAAGCGCTTAAGCAACGTGCTGACAAGTATGTACTAATTTCGGCTTGTGTCGCCAGCCTGCGCGATGCCGTGCCGCTGCGCGTGAAACATCGCCGGGCTGGTCCAGACCACCAACGCCTCGCCGACGAGATGCGGCTGGCTCGGGCACGACAAACGCGCTCAGCTCGCGAGCCTGCGGTCCGATATCGATCCCGCTCGGGTTGAACCCGCCTACGGGCATCTACACAAACTCAGCGCGCGCGTATCGACACCTTCATGCGGCTGGACAGCGGTCCTGCCCGAGAAGCAGACCGATTTCATATCCAACGTGTTCGGTGAGGCGTGCGGCTTCGGTTCGGCATACTGATGTCGGTGCCCGTGCATCGCGATGTCGCATTCCTCAGCGATGCGAACACCGAAGGTGCGTCTTCTGACTCGCTCCTTTGGTTGCAAATGGGGCACGAAGCTTCAGCCAGACCGAATCCTAGCGGATGTAGCTCCGATTCGCGCATACATTGCGCATGTGAAAGTTTTTGCGCGCAATGGGGTCTTGTCGGCACCCGTGTATCACCCATTTGCTAATTTGCACAACGGGTGATCGCGTGGGTTTTAAGATGGCGCACCAGCACAACTTTACGTTGCACTACGGGATCGTGATCGCAGGGGCGTGGCGACCGACTCGTCATTTGGTAGTTTGTTAGCTACTGCACACAACGATCTCAAAACCGCGCCGGGTCGACGGATGGTTGCGGGAAAGCCACTAATTTCCGCGGCCGCCAAGGTCGACGCTGAGCGCTCCCATTTTCCTGTGATTGATTCAAGCTTGGGGTGATTGTGCAGACCATTGATTACGATGATCGCCGGCCGGACACCGCGCGGCACGTGTTTGATACCTCGGCCGAAAAGCCGATTACCGCAGCGATTTATATCCATGATCTTTCACCTGGCGGCGTCGAGCGGCAGAGCCTGGTGCTGACCAGCGAACTGCAGGCGAGGGGGGTCGACGTCGTACTCATAGTCCACCAGATGCGCGGCGAACTGGTGTCGTTGTTGCCGCCCGGGGTGCCGGTGGTCAATCTGCACAGCGCCCGCACCTTGCAGGACATCTGGCGGCTCCGCCGGTTCCTGCGCGACGAACAGCCGGATATTTTCATGGCCAACGTCGACCACAACAACATAGCGGCAGCGCTGGCGAAGACCTTGGCGGGGTCCCAGACCAGGCTGGTCATCTGCCAGCACAACCCGCTGACCGCGGGGTTTCATGCCACGGTGAACTGGAAGCACCGGGTGGTGCCATGGTTTTACCGAGCCCTGGCTTCTCGTATCGATCACGCGGTCGCGGTTTCCGACGGCCTGGCCGGCGAAATAATCGATGTCGGCTTCCCGCCAAGCAAGGTAAGCACGATCTTCAACGGGGTGATCGGCGATGACTTTGGAGCACGCGCGAGTCTGCCTGTGCATCATCCCTGGCTGGCCCAAAAGGACCGCCCGGTGTTCGTCACCGCTGGCCGCCTGGTGGAGATGAAGGATCAGCGAACCCTGCTGCAGGCCTTCGCCCTGCACGTCGGACAGTGCCCATCCCGGCTGATGCTGCTGGGTGTCGGCCCGATGCTCGACGAGTTGCGGGCGCTGGCCGGATCACTGGGCATCGCCGAGCACGTCGCGTTCGAGGGCTTTGTGTCAAATCCGCTGCCCTACATGCGCGAGGCCGACGCGTTCGTGCTGTCCTCGCGATCCGAAGGGTTTGGTAACGTGCTGGTCGAAGCGATGGGATGCGGCACGCCGGTGGTTTCAACCGATTGCCCGCATGGGCCGGCGGACATTCTGGCGCATGGTAAATTTGGCACACTGGTTCCGCCGCGCAATCCCGGCGCTTTGGCGTCGGCTTTGGGTCGTGTTCTGCAAGACCGACGGCAATGGTCGAGCGACTCCCTGCGCGGGCGTGCCGAGGCGTTCAGCTACGCCGCTTGTGCCGACGAATATGCGCGGCTATTCAGGAGCTTGGTCTAGTCGATAGCCGATCGCCCAGGGCGGAGCGTCCAAGCGCATCAATCGTGGGACAATACCTCTGGTGAAAACGGTCAGCCCCAGCGGCGCAATCCGGCAGCCCGCGCGCGGCGCACCACGAACCACGTCCAGCCCATTTGCGGCAGCAGCGTCAGGAACGGCACTGGGGGTTTGTAGAGCGACGGCGCGGCGATGAAGATCAGGCAGCAGGCGCCCCCGAAAACCGCGAAACTCCAGTGCACCAGGGTCACCGTGACAGCGGGAACGCCGGACCGCTGCGCCACCTGATACAGGTGCCCACGATGCGGCTGCGTGAGCGCCTCACGCTGCAAAGCACGGCGCCCCAGGGTGAACGCGACGTCGAACAGCACGCCGGACAACAGCATCGGCATCAGCAGGAAGGACAGTTCCACCCCATCGAAGCGACTGGCCACGACCGCGAGCACCGCCAGCATGAAGCCACAGAACTGGCTGCCGACGTCGCCCATGAAGATGCGCGCCTTGGGAAAGTTGAACGGCAGGAAGCCGACCAGGCCCGCGGCCAGCAGCCCGGCCGTGGCATACGCGAACCAGCCGCCATGCTGCTCGGCGATGAACACGATGAACAAGCACGCGATCAGCGCCACACCACTCGCCAGCCCGTTCAGTCCGTCGATGAAATTCATCGCGTTGGTAGTGAACAACAGCCAGGCCAGGGTCGCCGCGATGCCGATCCAGGCAACCGGCAACGGTCCCATGTAAGGGATTCGGAAGTCGGTCACGAACAGGCCGCTCGACACCGCAACCAAGGCCGCCAGCACCTGAGCACCGAGCTTGACGATAAACGGCCAGTCGAACAGGTCATCGAGGAAGGCAACGACAGCCATCGCCACCGACGCTTCGATCACGCCAAGGAAGTATGGGTCGGCCAGCCGGGAAAACTCGGCGTAGCGGTATAACACCGCGATGCCGACCAGGAACGTCACTACGATGCCCACCCCGCCGCCCTTCGGAGTCGGCCGATTGTGCGCCTTGCGGGCTTCCGGCGCGTCCATCAGCCGGGCCTCGATCATCAGCCGGACCGTGCCGGCGGACAGCACCACGAGCAGTGCGGCAAATCCCAGGTGGCGGAACAAGGCGGCAAGGGTCATGCGACGGTCCGGTCGTGGCGGCCGGATCGTCTATCGCCTTCGCGACGCCGCGGCCATCCCCGGGCAGGATGTTCGCCTTGCGCGGCCGCAGCCCGATGACACGACCGGGCCGACACGGCGCAGAAAACGATCAGAGGCGCCCTAGCAGCCAACCGCAGTAGGTAGCGATGACGCACAGAACAACGGAACCGACCGCATAGCCGAACGCCGGGACCACCTCGCCGCCCTGCATCAATTCCAGCGTCTGCAGGCTGAACGCCGAGAAAGTGGTGAACCCGCCGCATACGCCGGTCATCAGGAAGACGCGGATTGTGGGATGCAGGGCGATGCGCTCAGGCGTCAGCGTCATCCCGCCAACCAGGCCGATCAGGAATGAACCTAACACGTTGATCAGCAGTGTGCCCCAGGGAAACCGAGGCCCGGTCAACGTCGTCATCGCCGCGGCCAGCCCGAACCGCGCCACACTGCCAATTGCGCCGCCTATGGCGACCGCGACCCAGGCGCCCATGGAGGTCCCCAATGATCGTCCTCGACTGGTACTCCAGGTGCGGGCAGCGGCCCTGCGCTGCACGCATAGCAACCAGGCTGGAATACATATGATAACGCAGCTTATTATCAGCGCAACCCTGAGGAACCGTCATTGGACGAATTTCACCGCGACCTGTTGTTTTTGCTGCACGACGTCGCGCGCCTGCTGCGCGTGGATGCCGACAAGCGCGCGCGGCTGCACGGCATGACCCGGGCACAATGGGCCATTTTGATTTGGCTGGAACGCCAGCCGGGAATTTCGCAAAAGGAATTGTCCGAACTGCTGGAAGTCGAGCCGATCACGGTGGCCCGGCTGATCGATCGCCTGGAAGCCCGCGGCATGGTCGAACGCCGACCGGACCCGCGCGACCGCCGCATCTGGCGATTGCATTTGCTGCGGCCGGCGCGCGACGTGCTGCACGAAATCGACCAACAGCGTGCCGAAATGACGCGTCTCGTCACCGCGGGCATCGGCGAAGAGTCCATAGAATCCATGATCGAGGCATTGATGCGGATGAAAGCGACCCTGACGCAGGAGGCTCACGCATCGCGCCGCGGCGCCGAACATGTCGACACCGAAACGCGGGAGGCGGTCTGATGTCTCAGGCCGCGATGTCGGGACCGGCACCTCGGGTTACCGATCGGGTCACCGAGGCGCCCGCCCGCCGCCGGCTTGGCCGCGCGGTATTGCGTCCGATCATGATGCTGGGGGGCATCGCCGCGGTCGTCGCAGCGGTCGGCTTCTACTGGCTGACCGGCGGGCGCGTGGTATCTATCGACGACGCCTATGTGCGCGCGGCCAAGGAGGTGATTTCCACCGACGTCTCCGGCATCGTCGCCTCTGTGCCGGTGCACGAAGGACAGCGGGTGGACAAGGGCGACGTGCTGTTGCGCCTGGACCGGCGCCCGTTCGAGATCGCCCTCGCCGGCGCGACCGCCAACCGCGATGCCATGGCTTCGACGCTGAACGGCATGAAGCTCGACTACAAGCGGATGCTGCGGGACGTCGATGTCAAGCAGGCGCAGTTGCAATCCGACCAGGCGAACTTTGAACGCTTCGCCAACCTGATCAAGAGCGGCGGCGTCACCCGGGCGGACTACGACAATGCGCGCTTCCAGGTCATGGCCGTCAAGCAGGCGGTCGAGGCGCTGAAGGTCACGGCCGCTGTGCAACTCGCACGATTGGGCGGTAATGCCGACGCCGACGTCACCACCATGAACGACTACCTAAAGGCCCAGGCTCGGGTCGACGAGGCGCAGCGCGAGCTTGACCACGCGGTGATCTACGCCCCGTTCAGCGGCATCGTTACGCAGGTCGAGACGGTGCAACCAGGGATGTATCTGGCCGCGGCGACGGCGGCGTTCGGCCTGGTTTCGACCGAGGATGTGTGGGTCGAGGCCAACCCGAAGGAAACCGAGCTGACCCATGTAAAGCGCGGCGATCCGGTGGATGTGACCGTCGATACCTATCCGGGACGTAGCTGGAAGGGCGAGGTGGAGGCGATCGCGCCCAATAGCGGGTCGGAGTTCTCGGTGCTGCCGGCGCAGAACACCTCGGGAAATTGGGTGAAGGTGGTGCAGCGTATCCCGGTCCGCATCAAGGTCGAACACAAGCAAGGGGATCCGGAGCTGCGCGCCGGCATGAGCGTCGTGACCGATATCGACACCGGTCACACGCGGAGCTGGCGCGACCTGTTCTAGCAATGACATCCGCCGCTCCGGTCGCGGGGTCGTCCGACCGCGTACCGTACCGCACGATCATCACGTTGTGCACAGTGGGTGCGACGTTGATGCAGGCGCTGGACCAGACGATTGCCAACGTGGCGCTGCCCTACATGCAGGGCAGCCTGTCGGCGACCTATGACGAGATCACCTGGGTCCTGACGTCCTACATCACCGCGGCGGCCATCATGACAGCGCCGGTCGGCTGGCTGGCGTCGCGGTTCGGCCGCAAATACTTGTTCATCACATGCCTGATCGGCTTCACCATCACCTCGATGATGTGCGGCGCGGCGCAGTCGTTGTCCCAGATGGTCGCATTTCGCATTCTGCAAGGCGTATTCGGCGCCGCTCTGGTGCCGCTGTCGCAATCGACCATGATGGACATCTATCCGGTCGAGCAGCGCGGCAAGGCGATGGCGATCTGGGGCGTCGGCGTGATGGTCGGCCCGATCCTGGGCCCGACACTCGGCGGTTACCTGACCGAGATGTACAACTGGCGCTACGTCTTCTACATCAACCTGCCATTCGGCATCCTGGCGACGCTCGGCCTGATATTCTGCATGCCGCGGTCGTTCGGCAACTTCGGTATGCGTTTCGACTGGATCGGTTTCGCCGTGCTGTCGCTGGGTATCGGCGGCCTGCAGATGATGCTCGATCGCGGGCAGAACCAGGACTGGTTCAGCGCGACCGAGGTGATTACCGAGGCGGTGATCGGCGGTTTGGGTGTTTACCTGTTCATCGTCCATATGATCACGGCGAAGAAGCCGTTCATCCCGATCATTCTGTTCAAGGACCGGAATTTCGCGGCTGGACTGTTGTTGATGTTCGCGACTGGGACGATCCTGGTTTCCAGCTCGTCACTGATGGCGCCGTGGCTGCAGAACCTGGCGAACTACCCGGTGGAAACCGCGGGCCTGATCATGGCACCGCGCGGCATCGGCACGATGACGGCGATGCTCACCGGTGGAAAGCTGTCGGCCCGGCTCGACCCGCGCAAGCTGATGGCTGCGGGTATCCTGGCGCTGGCGTGGTCGATGTGGGAGATGACGAGTTGGACTCCCGACGTCGCCCAATGGACCATCATCATCACCATCGTAATACAGGGGGCGGGACTCGGGTTCGTGTTCCTGCCGCTGCAAGTGCTGGCATTCGCAACGTTGCCGCCACAATACCGCACCGACGGAGCGTCCTTGTTCAGCCTGTTCCGCAACATCGGCGCCGCGGTTGGGGTGTCGGTGACGTCGGCGGTGCTGGCGCACAATACCCAGGTGTTGCATCAGTCGATCGGCGCCTCGGTCACGCCTTTCAACCGCGCGCTGCAGGGTGGGGGCATGGTCAGCCGCCTGTGGAATCCGGCGCATTCGCATGGCGCCGCGGTATTGGACCAGTTGGTCAATCAGCAGGCCCAGATCGTTGCGTACATCGACGATTACTGGCTGATGATCTTCACCACGTTGCCGTCATTGCTGTTGCTGCTGCTGTTGCGCCGGCCAAAGTTGAGCGCGAATGCACCGGTGGAGGCGCACGCGGCGATGGACTGACTCGGCTCAGCCCGTCGTCGCCGCTGCTTCAGGCAGGCGCATCCATGCCGGGATGCGGGGGGTCAGCGTAGCATCCGCGCATTGCAGCGTGGCGGCGAGCGAATCCAGCCGGAGCGACGCCAAACCGATCCCGTCGCGGCCAGAGCGCATGGTGCCGACTTCGACTCCGGCACTCAGCACCGGGCTTCCGAGCACTGGCAACGGGCCATCGACGCCGACCGGAACCAAACGCCGCTTGACCAGCCCGCGATACTTCGTCCTGGCAGTCAGCTCCTGGCCCATGTAGCAACCCTTCGACCACGAGACACCCGACAGCTCGTCGAACCCAGCTTCCAGCAGCACGCTGCGATCTGGTTCCATGTCCTTCGACCCATCCGGCAACCCGGCGCCCAGACGATGCCGATCCCAGTCCTCAGGGGTCGCATTCGCCGAAAGCGGGCCGCCGGCGAGAATGCGCCAGGCGAAATCAGGCAACCTCGGGTCGGGCGCAATGACCGCAGCCACGTCGGGCCGGCCGTCCCAGGCGACATGGACATGCAGCGCGGGTTCGGCACGCAGGCTTGCCTTCATCCGCAGCCGGTAGCGTGACAGCCGCTGGATCAACATCGGGATCTGCTCCGCCTCGCAGTCCAGCAACAGCGCATCGGCTTGGCAAAACACGAAGAAATCCGCCAGCCATTTGCCTTGCGCGGTCAGCAGCGCCGCCCAGACGGCGTGGCCGGGCCGAGCGGTTTCGATGTCATTGGAAACCAGGCCCTGCAGGAAGCCGACGCGGTCATCGCCTTCGATCGTTATGACGCCTCTGTCGGGCAACGGGGTCAACTGAACCATGCGGTATAGTTAGCGCGGCTGAGGCCTGCCGCAAGCTGTCGCGTCCCGAGGCCGGGGGCGCCAGCAGTGCGGCCAGCGTCGCCCTCCTGGTCGCGGCGTCGCTCGCCAGCGTGGCCTGGACCAGGAACGCGTCCCGCGCCGCCTTCGCCGTGCGCACGCGCAGATCGGGATTGCGGATCATCCAGTCGAGCGCGGCGTGCCAGGCGACGGGATCGTTCGCCACCAGATGTCCGGCGGGACCGTCAGCGATCGACCCGCGGTAGACCGGCGTGTCGGAGGCCAGCACGACAAGCCCCAGCGCCGCGTAGTCCATCGCCTTGATCGGTGACTTGGCACGGTTGAACGCCGTGTCCAGCAGCGGGGCCAGACCGATGTGCCAGCGCGGTCGCACCGCCGTCATCCAGTTGACGAAGCCAGGATAGGATCGCGAGGCATGAGTCGGTGGCCCGATCCGATTGAATGCCGTGGGTAGCTCACTTCGGCTGGTCATTCCCAGCACATCGATGACGACCCGACCGCCGTGCTCGGCCTTCAGCCGCAGCAGGGCTGGCTCGATCATCGCGAAGTCGCGCTCGTGCGTGCGGGTCCCCATGCACAGGATGCGCACCGGGTCGTCCCACGGTTGATCGCGCGCCGGCGGCTGCGTCCAGATGCGTTCGTCCAGTCGATTCTCCACCACAATCGCATCCCGCCGCAACGAACTCAGCCGTTCGGCGAGCCCAGGGGTCGAGACCCAGACCGCGTCGGCGACGGCCAGCATCCGGCGCACCACAGGCGCCAGCGGCCGCAGCACTGTCGCGTCCGGATGGGTCCGCGGAATGCAGAGCAGATCATCGTCCAGGTCGAGCACCAGCCTGGCTCCAATCTCCCGGGCGTGCCGCGCCAGCCGGTTTGCCGCCGCCACGTTGCCCACGGCGGAGCGCTGGGTGACGATGATATCCACCCGGTGATCGAAGACCGTTTCGGCATCGGCCAGAATGATCTCTAGGCCGTCGCCGGTCGCCAGGTGATCGAGCGGTTGCAGCAGCCGGATGTAGCCGCAGGGGGTCAGATCTCCGTTGTCATAGCGTTCCGGCACGATCGCAATTCGCTGCTTCAGCGCCGGCGGCGGGATGCGGGCCTTGCGCGCCAGCGGCGACAAATAACGCTCGGCGTAAAAATCCGAGACCGCGGGCACCCGCACGGCAGGCGGCGGCTTTGCGCGATTGCGCAGCGTGATCCGCACGGCATCGAACGCGGCGAGCCATTCGCTTGCCGATGCCCGATGGTCCACCAAGCAGGAGAGCGGACGTCCGGCAAGACGTTCCGAAAACGATCCATGATCGGTCGCCACGATCGGCCGCCCGGTCGCGATCGCCGTGCTGAGCGCAAAACTGTAGGTTTCCGCCGCGGAGGAGGGAAACCAGAACACATGGGGGTCGATCCGGCTAAGTAACGCCGGCAAGTCGCGGTCGTTGTAATGCCCGGTGGCTTTGATCAACCGAGCGGCGGACTTCGGAAAGCTATTCTCCAGGGCGCCGATCAAGTGCAGTTCAATCGTTCCTGGCGGTGCTGCTTCGGCCAGCTCGGCCACGCAGCCGGAGCCCGTGTGGCTTGCCAGCGCCCCAAGCAGGACGATCCGCAGCTTCGGGGCAAGGAACTTGGGAAGACGCGGGGTCCAGACGGTCTCACGCTGTTGTTCGTGGGGAACGACGATGGCGCGGGCGCCCATTGCATGACGCTGCAGCCGAGCCTTGACGTCGGCGCTTGGGCAGATCACCCGATCCGCTTCCAGGAACTGCCACGCCCAGTGGCGTCGCCAGGAGACGATGTCGCGGGCGCCGTGCGGGCTTTTCTCGGCGATGCAGGCGTTGCACCCGGCCGGGCCTGGTTCGCCGCAATAGATGCCCTCGGGCCAGCGCAGCAGATTGACCTGCGGACAGATGGCAAAGTAGTCGTGCACGGTCACGTCGAACGGCACGCCCAGCCGGTGGATCAGGGCGCGGATGTCGAGATCCATTCCCATCAGGTGGTGGATGTGGATGCGCGAGAGGTTGGTGGATCGCAGCACAGCGACCAGGTCGTCGAGCCGGTCCGCAGGAAGGGTCAGCACCGGAGGATTGGCCGGATGGCCCGGGAGCGCCGGAAGCGAGAGCGCGGCGCCGCGGTCGCTTGCCTGCAGCAGAAGCACCCGGGCGGTGTCGCGGTGGCGTTCTACCAGGCTGTCGATATGCCGCCGGATGTCGCCGCCGAAAGCGTGTGATATCATCAGGATGACCGGCAAATTCGCCTGCCGGAACAGCGCTGCGGTCAGGGCGAAGCGAAACCCGGAGAGTGTCGTGTGCGCCGCGCGGGGCTTTAGGTCGGGAGGTTTGTTGCTAGAAACCAACGTGTCGCATGCTAGACGGTGCTGCCAGCCCGCTGCTTCGGCGCGCGCGGAGAGATCGCTGGAAGCGTTTCCGGGCAAGTGACCGAGTGCGCGCAAGGCGGTACGGCGAATGTAGAGACAATGGTCTATCTCGGTATGGGTGCTGACCGAACGGCCGGCGTTGATGGTGCGGCACAGCGCGTCGAGCGACGCCGCATCGCCCGCGTCATATCGGCCAATCCAGCCAACATCGGACAATGGCGAAACGATCGCGATGTCTCGGCGGGAATACGCATGCGCCGCTAACCGCCGCAGCCAGCCGGGCTGAACATCGGTCTCGCCGTTGAGCAGGACGATGTCGTGGCGTGCCGATGCCGCGATGCCGAGGTCAGCCGAGGCGGCGAAGCCCAGCCGCCGGCGGTTGCGGATCAGATCGATCCGGCGTTCCGCCGACAGATCCCGCAGCCAGCGGCCTCGCCGCGATGCGCGGTCGTCCACCACGATGACCCGGGCGAGCGGGGACTCGCGCGTTCTCAGCACCGATAGAACGCAGTGTTCGGCGTCAGTGTCGCGACGCACCACGATGATGACGTCGGCAAGGACTCCGCGGGGCAGCGGCGCTTCGGTTTTTTCGGATGGCAGGTAGTCGCTGATGTCGATGGTTGGTTCGGTCGGATAGCCGCGCGCGATGCCGAGCCGCAGATGGTAGAGCAGGGGATTGCCAGCGGCATCTGGATGCTGCTCGACGTAATAGGCTGCGTCGAACCTTGGATGCGGATTGCGCCGTTCGCGGGCGCCGGCCTGAACGTAGTGCAGCAACGGGGCAAGCCCGCTCGCGGCGACGTCGGGGTAGTGTTCGATATACCAGGCGCTGTCGAAAAGCGCGTTGGGATCACGCCGCTCCGCCGCGCCGTAATGGACGAAATGGTGATGCGGATCGGTCTTGCTGGCGGCGATGTCCGGATAGCGCGTCAGGTACCAGGCGGGGTCGAGAAGGTCGGCCATCTGCTGCATCGAGGCTGGCAGATCCGATACGGCATCAAGCGGCGGCATCGGTCTTCCTGGCGTCCAGCATCCGCGACCAGGCGAGACGCCGCCCGCGCGCCTGGCTGGCGAGGCTGGCACGCGCCAGGAAGACGTCGCGCGAGCGCTGGGCGATGGCTTCCCGCGCCTCAGGGTTGCGCAGCAGCCCGTTCAGCGCGGCATACCAGGAAGCGGAGCTGTTCGCCACCAACTGGCCGGCGGGACCGTCGGCAATGGAGCCTCGATACACCGTCGTATCGGACGCCAGAACCACGAGGCCCAGCGCCGCGTAGTCCATCGCCTTGATCGGCGACTTGCACAGGTTGAAACCGGTATCGAGCAACGGCGCCAGCCCGATATGCCATGCCGGTTCGGCGGCGGTCAGCCAATTCACGAAGCCCGGGTAGGATCGCATGGCATTGGCGGGCGGCACGATCCGGTTCAGCCCCGGCGGAAGCTCTTGCCGTCCGCTCATGCCGATGACCTCGATGACCACGCGATCGCCATACGCCGCCTTGAGCCGCGCCAGGGCAGGGGCGATCATCACAAGATCGCGCTCGTGGGTGGCTGTGCCCATGCACAGAATGCGCACCGGCTGATCTTGCGAGGGCGCGGTCGGGGTTTTCCAGATGCGCTCGTCCAGTGCGTTTTCGATTACGATGGCATCGGGGCGGATCGCCGACAGACGTTCGGCAAGGCCTTGCGTCGAGAGAATAACCGTGTTGGCGACATCCAACATTCGGCGAGCAACAGCGGCGCGCGGGCGCAGCAGCTTGGCATCGGGATGGCCGCGTGGGATGGCCAGAAGATCGTCGTCCAGATCGAACACCAGCGTGGCGCCGGCCGCACGCGCTCGGGCTGCAAGGCGATCGGCTGCCGCCACGTCCGGCAGTGCGAAACGCTGGGTGACGATGATCTCGGCGTCGTGGTCGAAAATGCTGTCCGGCGTGGCGACGATGACCTCAAAATCGCCGGACGCCGCCAGGTGATGCAACGGCTGCAACAGCCGGATGTAGCCGCACGGCGTGGGAAACCCGACGTCGAACCGCTCCGGCACCACGGCGATGCGCGGCTTAAGCTTGCGGCGTCGCACCGGGCGCGAGCGGAGATAAGTCGCGGCGTAGAAATCCTCGACCGCCGGCCGCATCGGCGGCGCCGGAGCGGCTTCGATGTGCCGCAGCTCGGCACGGATTTCCTCGAATTTCCTGACCCAGGCGGTGGGCGAGGTTGCAACGTCGACCAGCCAGGTGAGCGGCCGGCCGGTCAGGCGTTCGGTATGGGCGCCGATCCGCGTCGCGGCGATCGGTATCCCGGCGTCGAGTGCGGCACTGAGCGTGTAGCTGAACGTCTCCGGCCAGGCAGCCGGGAACCAGATCAGGTGCGGCGCGAGGCGTTCGATCAGACCCGCGAGTTCGCTCTCCCGGTATCGGCCGGTCAGTTTGATTCGCTTGCGTGCGGATTCGGCGAACGCGCCGTCGATATCGCCGATCAGATGGATTTCCGTCGTCGCTGGATCGGCCAACTCGGCGACCGAGGCAACAGTTCGGCCACCCTTGTGGTGTGCTAGCATGCCAAGTATGGCGATCCTGAATTTGCGCTTTCCCCTGCGATCGGGCGGCATCGCACGCAGCTTCCAGGAACCCGCCTCGACGGCCTCGTGCGGTGCCAGGACCGCGTTGGCATCCAATCCGAATCGCCCAAGCCGGGCCAAGACGTCGCGGCTCGGACACAGCACCCGAGCCGCATCCCGGAGTTGCCAGGCCTGAGTGGCGCGCCAGGTGATGATGTCGCGCGCGTTCTGCGTGATGCGGTTGGCGATGCAGGCGTTGCAGGCGGCGATATCGGGCTCGTTACAGTAAAGCCCGTCGCGCCAGGGCAACAGATTGATCTGCGGACAGATCGCGCTGTAGTCGTGCACAGAAGTGTCGAACGGCACGCCCAATTTGCGAATCAGCGCGCGGATGTCCATATCCATGCCCATAAGATGATGAATATGCACCCGCGACAGGTTCATCGAGCGCAGCACTACCGCCATGTCGTCCACCCGCTCGGCCGGCAACGTCAGCACCGGGTGGTCGGGCAACGACGGAACCGACAGTTCGACACCGCGATCGGTCGCCCGCAGCAACAGGAATCGCGCCTGGGTGGCAAAACGCTCCACCAAGCCGTCGATGTGGCGGCGCACGCCTCCCCCCAGTTCGTGCGCGACCATCAAGATCACCGGCAATTTCGATCGCCGGAACAGTTCCGCGGTGACGCCGAAGCGGAACGGTTCTACCGCGCCCAGGCCGACATGGCGCACAATATCGCGCCGATAGTTCGGGTAACGCTGCAGGATCAGTTGCATCGCGCGTTGCGAAAGTTGGTCGGCGCGGTCGCCGAAACTGACCGAACCCTGATGATAGACAAATGTATCGCAGGCGAGACGGTGCTGCCAGCCCAAGTCACTGGCCCGCAGGCAGAAATCGTTTTCCTCGCCATAGCCGAGGGTGAAACGTTCGGCGTCGAATTCGCCCACCTGAAGCAGCGCCTCGCGGCGGATATACATGCAGAAGCCGACCGTGGTCGGGACGGCGACAAAGCGTCCGGCATTGACCATGCGGCAGGCGTCGTCGAGTTCGGCCAGCGCCAGGCCGAAGGCGATCGGACCGCCCAGGTCGGCGGGATAGCTGCAGATCGTCGCGTTGTTGGAAAACGGCGAGACTGTTGCGATGTGCCTGGCGGCGTAGGCCTGGGCGGTCAGCCGTGCCAGCCAGCCGCGCGGCACCTCGGTATCGCTGTTCAGCAGCACGACGTCATGGCTGCCGGCTTCCGCCATGCCGCGATTGACCGAGGCAACGAAACCGGCGTTGCGCGGGTTGCGCACCAGGTGGATTCGGTGGTCTTCGGCCAGTGTGCGGAGCCACGCCGATAGCGCCGCGTCCGGTGAGCAGTCGTCGACAACGACGATACGGCCGAGCGGGGGGCCGGGATCGGCCAGCACCGAGGCAATGCAACGCCTGGTCTCCTCAAGGCCGCGATACACCGGGATCACGACATCGACGACGACATCGCGCGGCAGAGGCGGCGGCTGTCGTTGCGATGGCAGGTAGTCGCGGATATCCACTTGCCGCTGCGTCGGATAGCCGAGCGCGTGGCCAGTGCCGATATGGTACAGTAACGGATTTGTTGCCGCGTCGGGATGCTCGCCAGCATACCACGCAGCATCGAAAGACGGATGCGGATTACGCAACTCCGCCGCCCCGGCCTGGAGATAATGCAGCAAAGGATGCAAACCGCTGGCGCCGACGTCGGGGTAGTGTTCAGTGTACCAGGCGCCGGCGAAGAACTGGTTTGGGTCGCGCTGCTCCGCCAGGCCGTGGCGGATGAAATGCAGCAGTGGATCGAGGTCGGCGGCAACGACGTCAGGATAGCGCTCCTGATACCAGTCCGGATCGAGGAACCCCTGCATCGCCCGCATCAGCGCGAATTCCCGCGGGTCTGCCTCGGCCGCCCTGGGTGCCGGCTTCGCCATCGGTCAGGAACGATGCAACAGGCGACCGAACAAGCCGCGCGTGGCTGGTCGCAGCAAAGGCTCGGCCGGCCCCGGTGTCAGGCGGAACCTTTCGGCGCCGTCGCCCATCGCGCTTTCGATCTCCGAGCGGAACTGACGCAACTCGTTGTCCGAACCCCAAGGCGCCCGGTAGCCCTGAACCCCCATCAGTTCCTGCGCAAGTTGAAGATTGCGGTCCTCTTGCGCTGCATTCTGATGACTTGTCGAACTGACCTCCTTGGCATGGCCAGCGATCAAATAAAATTGCACCCTCTCCTCGCCATCGATCCGTTGCTCCGTTCCGCCATAGCCGACCCGGACCAGGCGGCGTGAGTGCTCGGCATGTTCATACCCGTAGCCTTTGAAGCGAGGATCGAGGTATCCGCCATAGGCCAAAGCCGCGCTCGAAAAGCAGGCACATTGCGCAGTGACGTCTTTGCACAGATAAGGATCGTCGGCGATGCCTGTGCCGGAAACAAAACGATCCTGCATGAAATCACGCGCGTAATTGGCATGACCCCAGCGCTCGGCCGCCGCCATCCACTCCGCTTCCCAGCCCGCCCGATCCGGTCTCGTATCGTCTTCCAGCAGGATCACGGTGTTGCAGCCCAGCACGTGCGATAGCAGATACAGCGCGCGGTTCTTGTTCCAGGCGATGCCCATGTTGACCCCGGTGATCACCGGCACCTGTTTGTCGCGCAGCATCGTCAACGTGCCGTCATTGGATCCGTCATCGGCGACCACCAAGGCGGCATCCGGCTGTCGCGTCAGTGCGCGCACCTGGTCGATGGTGCCACTGACTATATCTTTGCGGTTGTAGGTTACGATTCCAACACCAACCCGAAATGACATTGCTGATTCTCGGCAATCCAGGGTTGTTCTATACGGCGGCTCTCTATCTCCCAACAAGCAACAAAGTGCCGCCCCCGAGAACGAGCAGCAGGATCGGGTTGATTTCGGTCAGGCTGAACACCGCGGCAGACAGGATCGTCACGCCCCAGGGCAGCCATCCGTGTTCGGTGCCGCGCATCAGCGACAGTCCGCTGGCAAATGTCAGGCCCACGGCGACCGGGGCCAGGGCACGCTCGACCACCGCCCGCCAAGTTGACCGCGCCGCGCGGTGCCAATAGCGGGCGACGACATGCACCGCCAGGCAAGACGGTGCGAACATCGCGGCGAACGACACCGCGGCGCCGGCGATGCCGGCGGCCTTCAGCCCGATCAGCAGCACAATCAGGGATCCCGGCCCGGGGGCAGCGCGAGAGATCGCGAACATGTCCAGGAACGCCGACGCCGTCAGCCAGTGGTGCTGCTCCACGGCGGCACGCTGCATATCGGGGATCACGCCGGCACCGCCGCCGAACGCCAGCATCGACAGGCCGGCGAACAACCCGATCAACTGCAAGAGCACCAGCGTCATCGCGGCCGCGTCGCCCAAGCGAGCAACAGGCTGAGCGGCATCATCACCAGCAGCACGCGCACCAGCGAGAAGCCAAACACGCCGATCGACAGCGTGACCGTGGCGGTAACCGCAATTGGCACCAGTCCGCTGATGTTATGCCGGGCCAGGCGCACGCCGGTGCCCAGGTTCAGGCCGATCGCAACGGCGCCCGCCCCGCCGAGCGCGCTGCTGACCCACGCGCCCCCGCTGCTGCCCTGGCTGTGCAGATAAAGCAGGCCGGCCAACAGAACGATAACGACAGGCAGCGCCGTCAAGCCGCAGAAGCAGACGACCGCGCCGGCGGGACCGCGCATCTGGGTGCCTATGAACACCGCGAGGTTGACGTTGGTCGCCCCCGGCACAAGCTGCGAAAGCGCATAGCCCGTCAGGAACTGCTTGTCGTCCAGCCAGCCGCGTTTCTGCACCACCTCCCGCCGGGTCCAGGCGGCGAGGCCGCCGCCGAAACTCATCATGCCGATGCTGACGAAGCTGCCGAACAACGACGCCAGCGAGGGCGGACCGGAGCGCTGGTCAGGCGGTTCGCAGGTGGGCCGGTTCCCCATCGGTGCATTGAACCCCGTCCGGTGTAGGGTGGACAGAGGCAACACCAGGAGACGAGGGATGGAGTATCGCGGTTTGGGTCGCAGCGGCCTAAAAGTGTCGCCGCTGTGTCTGGGCACGATGATGTTCGGCGGCGCAACCGACGACGCGACGGCGCACCGGATCGTTGCGCGAGCCAAGCACCAGGGAGTGAATTTCATCGATACGGCCGACGCCTATAACGGCGGCGCATCGGAGCAGGTGGTGGGCCAGGCGATCCGCGAGCACCGGTCGTGGTGGGTGCTGGCGACGAAGTGCGCCAACCCGACCGGGCCGCAGGGCAGCCGGGATCCCAACGCGCGCGGCTTATCCCGCCGCCACGTGCAGCATGCGGTCGAGGCTAGCCTGCGCCGGCTCGGCGTCGAGGAGATCGACTTATTGTATCTGCACAAGGAGGACCACGCCACGCCGCTGGCCGAGACAGTGCGCGCGCTGGCCGACCTTAGCCGAGCGGGGCGGATCCGCTATTTCGGCCTCTCCAACTATCGAAGCTGGCGGGTCGCGGAGATCTGCCGTCTGTGTGACGAGGCCGGCATCGACCGGCCGGTGGCCAGCCAACCACTCTACAATGCCCTGAACCGCGAAATCGAGACCGAACACCTGCCGGCCTGCGACTATTTCGGGCTGGGCGTTGTGCCCTACAGCCCTCTTGCCCGCGGCGTGCTGACCGGGAAATATGCCCCCGATGTGCCGCCGCCAGCGGAAACCCGGGCAGGGCGGCAGGACCGGCGGATGCTGGAATCGGAATGGCGGCCCGAAAGCCTGCACATCGCCCGCGAGATTGCCGAGCACGCGGGGACAAAACAGGTCTCGCCCGGGCAGTTTGCGTTTGCCTGGGTGCTAAACAACCGGTTCGTCACCGCGGCGATCGGCGGCCCTCGAACCGAGCAGCAGTGGGAGGATTACCTCGGCGCGCTATCGATCCGGCTGGATGCGACGGATGAGGCGTTAGTCGATCGGCTGGTCTCGCCGGGGCACCCTTCGACGCCGGGATACAACGATCCGGCTTATCCGATCGAGGGGCGCACCGCGCGTGGCTGACGCGTTTGGGGCTTCGTTTTGACCGGATTTCTGCTATCGTGACGGTGTGTCCCCGTAGCTCAGCAGGATAGAGCACAAGATTCCTAATCTTGGGGCCGTGCGTTCGAATCGCGCCGGGGACACCAGCCAGCTTGCACCGGAGAAGACAACGTAGGCTCAAGCACAGCAGCTTCGGGCATTGGTGGTCGGCGGCAGATCAATCACCGGGTTCTGGTCAAAGAAGCCGGAGGGCATGAGCTTGAAGCCGCAGACGACGCAAGGCTGCACCGGATGATCTTCCGGTCGCGGCAAATGATGCAAACCGAAACTGTGCCAAACTACAATATCGGTATTCTCCAGCCGCCGATTTGCCCGTGTCCAGCTCGGTAGACCTTCCTCACCCTTGGACTGGTTGACGAACTCGCCTGCGGGGAACCGTTCGTCTACGTCGAACGGCGTAACCCATAGCTGGTGCTGAATGAAGCGCCCGCGCCGCCCCGAGGGGCTGTCCGGGTGGGTGAACGGCTGCACCGACGACCCAGCTTCAAGCTTATAGCCGGTCGGCTGACCGACCCAGTTCTTCTCCCCCGGATTGATGATGCGCCAGTAGCGCATCTTGCCAAAGTCGAAATCCCGCTGCGCTTCCAGTTCCGATCGTAACGGTCTTTCCTCCATCAGGAAGGCGTTGCCATGCGGATTGTCGGGACCGACGGGCAGGGCGCGCGTGTCGCACTCCACAACGGTATTGTTCGGTCCATCTATCTCCATATCGAGGCGCGCACAGAAGACATGTTGATGGATGTGGCCAACAACGCCTGGCGCCACCTCGGTGCCGAAGCGGCCTGGCTCGCCCGGACGACAGGCCGAGGTGTTGATGATCCCGGTCGCCTTCATCTCGTACTCGATGCGGCCGTCCTGATGTAGATACCAATAGGAGGCATACTCGTAATTCCCGATCGTCGAGATCGAGGATATCACCAGCCGCCGAGCACGCCGCACGTCGACACGTTGGGTCCGGACATCGGTGTGTTTCCAGGACAGGCCGGCATCCTCCTCGTGCAGGCACACGCAATTCTTGATGGTGCGGGGTGACCCGAAAACATCCGGCAGTTCGGCATCGAAATAGTGGATCGCGCCCAGGCAGTCGCAGCCGAGCGCAAGGGAATTCGCCATCCGGCCGAAGCCGATTTCACCACTGTCGAAGACGTTCTTGCGGTAGTGGCTGCGCTCCGGTGTACCATAGGGAACCACCATTTCGGCGATCGAGGCTCTGTAGAGGATCGGACGCCGCCGTCCGTCATGGGTGTAACCGACGGTGTGCAGCACAAGCCCCTCACGGCCGTTGAAGCCGATGCGGAAATCCCAGTTCTCCCAACTGACTTTGTTGCCCTGGACACTGAAGCCCGGGCCCTCGGGCTGTACAACGTCGAGCGGTGCCGAGGGTGGTCGAAAATCGCTGAGCACCTCTGCGTCGTAGTTGAGCGGGGTGCGCGGTACCGGGATGTAGTCGCCGGTTTCCTCGAAGTGGTCCTCGACCTTCAGAACCTCCAGCGTGCTTACGTCGATCAGGGCATGAAGGCCCTCGACCGGATGGGCGTAGTAGTTGTCGAGTGGAAAGGTGCGCATCCAGACGAAGCAGTTGAGCACGCGGCGGCCTTGCTCGATGACATGGCCGAAATCGCCCACCGTCCAGGGATCGATGCACATGAAATCGACCTCGTCCAGCAGCCCGCGCCGGCGCAGTGCTTCCCGGAACCGCGGATCCGCCTTGACCTTGCTTTCAATCTGCAGGACTTCCTCGATCGCCACCATGGCGCGCGCATCTTCACGGAATACCTGCCACAGCAGCGCGCCGCTCTCCAGGTCGAACTTGCCGGAAACCACGCCCATGACGCCGCGGCGATAGATGTTGAAGCACGCCACCCGCTGGATGGGCGCGCCTTCGACGTAGGCGCGCACCACCTCTTTGGACGGTTCGTCCAGATCGATCGTTTCCACGCGCAGATCGTCGCCCCAACTGAAACATTCGCGGATAAGCTGGGCCGCTCGGGTCAGTTCCGTGGCCGAGAGTCGATCAAGCGGGTGCGAAAAAGAGGCTCCGGTGCCACCCGGCTTCGTATGGCTGGTTTCAATGTCCATGCGTCCTGTTACCCCTGTGTCCGCGGTCAGCCGAAGGCTCGGTCGTCCATGAATCGGCGAAGTGCGTTCAGAGTGATGCGGGAGACGTTGTTTTCATAGCCCTGAAACGGAAGCGAGCCGCACCAGGCGATCGAGCCTGTCGAGAAGATCGCGCCACCGGCCGCGGTCTCCATGAAAGTAAGGTCCGCCCGCACTCGCTCGTTCTGGTCGCCACCAAGGGTCGGCAGAGTTGATGTGAACTCCTCGTTCACCAGCAGCATCAGCGGGCCATGATTTTCGGACGAGGCGAGACGCAGGATATTCGGCGGCGAGCCGAGCAGCGGGTTGATGCAATCGAGTTCGATGCCCGCGGCCCCGCCGCCCACCAGTCCAAAGTCGCCGATGATTTCATCCGTTACGCCTTCGAATATGAAGGCGGCACGCGGATCGTCAGCATCCGAGGCCCGTCGATAATAGGAAGACACGTCAAAGCCCTGCGCCACAAAGCCGATACCGGTCATGAGATTAGGTGGCCGGCCGCAGCGGCGCCAGAGGCCGCCATACTCGGCGTTGAAGGATTGATAATACTCACCGGGTTCCGCCTCCCAGGATCGGATGCCATCCTCCGCCCGCCTCACTTCGATAACGCCGGGTAGCTCGTCATGAAAGGCGATGCGCCAATACCAGCCGTTGCCGCCCATGTACATCAGCCGGCCGCCGCGATCGAGCCAGGCCTTCATCGCATCCCACATCGCGGTGGAATGGTATTCCGGATGCGAACCGGTCAGGATCACGCGGTAGTCCTTGATCAGCTCATAACCATCGCGATGCAGGTCCTCATCCGTTATGACATCGTACTCAATGCCATGGTGCGCGAGCCAGCCCAAGAGGTGTGTATCGGCATTGTATTGATACAGGCTTGATCCATCGCCACCGAGCCAGGAATGATAGCGTGGCGCGCAATTGAGAACCGGCCGCAGGCGGCTCGAATAGCAGATGCCTGAGCCGTCTGTATGCTTGTCGTACAGCGAATAGCCGATCTCCGGATGATTGTAGAGATAGACGTCCTGATGGCCAAAATGCAGCAGCCGTCCCATCACCGCCTCGACGCCGGGCGTAATTATGTGGCCGGCGTGATTGGCATAGGCCATGTAGGAGCAGATTGGCGCCAGGAACGCGACTTTCGGGCGCTTCGTACCGGCGGCCTTTGTCCGCGGCGGGCGGATGAAGAATGGAATGTAGCTCTCGCGCATCGCCTCCGGCTCCGTCTCACCGCATCGAAGATGCAGGGCGTAGGCGCCGCTTGCGACGTCATCCGGCACTGACCAGACGATATCCGCTGGCCAGTCCGCGTTGTACAGGTCGTCTTCATGGAAGTGCACCGCTCCGTACTGCGCCGGCGCTGCCTGAAAGCTATGGTGCTCGCCCGTCCAATTCGATCCCTTCATGCCGCGAGCGGGCAGGTTGACCAATTGGCCGTGCCGGCGGGATGGGCCGACATCGGTTACCCGCACGCTGCTGATTGCTTCCGAGAAGTTCCAGGCGGCGATGACGCGGGGCATAAATGCGGCCGGCAGCGGGTTGGCGGTCGTCGCCGCAAGGGTCGGGTGGTCCTGTTCACCATCGAAAAGGGCAGGGGCTTCGATCTTGCCGTTGAAATGCTCGGCCACTGTCCCGTCCGCCTGGGGCGCTCCCGCCAGATACAGGCCGCACGCGGTGTGGCCGACCGCCAGGGGCAGGGCGCCGGCGCGACTTCCGCTGTCCTGCACGCCGAAATCAGCTTGCAGCGCAGACTGACCCAGGCGAAAGCGCTGCTCCGCCAAGTCGATCGTGAACGTAACGACATACCACTTGCGTTGCAGCATCCGGACCGGGAGTTCCTGCCGCGCGATCCTGCCCGACCCATCACCAAGGAGGAGCGCGAGCTGTCCGTCGTCTATCATCAGCTTGAAACCACATCGCGCGGCGGCATCCCACTGCGCCGCCAGCACCTGACCCGGACGCTCCGGTAAGGTTGGCCAGATCAGCGCGCGGAAGCTGAACGCCTGGTAGGAGGTAAGGGTCGGAAAATCCGCCGCCACAAAATACGAACCCGCATCGACCCGGCGAGGCACCCCTGTGTAGTGTCCATCGATCGCACTCGGTAGATGCGGAAGGTCAAGCCCGGGTCCGGCCGGATTGCAATCGCCGTTGATGACCCGGACGATGCGTGCCTGATATCGATCGCCCTCTTCAAGTGAGATATGAAACGAAATCGTCTCTCCCGGAGCCGCGCTATAGCGGCCAGGATAGCCCAGGATCTTCAGCATGGATGCTCTTTCGGACAGGGCTTTTTCGGATAGGGCGCTTTCGGACAGGGTTCGGAAATCAGGCGCCACCGGCTGATCTCAACGGCAGGTTGATTCGCTCGCCCGTTGCCGCGTGCCAGCGGCGTCGGAACACTTCCCACTCCGCTTCGTCGCGATTGGTGAAAATCGGATTGTCCTCGAAGACCAGCGGTTGCCGTCGGTCGGCAGGCATTTCCGCGATCTGCCATTCGGCAAATGGCCTGCGGCAAAACAGCACGATCTGTTTACCACTCGGGTCGTCCCGCAGCGTGCTCAAGACGCGCATCAGGCCCGGGCTGTGCTTGCCGACCGGGTTCCTTCGGAACTCCTCGATGAACTGACGATCTGACTCCGGATCAATGTGGTATCGACCCATCAAACGCTCCGACTGGATGTGTCACGCAGTTTCATAGCACCGCGCGGCCGACGATGCGGTGATCGCAAAGCGATTTTCATGCCGTCCTGGCGCACATGATCTCGAAGTGAAGTCCCGACGTGACAACAAAATCCTCCCACCTCCGGCGCTCGGTCTCGCCAGACAGCGACTTCCTATCAGTCACCGAAAGCCGCCGCCGGAGAAGGTTGGGACTCCCGCCCCGGCGGGACTCCATTGAGTGTCGATACGCCCGGATTGGGTGCTGCATAAAACTAGACTCTTTGCCTGCTAAATGTGCAGCAAAAAATCGCTTGCAAACACCATCACCTTCCTTAGCGTTACCTAGAGTGCAGCTTGCATGATATTTGTGCGGACATCTCACAGACGGCCGTCGGGACCCGTCCGATCGCTATCGCTTCGTGATTGGCCTCATGCTTTCCTCGGGGCTTCAATGGATCAAGGATCAGGCTTGCATGATCATAACCTTCGGTTTGATTGCCATCTTCTGCGTCGCAGTCATCGTGGTATTGCAGCGCGCCCACGTATCCGACAAGTCCTTCACCGACTATGCGGTTGCCGACCGCTCCTTCGGCCCCGCTTATCAGATGATGTCGTTCCTCAATACCTGGTGGCCGGGGAGCATCTTCCTGGCTCTGACCGGACTTGCCGCCAGCGGCGGGGTCATCGGCTTTTACATGCCAATCTACAGCCTGCTCACCGTGGTGCTGATGTATGTGATGGCCGAGCGGGTCTGGCTCTGGGGCAAGCTGTTTGATCTGAAGACCCAGCCGGATCTGTTTGCTTTGCGTTATAACTCGCGTGCTTTCGCCGTGATTGGCGCGCTGGTCGGTATCGTCTCGGGCATACCTTGGTTAGTACTCGGCTTCAAGGGCCTCGGCGATCTCTTCCAATCCTTGTCTCTCGGTGCGATGGGCGCGACGTCGGCAGTGCTGATCGGCGTGGTCCTGATGGTCATTCGCCAGTTCTGGACCATTCGCATGGGCATGCGAGGCGTGGTGATCTCCGACATGCTGCAGGGCATCGTCGCCTATGTCGGCGGAACGCTGATTGTTTTCGGCCTGATCGCCTGGTTGATCTGGGGCCACGGCTTCAGTGTCATGGCGCTGCATGCGCCGATGCTGCAAGCGCCGGGCCTGGGTTCCAAGGTCGGGCCGCTCTATCTTTTCGCCATCATCTTCAGCGGTGCCATAGGCGGCTGGTGCTGGCCCTCCATCTTTATCCGTATCTACACCGCTGACAGCGTCCGCAGCGTGCAGCGCGCGGGGGCGTTGGGGGCGCCAATCTCGTTCTTCTATGCGATGGCGCTGGTGGTGCTTGGCCTGCTGGCCAGCTTCCTGCCGGAGGTCGCCAAGGCGCCGGATACCATGTGGTTCACGGTCTGCCGGATGGCGGGAGGTCCCTTGCTGCTGGGCCTGGGCGGTGTCGCAGTCCTGGCCGGAACCATGGGTAGTGTGGACGGAGGCATCCAGGCCACCGGAGCCCAGGTCGCTAATGATATCGTCGGCAACTATCGGCCGCTCAATCACAAGCAATCGGTCGTGATCGCCAAGATCGCCATGATCGCGGTGACGCTGATCTCGGCGTTGCTGGCGACACGGACGATCCCGCATCTCTTCACGCTTGCCATCCTGTCCTACCAGGGGATCATCCAACTGGCGGTGCCGCAGTATCTCGGCATCTTCTGGAAGCGCGGCAATGCGGTCGGTGCCATTGCTGGCACGTTGGCCGGCTTCACTATTGCCATCATCCTGCAGAACGCTTACCCGACCAGCATTGATTGGGCGTGGGGCCTCACGTCCGGCATTATCGCGCTGATCGTGAATGCCGCGATCTATGTCGGCTGTGCGGTGCTGCTGCCGAGCAGCGCGAGCGAGCGTCAGCGGGTGGACGGACTGTTCGCACTCACTGGCAGCCACCTGCCTAGCGCTGGCACGGTCGATGCTCTCGCACTGCAGCCGCGGCTCAGTGCGTCCTCGCGCCGCGCCTGATAATTTTCGACAGGAGCCATATGCATGCCACCTCTCCTGCCTGCCAGCAGACCCCGTTCCGCCTTCATCTCGATCTGGTTCATGCTGGACGCGATCCTGGGTCTTTTCCCGCCGGTTTACTGGATTGCCGGTGGGCCGCAGCCGCTGGTCTTCGGACTGCCAAGCTCAATCGTCTATTTCATGACGCTGGCTTTGTTCATCGCCGCGAGCATCGTTGCCGCTTACTGGGATGACGAGAACCGGGGTGCCTTCGGCGTAACCGCCGAACGCGTGGCGGCGCGATCGGGCGGGATCGGCGGTTGAATGACCAACCAGCCGCGGCAAAGATCCCGGTCACGGTGCTGACCGGCTTTCTCGGCAGCGGCAAGACAACGCTCCTGCGCGCCGTGCTGGCATCGGTCGGCATGGCCGATACCGCCGTGATCATCAACGAAGCCGGCGAAATGGGGCTTGACCATCTTCTGCTCGAGACCGTCGACGAACAGGTCCTCGAAATGCCGAACGGCTGTCTATGCTGCGTGCGCCGGCTCGACATCGTCACGACGATCCGCGACCTGATCGAGCGTCGTGACCGCGGCACCATCCGTAGCTTCAGCCGTATCGTCATCGAGACCAGCGGGCTCGCCGATCCCGCGCCGATTCTCTACACCCTGGCCGTCGATCCGATGCTCGGCCACGTGCTGACATTCACCGCGGTGGTCACGCTGGTCGATTCCGTGGCCGGGCAGGGCACTCTGCAGCGTCATCCGGAGGCCGTGAGCCAGGTGGCGGTCGCCGACCGCATCCTGATCACCAAGACCGACCTGTCGCCACCCACCAGGAAGCTGGCGGATCTGCTGGACGGGCTGAACGGCTGGGCCGAACGGATCGAACTTCCCGGCCCGCCCGAACCGGCCGAACTGCTGTTCGCGAAGCCGCCGGCGGTGGCCAACCGGCGGCGCTTCATCGCGCAGACGGTCGCACCGCAAGCCGCGCACACCGCGGCGATCCGCACGATCTCGCTGATCCTGTCCGAAGCGCCCACGCGCTTTGCCTTCGCCCGTGCGCTCGGTGGCCTCGCAGCCGAACGCGGTGTGGACCTGTTGCGCGTGAAAGGGTTGCTCGGCTTTGCCGACAGGCCCGACCGAGTTGCGGTCATCCATGCTGTGCAGCATACCATCTATCGGCCGGAGTGGCTGGC
The DNA here is from genome assembly GCF_965277825.1 of Rhodopila sp. Lineage (NCBI taxonomy): Bacteria > Pseudomonadati > Pseudomonadota > Alphaproteobacteria > Acetobacterales > Acetobacteraceae > Rhodopila > Rhodopila sp. The sequence goes on along the minus strand of NZ_OZ255846.1, from coordinate 4,703,169 downwards.
CGACTGGCCTGATGCAGATGTGCGCAGCCGGCTTGTTTTCGTCACCCGAGACATTTCCGCGGAGGATGTCTTCGACCGCTTCGCCGCATTCGGACCCACACCCTGGACGGCGGCCGAGGTCACCCGCCGCGGTCTGACAGCACAGGAGACTCCGCCATGTTCGATCTCGTGATCACCAACGGAACGGTGGTCCTGCCAAGCGGCGCCGCGCCCGCGGATATCGCCGTGGCGGGCCAAACCATCGCCGCCATCAGCGGCCCGGGGCTGTTGTCCGGGGTCGGCGCGCAACGGGTTGTCGATGCGACCGGACAGATCGTCATTCCCGGCGGCATCGATCCGCACATCCACTGTTCCATGACAATGCCCGGCCCAGCCGGCACCAGCTTCACCAGCGAAATGCCCAGCGTGGTGAGCAAGGCATGCCTATTCGGGGGCACCACGACAATGTGCGACTTCGTCTTCTGGCAGAACAGCGGAACGCTGCATGACGCAGTGGATTTCCGCCGCGACGAGTTCGACTCGCGCTGCTACAGCGACTACGCACTGCATCTTGGCGTCGAAAGTCCACTGCCCACCGCGATCCTCAACGAAATCCCCGCGCTGGTACACGCCGGCTACCCGACCGTGAAGATGTTCACCACCGATATCACCCCCGGCCGCATGGCACATCTGACCAATTTCGGCGACATCTGGGAGGTGCTGAAGGTTCTCGCTCACCAGGGTGGCCTCGCACTGATCCATGCCGAGGACAATGACCTTGTCATGCACATGTACGAAAAGCTGATCGCGGAGGACAAGACCGGCTTCGAGCACCTGGCTGAAGCGCACACGGTGATGTCGGAAGAGCTGTCGTTCAACCGGGTGATCGGTCTTGCGCAGAACGTGCCGGGGGCCGCGCTGTATATGGTGCACACCAGTGCCCGCACCGGCGTCGAAGCGTTGACCCGGGCCCGCGCCAACGGCTTCCCGATCTATGGCGAAACGCTTCACCAGTACATCATGTTCAACGCCGAGGACTACAAACGGCCCAATGGGCAGATCTACCACACCTATCCATCGCTGAAGTATCCCGAGGACCAGAAGGCGCTGTGGAGCGGCATGCGGTCCGGCGCGTTGCAATGCGTCGCCACCGACGAAGTGTGCTGCCCGCTGCAGGTCAAACTGCTTGGCAATCGTATCGACGATACCACCGGCGGCAATAGTGGCGTGGAGCCACGCATATCGCTGATGTATACCGAGATGGTAACGAAGCGCGGCTTCAGCGTCGAGCACTTCGTCGATCTGGTTTCGACCAACGCCGCGAAGATCATGGGCCTGTACCCGCGCAAGGGCGTTCTGGCCGTCGGGTCCGACGCCGACATCGTGCTGCTCGATCCCAAGCTGAACCACACCATCGACGGATCAGCGCTGCACTCGGTCGATTACTCGCCCTGGAACGGTTGGGAGGTCGCGGTGTGGCCAAGCATGACCATGCTGCGCGGCAAGGTCATGGTGGAAGGCGGCCAGTTCAACGGCGATCTGTCCGATGGCACTTTCATTCCCCGCAAGATCCCCGAGGAGATCCGGCGCGGCCCGGCAGTCTAAGTGCGGCCGAACAGTCTTCCAGGCAAAACACCAGGATTGAAGACGGCTCATGTCGCGCAACAGTCGGTCTTCACCGAGGCCCGAACACCCGTGTGGCCAAGCTAAGCGGGCCTGGGAGGCCTTGTCATGAGCGAATTGCTTCTCGTCAACGAGATATTCGAGACCATCCAAGGCGAGGGCGCACACAGCGGCACGCCGGCGGTTTTCATCCGCCTGCAAGGCTGCCCGGTCGGCTGCCCCTGGTGCGATACCAAACACACCTGGCAGCGCGGCGCCTCGGACGAACGCAGCCGCGCCAACATCCTGGAAAAGACCGAAAGCGCGCCGACCTGGGCCGCGTTTACGACTGAACAACTGCTCGACGTCGTCACCACCCTGCGCCCGCGTCATGTCGTGATTACCGGCGGGGAGCCATGCCTCTATGACCTCGACCCGCTGACCGTCGGCCTGATCGAAGGCGCCGGGCGGCGGGTGCAGATCGAAACCTCGGGCACCCAGCCGGTCCGCGCCGACCGCAGGACATGGGTTACTGTCTCGCCGAAGATTTCCATGCCAGGCGGTTTCACCGTGCGTCCCGATGCGCTGGCGCGCGCCGATGAGATCAAGATGCCGGTCGGGCGCCCGGACGACATCGAAAACCTTCTCGCCCTGCTCGCCGCCGAACACCACCAGCCAGGCGTGCCGGTGTTCCTGCAGCCGCTTTCGAGCTTGCGCAAGGCAACCGAGCTCTGCATTGCCGCGGCCAGCGCGCATGACCTCCGCATCAGCGTGCAACTGCACGCGCTGCTCGGATGGCGCTGAACTGCTCGCGGCGCGCCGCGAGCGATGGTGCCGAACTGCGCACTGGGGCGCGCGACGCTTTGCCGCGTGCGGCCCTCACCGGCAATCTCGCCCTGCTGCGATGTCGCGACCTGGCGCCCTTCCAGCCCGTGACAGTTGTATCGTCCTGCGCTAAATCCGCCCGTTCGTACGCAACCGCCCCGACCGGACTGGAAACCCCTGACCACCATGGCCAGCAGCAACGACATCCGCGCAGCCTTCCTGGACTATTTCGCCCGTAACGGCCACACCAAGGTCGCCAGCTCGCCACTGGTGCCGCGCAACGATCCCACCCTGATGTTCACCAACGCCGGCATGGTGCAGTTCAAGAACGTCTTCACCGGCCAGGAAAAGCGCCCCTACGTGCGCGCCGCCACGTCGCAGAAATGCGTCCGCGCCGGCGGCAAGCATAACGACCTCGATAACGTCGGCTACACCGCTCGCCATCTGACGTTCTTCGAGATGCTGGGTAATTTCAGTTTCGGCGACTACTTCAAGGAACGTGCCATCCCGTTCGCGTGGGAGCTGCTGACCAAGGACTACGGCCTGCCGAAAGACCGTCTGACGGTGACCGTCTACGCCGACGATGATGACGCTGCGGCGATCTGGAAAACCGTCGCTGGCCTGCCGGATGACCGCATCATCCGCATCGCCACCTCGGACAACTTCTGGCGCATGGGCGACACCGGCCCTTGCGGCCCATGCAGTGAGATCTTCTACGACCACGGCCCCGCAGTCCCCGGCGGCCCGCCCGGCAGCCCGGAGGAAGATGGCGACCGCTTCGTCGAGATCTGGAACCTGGTGTTCATGCAGTTCGAGGAAGGTCCTCCGGGTACTCGCGTGGCCCTGCCGCGACCCTCGATCGACACCGGCATGGGCCTGGAACGCTTCGCCACGATCCTGCAGGGCAAGCACAACGTTTACGACACCGATACCTTCCGCGCCCTGATCCTGGCCTCGGCCGAAGCCACCGGGCAGGACCCCGACGGCCAACACGCGGTCAGCCATCGGGTGATCGCGGACCACCTCCGCAGCACCTCCTTCCTGATGGCCGACGGCGTGCTGCCGTCGAACGAGGGCCGCGGCTACGTGCTGCGCCGCATCATGCGCCGCGCCATGCGCCACGCCACCATCATGGGTGCCTCCGAACCGGTGATCTACCGCCTGGTGCCAACGCTGATCCGCCAGATGGGCGCCGCCTACCCTGAACTGGCCCGCGCCGAGACCCTGATCACCGAAACCTTGCTGCTGGAGGAAACCCGCTTCAAGACCCTGCTGGACCGGGGTCTGCACTTGCTCGCCGACGAAACCGCCCGGCTCGGCGACAAGCAGGCCCTGCCCGGCCCGGTTGCGTTCCGGCTCTATGACACCTACGGCTTCCCGCTCGACCTGACGCAGGATGCGTTGCGCGAACAGGGCCGGTCGGTCGATCTGGACGGCTTCAACGCCGCGATGGCCGAACAACGCACCCGCGCCCGCGCCGCCTGGGCCGGGTCCGGCGATGCCGCCACCGAACGGGTGTGGTTCGAGCTCAAGGAAACCGCCGGCGCGTCGGAGTTCCTCGGCTACGCCACCGAAACCGCCGAGGCGGAGATCATGGCCATCGTGGTCGACGGCGCTTCGGCCGCCTCCGCTGCCGCCGGCACCGACCTGGCGATCGTGCTGAACCAGACCCCGTTCTACGGTGAAAGCGGCGGTCAGGTCGGCGATGCCGGCACCATCACCGGGCCCGACGGCCTTCTGATCGCCGTCACCGACACCCAAAAGAAGCTCGGCGACCTGTTCGTCCATTTCGGCCGCGTCCAGGCCGGCGTCGCCAAGCCCCATATCCCGGTGGTCGCCGCCGTCGATCATCCCCGCCGTGGCGCGATCCGCGCCCATCACTCCGCCACCCACCTGCTGCACGAGGCGCTACGCCGCAAGCTCGGCACCCACGTGCAGCAGAAGGGCAGCCTCAACGCCCCCGACCGGCTGCGCTTCGACGTCTCCCAGCCGCGCCCGATCACCGCCGACGAACTGCACTGGGTCGAAGCCGAGGTGAACGCCAGGATCCGTGAGAACTCCGAGGTCACCACCCGTCTGATGACCCCGGAAGCGGCGGTCGGACTCGGCGCCATGGCACTGTTCGGCGAGAAATACGGCGATGAGGTCCGCGTCGTGGCAATGGGCGAACCCGAAGGCAACAAGCCGGCCTGGTCGATCGAGCTATGCGGCGGCACCCATGTCCGCCGCACCGGCGACATCGGCTACTTTCGCATCGTTGGCGAAGCCGCCGTCGCCGCCGGCGTACGCCGCATTGAGGCAGTCACCGGCGTCGCCGCCGAAGCCGTGGTCGCCGGAATCCAGGCCCGGCTGAACGACGCCGCCGGCGCGCTGCGCGCCGCTCCCGCCGAGGTCCCCGATCGCATCGCCACGCTGCTCGAAGACCGTAAGCGATTGGAACGCCAGATGGCGGACCTGCGCAACAAGCTCGCCACCGGCGCCGCCGCCAGCGCGGCCGAGGACATTGGCGGGATCATGCTGACAGCGCGAAACCTGGGCGAAGTGCCGGCGAAGGACTTGAAAGCCCTGGCCGATTCGATCGCCAAGCAGCAGGGCTCGGGCGTGGTCGCCCTGGTGTCCCAAAACGACGGCAAGGCCAGCATCGTGGTCGCGGTATCGCCCGATCTGACCCGCCGGATCAGCGCGGTTGACCTGGTGCGGGCGGCGTCCGCCGCGGTCGGCGGCAAAGGCGGCGGCGGACGCCCCGACTTGGCGCAGGCCGGCGGCCCCGATGGCGCCAAGGCGGATGAAGCACTGGCCGCGGTGCGCGGCGGATTGCGGGATAAAGACTGACCGATCGGCAGATCGCCGGAACGACTCCGCCCCTCTGCCGCAGCTGCGCGAAGCCACGCCGGGGGTTCATCGGGTTGTTGATCGGATCGCCGATGTTTTCCCGGATCCGTTCTCCTCGGCGAGCGTTACACTGTCAGCCGGTAGCCAAAACTCTACCTTCGGCTGTTCGATTCGACAGCCCTGGACCTAGGAGCACTCGATGAAACCCCTGCTGGCCCTGGCCACACTGGCGCTGACCGCGCTGATCTTTGAGGAAAGAGCCCGTCAGGTCGCTGGCGACGCCCATGATGCACTTGATAGCGCGGTGGGGCAGGCGCGTGGCGCCAAGCAATCCTTGACCCAGCAGGTGGAACAGCAGCCGCTGATCTCGCTTCTGATCGCAGGGGGCTTGGCCTACGCGCTCGCCTCGATTATTCCAAGCCGCGACTAGACCCCATCGCTTTCAGTCCGAAGACTCACACCCCGCATCCGCGGGAAAGCAACGACTGCCCAACCGCAAGAGGAAATCACCATGTCGATTATTGCCTGGCTCATTCTGGGCCTGATTGCCGGCTTCATCGCCAGCAAGCTGGTCAACAAGTCCGGGGAGGGCCTCATTCTTGACCTCGTCCTCGGCATCGTCGGCGCGGTGGTCGGCGGATTCCTGTTCAACACGTTCGGCGCCGTTGGGGTCACCGGACTGAACATTTACAGCCTTATCGTGGCAGTTATTGGCGCGGTGGTAGTCCTGGTGATATATCACGCGATCGCTGGACGACGCGCTATCTGAACAATCCCGGCGCCGGTCTTCCGGCGCCGGCCGAAGGTGCTTGCAATCAGATGTTGCCGGCGATCCAGTCCTTCAGCTTGCTCTTCGGCAGAGCGCCGACTTGGGTCGCCGCCGGCTTGCCGTCCTTGAACAGGATCAGCGTCGGAATCCCGCGCACCGCGAATTGGTTGGGCGAGGCCGGATTGTTGTCGATATCCACCTTCGCAACCGTCAACCTGCCGGCGAACTCACCCGCCAGTTCTTCCAGCGCCGGCCCTATAATCTTGCACGGGCCGCACCATTCCGCCCAGAAGTCAACCAGCACTGGCCCGGCCTTGCTGGCTTGAACCACATCGGCGTCGAAGCTTTTATCGGTTACTGGAACTGTGTTCGCGCTCATCAGGAGCTCCTGGGATTTCACTTGCGCAAAAGGTGGGACGCGCGGTCACCGCGGTCAAGCCGCGTCAGCCGCATGGCCGGGGTGGGCGTGGCCGGGATCGTGCGGATCGAGCATCTCGTCGGAAAGCATCGAAACCCCAGCCTCGCGCGTCCAGATCAGCCCGCATCGCACCGCCTGACGCGGAAAGATCGCCCGCAACACCGCCCGGTATGACGCCATCTGCCGCAGGTAGAGCACCGGCGTATCTTGCACCCGGGCAGGCGGCCGCCGGTTGGTCTTGAAGTCGGCGACCAGCACCTGATCGGCCAGCACCACCAGCCGATCGACCAGGCCGCCGATCACCTGATCAGCGATCACACCTGTCAACGGCACCTCGGCGCGGCTTCCTGGTCCAAATAGCGCCGCCAGCTCGGGATGCGCCATCACCGCCAGAACTTCGTCGGCGATGCGTTCCGGCTCACCGGCCGCGATGCGATGTCCCGGCTTGTCCAGGAAGCGGATCGCCGCCGCCCGCCGCGCTTCGGCCGGCACCGCCGGCAGATGCTGCAGCAGTGCATGGATCAACTGGCCGCGGCGAAACCGGTCGGCGCCCGCATCGCGGTCTGCCAGCGGCGAATCGGCGGCCGGGATCGGCCCAAGCTCGACACCGTCCGGCCGGCTTGGCGCTAACGGCATCGGTCGCAGCGGTTCCGCCGGAGGGGGCGCGGGCAGCCACGCCGGAGCGGCGCCCATCCAGTTTGGCAGCTCGCCGGCATTCTGCGCTGCTGGTGCCAGCGGCGGACGCTCCGCCGGGATTGCCTGAGCCGCGCGCAGCCACAGCCGCTCGCCGGCCCACGCAGCGAACGTCTCGCGTTCGGCACCGGCTGCCTCGAATCCGCGCCGCACCAGGTCGTGCCAGCAATTGTCCTTCGTCGCGTTGCGATTCTGCCAGCCGCACACCAGCAGTCGGTCCTCGGCTCGGGTCATCGCCACGTAGAGCAGCCGATTGTGCTCCTCCATCCGCCGCTCGCGGCCGGCGGCGCGCAGCCGATCCAGCGCGGCGCAGCGGAACTCCCTGCGTGGCAGCCACAGCGGCACGGCGCGCGCGGTGTGCGCGTCGTCGGCCCAGACGATCGAGCCATCGTCCGGCGGCAGTGCTGACGTGTCCGGCACGATCACCAGCGGCGCCTGCAGGCCTTTGGCGCCATGTACCGTCATGATCCGCACCATGTTGCCGGCAGCCTCGGCCTCTCGCTTCACCTCGGCACCGGACCGGCGCAGCCACTGCAGAAAGCCCTGTAGCGAAGCCGGGTGGCGATGGGCGTAGGTCAGCGCGGCATTCAGCAGTTCATCGATCGGTTCGGCTGCCTCAGGCCCGAGGCGGCCGAACAGCCGGGCCCGTCCACCGAGCGGTCCGAGTGCCTCGGCGAAAAGCGCGTAGGGCGAGACGTAATCGACGCGGGTCAGCAACAGACTGAAGAAATCGACCGCTTGGCGCCACGCCGGACGTTCATCGGCCCGTGCGCGCACCGCGTCCCAAAGCGAGCCGGGGCGGTCGATCGCCAGTTCGCACAGGTCGTTGTCGGTCAGGCCGCCGAGCGGGCTGGTCAGCAGGCAGCCGAAGGTCAGGTCGTCCGACGCCAGCAGCAACGCGTCGCCCAGCGCCATCAGATCCTGCACCGCCGGCTGTTCGGTCAGCATCATCCGGTCCAGACCGGCCACCGGCACATCGCGGGCTTTCAGCGCGCGCAACAACATGCGGGCGAACGCGTCGCGCCGCCGAACCAGGATCAGCACGTCCCCGGCGGCGAGCGGGCGGCCCTTGCTTTCAAGCAGCACAGACCCATCGGTCTGGGCGCGGATCCAGTCGGCCAGCGTGTCGGCCAGCCTCTGGCGCGCCGAGGTCTGCGACTGGTTCTGCTCCGGCACCGTCCACGGCCGGTGCGGTGCGGGATCGGCCACCGGCGCCAGTGGCCAGAGTTCGACCAGCCCGCCATGGCCGGCGCGGTCGGCGTAATGCGTCAGGGTCTCGCCCGACGCGACGACACCCGGTCGCGCCAGCGGATCGGCGAACACCGCGTCCACCAGGGCCAGCACCGGCGCGGTGGATCGGAACGACACGTCCAGCCCGACATCGCGGAACACCTGGCCGCCGCGCCGCACCCGGTGCGTCAGTTCGTCGTGCGAGCGGTCGAATTCCGCCGTGTCGGCGCCCTGGAAGGAATAGATCGACTGTTTGCGGTCTCCCACCGCGAACACCGTGCGCGGCCGATCCTGGGCGGCGGCGAAAAATTCCTCGGTCAGCGCGTGGGCGATGCGCCATTGCTGCGGCGCGGTGTCCTGCACCTCGTCCAGCAGCAGGTGGTCCAGCCCGCCGTCGAGCTTGTACAGCACCCACGCGGCGCCGGGATCGAACAGCAGCGTGCGGGTGCGGTCGATCAGGTCGTCGTAATCCAGCAGCCCGGCGTCGTCCTTGCGCTGGGTGTAGCCGCGTGACACCGGCCCGGCCAGTAGCGCCAGCGCGCTGGAAACCGCCGCCAGGCGGATCGCGCGGCGCTGATCCTCGATGCCGGCGATGCGGTCGGCTTCCTCCAGATAGCGGTCTACCACCGACGGCGTGGTGCTGAACGATTTGCCGACCAAGGTGGACGCGACGAACGGCTGGCCGTCCTGCTTCAGGAACAGGCCGCACCAGTCGGCCCAGGTGACCTGCCGACGCTGCCTATCCTGGGCCAGCCAGTCCAGGATCCCGCCGGCGCGCGCGGCGATCGTCGGCGCGCTGTTGGCCAGCACCTGACGGGCCGCATCACGCAGCGCGGCTTCGCCCAGCCAGTTCACCGCCTCGGCCAGCAGCGAGTCCTCGTCGGGCGCGGACACACCCAATACTCGGCGTTGCGCGCGCTGCAGGTCCTCGCCCAGCGCCAGCGCCGCCTCCAGCCGCGGGCGGTCGGACTGCAAGGTCTTGACATGGCCGCCGAACGCCTCGGCCGAGGCCAGCCCGGCCAGGCTTCGCAGCGCCTGCTGCATCGGCCCGGAGCCGGCATTGGTCAGCATGTCCTCGCGCGCCTCGGTCAGCGCGTCGTCGGCGTCGCGGTCATCGACCAGTTGGAAATGCGGCGAGATCGCCGCCTCCAGCGGAAACCGGCGCAGCAGCGACTGGCTGAAGGCGTGGATGGTGCCGATCCGCATGCCGCCCGGCAGGTCCAGCACGCGGGCGAACAGCGCCCGCGCGGTTTGGCAGTTGGTTTCGCTGGGCGACACGCGCAGGCGGGTCAGTTCGGCTTCCAGTTGGCCTTGCGCCATGGTGACCCAGCTTCCCAGCTTGCGCTGCAGTCGCAAGGCCATTTCCGCCGCCGCCGCCTTGGTGAAGGTCAGGCACTGGATGCGTTGCGGCACCGCGCCGGTCAGCATCAGCCGCAACAGCCGATCAGTCAGCAGCTTGGTCTTGCCCGAACCGGCCGAAGCGGCGACGAACGCCGACACCGCTGGATCGGACGCAACCAGTTGCTCGCGGTTGGCGCGCTGGCGCGCGGTCTCAGTCATCGTCTTGTCCCGCCGCCGACCATTCGGCCACCCGAGCGAGTTGCTCGTAGTCGGAGAACCGCGGCGCCAGGCCAGGATGCGGGCGCGACAGATAGGCCCGGTCCGGCTGGTCGAACGCATCGATCAGGGCGCACAGGTGGTCCCTGGCATCGATCACCGCGTCGGGGATCGCGCCTGGGCTCTTGCGATACAGCGAAATCGACTCGCCGGGATCGAGGCCGCCCGACAGGCGCCAATACAACAGCGTCGCGGTGGTGCCGCGCAGGTCGGGTCCGAAGCCGCCATCCAGCGCCATCGCCGCCTCCAGCAGCAACTGCGGTGCCAGACCGGCCTCGACATCCTTTTGGCTGGGCGGGGTCCCGGTCTTGTAGTCAAGGATCGCCAGCGACGCGTCGTCGTAACGCTCGATCCGGTCGGGCCGCCCGGTCAGGCGGAACTGCCCGCCGGGACGCAACAGCTCGATCGCGCCCTGGGCCTCGGTGGCGATCGCCACCGGCGCGCGGGTGGCCCGGCGTTCGGCCTCGGTGTCCGCCACCCAGTCGGCGATGCGTTCCAGCCGCGGTGACCACCACGCCACCAGCGCTTGCCGCAGGCCGGCCGCGCCGAGCGCCTGGGCCATGCCGAGACGGAGTTCGCTGCCGGCGTCGGCGGGCCACGCGGCTCCGTGCCGACGCAGGAAGCGGTGCAAGCCGTCATGCACCAGCGATCCGTAGTCCGCGGCGTCGGTGGCTTCATCCAGCGGCTTCAACGCCCTAAGGCGCAGGATGAAACGGGCGTGGATGGCGTAGGGATCGCGCAGCCAGGTCTCGATCGCGGTGACGCTGAGCTGGCGGGGCCGCTTGGCCACCGGTGGGCATGGCCGTGGCGGGCGCACCGGGGCAGGCGATCCAACCGGCAGATCGATCGCCCGCGCCCAGGCAACCGCTTGGTGTTCGGGGAGGGCTTGAATTGCCGCAGCAACGTCATGGCCGGGCTCTGCCATTGTGTCATGGCCGAGCCCGGCCCGGCCACCCACGACTTTGCCCGTGTCAGCGACACCAGGCGTAGATGGCCGGACCCAGCCCGGCCGGGACGTGGGGAGAGCGCACGACCCAGGAGGCTTGCATTGCCCCGGGGACGCGGCGGGATTGCCCGACCATGGCGCCGCGGGTTGCTCGGGCCTCGACTGGGCATCGGGCAACGGCGCCCGGCCGGCAAGGAACATGTCGAGCCGCGTCAGCCAGCGCGCCGGCACCGCCGGGGCGTTGTCGCGGCGCACCGGGCAGGACAGCACGACCTTCGGCGCCAGGCAGCAGGCAGCCAGGAAATCGTGCGCGGCCTGCCCCACCGCCTGCTCCGGCGCCGGCAGACCGACCCGCTCGCGCATCGGCCGCGACAGCCACGGACCCGGTTCGGCGATCGGCGGCCAGACCCCTTCGGCCAGGCCACCAAGCACCGCGACATCGACCGACTGCAGCCGAGCCTCCAGCAAGCCCCATATGAAGATGCGCGGATGCTCGGTGCCGCCGCGTCCACGCACCGCGCGCCGGCTGCGCACCACCTCGCCCTCAAGGATCGCGTCGAGCAATCCGGGCAGCACGCCGCGCCTGAGGTCGGGCATCAGCCGCACTGCGTCGCGCACCGCCGCCAGCCGGGTCGCCAAAGCCTCGCCTTCCTCCCCCGCCCAAAGCCGTGCCGGCCCTGGTGTGTCGTTTGTCGCGGCCAAGTGTTCGGCGGCTTCGATGACCGCGCCTAGCGCCTCTTTGGGCGCGATCTCCATCGCCGCGTCGATCCGCAGCAGCGGTGCAAGGCAAACCTCCAGCCGCGCCAGGAATCCTGCGATCGAGGCACCCCCCAATTCGGCGCGCAGGCGCAGGCCGGCGATGCCGTGATTCGGCCGCGGCCCGCGCAAGCACAGCGTCTCCAGCCTGCGAGCCGCGTCACGGCAGGCGATCGGACTGATGCCGGCGGCCGAAAGCGGATGCTTCAGGAGTGCCAATAGCGGCACCGGCGCCAGTTCCTCGGCAACCGCGCGCACCAACAGGCGCAGGAATACGCCCGGAGGGGTATCGGCCAGCGGCTCCCCGGCGCTGTCATCGGCGACGATGCCGAAGCGCTGCAGCGCGGCCGCCACCCTTCCGGCGAGATCGCGGTCCGGCGTCACCAGCGCGGCACTGGCGCCCGGTGTTTCCAGTCCCTGACGCAGTACCAGCGCGATTGCCAGCGCCTCCTGCTGCTGATCCGCGGCGCGCAGCCGCGACAGCCCGTCCACCCCAACAGGCGCGCGATCCATCCAGTCATGCAGCGCGGCAGCCGGCAGCAGCGCGCGCGACAACACCGCGAACCGCGCCGGCGGAATGGCGGCTCGATCGCGCGGAACCCCGGCCGCACCGAAATCGCCCGAAACCTCGGTTCCGAGGCCGCTGTCCCATGGCCGCACATCGCCGCGGGTCGCGTCCAGATCGACCAGCAGGCGGGCCAAACCGGCCTGGGCGTGCGATGGCTCCAGTTCGTCCCAGGCCGCCTGCGCCATTCCAAGGTCCAACTGCGGCAGCACCACCTGCCCGTTGGGCATCCGCGCCACCACCCGCAGCAGCCGCGCCACCGCGGGGATACCGGCGGTGGTGCCGGCGATGAGCACCGGATCGGCCGGCGGGCTACCCTGCCATTCGCGCGCTTGCGCCGCCAGCAGCGCCACCTGTCGCGCGGCCGGGTTCATCACCGCGTTATCGGCCAGCCAGGTCGGCCAGATACCGGTCACGATATGCAGGAACTTCAGCGTCCGCGCCCAGTGCGCGGCGTATTCCGGATCGGCGGCGTCGGGCAACCGAACGGCGAGGTCGATTTCGGCACGCTCCGCCTCGTCCATCAGCGCGGCGAGTTCGCCGGCCAGCAGCCAGGCGCGGTCGGCGCTGCGCGGCGCCCCGCCGTCACCGCGCAGCGCCAGGATCAAAGCGGTCAGCGCCGCCAGCCGCTGCATCGGGTCCACCGCCGGCGGCAGGTCCAACGCACCGGCAAGCGCCAGCGGGGTCTCGTCCAGCGCGCCCAGCGCCACGATCCGAGGCAACAGCAACGGACGCCCGTCGGCCACCCGCAGAAACGCCTGAGCCAGCGCGCGGGCCGACCGCCGGGTCGGCAGCAGGATCAGCCCGCGGCTGGCGCCCAGTGGATCATCGCCCGCGGCGCGGCACCGACAACGCGCCAGCCAGCCGCTCGCCAGTGCATCCAGGAACGCGACATGCGGCGGGACGGCGAACAGGTTCAATGCCACGGCCACATCGCATCGCCGGTGACCCTGGCCTCGAGGATCTGTTCCGCCTCAGCCAGATCGGCAGGGGTCGACAGATGAAACCAGATGCCGTCGTGCACCACGGCGCGCAGTCGGCCGGCCGCCAGGGCGATGTCCCATGCGCGGTTCATGCTGAACGCGCCGTCCGGCATGCCGTGCAGCAGACGCGGGTGGATCAGTTGCACGCCGGCATAGATATAGGGCACCACCTCGCGCTCACCGCGCCGCCGCGGTGTCCCCCATTTGTCCAGCGAGAAGTCGCCCCGACCGACATCGGCGTGGACGTGTGACGTGCGATGCACCAGCAGCACGGCATCGACCGCGTCGTCGAACATCGCCGCCAGCCGGAGCAACGCGGAGATCGGCCCGTTCAGCCAGAACGCATCGCCGTTGACAACAAAGAACGGATCGTCGCCAAGCACCGCGCGGGCCGCCCGCACCCCGCCGCCGGTTTCCAGCAGGTGTTCCTCACGCAGCAGCAAGGTGCGTGGCGGCGTCGGCCGCTGCCGCAGATGCGCCTCCACCGCGTCGGCCTGCCAGTGAGCGTTCACCGCCACACTTTCCACCCCGGCGTCCACCAGGTGATCCAGCGCGTGGTCCAGCAGCGCTCGGCCACCCAGCCGTAACAGCGGTTTCGCCGTGGTGTCAGTCAGCGGCCGCATGCGGCTGCCCAGGCCGGCAGCCAGAACCATGGCGGAGCGTGGACAGAGGGTCATCAATGCGGTCCTGACCTGACGAGCTCGGGCATAACGGAAGCCGGCGGGTTGCCGCGTTCGGACGACGGTATCCAGCGGTCCAGCGCCAGCGCCAGCGGTGCGGCCGCCGGGCGCGCCAGGGCGTCGGCCAGCAGGCGCCAGGTGCGCGGCCCGTGCGCCAGATACTGCGGCCTGTGATCACGCCGATCCAGCCGGACCCATTGGCAGGCGACGCGAAGATGGCGTTGCGCCGCGCAGGCGTCGAACGCATCCAGGAAGTGTCGCGGATCGAGTTCCGGCCGAGCGGCCAGATAGCGATCCAGCGCGCGCCGGCGACACGGCGGCGGGATGTCGCGGCGCGCGTCCTGCAGCAGCGAGACCAGATCATAGGCGGGATGACCCAACGCCGCGCCCTGGAAGTCGATGATGCCGATGCCGCTATCCGGCAGTCGCAACAGGTTGCCGGCGAAGTAGTCGCGGTGGACGAAGCAGCGTGGGCCGGCGGCAATCGGCTCCAGCATCGCCGCCAAGGCTGCCGCCACGTCGTCACGCGCCGCCTGGGGCGCGGGTTCGCCGTATTGCGCCGGCCACCACCAGTCGAACAACGTCGCCGTCGCGGTCGCCGCCATCGTCGGCGCATCCCATTCCGGCAGTCCCGCCGTCGGGGCGGCGCGCTGCATCACCACCAGGGCATCCACCGCGGCATCCAACAGCGGTTCCGGCGCTTCGCCGCGGTCGAGCAGCACCGACAGCAGATCGTCGCCGAGGTCTTGCTCCAGCACCAGGCCCCGCGCCTGATCAGCCGCCAGGATCAGCGGCACCGACAGCCCGATGCCGCTGAGATCGGCGGCGATACGGACGAAGGCGCCGACATCCTCGGGCGGCGGGGCGTCCATCAGCACCGCCGGCCGGTCACCGCGAATCCGCAGATAGCGCCGCAGGCTGGCATCCTGGGCCAGCGGTTCAATATCGGCCGGCGGGTATCCATTACGCGCCAGGAATGCGGCAATCAGGTCGTCGCGGGTCATGCCGGCGGATTTTCCCCTCTGGCGAGCAGGCCCGGCGGCATCGAGGCCAGCCGGTCGTCCCACCCCACCAGCGCCGCCTGCCGCGCATCGCCTTGCATCAGCCGCAGGGTGACGGTCAGTGCGTCGGTGGGGCGAAGTTTGCCTAAGCGGTCCGGCCACTCCACCAGCACGACGCCATCCAGCGCCTCTTCCCAATCCAGTTCGGTCAACGCGGCGGACCCATCCAGGCGCCACAGATCGTAATGGAACACCGGACCGATCCGGGTGTCGTAGCTTTGCATCAGGGTGAATGACGGGCTTGGCACCTCAATCGCCGGATCGCCGGCGGCGGCGCGCAGAAAGCCCCGGGCCAGCGTGGTCTTGCCAGCCCCCAGCGGACCTTCGAGCAAAATGCAGTCGCCGGGGCGCGCGACCGACGCCAGGTATCCGGCCAGCGTCTCGGTGGCGGCAAGATCAGGCAGCGCAACAATGACCCGGGCGGACATACCCCCCATTTTGGACTAGCGGCCGAGTCGGATACAACAGGTGTTCTTGTCGGCTGGCCCCGCGCCGGTTTCCGGCCCTCTGTCACAGATATTCGACGAGACACCGGCGGCTTTCGGTGTCCGGCCGCCAACGGTTCCGGTTTGTCGCTCGGTCACCTCATGCTACAGCACGACCTCAAACCGAGACCCGTGGAAGTTCGATGAACAATCCCAGCCCCACCCCCGCCACACAGCGATTCTTCTCCGCCCCGCTGGCGGAAACCGATCCCGAACTTGCCGCGGCGATCCGCGCCGAGGCCACTCGCCAGCAGGATGGCATCGAACTGATCGCGTCGGAGAACATCGTCTCCACCGCCGTGCTGGAAGCGCAAGGTTCGGTGCTGACCAACAAATACGCCGAGGGTTATCCCGGCCGGCGCTACTACGGCGGCTGCGGCTTCGTCGACGTCGCCGAGACCCTGGCGATCGAGCGCGCCAGGCAACTGTTCGGCTGCGCCTTCGCCAATGTGCAGCCGCATTCCGGCGCGCAAGCCAACCAGGCGGTGTTCCTGGCGCTGCTGCAACCCGGCGACACCGTGCTCGGCATGAGCCTCGCGGCCGGCGGTCATCTGACCCATGGCGCGGCGCCCAACCTGTCGGGCAAGTGGTTTCGTCCGGTACAATACGGCGTGCGCCGTGAAGACGGGCTGCTGGATTACGCCGAACTGGAACAACTCACCCGCGCCGAACGCCCGAAGCTGATCATCGCCGGCGGTTCGGCCTATCCGCGCTTCATCGATTTTCCCCGGATCCGCAAGGTCGCCGATGAAGTCGGGGCATACTTCATGGTGGACATGGCCCACTTCGCCGGGCTGGTGGCCGCCGAGCTGTTTCCCAGCCCGTTGCCGCACGCCCATGTCGTCACCACCACGACGCACAAGACGCTGCGCGGCCCGCGCGGCGGCATGGTTCTGACCAACGACGCCGACATCGCCAAGAAGATCAACTCGGCGGTCTTCCCAGGCCTGCAGGGCGGCCCGCTGATGCACGTCATCGCCGGCAAGGCAGCCGCCTTCGCCGAGGCGCTGCGGCCGGAGTTCCGTGACTACCAGAAGGCAGTGCAGGACAATGCCAGGATGCTAGCCGAGACCCTGCGCCAGCAAGGCCTCGATATCGTCAGCGGCGGCACCGACAGCCATCTGCTGCTGGTCGATCTGCGGCCCAAGCGGGTCACCGGCAAGGCCGCCGAGGCCAGCCTGGAACGCGCCCACATGACCGCCAACAAGAACGCCATTCCGTTCGATCCGGAAAAACCGGCAATCACCTCGGGTGTGCGCCTTGGCTCGCCGGCCGGCACCACGCGCGGCTTCGGCACCGCCGAATTCCGTGACATCGGTCTAATGATCAACGAAGTCCTGGAACCGCTCGGCCGGTCCAATGACGGATCCAACGCTGCCGTGGAGCGTGCGGTCGCGGCGCGGGTGAAGGACCTATGCGCCCGCTTCCCACTTTACCCGGCCCGCTGATCCGCCATGCGCTGCCCGTTCTGCGGCTTCGACGACACCCAGGTGAAGGACAGCCGCCCCACCGAGGATAACGGCGCGATCCGCCGCCGCCGCTTCTGCGGCAATTGCGGCCAACGCTTCACCACCATCGAGCGGGTGCAGTTGCGCGAACTGACCGTGGTCAAGGCCGATGGCCGAAGGGTGCCGTTCGACCGCGACAAGCTGGCCCGCTCGATCCGGATCTCGATGCGCAAACGCCCGATCCAGGAGGAACGGATCGAACGCATCGTCAACTCCGTGGTGCGGCAGTTGGAGGCGTCGGGCGACAGCGACATCCCCAGCAAGCAGATCGGCGAACTGGTGATGGATACGCTTAAGGAACTGGACAAGGTAGCCTACGTCCGCTTCGCCAGCGTCTACCGCAACTTCCGCGAGGCCAAGGATTTCGAGGAATTCGTCGGCGGCCTCGGCGCCGTGGCGGAGAAATAACGATGGCGGGCGCCGGGTCTGATCAGCCCTCGCTAGTGCCAAGCGCGCGGCAGACAGACCTGCCCCCGGCCGATGCTCAGCACATGCAGGCGGCGCTGGCGCTGGCGCGGCGGGGGCTGGGCAGCGTGTGGCCCAATCCGTCGGTCGGCTGCGTCATCGTGCGCGACGGACGCGTGGTCGGCCGCGGCACGACGGCACCGGGCGGCCGCCCGCACGCCGAGGCCGTTGCGCTGGCAATGGCGGGTGACCAAGCCAAGGCCGCGACCGCCTACGTCACCCTGGAACCCTGCTGCCACTTCGGCGCCTCGCCACCCTGCACCGATGCGCTGATCGGCGCCGGCATCAGCCGGGTCGTAGTTGGCGCCACCGATCCGG
The DNA here is from genome assembly GCF_965277825.1 of Rhodopila sp. NCBI lineage: Bacteria > Pseudomonadati > Pseudomonadota > Alphaproteobacteria > Acetobacterales > Acetobacteraceae > Rhodopila > Rhodopila sp. Next base: position 4,685,437 of record NZ_OZ255846.1, on the reverse strand, counting down.
ACGACCGGGTCAACGGTCGCGGGCTGGAACAACTTCGCACCGCCGGCATCGCGGTCGAAACCGGCCTGCTGCAGGCCGACGCGCTCGACACGCTGATCGGCTTCGACTATCGGATCCGCCTCGGCCGCCCGATGGTGACGCTGAAACTCGCCTCCACCTTGGACGGCCGCATCGCCACCCATGGCGGCGAGAGCCAATGGATCACCGAAACCCCGGCGCGCCGCCTCGGCCACGCCATGCGCGGGCGCCACGACGCGGTCATGGTCGGCGTCGGCACCGTGCTGGCCGACAACCCCGACCTGACCTGCCGCATCCCCGGCTTCCGCCCCACGCCCAACGTGCGCGTCATCGCCGACAGCCATCTGCGCACCGCGCTGATCTCGCGTCTGCTGACCACCGCTGCCACCGTGCCGACCTGGTTCCTGCTGCGCGAGGGCACCAATCTGGCGCGCGAGGATGCCTTCGTCGATCTCGGCGCCAAGCTGATCAAGATCCCAGGTTCCTCCGTCGGCGTGGACCTGGCCGCGGCGATGACCGCGCTGGGCAGCGCCGGCCTGACGCGGGTCTTGGTGGAGGGGGGCGCCAAGCTGGCGGCGGCGTTGTTGCGCGCCGATCTGGTCGATCGCATCGCCTGGTTCCATGCTCCGTCGGTAATGGGCGGCGACGGCTGGCCGGCGGTGCAGGCGTTCGGCACCGAGACGCTTGACCGCATGCCGCGCTTCCGGCGGGATTGCATAACCGTCATCGGCAACGACATGCTGAGCGAATATTCGAGGCTTCCACCATGTTCACCGGCATCATAACCGCGCTCGGCCATGTTCGATCGATCGACCCGATCGCCCAGGGCCGCGACATGCGGCTGCTGATCGATACGCCGCCGGCGTTCCTGACCGACCCGCCGGTGGCACTAGGGGCCTCGATCGCCTGTTCCGGCTGCTGCCTGACGGCGGTGGAAATCGGTGCCGACTGGTTTGCCGTCGACGCCTCGGCGGAAACCCTGGCGCACAGCAAGCTGGGGCATTGGATCGTCGGCTCGCGGGTCAATCTGGAACGCTCGTTGCGGGTCGGCGACGAACTTGGCGGCCACCTGGTGTCGGGTCATGTCGATGGCGTTGGAACCGCGCTGACGGCGACGCCGGAAAATGCCTCGGTCCGCTGGCTGTTCCGGGTGCCGGCCGAACTGTCCAGGCTGATCGCGGTCAAGGGCAGCGTCGCGGTGGACGGGGTGTCGTTGACTGTGAACGAGGTGCGGGGCGATACCTTCGGGGTGAACATCATTCCCCATACCGCCTCGGTCACCGGGTTCGGCACGCTGCAGCCGAACGATGCGGTGAATATCGAGATCGACACCCTCGCGCGCTACGTCGCTCGCCTGGCGGAGACCGCGTGATGAAAGACCTCAAGGACCCGCTTTTGACCGCCGACCTGTCGCAATATCTGTCGTCGGCCGAAGACCTGCTGGAGGAAGCCCGCAACGGCCGCATGTTCATCCTGGTCGATGACGAGGACCGCGAAAACGAGGGCGACCTGGTGATCCCGGCACAGTTCGCCACGCCGGACGCGATCAACTTCATGGCGCGTCATGCGCGCGGCCTGATCTGCCTGGCGATGACCCGCCAGCGGGTCGAGAAACTTGGTCTGCCGCTGATGAGCCGGCAGAACGGCACCCGCCACCAGACCGCGTTCACCGTCTCGATCGAGGCGCGCGAGGGCGTCACCACCGGCATCTCCGCCGCCGACCGCGCCCGCACCATCGCGGTGGCGATCAATCCCGACAGCACGCGCGACGACATCACCACCCCCGGCCACGTGTTCCCGCTGGTGGCGCGTCAGGGCGGCACCCTGGTGCGTGCCGGCCATACCGAGGCTTCGGTCGATATCGCCCTCAAGGCCGGGCTCAATCCATCCGCGGTGATCTGCGAGATCATGAACGAGGATGGCACCATGGCGAGGCTGCCGGATCTGGTCAGCTTCGCGCAGCACTTCAACCTGAAACTGGGCACCATCGCCGACCTGATCGCGCACCGCCGGCTGACCGAACGGCTGGTGCGTCAGGTGGCCGAGGGCGCCTATGCGCACAGCGCCGGCGGCGAATGGCGCGCCGTGGTCTACGCCAACACCGTCGAGTACCAGGAGCATCTGGTTCTGATCAAGGGCAATGTCTCGGGCCCTGAGCCGATCATGGTGCGGATGCACGCGATCGACCTGCTCGACGACATGACCGGGTCGCCGCACTGGATCGCCATCCACAACGCCATGCACATGATCGGCAAGGCCGGTCGCGGCGTGGTGGTAATGATCCGCGAGCACCGACCCACCGCGCTGGCCGAACGGGTCCAGCAATTGGCCGCCGGCGGACCCCGACCGCAGCGTGAGTTGCGCGATTACGGCATCGGCGCGCAGATCCTGCTCGACCTCGGGATCAAGAACATGATCCTGCTGACCAACCGGCGCCGCACCGTGATCGGGCTGGAAGGCTACGGCCTGAACATCGTCGAGCAGCGGCCGATCCCCAACATCGTCGGCGTGGACTACGAGGGATGAGCACCGAGGATGCCGAACTGCCAAGCGCCCCGGCGGTGACCGGGCCGGCGCCGCACCTGCTGGTGGTGCGCGCGCCGTACTATCGCGGCGTGATCGACGGACTGACCATGGGCGCCCAGCGCATCCTGACCCAGGCCGGCGCCACCGCCGACACTCTGGACGTGGCCGGCGCGTTCGAACTGCCACAGGCGATCCGCATCGCGCTGCGCGGCACCGGCAAATTCGACGGCTTCATCGCGCTGGGCTGCATCGTCAAGGGCGAGACCGATCATTACGACTTCATCTGCCGCACGACAATGGACGGCATCATGGCCGTCGCCCTGCAGTTCGGTCTCTGCCTGGGCACCGGCCTGCTGACCTGCGACACCATCGGCCAGGCCGAGGCGCGTTCAGGACAGGACGGCCACAACAAGGGCGCCGAAGCCGCCGCCGCGGCGCTGCTGCAGATCAACGCCGCCCGCCGGCTCGGCGCGGCCTGATGCGGGCGCATTCCGCCGCCAAGCACCGTCCAACACCGGGCGTAATCTGATGGGGCGTCTGCCGAAGACCCGCACTCGCACCGCGTCCCGCGTCGCCGCCGTGCAGGCATTGTTCCAGGCCGAACAGGCCGGTGACAATGCCGAAGCGGTGATCGAGCAGTTCGTGCGCCACCGTCTAGGCGTGCTGGCAGGCCAGGACGGTTTCGAGGACGGCCGCATCCCCGACGCCGAGGTGCCGTTGTTCAGCCGCGTGGTGCGCGAGGCGGTGCGGCGTCAGGACGTGATCGACCCGCTGCTGGTGGACGCGCTTCCCGCCGACTGGCCACTGGGCCGGATCGACCCGGTGCTGCGCGCCCTGATGCGCGCCGGGGCTGCGGAACTGTCGATGACCGACGGGCCGCCGGCCAAGGTGGTGATCAACGAGTATGTGGATATCGCCCGCGGCTTCTTCACCGGCCCCGAACCGGGCCTGGCGAACGCGGTGCTGGACCGGCTGGCGCGGTCGCTGCGGGAGGCGGAGTTCTAAACTAGGGGATGGGAATGCCCTTGGCCTCGCTCGACTCCGTTGATCGTGCAAACCAAACCGCTAAACCGGCGACGGCAGACCCGAGGCCCATGATCGCAAAGGCCCCAGCCCAACCACTAGCACTCGCTACGCCGCCAAAATAGCCGAGGACGAATCCGGTGACAGTCGGACCAAGAAAGCCGCTGCTGAACCCAACCATCGCATAGAGCCCAAGAGCAGAACCGCGCTGAAGCGGCGTGGTTGAAGCGATAGCACCGGCGGAAAGCGCGCCAACGTCGGCGAAGCTCGTGATTTGCAGTAACACCAAAAGCGGAAGCACAAGAAAGATGCTTCCCCCTGCCGTCACAGCTAGTGCCAAGCAGACCAAAACCGACGCCAGACAGGTCACCATGATGACAGGCGTGCGGTCCCATCTGACAGCCAACTCCGCGACACCGATACTGACCGGGACGCCAACCAGCGCCGCGAGTCCGGCGACAACCCCGAGGCTCGGCAGCGCAATGTGGTTCCCAGGCAGTCCGACAGTCCAGGAAAGGCACGCCACAAACCACACACGGATCGCGAAAACCTCCCAAGTATTGCCGGCGAAACCAACGACATAGGCCATTAGTTTGTGATTGCGCAGCAAAGCCCGTAATCCGCCGCGTATAGGTTCGACTGGCCCGGGCTCGGGACCTGTTGGCAGCAGGCCGAGTGCGGGTATGGCTAGCAAGGCCCCCACTCCTCCAGCGAAGAATGGCGCACGCCAATCGAACATGGAGCTGATTACGCCGGCGATAAGAGCCGAGCCGGCGTTGCCGAGGGCATAACTTGATGTGTAGATGGCTGTAGCACGCACTTGAGCCGGTCCATGCACTCGGTCGGTCAGCATCTTGAGGCCAGGCATGTGAATGCCCGCCACTGCAATACCGCTGATAAAGCGCAATACGACCGCCAGCCAGAAGCCGTCGGCATAGGCGCCAAAAGCGAAGCTGGCCGCAGACCCGAGCACGGATGATCCAGCCAATATCCAACGGCCGTCGACGCGGTCAGCAGCGCCAGCCAGAATTGGAGCAGCGACGGCGTAGCCGGCGAAATAGATGCCGCCGACCCATCCGATTTGGCTGGCCCTAAGACGCCAATTCAACTGGATGTCCGGCAGGACGGTCGGCACCGTCATCAGTGGAACGAGGTTGGACACCAGAACGAAAGTCAGTAGCGTCGTAGTCAAGGTTGCTGAGTTCCGGAACTGTCCGAGCGTTGGCGCATCACCGGAAAGACATAGCTTCACGCCTTTGGTCCTGTTCGACCCGATGATGTTGTTGAGGGCTGGAACACCATGCACGTGGTGCTTCCGTGAGCAATGATTTTGCCGTCCGAAGCGAGCAGGAGTCCCTCTGCGGTCGCGATCGTCTTGCCGCAATGGACAACGCGGCCTTCGCCCCTCACCTCGCCGGTTTGTGCCGACATCGGGCGAATGAATTCAATTTGAACTCGAGCGTTGTCTGGGCAGACCCGGCCGGTAGCTTAGTAAACACTGCGAGCCCCATTGCCGAGTCGAGCACTGCCGCGGTGAAGGCACCGTGTATAGTACCGCGCGGATTGTAATGCTTCTCTTCCGGCACAGCGCTGAAAGCGACCATGCCGTCCTCGGCCTCGATTAAGCGCATGTTCATCAGTGCCTGCATCGGAGCCAAGCCAAAAATGCCATCGCGCATGGCGCGCACCTGCTCCAGACCAGACAGCGTGCGGGCCGCTTCGCGCGGCAGGGGTGCGGGCGGAGGAGATGTGGCGACGTCGACTTGAGCGATTTGTGCCATTTGTCTTAGCTCCCTTTAGTTCAGAATGACGCAGGTTCAGAATGACGCTATTGACATTGCACGTCGCTACGGTTCGCTTCGGCGCCGGCCGAACCGTTTTAAGTGCCGCTTGAGTCCCGAGAGCCGGCGAAGATCAAGGTTGCTGACAGTGAACCCCATCACCACGCCTCGGTCCTGGGCCGCCTGAGTGTCGGCCTCGATCCTCAGTGCCACTAGGCTGGCGAGCGATGTGCTGCAAATGCGCAGCACCGTCCGCATTGGCATCACCGGCTTGGCGCGGTCGGGCAAGACCGCGTTGCTGACCTCGGTCGCCGCCAATCTGCTGGTGCTGTCGGCCGGACGCCCGACGCTTCCGGCGCTGTCCGAACAACTGCGCGGCCGCCGGCTGCAGGTCTCGGTCGCGCCGGCCGCGGCATCGGCCATCCCGCGCTTCGACTTCGCCTCCCACATGGCAGCACTTGCCGCCGACCCGCCGCGCTGGCCGGCCCGAACCATGGCGGTATCCTTGCTCGCGCTTGACCTCGACCTGCCCAGGGAGGGCCTGCTGGCCCCGTTCGCCGCGCAGCGCCGCCGCCTCGAGTTCCTGGATTATCCGGGCGAATGGCTGCTCGATCTGCCGCTGCTCAGCCAGGACTTCGCCGACTGGTCGGAGGCAACCTTGCGCCGTCTCGAGGCCGCCGAAATCGCCGAGATCGCCCGCCCGTTCATGGCCTTCGTCCGCGGCCTGCCCGCCGGGGCCAAGGCCGACGAGGCACTGACCGCGACCGGCCACCGGCTCTACACCGATCTGTTGCGGCGGCTGCGTGATGAAGCCGGCTGGGCGTTCCTGCAACCTGGCCGGTTCCTGATGCCGCCGCCCGGCGCCCCGCCACCATGGACCGAGTTTTTCCCGCTGCCCGGACGCAGCCCGCTGGCCACCCTTATGCAGAGCCGCTTCAATGCCTATGTCGAGACCGTGCGACACGATCTGATGTCGCCGATGTTCGGTGATCTCGATGGGCTGGTGGTGTTGACCGATCTGCTGTCCGCCCTGAACCAGGGCCAGTCTGCCTTCGCCGACGCCCAGGCGGCGCTGGCCGCGGCGGCCGACGCGCTGCGCTGGGATGGGTCCTGGACCGAATGGCTCGCCGCCTTCGCCCGCCTGCAACTGCCGCCGCGATCGATCGGGCGCGTCGCCTTCGTCGCCACCAAGGCCGATCACATCGCCACCCGCCAACGCACCAATCTCGCCGCGCTGATGCGACGGGTCACGCGGATACCGGACGGCGGCGCGACCTCGGCGGTCTTCTCGGTCGCCGCGGTGCGCTGCACCGAGGATGTGGTGGAAACCCTGGCCGGGCGTCCGGTCTCAGCCGTGCGCGGCCGCATCATCGGCGAGCCCAGGCCGGCGCGGTTCTATCCCGGCGAGGTGCCCGACCACCCGCCCGACGCAGCGTTCTGGCAACACCGCTTTCTCGCCCTGCCCGACTTCGAGCCGATGCGCCTGCCCGACGCCGGGCGCGGCGGCATACCGCAACTCGGCCTCGACAGTCTGCTCGCTTTTCTCCTGACGGATGTTCTGTGATGGACGCTCAACCTTCGGTAATGGAAGCCGCCCCCGAACCGTTCCTTAGACTGGAACCCGAGGTCGCCCCTCGGCTCGAAGCGGTGCCGATGATCCTGCCCGCCGCCGACCCGGTGCGCTGGCGCCTGCCGCCCGCGCTGATCGGAGCGGTCGTCGTCGGCATCGGCATGCCGCTGCTCTGGGCAGCCTGGCTGGTCAGCGAACTGTTCGATCGCTGGGGGGCGCTGGGCTGGGCGGGGGTTGCCGTGCTGGTCGCCGGCTTCGGCCTCATCGGCGTCGGTATCGGCCGCGAACTCAGCGGCCTGGCGAAGCTGCGCCGGGTCGATCAACTGCGCGCCGATATCGCCAGCGGCGAGGCCGACCGGGTGGCTACCGCGGCTCGGCGCTGGCTCGACGCCCTGCCGCAGCACGCCGCGATCGGCCCGGCGGTCGCGGCAGCCGACACCCCTGAGTCGGTACTGGCTCTTTTGCGGGCCGGACCGCAGCAGACGTTGCGCGATGCCACCGACGCGCTGGGACGAACCGCGGCGCTGCAGAGCGTGGCGATCGTCGCGGCGACGCCGACCCCGGCGCTCGATGTGCTCACCGTGGGCTGGTGCGGCGTTCGGCTGATCCGGCGGGTGGCGGCGCTGCACGGCATGCGGCCGGGGCTGCTGGGAACGCTCGCGTTGCTGCAGAAGACCGCCCTCGCCGCCGCCGGGGTCGCGGCCACAGAAATGGCCGTCAACGCGGCAACCCATGCGGTGATCGCCCACCCGCTGTTGCGCCAACTGGCCGGTGACGTCGCGGGTGCCGGTGTGGCCGCGCGGCGGATGATCGTGCTGGCCCGAGCCGCCGCCGCGGCGTGTTCGCCACTGCCGCGCGCGTAGCCGGCGTGGCTGGGTGGCTGCTCGGTTCCAGCTTGGCTGATGACAAATCACATTGTCATGGGTAGTCTCGGTAGTGATCCAGATCACCCAGCGGCGCTTTCGCACTCACTCCGCATGCTTGCGGTGGCCGCGCCCCGATTGCGTCTTTGACCCTCCTATCTCCGCCGCATGCTCCTTCTCCAAGCTGCCGACCGTCGCTGTACTGGTGTTTTCGCCTTCAATCGCCCCTTCGGCGGACGCCTTGGAGGCAGAGCCCTTGGGCGCACCCCGCCCTTCCGTGGGTGGGGCCGCGACGCCACCTTCAGCAATTTCGTCGCCGGGCTTAGGGTGAGAGCCCTTCACGGTTCCCCTGCTGGTGGTGGTGTCGTCGCTCTCGCGCGTGGTCACTTTCTTGGTGATGGCCGTTCTCCTGCCTGGTTCAAATCCTCAACCCGCCAGACGTGGGTAAGTTGCGGTCGCGGCCAGCGCGGCCGGTAAGTTCATCTCTGTAGCCGGATGCTCTTGGTCCCGGAGCGAATCCTGTCCCGGCAATTGGCTCCGATCGCGCCCTCGCACGATGGACCGATGCTGCAGCCAAGGTTGCGCTGCTGCCGAGCATCGCCTGCTGCGGTCAGCCCGTGACGCCGTTGCAAGGTGGCAAGCCGTTGCAGGCACTTGGCAGCGCGCGCCGGTTCACGCAGGTTATCCAGTGCGGAATCACGATGATGGGGGACCACGATGATCCCGGCACTCGACATCGACCCGTTCTGTCAGGCGTTCTTCGACGATCCGTATCCGGCGCATGCGGCGATGCGCGATGCCGGGCCGGTGGTGTATCTGCCGGCACACGATATCCACGCCGTCGCGCGCTATCAGCAGGTGCGCGACATGCTGCTGGACTGGGGCAGCTACGCCAGCGGTCGCGGCGTCGGGCTGTCCGATTTCGCCAAGGAGAAGCCGTGGCGGCTGCCCAGCCTGCTGCTGGAGACCGACCCGCCGCTGCATGACCGCACCCGCAAGCTGATGGACAAGGTGCTGTCGCCGTCGGCGGTGCGCGGCCTGCGGGAGGCATTTGTCGCCGCCGCCGAGACGCTGATCGACGATCTGCTGCGGCGCGGGTCGTTCGATGCGGTGCCCGACCTGGCGGAGGCATATCCGCTGACGGTGTTTCCCGACGCGATCGGCATGCCGGCGCAGAACCGGCGCTTCCTGCTGCCGTACGGGAACATGGTGTTCAACAGTTTCGGACCGCGCAATGCCATGTTCGAAGCGGCGCTCGTCGACGCCGCACCGGTGCTGGCCTGGGTGCAGGCGCAATCGCGCCGCGAGGCGTTGTCGTCATCGGGGTTCGGCGCGGCGATCCATGCCGCGGCTGATGACGGCGCCATCTCGGTCGCCGAGGCAGAGGTTCTGGTGCGTTCGTTGCTGACGGCGGGGGTCGATACCACGGTCAACGGCCTGGGCGCCGCGATCTACTGCCTGGCGCGGTTCCAGAACGCCTTCCAGCAGTTGCGCGCCGATCCCTCATTGGCTCGGGCGGCATTTGAGGAGGCGGTGCGGCTGGAGAGCCCGGTCCAGACATTCTTCCGCACCACTACCCGGGAAGTGCGTATCGGCGAAGAAACGATCTCTGAAGGCAGCAAGGTGCTGATGCTGCTGGGCGCGGCCAACCGCGACCCCAGGAGGTGGGAACGCGCTGACGAATTCGACCTCACGCGGCGCAACGCCGGGCATGTCGGGTTCGGCACCGGCATCCACGGCTGCGTCGGCGCGGTGCTGGCGCGGCTGGAGGGCGAAGCGGTGCTGGGCGCGCTGGCACGCAAGGTCGCCTCGATCGATATCGTCGGCGAACCGAAACGGCGATATAACAACACGCTCCGCGGAATGGCGAGCCTGCCAGTACGGATCACCGCCGGATGACCGGCCTGGCTCCTGAGACGCAGCAAGAACTTTCAAAGGTAATCCCGGACCTAAATGTTCAAAGCCAACAAGTCAGGATGCCGCTGACCGGAAGCGGGTGTATCGACCCTATCCGCGTTGATCTGCGTGAAAATACTGTGCCGGCCCAACGGCTTAAACACAGATGCACGCGGATCAACGCGGATAACCCGGATCAGCTAAAACGGGTCAGCCACTACCAGACTATTCTGTCCGCGGCTTCACCAAGATTCCAGCCCGGCGCGTTTCGTAAACCTGGCGATGAAATTCCGAACCCGGCGTGGTCAAAACGACCAACGCCGCGTCAGTGTTCCGCGGACGGCGGGAGCGTCTCCAGACTGCCCGTTTCAAAAGCCCTGGCTGCCACGGCGTGACGGCCCGGCGGTTTGCCGCAGTTTGACCGAGGCGTGCGATTGGGCGACTCAAACGGGTTTCTGCATGATCCATTTGGGTGCGCTGGTCGCCAGCGGCACCGACTTCTCGGCGGCGAACTCGTTGGCGGCCTTGACCACGCCAGGCCAATGCTCATCGTAATCGTCACCGACCATGAAGCCACCCGGTGTCAGCAGCTCCCAATAGGCGCGGGCATCGCGCAACACATCCTCATAGTCGTGCGACGCGTCGATGTGGATCAGGCCGGCGCGAATGCCGACCCGGCCCAGCAGCACGCCGGCTGCGGTCGAGGTCATCGCCAGCGGAACGATCCAGCCCTGGGCGCGGCATCGCACGACGTTGCTCAAGAACTGCTCATACAGCAACGGCATGCCGAAACGATGCGGGATCAGCCCGGCAAAGGCCGAGGACCTGTCCCAGTGTTCCACGCTGCCCAGGAAAGTGTCCACCGCGATGACCGCGCCGCTCAGCCCGTTGCGCTGCAACAGCCCGGCCAGATAGATGGTCGAGGCGCCCTTCCAGGTCCCGACGTCGATTACGACGTTGGGGCGCAGCCCATGGATGATCTGCTCGAACACCGGATGCTGGCTGTTCCAACCTTGCCGATCGTCGGCGAAGGTCGGCACGAATCCGGCGTAGATATCATCGCCGTGGATGCGGCGCATGATCTCGGCGTGTATTGAGCCCGCTGCTTCGGCCACGTTATGATCGGCTCCGGTGATAATGTCTGAAGCGGGTATTAGAGCACCGGCGCCACCGATGTCATCCGTTGCGTTCATCGTCCCGCCCAGGATCGGGCCGGCACATCCGCGCCGTCGGACTTTCGCCAAGGCTGGTCCCGATCAGGCCGCTCGACTACCGGGGCTCGGCTGCAACAACGCCGTCAGGTCCTGCACGCGCGGCAGCGAGGCGATCCGCATCAGGCTGTCGAACACCGCTTGCAGGCTGGATCGGGGCAGGCTGCGTTCGGCGCAGTCGGCGAATTTGCTCCACAGTTCGGACTGCGTCATCGGATCGCCGGCCGGCCCGCGACTCGGATAATCATCGAGACGCGACGCGAAACGGGCGCCATCAGTGGTCTGCACGATCACCTCGGTGCCCCAATCCCGCGCCATTTCGGGGTGCGGCTTGGCTTCCAGGCACTGCATCAGCCGCCGCACCGTGGGATCGAACGGCGCATCCGCCTCGAAATCCGCCAGTTTCACCGATCGGTCCGTCAGTGCTCGGGCGACGCAATACTGGATGCTGAACTTCGCGGCGAGTGGCGTGCGCGGATCGGGATTGTCGGTATGCGGCAGGCGGCGAGCGTGCGGCAAGACAGTGATGCCGGCGATGCGCCTGGGGTCGAGGTCGTGGCGTTGAGCGAGTTCGATCGCCCGGCCGATCGAAGGGTGGGTGCTGCCGCAGCAGGGATAGGGCTTCAAGCCCGGATCGGCGCCCCCGCCGCATTCGAACGGGTCATACCATGCGTCAAGAATGCGGTTGCTGTCGTAACTGCCGGGGCCATTGAACACGTCGAGAAAACCCTGCTTGTGCTCGAATGCGGCCTGGTTGGCCGTGAAGCCCTCCTTCGCCATCAAAGCGGCGAACACTCCGTCGCGGATGGCGTGCCCAACGTGCAGCGGCTTGGTCATGGTCCCGAAATTGGCCTTCAGTCCGGCAGCGAAGGACGCCGCCATGCCGAACGCGGTGGCGGTCCGGTCGATCGACAGGTGCAACAGGCTGGCCGCCGCGGCGACGGTGCCGAAAATGCCCAGCGTGGCGGTTGGGTGCCAGCCTTTGTCGTAGTGATGGAAATTCACCCCACGGGCGATGCGGCACTCGGTTTCGAAGCCCACGACGTAAGCCAACAGAAGGTCGCGGCCGCTGCCGCCCGCCATCTCGGCCAGCGGGATCAGCGCTGGCACCAGCATGACCGAGGGGTGGCCGCCCATCGATCCGGCAACATCGTCATAATCGAGCGCATGCGAGGCGACGCCATTGATCAAGGCCGCATCCAGCACGCTGGTGCGCCGGTCGGTACCAAGGACTAGCGCTGGTCCTGGTGCGGCGGCGATGCCGGGAACGCGAAGCAGGATCCGCGCGGCGTCTTCGCGGATGCCGGCGAGGGTGACGCCAACCGTGTCGACGAACGCACTCGCGGCCCAATCCAGCGCGGATTGACTGATGTCCTCGAACCGCAGCGCCTGGATGCGTTCGGCCATTTGTCTTGCCAGCGTGGTCGTGGCCAGCGTGGTCGTCGCTGCCGGGGTCGTGGCTGGGGTGGCTGGCACGGGCATTCGCGGTCCCCTTGGGTGATCGCACGCAGCCGCCCCCACGCGGGGGCGATGCGATCGATCAAAGCATATCGCGCCGAGCAGGACGTTCAAGGCGCCTGAGCGTCGGCGCGAGTGTGGGCTGGTCAGGCCAGGCTTGGGGCCAACGCCGCGCCGGGAATCGGTTCGGCCGGGATGAACAGAACATAGGCCGCCGCGGAACAAAGGCCGATCGCCCCGGCAACCAGCAGCGCCGGCGTAAACGACCCGGTGATCTGCACCACGAAGCCGGTAACCATCGGCGCCAGCGCGCCGCCGATGAAGCCGCCGAAATCCATGATCGCCCCCAGCGAGGCCGCATAGCTGGACGGTGCGCAGGCATTGGCCAGCGACCACGACGTGCCCGAAGCACTGAAGCCGAAGAAGATGGCGACCGAGATCGAAGCTACCGCGATCAGGTTGCTCGCGGTCTCGGCGGCAACGAACGTCGCCAGGGACATCGCAACCATCCCGATCACGGTTAGCAGTTTGCGGCTGGCGATCGCGGTCATGCCGCGTGCGTTCAGCCGGTCGGCCAGGAAGCCACCTCCGATGCTGCCGACCAGGCCAAACAGGAACGGTACCGAAGCGACAAGCCCGGTCTTCGGGATGCTCATGTGGCGCTGCATTTCCAGATAGCCGGGCAGCCAGGCGATGAACAGCCAGCCGATATAGACGTTGCCGAAGAAACCGAGGATGAGGCCCCAGGTGGTGCGGAAGCTGAACAGCTTGCCCCAGGCGGCGGCGTGGACTGGGCGCGCCTCGGGAAGCTCACCACCATCGTATAAGTAGTTGCGGTCCATCGGCTCTAGTGTTTCGACATCGAAATCACGATAAACCGCGTACCACACGGCTGCAAGGATGAAGCCGAGCCCACCCATCAGCACGAACATCCAGCGCCAGCCGAAAACCAGCATGACCGGGGTCAGCAGGGCAGGGGCGATGGCGGTGCCGAGGGACGGCGCTCCATTCCAGATCCCCACGCCCAGGGCCTGATCTTTTTCATGATACCAATCCTTCACCACCCGCGCCGCGGTGGGAAACATCGGCGCTTCGCCAATGCCCAGCAGGGCACGCGCAACCAGGAACTGGCCGTAGTTCGCGATGAAACCGGCGGCGGCCTGGGCCAGCGACCAGACGATGAGCGAGACCGTCAATACCCGGCGCGGCTTGCCGCGGTCGACGATGGCGCCGGCCAGCAACAGGGTGAAGGCGTAGGGCCACAGGAAAGCCGACAGCAGCACGCCCATTTCCGCGATCGACAAGCCGAGTTCGTTGCGTATCAGCGGATTCGCCACCGATAGCGTGCCGCGATCCATGTAGTTGACGATGCAAATAATAAAGATAAGTAACAGACTGGACGTTTGAATTTTGCGTACGCGGCGCGTGCACGCGGCCCGTTCGAGCTTTGCCATGGTGGCCTCCCTGTTCACCCGTCTGGATCGCGGGTGTTGGCGATAGGCGGCGTAGCGGACGGCGGGTAGTGGGCGTATTCGGCGATTTTTCGCCCTTGCGGCAATGCGACTGCGGCAGGCTGCTGTCAAAGGAAAACCGCTGCGCATTACTCACATCTGCGAGGCTGGAGTGGCGACGCCGGGATGGCTGGCTTGCGCCGCGGTCGGTTTGTCAAGCTGCCGCATTACCCCTGGCGGCACGTTGAGGTATGAGCAGAACGCTTATGACGATGAATGCCAGCAGGATGAGAGACGCATATAGCCGACTCAGATGCAGACCACCGTTCGCGACCGGCTTGTCCAGGAGGTCGCCAAGCGTCGCGCCGAGCGGCCTCGTCAGAATAAAGGCCGCCCAGAACAGCAGCGTGCGGGAGATGTTGGTCCAAAAGTAGAGCGCGGCAATCATTGCCAGTCCTACGCCGAAGATGACTGCGCCGTATTCATAACCCAGACCCAGTCCACCGCGGTCGGAGCCTGCGACCCAGTCGCCAAGCGCAGTACCGAGCGTTTGTGAAAACAGAATGGTGCACCAGTAGAACCACTCGACCCGAGGAGAAATGATGCTCTGGACAGAGATCGTACCTTCGACCCAAAACCAGATTGCCAGGCTGGCAAACAGCAGGCAGGAGACGATGGCGACGCCACCGGGGTAGCCGACACCGACTGATCGGTCGGCAAAATCGGCGATGGTGGTGCCAAGCGTCGTCGTCGCGATGATCGTCGCCCAATACAGGAATGGATGAAAATTTCCTGCGTTGACCTGAGCTGAGACCAGGGCAATGAAGATGACCATGAAAATTCCGCTGCCGATGAGATAGCCGAGACTGAGCGACATCGTCACCCAATCGCCTCCGGTCTCGCCGAGAGTCGTTGCTGCGATTTTGATAAGCCAAAAGCTCAAGACCACTTCGGGCACTTTGCTCACCGCCCGCTCTCCAAGCGTTCGCATATCGTCAGCCATTGGCTGCGTGCCTCATTGCGGTCGGACATTGGAAAACCGGGTCTGGTTCGCCAAGACTTGGCCGCTGCGGTCGACGAGACCGTTGTGGGCCACCTGGGCCGAAGCTTCCGGGGAAGGAGGGCGTGTTGTTTCCGATCCGGCTTTACGCCGCCGCGGTCGTCAGCTTGTCGATCGAAACGCCTTTGCCGACACCGGCGCGATCCTTGTACGGGGTCGTATCGATATCCTCCAGTTCGATCTCACGCGACAGCACCTTGCGCTTCCATTCCTGATGCTCGGGTTCCTTGGCGGTGAATTCGGGCATCACTTCGGCGGCGAACATCTCAAGGCTTTCGCAGATATGCGGGTGGCTGTTCTTGCCGGCCTGGTTCAGCAGGATGATCTGGTCGACGTGGGATGCCTCGAAACGACGCAGTTTCCGGCGGATGGTTTCCGGCGATCCGATCAGACCGCCGGTCAGCGCCTTGTGGGCGAGTTCCGGGTTGGCTTGCTTCCATTTCAGGTATTCCTCCCACAGGCTGATGGTGCCGGGGGCGGCGCGCTCGCGGTTGCGCGAATTGCTGTAATAGGCCAGCGAGAATTGGAAGAATGTTACGCCATCAGCGCGGCGGCGCGCCTCTTCGTCGGTCTCGGCGCACATGAAATAACTGACCATGGCGATATTGCAGTTGGACTGGTAGTCGGTCAGCTTCTGCTGGCGTAGCACGAACGAGTTGTAATAGGCATGCACCCAGGCGTGCGCCATTTCCGCCGAGAGGAACTGAAACCCCAGCGCGCCGATGCCACAGCGGCCAGCTAATTCGATCGTCTCCAGTTGAGAACAGGCCACCCAGAGCGGCGGATGCGGCTTTTGCACCGGCTTGGGAAGTACATTGCGCAGTGGAAACTTGAAATACGGACCGTCATATTCCCAGCCGGCGTCCTTGAACATCGGCAGCACGCAACGCACGCCGTCCTCCCAGACCGCCTGCTTGTCTTCCATCTGGCGGTCGAATGGGGACAATTCCGTGATCGAGGCGCCTTCGCCCATGCCAAATTCGACACGGCCGTTGCTGACCAGGTCGAGGCAGGCGACCTTCTCGGCCACCCTTGCCGGGTGGTTCGTGGTCAACTGGATGATGCCGTGGCCCAGGCGGATCTGGCGGGTGCGCTGGCTGGCGGCGGCGAGGAACACCTCGGGCTGCGGCGAGTGCGAGTATTCTTCCAGGAAGTGGTGTTCGACTTCCCAGGCGTAGTGATAGCCCAGCCTGTCCGCCAGTTCGACCTGCGACAGGGCGTTCTGATACAGCTTCTGCTCGGTGTCGGTTTCCCACGGTCGCGGGCACTGCAATTCGTAGAAGATTCCGAATTTCATCGACCGTCCCTCCAGCTTCTTGCCGGTATCCTAGGCGCACCGCGGCGCCAAGTCGATATCGCCGGACGTGCGGCGCTCAGGGGCCGCTATGCTGTTCCTTCCAGCGCAGAAAATCGCGGAACAGCGCCTCGCGCCGCTCGTTGCTCATGCCGGACGGCTTCTGCCCGGACTGGCTGACATAGCTGTCGAACGACGTGCGCAATTCGTTGTCGCCTTGGTCTCGCTTGAGGTTGCTGGCAGCTTCGGGATAGCGGGTCCAGCCCTGCACCTGCGCCGACAGGCTCACCTCATGCCATTTCGGATGGAACCCGGCCTGGCGCAATTGCGGGAACCGATCGAACAATGCGTCCACAAAACGGTTTACCCGCTTGGCACGCTGAGTGTCGGAGGTTGCGGCCAGGGTGACCAGGACCGACCCGACCGCGACCGTGTCGACCGGCGGTCCGGGCGGCACCAGGTTGGGATAACGTTGATGGTCCAGGCTGGTCGGCAGATAGGCGTCAACGATCTGCGCGTTCAACGGGATTGGCAGGAAGTGCAAACCGGCCCCGGGCTCGATTCCCTGCAGCAATGGTACCGGTTCGCCGCCGATAACGATCATCGCGGCGATTTCACCGTGAAGCAGCCGGTTCAGCGCCGTGGAATCCGAGGCATGCACGACGTTCGCGGCGACATGCACCATATCCAGCAACGCCGAGGTGGTTAGTTCAGTCCCGCTGCCCAGGGCACCAATCGACACCATCCTGCCGTTCAAGTCCTGCAGACTGGCCACATCCGTGCGCGCCAGGACGTGAACCTCCTCGGGGAACAACTTGGCGATGTATTGCACCGATGATTCTCGTGGAATCGCTCCGCTCTGCATGGTCTCTGTCAGGACGTCCGTATGGACGATAGCGACATCGACACCCTTGAGGTAGATTAGGTCGGCGAGGTTCTGCACCGAGCCTTCGCCCAGCATCGGTAGCACGCGCAATTTGTCGCCGTCGTCCAGCACCTGGGAAATGTCGCCGGCGATCCGCGCATCGGTGCTGCCGGCGCCCCCGGCAATCAGGCCGATGGTGGTGTTCTGTGCGCTGGCCCTGCGCACCGCGTCGGCCACCGAATCACCGGCTTGAGCCGACGCCGCGATAATCGGCACGGTCAGCCCGGCGATCAGCAAAGCGAAAATGGGGCTTAAACGCGGCATTGATAATACTCCGCAATAATATCAAAGTAACGATTTATCAGTAATCCCACCGAGACACCCGCCGGACGACAACAACCCTGCCATTCCGGCGCGGCGGAAGCTGCTCCAAGACTTTCCGATTCGGCAAGACCCGATATACTGCGGAATGTGGCTTCGGTCCGTGGAAATCGAGGAGAAGTGTATGACCGAAAACCCATTGCGGCCGGCGTTGTTCCGACCGGATGCCATCGCCGAAGACACCGCCAAGCTGAACGACACGCTGGTCGGCCTGATGACCGGCCTGCCGGAATGGTGGAACGTCGGTGCCGAACAGACCCGGGAAGCCCGCCGGCAGGGCCGCGGACCGTTCCCGCCGGTGATCAAATCGGCTCGGGCGCGGACCATCGTCATCAGCGGGCGGGACGGCAACGAGATCCCGCTGCGAATCATCGCACCCGACCAGATAAAGGGCGTCTATTTGCACCTCCACGGCGGCGGCTGGGTATTGGGTTCGGCTGACCAGCAAGACCCGATGCTGGAGCATATCGCCGACAACACCGGCCTGGCCGTGGTCAGCGTCGAATACCGGCTGGCGCCGGAACATCCCTACCCGGCCGGCCCCGATGATTGCGAGTCCGCCGCCGCCTGGCTGGTGCGCAACGCCAAAGCCGAATTCGGCACGGAAACCCTGACCATCGGCGGAGAGTCGGCCGGCGGCCACCTGTCGGCGGTCACCGTGCTGCGGATGCGCGACCGCTATGGCTACACCGGGTTCCGCGGCGCGAATCTGGTCTACGGCGCCTTCGATCTGAGCATGACACCGAGCCAAAAGGCGTTCGGCAATCGGCGGCTGGTGCTGCGCACGATCGACATGCAGCAGTTCTACAACGCGTTTCTGCCAACGACCACCGATCGGCGGGTGGCCGACATCTCACCGTTATATGCCGATCTGCAGGGACTTTGCCCGGCCCTGTTCAGCGTCGGAACCCAGGATGCGCTGCTCGACGATACGCTGTTCATGCACGCGCGTTGGGTGGCGGCGGCAAACGCCGCGGACCTGGCGATCTATCCAGGTGGCGCCCACGGCTTCACGCTGTTTCCCAACCGGTTGGCCGATGACGCCTTGGCGCGGTCAGAGGCCTTCCTGCGTTCGGTAACCGGGTAGCTGGCTACAGCAGATCCAGCCCCACCTTGCGCGTCGGCGGCGGATGCGCCGCATCGATCGCCGCCAGGTCCTCGGCCATCAGGTTGAGCTCCGCGGCGCCGGCATTTTCCCGCACATGCGCCGCATCCGCCGCCTTCGGGATCGAGATCACGTTGCCGCCGCGCAGCCCCCAGGCGATCGCCACCTGCGCGGGCGTCGCACCATGGCGCGCCGCCACCGCGCGTAGCGCCGGCGATCCCAACAACCGGCGCACATCGTGCCCCAGCGGCGAATACGCCATCACGGGTACCTTGTGATCCGCGCACCAACCCAGCAGATCGAACTCGATCCCGCGGCTGTTCGGATGATACAGCACTTGATCCGCCGCACAGCCGGCGCCCCCAGGCACACCCAGCAATGCGCGCATATCCGCGGTGTCGAGATTGGATACGCCCCAGTAGCGAATTTTGCCGGCCGCCTGCAACGCCCCGAACGCCGCCACCGTCTCCGCCAGCGGATGGCCGCCGCGCCAGTGCAGCAAATACAGATCGATCCGATCGGTGTTAAGCCGCTTCAGACTGCGCTCGCACGCCGCCGGGACGCCGCTGCGCGATGCGTTCTGCGGCAGCACCTTGCTGACGATGAACAACCGGTCGCGCAGCCTTGCCGATGCCGTCGCCACCACGTGCTCGGCTCCGCCCGAGGCATACATCTCGGCGGTATCGATCAACGTCATGCCGAGGTCGATGCCAAGTCGCAACGCGTCGGCCTGCCTCGCCACGTCGCCCCGCCGCTCGCCCATATACCAGGTGCCCTGCCCCAGGGCCGGAACCGTCTCACCGCCCGGCAACGCAACCGTTCTCATCAGCCGGCCAATCCTTCCGCCACCCGCATCACCCGCAGGAAATTGCCACCCCACAGTTTCTCAAGCGCTCCGCGATCAAATCCGCGCCGCAGCAATTCGCCGGTGATATTGGGGCTCTGGCTGGCGTCGTGCCAGTCGGAGAACCCGCCGCCGCCGTCGAAGTCCGACGAAATCCCCACATGGTCGATCCCGATCCGGTTCACCGCGTACTCGATATGATCGGCAAAATCCGCCACCGTCACCTCTTCCGGCTTGGCGTTCGGCTTCAGGAACCCCGCGACCGCGGTGATCTGGATCACCCCGCGCACGTCGCGGATCACGTCCAACTGCCAGTCCGTCATGTTGCGCGAATGATCGCACAGCGCGCTGACGCAGGAATGGGTGGAAACGATCGGTGCGCGCGAGGCCTCGGCTGCCTGCACCATGGTGTCGCGTGAGGTGTGCGCCACGTCGACCAGCATCCCCGTCCGGTTCATCGCCGCCACCGCCGCCCGCCCCAATGCCGACAGCCCGCCATGCTCGGTCTCGCGGTCGCCGAGGTCGCGCCGCGGGTTGCAGGAATCGGCCAGCGCGTTGTGGCCGTTATGGGTCAGCGTCATGTAGATCGCCCCCAGCCGGCGGAATGTGGCGATACGCGAAAGGTCGGCACCGACTGCGAAGCCGTTCTCGACGCATGGCACGATCGCCAGCACATCGTCGCGCTTCGCCGCGACGATCGAATCCGCCCGGGCGGCGACCCGCACCGCGATGGCGGAATCCGCCCGCCCCATGCGATTGATCTGTTCCAGCATCGCCACCGCGCGCGCAAACGCGGCATCCTCGGATGCCGGCGTGCGGCCGATCTGCGGCACATAGGCCACGAAGCAGGCGGCACTCAGCCCGCCGCGGAGCATCTTGGGCAGATCCACCCTCCGCGGCCCATCCTGGAACGGGTCCGGGCCGCTGGGCCACGGAATGTCGATATGCGTATCCAGCGTCACGATGGTTCGATGGATCGAGAAAGGGTCGGGCTGAATGGCGTCGTTCATGCGGACAAGGTTACAGATTACCGCGCGTCACGGAAGGGGCGCGGGGCGAGAATAGAAATCACCGCTGTGATTAGACACCGTGCCGTTTCCTGGCACCATTGCGCCTAAGTAAGAACTCGCGGCCGATCTTCACCATCGGGACGCCGTCGTATTCGACGATGTCGGCGGTGGCATAGGTCTCGTGCCAGGAATCCGGAATGAAACTGCCGGTGCCGACAACATCGATCGGCGCTCTCGCGTCCGCCATCACGCGGCATTTCTCGACCCCGAAACCCGACGACGCCACGATCTTTACCGCGCCCCAGCCGGCTTGATCCAAAGTCTCGCGCATGCGCCAGATCGCCGCCGCCGACACCCCCGTGCCGACCAGGAAGCGCAGTTCCGCATCGCTGCGGTAACGCCGGATCGCACCCGGCGCATGGCGTTCCAGCACGGCATAGCTTTCCGCCGGATCGAGCCCTTCCAGGAACCGCCCGCCATGAGTGTCCAACCGGAACGACAATCCGCCCTCCAGCGCAAGCTCGGGAAACCGGGCGCACACCGCCAGCGCGTCGCTGATCTCCTTGCCGAAATAATCCACCAGCACGGTCATCGGCTCGCCGGGAAAGGTCTCGCGGAACATCTCGGCGGCGCGCAGCGTCGATCCGGCGTAGCCGATCAGCGAATGCGGCATGGTGCCGAAGCCCCGCGTCGCGCCGAACCAGTGCGCAGTGGCATCGTTGGCGCCCCCGACAAAGCCTTTGGCGCCTTCCCGCCGGGCCGCCGCACTGCCGACCGAGGCGGCATAGGACATCATGTCCTGCATCTCGGCACCGGCGCAGTGCCGCGCCTCCATGGCCAGGAACGCAACCGACGGCAACGACAGCGCCATCTGGTAGGCATGGTGCGCGGCAACACAGGCCGGGCCGACCTTCTGCAGCAGGATCGTCTCCAGATCAGACAGATCCACCAACCCGCCGGTCAGATAGACGATCGGCTCGCCGGCGCCTACCCAGTCGCCCTCCTGGTGGATCAGATCGATCTCGATCTCGGTCCGCCGCAGATCCGCGGCCAGCTTCAGCCAGTCCAGCATCAGCCTGGGCGCGCAGATCACCGGTCGCCGCATGAACACCGCGTAGGTGACCCGCTTGTCGCCGAACCGCGCCACGATCTGGCGGGTGCGATTGAAGTAGCTGTCGGTCCGCGTACCGATCTCGGCCGCCAGGTCCTCGCCGCGCCCGCTGCGCCCGTCCGTCTCACCCCCCTCCGTCATCAGCGCCGGCTCACTGCGCCGCCAGCGCCGGTGCGGCCGGCGGCCGGCGGCGGCGCTTCAATTCCGCCGCCACCAGGAAGGCCAACTCCAGCGATTGTTCGGCATTCAGCCGCGGATCGCAGAACGTCTCGTAGCGCCGCTTGAGGTCGAGTTCGGACAGCCGATGCGCACCGCCAATACACTCGGTCACGTCGTGTCCGGTCATTTCGACATGCACGCCCCCGGCCCAGGTGCCTTCGGCGGCGTGGATGTCGAAGAAGCCGCGAACCTCGCTCAGGATCGAGTCGAAGCTGCGGGTCTTCATCATCAGTTCCGTGGTCACGGTATTGCCGTGCATCGGATCGCACAGCCACACCACCTTGTGGCCCGACCGTTCGACCGCGCGCACCAGCGGCGGCAGCCTGGCGCCCACCTTGTCGGCTCCCATCCGGCTGATCAGCGTGATCCGGCCGGCCTCGTTAGCCGGGTTCAGGATATCCAGCAGCCGCAGCAGATCTTCCGGTTCCTGCGTCGGCCCGACCTTGATCCCCAGCGGGTTACGCAGCCCGCGCAGAAACTCGACATGGGCGCCGTCGACCTGGCGGGTGCGGTCGCCGATCCACAGGAAGTGCGCCGAACAGCCATACCAGTCATTCGTTGTCGAATCGATCCGAGCAAGCGCCTGTTCGTAAGGCAGCAACAGGGCTTCGTGGCTGATGTAGAAGTCGGTTTCCCGCAGATCCCGGGTGGTGGTGCTGGTCATGCCGCAGGCGGCCATGAACGACAGTGTCTCGTCGATCCGCGACGCCAAGTCCTGGTATCGCTCCACCAGCGGCGAGCGCTCGACGAAATCGAGGTTCCAGCGGTGCACCTCGTGCAGGTCGGCATAACCGCCGGACGAAAACGCCCGCAGCAGGTTCAGTGTGCTGGCGGACTGGAAGTAGCCGAACTCCATGCGTGCCGGGTCAGGAATCCGAGCGGCTTCCGAGAACTCCGGGCCGTTGACGATATCGCCGCGATAGCTGGGCAGCGTCACCCCATTCTGGGTTTCGCTGTCCGACGAGCGCGGTTTGGCGAACTGCCCCGCCATGCGGCCGATCTTAACCACCGGCAAGGAGGCGCCGAAGGTCAGCACCACCGCCATCTGCAGCAGCACACGAAAGGTGTCGCGGATGATATTGGCGGTGAAGTCGCCGAAACTTTCGGCGCAGTCGCCGCCCTGCAGCACGAACGCCCGACCCTCGGCGGCCAGCGCCAGGTGCGCCTTCAGCCGTCGCGCCTCGCCGGCGAACACCAGGGGCGGATACTTGCCTAAGCGAGCCTCCATTTGCTCCAGCTTGGTCACGTCCGGGTAGGTGGGCACCTGGCGGATCGGGCAATCCCGCCAGGAATCCGGGTTCCATGGGCGTTGTGCGGCGGTTGTCGCGGGTAGCTTGGTCGGCATAACGGTCTCCTTGGATCGCTTTATGTCGCGAAATCGGCGCCAAGGCTACTGTCGGTGACAGCACGGGTCGTCCCCAGGCCCATCCATCGGTTCGTTATTCTGCCCGGACGAAGCGTCCTACCGGTTCGCCGCCGGGCGCCCCGCGGCCTGCAGTTCGGCCGCGGTGATCGCCTCCAACGATCGCCCGCTGGTGGCAATGCCCAGGATCAGCACCGACAACGCCCCACCAAGCAGAACCGCCGTGGTGATGCCGAACACCCCGGCAAAACCCCAGATCGGATAGACGTAGCCGACGATGATCGGCGAGGCGATGGCGCCAAGACGCCCGATGGCGGAGGCGATGCCGCACCCCGTCGCCCGCACCTCGGTGGGAAACAGTTCCGGCGTGTAGACATAAAGCCCCGCGTAGCTGCCGTTCATGAAGAACGACAGCAGCGCCCCGGCCACGGTCACCTGCAGGTTGTTGTGCGCGTTCGCCAGGCCCAGCGCCGATACCCCGCCCAGCAGCATGTAGGATACGATCAGGGCTTTTCGGCCGATCCGATCGATCAGCCAGGCCGCCGAATAATACCCCGGGATTTGCGCCACATAGATCAGCAGCGAGTAGCCGAAACTGCGGGTCACCGTCATGCCGGATTTGACCAGCAGGCTGGGGATCCAGGTGAAGAATGCATAGTAGCAGGCAGTCAGCGACAGCCACATCAGCCACGACATCGCTGTAAGGCGGCGCAGCGGGCGTGACCACAACGCTGCCAGGTTGCCCCCCAGGGTGCCGACAGCGACCCGGGATGGAGCATCGATCCGTGCCGGCGCTGGGGCAAGGATGTCGCCCAGTTCGGCAACCACCCCGGCCTCGATCTGCGCCACCACCGCCTCGGCCTCTTGGGTGCGGCCGCGGGTCTCCAGCCAGCGCGGCGATTCTGGCAAGGATCGGCGCCACCACAGCAGCATGACCACGGGCACTGCGGTGGCAAACACCGCGAACCGCCACGCCGCCGGGGCCAGCGGGATGATGAAGTTGCCTAGCAAGGCCGCGCCGACGAAGCCGAACGAGAAAAAGCCCGCGAGGGCACCGGTGAAGCGGCCGCGATATCGGCTGGCGACGAACTCGGCCAGGAACGGCGCGATGATCACGCTCTCCGCGCCGGTGCCGAAGCCGGCCACGATGCGTAGCGCAAAGAACTGCGGCCAGGTCAACGCCAGCGCGCTGAGCACGGTCGCGGCACTGTAGATCCCCAGCGCCCCCATCATCACGAACCGCCGCCCGAGCAGGTCGCCCAGCGTGCCGGAACAGATCGCACCGAAAAAGAAGCCGATATAGGTGGCGCTGCCCAGCACCCCGGTCTGCACGCTGCTGAGGCCCCAGAGCACCGACACCACCGGCAGCACGAACGCCATGATCGCACCGTCCATGGCATCGAACGTGTAGCCCAGTCCACCCATGAACAGCAGGCGGCGATGGACGTTGCAGAACGGCAGGCGTTCCAGGCGGGCGGCGACATCGGACATGGGTCGGCCTTCCTTGGTTCGGTTCGACGCCGGGCCGGGATGCCGCTATGCCGGTTCCGCTGCACGGTCACTCAGGATAAACAGAGGACCGGAATGGCGATACATCCGTCAAGAACCACCAGGCGAAAACCGCCCGAACCGGCGCTGGTCCGCATCGAACGAGTCGGCTCGGAGGGCGACGGCATCGCCCACCTGGCCGACGGCGTGCCGCTCTACCTTCCCTTCACCCTCCCCGCCGAGGCCGTGGACGCTCGGCCGCTGCAACCGCGCGGCAATGGGTGGCATGCCGTTGCCGAAACGATCACCGATGCCGCAGCGTCGCGCGTCGACCCGCCGTGCCGGCATTTCGGCCGCTGCGGCGGCTGCGTGCTGCAGCACTGGCGGGACGCGGAGTATCGGTCGTGGAAGTCCGGATTGCTGTCGCACGCGCTGCGTCAGGCAGGCTTCTCGCCACCCGATCCGCTTGGCTTGGTCCCCGGCCGGCCGGCCGAACGCCGGCGCATCGACTTCGCGGTGCGCCGCGTCGCCGGCAGCGTCGTCATGGGTCTGCACGGGCAACGCTCCGCCGAGGTCATCGACATCACCGACTGCCTCGTACTGCACCCGGCGTTGATGGCGCTGATCGACCCGTTGCGCCAGCTCCTGGGCGGAATCCGGGCGCTGCGGCGGCAGGCTTCGGTGGTGATCAATCTGCTGGATTCCGGCGCCGACATGCTGTTGTGCACCGACGCACCGCTGACGCCCGCGGATCGGATAGCACTGATCGATTTCGCCCGCGACCACGGTCTGGCCCGGGTGTCCGGTGCGTCACTTTCCGGGGCGAGTGGCAACGACACGCCGGAGACGATCGGCTTGCTGCGTCCCGCCACCACGACCCTGTCGGGCGTTTCGGTGCGACCGCCGCCAGGAGCGTTCCTGCAGGCCACCGCGACCGGAGAGCGCGCGATCATCACGGCGGTGCTGGCCGCGATGCCCACCAAGATCACCGCCAGGACCCGGATCGCGGAGCTTTACGCCGGCTGCGGCACGTTGACCTTCGCGCTGGCGCGGGTGCTGCGGGTTGCCGCGTTCGAGGGCGATGCGGCGACCGTCGTGGCGTTGCGTCAGGCGGTCAACCAGTCCGGTCTGGCCGGCCGGATCGAGGCGACCCAACGCGACCTCGCGCGTCAGCCGCTGTCGGCCAAGGACCTTGCGAGCTTTGCCGCCGTGGTGCTGGATCCGCCCCATGGCGGCGCGGCGGCACAGATCGACCAGGTTGCCGCCGCGCGCGTGCCGACTGTGGTCTATGTGAGTTGCAACCCCTCGACCTTGTCGCGCGACGCTCGGGTGCTGTTCGCCGCCGGCTACCACTTGGCCACCGCCACCGCGATCGACCAGTTCCTGTGGTCGGCCAGGTTGGAGAGCGTCAGCGTGTTCCGCCGCGGCTGATGGGATCAACTGACGGCAACGTCGAATCCCAACACAAAACCTTCATCCACGCCGGTATCGCAATCGCCCACAGTCCTGCCGTTGAACCAGTCTGCCGCTGAACCAGTCCGGCGCCGCAAGCGCGTGGAGACAACCGATGACGACGTTTCACCGCCCGCGCCAGCCCGGCGCGTCGCTGGCGCGGCACCCCGCCCCGCGTATCACCAGGTTCGAGCCAATCCCGGCGGCCTATGCCCATGGCCGCAAGGCGCCGTTCCGCATGGACCTGAGTGAAGTGCTGACGGCGGACGAATATCGCGAGATCACCAATTCCGGCAGCATGTCGTTTCACTGCATCGGAGACACCGGCGGGGTAAAGAACCCGGAACCGCAAAAGCTGGTCGAGCAGGGTCTCGAGCAGTCGTTACACACCGGGAATATGGCACCCAGCCTGCGCGGCGCGTCGATGGCGCCGGCGTTCTGCTATCATCTGGGCGACGTGATTTACTACAACGGCGAGGTTTCCGAGTACTTCGCCCAATTCTACGACCCCTACGAACATTACCCGCTGCCGATCATCGGCATCCCGGGCAACCACGACGGCGAACCGATCAACGCCGAAGCCACCTCGCTAGAAGGTTTCTATCGGAACTTCCTGGCATTGAAGGCGGCGGACGGCAAGCCGACCTTCACTCCGGAATCGCGTGACAGCGGCCGCCCGGCGATGACCCTGCCGTTTTTCTATTGGACCTTGACCACCCCATTCGCAACCTTCATCGGGCTGTATAGCAATGTTCCCGAACATGGCCGGCTGGATGACCAGCAACGGGCTTGGTTGCACTCGGAAATGGCGGCGGCGGATGCCGGCAAGGCGCTGATCGTCGCGGTGCATCATCCGATCTACTCGTTCGACGATCATCACAGCGGCAGCCCGACCATGGCCAAGGAACTCCAGGATGCGATCAACGCGTCACGGCGGGTGCCGAACATGGTGCTGAACGCGCACGTGCATAACTACCAGCGCATCGAGAAGACGGTCGGCGCCCACACCATCCCGTTCTTCGTGATCGGCAATGGCGGCTATTGGAACCTGCATCGCCTGGCCGCCGCGCAGGGCTATCGCGATCCCGAAACCGAGGCCAAGCTGATCTCGGCGATTGACAGCCGGCATGGCTTCATGACCTTCGAGATCAGCGACTCGGTGATCAACGGCAACATGACCATGGTGCCGCGGCCGCAGGAATCCTGGACCGACGCCAGCGCCTACAATGCGTCGTTCGACGTGTTCAGCTACACCGCGCTACCGCTGCATCTCGCCAACGGTGACACCGCCAGGCTGCTACCCACCAACGGCAGCAACGTACCGGCGCATAGCGACCACCGAGCGGACCAATCGCCGACGCAATCGGCGACCGCGCGCCGGCGGGCCCAGGCTCGCGATGCACATGCCACTCGGACGTCGCAAAGGGCGCATGGCGGACGCGGGCCGGCAGGCTAGGTTTCTCCGGCCCCCGCCAACCCGTTGGGCGGTTGACAGCGTGCGCGGCGCGGCTTGTACAAGCCCGATGTCGCAGCCCCCGACCCCGCCGATCCCAACCCATCCCGACGTCGTCGTCGAAGCCGGCCAGCGCGTGTGGTCCGGCCGCTTCCCGCTGGACGTGATAACCTTCCGCCATCGCCGGTTCGACGGCGCATTGTCGGCCACCCGCCGGTGGGAGTTGTGGCGGCGCGGACCAGCCGCGGCGCTGCTGCCCTACGATCCGCTAGCCGACGCCGTGGTGCTGATCGAGCAGTTCCGCCTGCCCGCGCTGGCCGCCGGCGTCGATCCCGTGCTGGTGGAGCTTCCCGCCGGCCTGTGCGAGGACAACGAAGACCCGGCCGCGACCATCCGCCGCGAGATGCGCGAAGAAACGGGGCTGGATGCCGACCGGATGGAACGGATCGGCGGTTTCCTGCTGACCGCCGGCGGCGCCGACGAGTTCTGCCACCTCTACGCCGGCCGCGTGGTGGCGCCACCGGCGGATGGCGAGGGCATCGCCGGATTCGGCGGCGAAGCCTCCGAGAACGAGGACATCCGGGTGAGGGTGTGGGACGCCGCGGATGCGATCGAGTCGGCGTTCGCCGGTTACTTCACCAACTCCATCACCGCGCTTGGACTGTTCTGGCTGGCGTCGAAGCGGGACCGGCTTAGACAGCAATGGATGGCAGCATGACCGAGCGGGTTTTTCTCGATCAGCCGACCCTGGCCAATACCTCGGCGACGGTCGTGGCAAGCGGCGACCAGGGAATTGTGCTGGACCGAACCGTTTTCTATGCGCGCGGCGGTGGCCAACCCGGCGACAGCGGGGTGCTGCGCTGGGCCGGCTCGGACACGCCGATCACCGAGGCGGTGAAGGGAGAAGGCGAGACGATCCTGCACCTGGCCACGGCAGGCGCGGCCTTGCCGCCGGTCGGTTCGGTGGTGGAAGCGGCGATCGACTGGCAGCGTCGGCTCGCTCATATGCGCATGCATACCTCGATGCACCTGCTGTGCAGCCTGATCAAGGGCGCCGCGGTGACCGGCGGTGCGGTCGGGGCGGACAAGTCGCGGCTCGATTTCGATCTGCCCAATCCACCACCCAAGGAGGCGATCGAGGCGGCCTTGAACGCACTGATCGAGGCCGATCATCCGGTGCGGTCCGAATGGGTGGACGAAGCCGTACTGGACAGCGATCCCGGGCTGGTGCGCACGCTGTCGGTGCAGCCGCCACGCGGCACCGGACGGCTGCGGCTGGTACGCATCGGCGATGCGGCGACGCCGGTCGATCTGCAGCCCTGCGGTGGCACACATGTCTCCCGCACCGCTGCAATCGGGCCGATCCGGGTGGTCAAGATCGAAAACAAGGGCAAACAGAACCGGCGCATCATCATCGCGCCCGCCGGGTAAAACGTGCCTGTCCTGTCCGCTTGCTGAACAATCGGCCATCACGCTTGGGATGCGCGCTGCTCGTGCCTATCTACCAATCAGTTGTTTGCTCACGGAACGGGAGGGTGGCGATGTCTATTTCCGACGTCTTGCACGGCAAAGGCCGGCATGTGGTGACGGTCCGCACCTCGGACACCGTGGAAACCGCTGTGCGCAAACTCGTCGATGAGCGCATCGGCGCGGTGGTGGTCGAAGATCAGTGGATGCGTCACGCCGGCATCTTTTCGGAACGCGATCTTGTCAATGCCATCGCGGAACACGGCGCTCGGGCGCTGACTATCCCGGTCGAGAAGCTGATGACCTCCCCGGTCGTGACCTGTCGACTGACCGATCGTGTCGAAACCGCGATGGCGGCGATGACCATGGCGAAGATCAGGCACCTGCCGGTGGTCGAGGACGGCCGGCTGGTCGGCATCGTCAGCATCGGCGACCTGGTGAAACATCGGCTGGACGAGAAGGCACTCGAGGCCAACGTGCTGCTCGACATCGCGCGATTGCACGCCTGATCGCGGCGCGGTCAAACCGGGCGGTTCCAAGCTCCACGGGGTTCGGCTAGCCTAAGCCGGAACCGCTAGGAACACCGCGTTGGCCGCACAAGATGTCTTTGCACGCATGGTAGCTGCTGTCGGCGGCGCGGCGTTGCTTTCGCGGCGCCTGACGGCCGGTGCGCCCATCCCGGCTTGGGGCAACTTTCCGGCCATTCCGACGGCCAGGTCGCAAGGCAACATTCCGACCTTGAAGATGCCGACGGCCCAGGGGTGGGGCAGGGGACAGACGCCGGTGGCCGCGCCCGGGCTCAAGGTGAATGCGTTCGCCACCGGCCTGCAACACCCGCGCTGGATCCATGTTTTGCCCAACGGCGACGTGCTGATCGCTGAATCGATCAACATGGCCAGGGCCTCGATGCGGAACATCTTCGACTACGCCATGGTCAGCACGATGAAACGCGCCGCCGCGGTGGGGATCAGTGCCAACCGCATCACCCTGTTGCGCGACACCGACGGCGACGGCGTGGCGGAAACCCAGCAGACCTTCCTGGATGGTCTAAACCAGCCGTTCGGCATGGAGCTGCTGGGCGATACGTTCTACGTCGGCAACACCGATGGCGTGGTTGCGTTTCCCTATACCGCCGGCGCCAGCCGCATCACCGCGCCCGGGCGAACGCTGGTCGAGTTCAAATCCGGCGGCCACTGGACGCGCAGCCTGCTGGCGAGCCCCGAGGGGCAGAAGCTCTACGTCGGGGTCGGCTCGTCGAGCAACATCGGCGAGAACGGCATGCACCTCGAGGCCGGCCGGGCGGCGATCTACGAGCTGGATGTTGCCAGCGGCGAAAGCCGGATCTTTGCCTCCGGTCTGCGCAACGCCGTGGGCATGGCGTGGGAACCCGGCACCGGCACGCTGTGGACCGTGGTGAACGAACGCGACGGCCTCGGCGACGAGACACCGCCGGATTACCTGACCTCGGTGCGTGACGGCGGATTTTACGGCTGGCCGTATTGCTATTGGGGACAGACCGTCGACGATCGGGTGCCGCGGGATGCGGACCTGGTGGCGACGGCGATAACGCCGGATTATGCACTGGGCGGCCACACCGCCTCGCTGGGCCTTTGCTGGCTCCCCGCCGGCACGCTTCCCGGCTTTCCCGATGGCATGGCGATCGGCCAGCACGGGTCGTGGAACCGCAGCACGCTTAGCGGCTACAAGCTGGTCTTCGTGCCGTTCAACAATGGCCGCCCGTCGGGGCCGCCGCGCGATATCCTGTCGGGATTCCTCGCCCCCGACGAGCGGGTGTCCTACGGCCGACCGGTCGGGGTGGCGATCGGCCCGGACGGGTCGGTGCTGATGGCCGACGACGTCGGCGACGTCATCTGGCGCGTGACCGGCGATCGGCCGGTTTAAGCCGCTTGCTCTGCCGCCAAAAAAGGCCCCCGCCCGATCGACAGATACCGGCCCGGCGTTAAGCAAATCTTAATCGAGATCGATTACCACCGGGCATCCGCCAATCCCGCGCCAGGATGCCCAGGACCATGTTCAGCCGCCTGAAGCTTCGCACCAAATTGGGGCTGCTGCTCAGCCTCTCGGTTCTTGCCGTGCTCGTGTCCATCGGCTTTGGCGCCGAGTCGCTGCACAGCAAGATGACCCAGGACCGTATCGACAAACTGCGCGCCGTCGTCCAATCGACGATGACGATCGCCAAGGGTCTGGACGCCGAGGTGACTGCCAAGACGCTGACGCAAGACCAGGCAATCGGGCAACTGCGCGCCATCGTCCACGCGATGCGCTTCGATGGCGGAACCGGCTACCTGGCGATCTCCCGCCCTGACGGAATGGTCGTCATCCATGGCGCCAACCCGTCGCTCGAGGGCAAGCTATCAAACGCCGCCGATAGTCAGGGGCGATCGATCACCTCGCTCGAGATCGAGGCCATGCGCAACAGCACCGATGGCGTGGTGGCCTATTCGTTTCCCCGCCCCGGGCAGACCCAGCCAACGCCAAAGATCGCCTACGTCGCCCGCTTCGCACCGTGGGATTTGGTCTTCCTGGCGGGCGCCTACGTCGACGACCTGAACAGCGAATTCACCAGCACGGTGACCTGGCTGAGTGTCGTCGGCGGCTTGATCCTGGCCCTGACACTGACGATCGGCTGGCTGGTCAACCGCGATATCAGCAAGATGCTCGGCGAGCTACGCGATACCATGGCGCGTTTGGCCGATGGTAATCTCGCCGTTGTTGTCCCTGGCCTCGATCGAAAGGACGAAATGGGCGGGATGGCGCGCGCGGTCGATGTGTTCAAGGACCACGCAGCCCGCCTCGCGGCGCTGCAGCAAGAGCAGCAGGCCGAACGTCAACGCGTCAATGAGGAGCGGCGGCGGACGCTTGTCGGTCTAGCCGACCGTTTCGACAAGGAAGTGCGCAGCGTCGTGGAGGCAGTAGCCACCGCGGGCGGTGAAATGGGGGCGGCGGCTCGCAAGGTCGGCGGCACCGCAAGCGCCGCGACGGAACAGTCCGGGTCCGCACTGCAGGAAGCCGAGCAGGCCACCGCGAACGTACAAGGGGTTGCCGCGGCGATCGAGGAAATGGCCGCGACCGGATCGGAGATCAGTCGCCAGGTTGCCCGCGCCGCCACCATCTCGCGCGACGCGGCCGAAGAAGGCCGGCGCACCAACGACAAGGTCGCCGGCCTCGCGATGGCGGCGCAGAAGGTGGGTGACGTGGTGAACCTGATCCAGAATATCGCCGCGCAGACCAATCTGCTGGCGTTGAACGCGACGATCGAGGCGGCGCGCGCCGGAGAGGCCGGCAAGGGGTTCGCCGTGGTCGCCGGCGAGGTGAAAAGCCTGGCCAATCAGACCGCCAAGGCGACCGAGGAAATCCGCGCCCAAATCGCCTCGATTCAGGCCGAATCCACCGCTGCGCTCGCCGCCATCCAGGGCATTTCGCACACCGTGCACGGGGTCGAGGAAATCGCCGCCGCGATCTCCTCCACCGTCGAGCAGCAAAGTTCGGCGATCCTCGAGGTGTCCGAGAATATCCAGCAAGCCGCCAGCCGTACCCAGCAGGTTGCCCATAACCTGAAGCGGGTGTCGGATGGTCTCGGCGAAAATGCCTCAGCGGCCGCCGAGGTGCTGTCGGCCGCCGATCTGCTGGGACACCAGGCGGGGGTACTGCGGGTGGAGGTTGACGGCTTCCTGGGCACCGTCCGGGCCGCTTGATCGCACAACAGAACGGGCGGGCGCCGGCAATGCGGGCGCCCCCAAGCCTCGCTAAACCGCCAGTTCGCGCATGATCGAGTACAGGTCCGACTTTGCTTCGAACCCGATGCCCGGCAGCTCCGGCAGCGTTACGATGCCGTTGCGCACCTGCGTTCCATCGGGGAACCCGCCATAGGGCTGGAACACATCGGGATACGACTCGTTGCCGCCCAACCCCAGGCCGGCGGCGATGTTGAGCGACATCTGGTGGCCGCCATGCGGGATGCAGCGCTTCCAGGACCAGCCGTGCCGTTTCAGCATCGCCAGCGTGCGCTGATACTCACATAGGCCGTATGACAAGGCGCAGTCGAACTGCAGCCAGTCACGGTCCGGGCGCATGCCGCCATGACGGATCAGATTGCGCGCGTCCTGATGACTGAACAGGTTTTCCCCCGTTGCCATCGGTCCCGGATAGAACTCGCCCAGCGCCGCCTGAAGCTGGTAATCCAGCGGATCGCCGGCTTCCTCATACCAGAACAGGTCATAGTCGCGCAGCATCTTGGCGTACGCGATCGCGGTATCCAGATCGAACCGGCCGTTGGCGTCCACCGCCAGCCGAGCGTGCGGGCTGATCTCGGCCAGCACCGCCTCGATACGGTGGCGGTCCTGCTCGATCGATTCGCCGCCGATCTTCATCTTGACGACTGTATAGCCGCGCTCCAGGTAACTGCGCATTTCGGCGCATAACGCCGAATCATCTTTTCCGGGATAATAATATCCGCCGGCGGCATAGACAAAGATATCGGGGTCCGCCTGGACGCCATGACGCTCGGCCAGCAGGCGGAACAGCGGCTTGCCGGCAATCTTGGCAACCGCGTCCCAGACCGCCATGTCGATGGTGCCGACCGCGACCGATCGGTCGCCGTGGCCGCCGGGTTTCTCGTTGCGCATCATCGCGCCCCACACCTTGTCGGGGTCCAGGTTGTCGCCGGTCCGATCCAGCAATGACCCGGCATCGGCTTCCAGGATGCGCGGCGCGAACCGCTCTCGGATCAGGCCGCCCTGGCCATAGCGTCCATTGGAGTTGAAGCCATAGCCGATCACCGGCTTGCCGTTGCGTTCCAGGTTGGTGACGACGGCAACGAGGCTCGACGTCATCTTGCTGAAATCGATGTAGGCATTGCGGATCGGTGAGCTGATCGGCTTGGTGATCTCGCGGACATCAAGAATTCGCAGCGGCATGAGCGGGACCCTGGTCAAAAAGGACGGACGATCACCATGACGACGACGAT
Organism: Rhodopila sp.; assembly: GCF_965277825.1. Lineage (NCBI taxonomy): Bacteria > Pseudomonadati > Pseudomonadota > Alphaproteobacteria > Acetobacterales > Acetobacteraceae > Rhodopila > Rhodopila sp. The sequence goes on along the minus strand of NZ_OZ255846.1, from coordinate 4,651,541 downwards.
CACCATCAAGATCGTCGGAATTTCATTGGCGATCCGGTAGAACTTCTGGCTGCGCCGATTGGCGTCAGCCAGAAAGTCCTTGCGCCATCGCGACATCGCCCCGTGGAAGCCCGACATCAGGATGACGCAGAGCAGTTTCACGTGCCACCATCCTGCCGACCAGTCGATGACGCCGGGCGTCAGCACCAGGATGATGCCGAACACCCAGGTGGCGATCATCGCCGGGTTCATGATCTGCTTGAACAGCCGGTATTCCATCACCTTGAAGCGCTCACTCTCCACGCTGCCAGGCCGTACGTCGCAATGATAGACGAACAGCCGCGGCAGGTAGAAGATCGCCGCCATCCAGGCGATCAAGGCGATAACGTGGAATGCCTTGGTCCACGGATAAAGATAGCTGAACGCCGCGACGGTCATCCCGCCTCCGACCGCAGATCGCGCAGCATCCCAGGCAGCGCCAGCATCGAGGTGAACGGCACCGCGCCGGCCCGGCGCAGGCTTTCGGTCTCGGCTTCAGGGCCGAGCCCGAGGCAGGTCATCCCGGCCGCGACCGCCGCCTGCACGCCGGCAAGGGAATCTTCTATGACCACGCAGTTGGCGGCCGGAACACGTTCGGCGGCGGCCGCTGCAAGGAACAGATCGGGGGCGGGTTTGCCGCGCTTGCCCTCGGCGATCATGTCATAAGCGCTGTGGATGCGGCCCCGCACCAGCTCGGACAGACCAACGCGGGCGAACTTGGCCGCCATCTCGGCATGCGAGGAGTTTGACGCGACGCGGAACGGCAGGCCCATCGCGGTGGTGGCCAGCAACGCCTCATGAGCACCCGGAATGGCGGTGGCCTCGGCCGCCATCACCTCGGTGACGTGACGAACCAGATGGTCGATCCAGCCAGCCCCAAGCGAACGATGCAGTTGCGCCTCGGCCGCGAGCTGAATGTCGGTAAAGGTTAGTCCAAGGAAGCGCCGGTGGCACTCGGCGGCCGACAGCTCCCACCCGACCCGATGCAGCTCGGCCGAAACCACCCGGTCGCAAAGCGCTTCACTGTCGATCAGCACCCCATCGCAATCGAAGATGACGAGACAAAGATCGATCGGCATCGCGGGTGATCCATGCAGGAGGAAGTCAATGGGCGCGGCCACGGCAACCATCAAGGCCCGGCCATGGCCAATATCACGAAGCAAACGCCAGGGCCACGGCAGCGCCACGGCGGACCGATCCATCCCGCAAACGGCACTTGGATGCAGGAACGCAAAAACCGACCAAGCACCTCGTCCCGGTGAAACCAGGAAACCGGTAGCTTGCCAGACCCAATACCCTCTCCGTGCTCCTTCGCGAAACTCATTCTTTCTCCGTGCTGAAATCTTTGCCAGACACCGCGTGTGCGCCCAATCCGTGGACACCAAAACGAACACCAACTGTTCAACCTCTCGCCACCCAATCCCGCCGCGCCCCCCAGAATGCAGCCGATCGACCCAACCAAAGTTTCAACCGGAACGACCTCGGTCATCGAACCGCCCCTGTGCCCGGCGCTGGTGGTGATGACGCATGGCTGTGGCGCGACAGCACATCAAGGTCCTCCGGTAGCCGCAGGATGTCGCGCAGGGCGGCAAACGCAGTCATGCCGGCAATTCAGACTTTCGGCCACAGCACCTCGCGGGTAGCGATCGAGGCCGGATACACCGGCACCGGCTTGGCGTCACGCCACTGCACCACGCAGAGCTTAGCGCCGACCCGGCGGCCCGCCGCATCGTATTTCAGGTGCCCGTCGGGGAAAAACAGCGCCGGCCCGGTGGTCATATCCAGCGCATGGATCGCCTCATTCACCTTGTGCCGGTCGGCAACCCCGGTGCGCTCCAGCGCCTCCTTCAGGATCAAGACGTGGACATAGCCGAAAATCGAGTCGTGACCGAACCAGGGTTCGCCGGTGCGGGCGATGAAGCGTTTCTCCAGATCCGCCTGGTTCTTGCCAGGCCAGTTGGCGAGCCCCACCATGATGCCTTCCAGGTTCTCAGGCCCGGCGTTCTTCAGCAGTTCCGGCACCGCCCAGTGACCGCCGCTGCCGATCTTCGGCAATCGGTCGCTCTTCAAGTTGAACTCGGCGAACTTGTCCACCAGCAACTTGTCGTCGGGCACGTTGGTGGACTGCAATACCACGAAGTCCGGCCGAACCGAGCGGATGTGCTGGACCAGCGTGGTGGCATCGGTCAGGGGCGGCGTATAGACCTCATCGGCGACGATCTTCAGGCCCTGGTCCTTCGCCTCATGGTCACGCATCGGCTTCATGAAGCTGACCGACGACGCGGTGTTGTCGCCCAGGAAGGCCACCTTGGTCGGCTTCTTGCCGGACGCCTTCTGGGCAATTTCCATGATCATCGGCAGTTCCTCCTCGGCCTGGCGGTCGGCGGTGGGCGAGGACTGGAACACATGCTTGAAGCCGCGCCCGGTGATCAGGTCGGAATAGGACAGGGTCAGCCAGGGCAGCGCGGCGCGTTCGGTGACCTCGGTCGCCGCCAGGGTGAAGGTGGACAGCCAGCAGCCAAACCCGCCGACCAGGTCGGGCTCCTGCGCGACCATGCGTTGGGCGGCGTCCTTGGCTTTCTCGGCGCTGTCCTGGGTGTCGTATTCGACCAGCTTCAGCTTGGCGCCGCCCATCGACTTGATGCCGCCGGCGTTGTTGACATCGTCGACCGCGAGCCGGGCCCCCATCCGTTCCAGGATACCCTGCCGCGCCCACGGGCCGGACAGCGGCATCAGCATGGCGATCTTCACCTCGGCCGGGGTCTGAGCGCGCAGCCGGCGGGGGGTGAGGGTGGCGACGCCGGCGGCAAGGCCGAGGCCCACGCTGGCGCGGCGAGTGAAATCGGTCATGGCGTTGCTCCAGTTTTTATGCTCACCGCGGCGGCAGGCGTGACGGGACAGGTATTGTTTGGGTCGCTGCGATGCACTGGTCTCAGGTGCGTGCGCATTGGTCGCGGGCGGTGCGGTCGCTGCTCTTGTTCAACACAAAGACACAGAGTCACAAAGGATTTGTGGATTGTTTCTTTACCAGTCACAAGCTGCAACCTTCCCCGGTCGGCTCACGCTGGCCTGCCGCCGCGTCCAGCCTCTCTTCTGATGCCGGCCTATCCGTTGCATCATCTCGAAAAATCAACCCTGATTCTGACCACGTGAAGCAAGTCGATGCAGCGACTGCGAAATCTTCGTGGCTTAGTGTCTTTGTGTTAAAGCCCAACGGCGAAACGGCTTCGCCGCAAGCCCCTCCCCCGACGACCCCACCACCCGCTCGATCGCTCCACACCGCAATCCGCCGAAAGGCCCCGCGCTGATGATCGCTGCCGCGCATCGTCAGCTCAGACCCAGGTAGGATTTGCGCACCCGATCGTCGCTTAGCAGCGTCGCATACGGACCGTCCAGCACCATGCGCCCGGATTCCAGCACGTAGCCATGATCCGACAGTTCCAGCGCCTCGGCCACCCGCTGCTCGACCAGCAGGATGGTGACGCCGTCCTCGCGGTGGATCTGCGACACCCGCTCGAAAATGGTGTCGGCCACCGCCGGCGCCAGGCCCATCGACGGCTCGTCCAGCATCAGCAGCCGCGGCGCGCAGGCCAGGCCGCGGCCGATGGCGACCATCTGCTGCTCACCGCCCGACAGCGTGCCGGCGAGCTGGCCGGCGCGCTCCGACAGGATCGGGAACAGCGTGTGGATGCGGTCCAGGGTGTGACGCCAGGCCTCTCGTCCCGCCTTCGGATAAGCGCCCATCTGCAGATTTTCCAGCACCGTCAGGGTCTTGAACACCTGCCTCCCCTCGGGGATGTGGGCGATGCCAAGATGCGCGCGCCGCGCCGGCGCGAGCCGCAACAGGTTCTCACCCATGAAGCTGATCTGGCCGCCCATGGCCGGAACGATGCCGGAGATGGTCTTGAACAGGGTGGATTTTCCCGCCCCGTTCGGCCCGACGACGGTGACGAATTTGCCCTCCGGCACCGACAGCGACACGTCGCTCAGCGCGCGCAGCCCGCCGTAGCTGACCGACAGGTTGCTGATCTCAAGCATCCTGCCTCGCCGCCCATTTCTTGCCGAGATAGGCCTCGATGACCGAGCGGTTCTCGACCACCTCGCGCGGCTGCCCGCTGGCCAGCACGCGGCCGTGATCCAGCACCACGAACCGGTCGGCGATGCGCATCATCGCGTGCATGGTGTGCTCGATGATGACCACGGTCATGCCCTCGGTGCGCAGCCGCACCAGAACCGCCAGCACGTCATCGCACTCGTCGCGCCCAAGCCCGGCCAGCGTCTCATCCAACAGCAGCAGCCGCGGCCGGCCCGCCAGCGCGCGCGCCAGTTCCATCAGCCGAAGCTGCTTGTTGGTCAGTTGCCCGGCGGCGATGCCGGCACGGTCGGCCAGCCCGACCCGGTGCAGCGCGGCGATGGCCGAGTCGATCGCTTCGGCATCGCCCAGACCGGCGCCATAGGCACCGACGATCACGTTGTCCAGCAGTGGCAGGCGGGGGAAACTGCGCACCACCTGGAACGTGCGGCCCACCCCCATGCGGCAGACCGCATGCACCTTGCGCCCCAGCATCGATTGGCCGGCCAGGGTGGCGCTGCCCTCGTCCGCGGCCAGCACGCCGTTCAGCACGTTGAACAGCGTCGTCTTGCCGGCGCCGTTGGGGCCGATGATGCCGAGGATCTCCCCGGCGTCGACCTCGAAACCAACCAAGCTGACCGCGCGCAGGCCGCCAAATGACCGGGACAGCCCCTCCACCTTCAGCAACACCGCGCCCGATGTCGTCGGGGTCGCCATCGGACCGGGCCGGGCCGGATCGGACGCCGGTGCGGCCAGGTTGCCGGCAGCCAGGGCAGGGGACTCCGCCTGGCGTTTGAAAAACCTGTCGCGGACGGTCCAGAACAGGCCGTCGGGCGAGGCCAGCGTGATGCCGATGATCGCCACGCCATACACCACGCCCTGGATACCGGGCAGGATGTTGCCCAGTTCGGCATTCAGCGATTCCGCCAGCGGCACCAGGATCGCGGCCCCGACCACCGGTCCCCAGATCGACGCCACCCCGCCGAACAGGGTGACCACAACGGCCTGCGCCGAGACCAGCAAACCGAACACCGAATCTGGCGTCACCACCAGCAGCACGCAGGCATAAACGCCGCCGGCCGCGGCGGCGATCATGCCGGAGACCACCAGCGCGCGAATCTTCCACAGCCGGGCGTTGATGCCCGCCGCCTCGGCCGCAAGCTCGTTCTGCCGGATCGCCAGCAAAGCCAGGCCGAAGCGCGAATTCTCCACCAGCATGCAGACCACGACGGCGCCGACCAGCAGACCGACGGCGACCATGGTGTAATGGCGCGGGTCGGTGAACTCCAGGAAGAACGCCGGATGCTCGCGGTGCATCGGCAGCGACATTTCCTGGAAACCGAGGTATTGCAGGAAGTAAAGAATCGCCAGCGGGTAAGCCAGCATCGACAAGGCGAAGTAATGACCCCGCAGGCGGAACGTCGGCAGCCCGATCAGCACCGCCGCCCCGGCGGCGACGATCATGCCAAGCGGGATGCCCAGCCAGGGGGTCAGGTTCCAGTAAACCAGCGCAAGGGTAACGACATAGGCGCCGATGCCGAAGAACGAGGCGTGGCCGAACGACAACTGGCCGCCATAGCCGGACAGGATGTTCCATGAAACGCCGAACGCCGCCCAGATCGGCACCAGGGTCATGATCAACTGGTAGTAGCTGTTGGTCACCAGCATCGACGCCCCGAGATAGGCGGCCGACAGCACCGCCAGCGCGACCGCATCGCGCCGCAGCCGAGGGGCGGACTTGTACCTCATGCGGCGCACCGAATCGGCATCAGGCGCGCTCCGCCGAACGGCCGAACAGGCCCTGCGGGCGCAGCAGCACGATCATCAGGAAGACGACGAAGATCGCCGCGTTCTGCAATTGCGGCGGCAGCACCAGGGCCGAGCATTGCTGCACGAAGCCGACCGTGAGGCCGCCCCAGAAGGCGCCCAGGATGCTGCCCATGCCGCCCAGCACCACCCCCGAATACATGATGATGACGTAGTCCAGCCCGACGAACGGGCCGAACGACAGATAGGTCGCCATCAACCCGCCGGCGATCGCGGTGATGCCACTACCCAGGCCGAAGGCGATGCGATAGGCCTTGTCGGTATCGATACCCATGTAAGTCGCAGCAATCGGGTTATCGGCGGCGGCCCGCAGCGCCCTGCCCAGGCGGCTGTATTCCAGCACCAGATAGAGGCTGATGGCGGTGATGATGGAGACCGCGCAGGCGATCAGCCGGGCCTTGTTCAGGAACACCGTGGCGTCGCCATAGATCGGCCCAATCATGATCGCACTCGATGCCAGCGGCGTGCGCACCGTCACCGGGGTGGACCCGAACACGATCAAGCCGCCGTTCTGCAGGATCAGCGAGATGCCCAGGGTGACGATCAACTGGCCGAAATGCCCCTCGTCGAGCGAGCCGCTAGTGCGCAGCCCGGACACCCGTGAAATCAGCAGCTTGTGCAGCAGCGCCCCGCCGGCGAACACGATCGGACCGGCCAGCAGCGCCCCGACGAACGGCCCGATGGTCGGACCCAGGAATGCCAGCACGCCGCCGCCGGTGACCAGATAGAAGCTGGCGAACATGCCCAGCATCAGCAACTCGCCCTGGGCGAAATTGACGATCCGCATGATGCCGAAGATCAGCCCCAGGCCGATGCACATCAGTCCGTAGATGCAGCCGATGGTGATGCCGGCGGCGACCGCGTTCAACACGTTCTCAATGAGAACCTCGAGGTCCACCGTCCGCTGCCTCCCCCATGGCTGCCCAGTTGGGGCGGCTTCTTTGTGCGAGCGGTGTCTTAACCGGTCTGTGCCGCCTGCTCAAGCTTGGCCCCCTGATGGCCGCACGCCATGCAGCACCGGTGGCGACCGGCGCCACCGCGGCAACCCCGGACACTCGTTTGGCGGCTCAAATTCAGTGGCAAAATCCGGGCATGAAAAAACCCGCCTCGCTTACGGGGCGGGCGGGGTCGCACAATGCCAACGCTACCGCTTTAGATACGGCAGCGCATCAGCGCCCTTCTGGATCGTGAACGTCATGTTTCCCGTGGGCTTCGCCGCCTGCGCGGATGGCTTCTGCGGTGCCGGCCGAGGTGCGGTCTGGGCCGGCGGGGTGGTGGTTGTCATGGCGAAGCCTCGATGATGCCAAATTTCGCAGTCGCTATGATTAGTATGGTGGCGAGTAAGGCGAACAGCAAGCTCCACAGCAAACACAACACGGCTCGAGCCCGGTAGTGGTATCGTTGCAAGGTCACTTCGCGGTTGATCGGGACGACCTCGGAAAACGTGTCGAGCAACTGCGCTTGGATGTCGATCATCACCGCGGTGTCGAGTCCGCCGCCTCTGAGGCCTGCGCTGGCATGATAGTTGTGCAGTTCACGTGCTCGCCCGAGAATCAGCCGTTCAGGCCCAATCCGCTTATAATCGCGCTTCCGCGTTGCTAACGCGAGATACCATAATACCGCCCCGCTCAAACCCACAACGAAAAGCAAAAATAGCCCTGCGAGTGCCACGGACCACGCGCACGGAACGATATGCCATTGCAAAGTTGGCGGCGATCCGGGTCGGCTGCAAGATTTCATGATCGTGCCCCAAGACGGCAGTTGGGTTGCGGAGTAGTTGAGCGACGCCACGATCAGCCCCAGGGCCGTGGCAAAGAACGGCAATGTGCGGTGAACATCTTCCTCCGCGCCCAGCTCTTGCCGATAGATGTCGATCAGCAGGAAAAAGATTGCATCCGTCGTTCTTTCGCCAAGCGGCAGTTGCTCTGCCTCGCCTTTGGGTGTGGCCTCGGGCAATGGGTCAGACACTCGACCAGTTCCTTCTTCGTGAAATGACCTTCGGGAAGGTTGGACCGACAAGCAGCGTTCGGTCATGTGACAGACGACACCGAGCGGCCGCGTCATCTGTCGGGACGACATCGTTCGCGCACTGCGTTCGGCGGCCAAGCCGGGGTCGGCCGGCATGTCTCGATCGGACACCGGCTCTGGCTTGGAAGTCTCGCAGGTCGCTTGTCTTCATCGGTCGGTCCTGGTGCACGCTCGGAAGCAAACCCAAGGCCGGAGCATCGGCGTTCCTTCAGGCCCCGGCACGTATTATATACCCTCACCAACCGCCGAACCCTCGGCTGCCCAGGCGAAAGCATCGAATGACCGACTCCACAGCCGACCCCGCCAGCCCCATCCCCGGCTCACGTAACGAAATCGCCCGCCGCCGCACCTTCGCCATCATCTCCCACCCCGACGCCGGCAAGACCACGCTCACCGAACACCTGCTGCGCGCCGGCGGCGCCATCCAACTCGCTGGCAACGTCCGCGCCAAGGGCGAACGTCGCCGCACCCGCTCCGACTGGATGGGCATCGAGCGCGAGCGCGGCATCTCGGTCGTCACCTCGGTGATGACCTTCGAATACGCCGGCTGCGTGTTCAACCTGCTGGACACCCCAGGGCACGAGGATTTCTCCGAAGACACCTACCGCACCCTCACCGCGGTCGATTCCGCCGTCATGGTGATCGACGCCGCCAAGGGCATCGAGGCGCGCACCCGCAAACTGTTCGAGATCTGCCGCCTGCGCGACATCCCGATCATCACCTTCATCAACAAGATGGACCGCGAAGCCCGCGACCCGATCGAACTGCTCGACGAGGTCGCCTCCACCCTGGCGCTCGACACCTGCCCGGTCACCTGGCCGATCGGCCGAGCCGCCGAATTCGCCGGCACCTACGACCTACGGGCGAGAAAGATGCACCTGGTCAACGACCTGCCGCAGTCCGATCCACGCATGCAGTCGTTCGCCGATGAGGTCGACCTGGTGCGCTCCGCACTGCCCGAATTCGACCTCGCAAGCTTCAACGCCGGCCACCTGACGCCAGTCTATTTCGGCAGCGCGATCAAGGACATCGGCGTCCGCGACCTGCTCGACGGCCTGGCCGAATACGGCCCCCGCCCGCGCGCGCAACCCGCCGACACCCGCACCGTCGAGGCCACCGAACCCGGCCTGACCGCCCTGGTCTTCAAGATCCAGGCCAACATGGACCCCAACCATCGCGACCGCATCGCCTTCGCCCGCGTCTGCTCCGGTCGCATGGTCCGCGGCATGCGCTTGAAACAGGTGCGCACCGGCAAGTCGATCCCGCTGCACGCACCGCAGTTCTTCTTCGCCCGCGATCGCGAGATCGCCGACGAGGCCTTCGCCGGCGACGTCGTCGGCATCCCCAACCACGGCACCCTGCGCATCGGCGACACCCTCACCGAGGGCGAGGACGTGCAGTTCACCGGGGTGCCCTATTTCGCCCCCGAAATCCTCCGCCGGGTCCGGCTGGACGACGCGATGAAGGCGAAAAAACTGCGCCAGGCCCTGGTGGAACTGGCCGAGGAAGGCGTCGTGCAACTGTTCCGCCCGCAAGACGGAGCTGCCCCCCTGGTCGGCGTCGTCGGAACCCTCCAGCTAGACGTCCTACAGGCAAGGCTCGGCGCCGAATACGGAGTAAAAATCGGCTTCGAGTCGCCCTCCTTCGCCTTGGCACGCTGGGTATCCGCACCGGACAAGGCGGCGCTCGCCAAGTTCATCGCCGACAACCGTAGCGCGATGGCCGACGACGTCGACGGCGACCCGGTGTTCCTAGCCAGTTCGGCGTTCATGATGCGCCGCGCCGAGGAACTGGCGCCGGCGCTGACGTTTCGTGACATCAAGGATATCCGGGCCGATAAGCTGGCGGCCTGATCCCGGCTCCCCAGGGTAACCGGCCCACCGCCGGCCAGCCCCGGCCGAAAAAACACCTGACACGGAAACCCATGACGGCGACGCGCGAAACCATCCTCAGCGGAGATGTTAGGGAACCCTGCTGACGCCGCGACATCCAGCCGACCTCGGCGTGATCATCGCAGCCGGTTCAAGCGGTCGAGTCGATGTGGCGCGCGCGAGGCTGTTCGCATCGCGCGGCGCTGTCGCGCTCGCCCTACGCTGGTTCGGCGGCGAGGGCCAGCCTCCCGGCATCTGCGAAGTGCCGCTGGAAACCTTCACCCGGGCGCTCGATACGCTGGAGCAACACGGCTGCAAGCGGATTGCCTTTGTCGGCACCTCGAAAGGCGCGGAAGCGGCTTTGCTGACCGCGATCCGTGACCCGCGCCTGGATACCGTGGTCGCGATCAGCCCGACATCGGTGGTCTGGGGCAACAGCGGCCCGGGGCAAGATGGCGAAGCCTGGCCGCAACGCTCATCCTGGACCCATGCCGGCGTCGCGCTGCCGTTCATCGCCAGCGATCCATACTGGAAGCGGGACTACCGCGATGGCTTGATCTCCTACCGAAGCCTGCATGAACAAAGCCTGCTCCGCTTCGCCTCCGAGCTATCCGCCGCCACCATTCCGGTCGAGCGCGCCAAGGCTGCTATCATCCTGGTCGCAGGCGGCGACGATGCTCTGTGGCCATCCGAAACGTTCGCGAAGTCCATCGCTGCCCGCCTCGCCGCCAGCGCGAAGCAGGCACGCCTGGTGTTCGATCAGGCGGCCGGACATCGCGTGCTGCTACCCGGCGAAACCACCCCTCGCTCCGCCCTGCACGCCCACGGCGGAAACGATCAAGCCGATGCCGCGCTGGGGGACGCCGCCTGGAAGGTCATGACGGGGCACCTGGACTTGCCGCTATAAAGCAGAAACGCTGCTCCGGCCCGGCGAAACCAGACCAAAGCAGCGCTTGCAACATCAATCCGCGGCAACCGCCACCGACGGCCGCAATGACCGCCTGCGTCCGCCATTCCAGCCTATATTCGTCCCATTACCAGCAGCACGACGACAATCAACAACACCAGTCCCAGACCGCCGCTCGGGTAGTAACCCCAACCGCCGCTATAGGGCCAACTGGGCAGCGCACCCAGCAGCAACACAATCAGGATGATAATGAGAATGGTGGACATCGGCCGGCCTCGACTTTACTTCTTCAGCGCGTCACGAGCGGAATCCTTCACTCCGCCAACAGCATTCTGTACCTTGCCGCCGGCTTTTTCCGCCGCACCCTCGGCCTCGGTCTTCTTGTCGCCGGTCATCTTGCCCACGCCCTGCTTGATGGCGCCCTTCGCCTGATGCGCTACGCCCTTGGCACGATCTTCATCCATTGCAAAATCCTCCCTGGTCAGTGAAAGTCGGTTATGGCTTGTAGCCTGTGTTCTTGTCTGCCGAGTTGGTCAGTCCCTTGCCGGCCGCGCTGAGATCCTCACCCGCGCCCTTCGTGGTGTAGCAGGCGGCCAGCATCGGGGCGACCGCGGCAAGAGAGGCAAGGGCGAGTAGCAACCTGGCTTTTTCGCGCACGGCACAGTCCTTTCGATCAGCTCCAGACGCCGCATCACCTTGCCCTGAGGCGGATCGGTTACAAGTCGTACGGAGATCGCACCATACCAGTTTGTTTTCACATGACCTTGAGAATCCGTGCTGCTAACGCCGCGGCCTGGCTTGGCAGTCAGCCGCGAATGCGGTTGACTCGGCCAACCCAGCAGGACGACCCCGCATGGCAGGACTTTATTACGAACAGTTTTCCCCCGGTCAGGAATTCAACCATCCCTGGACTCGGACGGTCACCGAGCTGGACAACACCCTGTTCAGCGCGATGACGATGAACGTCCAACCGCTGCATCTCGATGCCCATTTCGCCGCCGAAACTGAATTCGGGCAACGCTTGGTGAATTCGATCTTCACCCTTGGCCTGATGGTCGGCATGAGCGTCAACGACACCACGCTGGGAACCACCGTCGGCAACCTGGGGTTTGGCGATACCAGGTTCCCCAAGCCGGTGTTCCACGGCGACACCCTGCGCGCCCGCACCAAGGTCCTGACCATGCGCGAAAGCCGATCCCGCCCCACTGTCGGCATCGTCGAGTTCGAGCACACCTGCTGGAACCAGCGCGACGAAATGGTGGCGATCTGCCGCCGCCAGGCGATGATGCGCAAGCACCCGGCATGACCCGCCCGTCGGCCGAAAAACCGGCCAAAGCCGCAGCCAGACCGGACCGCGCGCAGCGTGAGGCCGCGGCGCTACGCGCCAACCTGCTGAAGCGGAAGGACCAGGCCCGGCAACGCGAGCAGGCGAAGCCAACGCCGGATCGCTGAGCCCGCGCCATGCACGATATCTGGTAAACCGCCGATTCGGCACCAGCAACGGCTGGTCGACACGAACTGGAGAATTTCGACGTAAACCTGTAGGCGACCGGCGTCCGGTGAACCGCCGCCGGCCGCGCAGCAAACGATCCATCCTCAGATCGTGATCTTCGTCCCGTCGAACCGGGTAAATGACCAGCTCGCGTTCTCGTTATATGTTGCCTTCTGGTCGCGTAGCACGCGAATGGCAATTTCCTCGCCCAGAATCACCGATCGCTCATAATCCGACCGCCAGTGTACACCCGCGTGATTGCGCCCCAGCGCGATATTGGCAGCCAGCTTGTTCGCCTCCCCGCCGAGCGTCAACCTGTCCGGCCCGGTATAAGGCTGCAACGACAGCCCATCATCACTCGGCATCATCGGCTGGGAGAACACGTAGTCCTCGTCGAAAATCGCCTTGAGCATCGTCGCGCACGCGCCGGCGACGGTCCCGTGCCCCTGGCCGTACGATGGATGCCACGGACTGCCCTCGGGGAATGCCTGCGGCAGCAGCCAGCTGCCGTTATTGGCCTGCACCCGCCCCACCGCGTCGGAGTTCAGCACATCGCCGTGCAGCGGATAGTCGAACCGCAGCGGGTCGCCGGCTGCCAGCAGCGCCTTATGCACCAGGGCGCCATACGCCTCCGGCCGCAGCACGCGATGCACGAACCATTTTTGGAACCAGATCGCCTTCAGCGCCGGGGCCGCGATCGCTGCAACCTGGGTCTTGGCATAGGGGGTCCCGAAAGTGCCAAAGCCCTGCTGCTTCACGGTGCTATTGTAGGGATTGCCGGGATTGAACGGGGCCTTGAGGTCAATCGCCACAAGGCAGCCGTTGAAGTAAGCCTCGAACAGTACGTCGACGTGCACATAGGCAGCCAGACCTCTGCCGTCGCGTAGGTAGCGCCGCTGCGGATCGAACGAATTGCCGCCGAACGGCAGCGAGCGCAGTGCCGTCGGGTCGGTTGCCTGGCCGTTTTGCACTGCCAGCCACGAGGCAAAGTCGGTCAAGTAATCTGCGCCGCCACCGCCGATCGGCAGAAAGGTCTGAAATCGCTGATCGATGTGGACCGCGCCGAAATCGAACGGCAGCAGCAGGAATTGAGATATATATGGCCCGGCGAGATCCCCCGCGGTAAAGCCCCGGAACAGGGTCTTCCCGGTAACCTGTCCACCCTGCCTCGGCCCACGAAAATCGGACAGCGCATTGAGCTCGGCGATCGCCGCGAGTGTCAGCGGATCGCTGCCGTACTGGCTGAACGGCACGTCGCGCAGCAACGCCATCCAGTAATCCTCAACCGCCTCGCCGGCGCGCCAGGCGCTGGCCAGTTCCGGCGCCGGCGCCAGCACAAACGACTGCGGATCGCGGCCTTCCAACTCGTAAGCCAGGCCGGCCTGCGGATCGACCAGCGGTACGTCTCCGCCCAGGGTGATCGCCTCGAAATCGGCGGGCACGCCTGTACTGAGCGCATGCAGCATGGTTTCGTAGGATGTCGGATCGACGTCTCCCCTGAAGTCATGCTTCAGGCCTTTCGAATAATTGCCCCAATATTCGCCCCGGTAACGTGTCTCATCGCCATTGTTGTGCTGATGGGCAATGTGCTTTTCGGCCTTCGCCGCTGCAATGCGGATTGTCTCGGCCTCATTGGCACGGGCATGTGGGTTCAACGTTGACATGGAATTTCCTCTGCGCTATCACTGTTGTTTCTGTATCGTAATATGCGATTGACTGGCGGTTTGGCTGCATTCGGCAATCAGGGTTAGCAGATGTCCTGTCGGTTGAGCTGTGAGCCAGATCACACGCGTCGGCCCCTTGCACCGCCGCGTGCGCTGCCCTCCATTACCCGCCAATGACCCTGGCCCACGACCCACCGACCCAGCCGCAATCGCGCGTCGCCGCCAACGTGATGCACTTCGCCAGATTGCTGCGCCGCGCCGGTCTGCCGGTCGGCCCGGCCGAGATCATCACCGCGCAGCACGCACTGACCGGTATCGACCTCGGCTCGAAAACCCAGGCGCGCACCGCTCTGCGCGCCGCGATGATCCACCGCCACGACCATCAGGAGGTGTTCGACCAGGCGTTCGCGCTGTTCTGGCGCGATCCCTCGGCCGCCGAACAGGCCGCCGCCATGGCGTTGCTCGACGCCGGCAAGCAGCCCAAGCCGGAACGCCCGCCGCCCGCCTCGCGCCGCGTCGCCGAGGCCTTCGCCCGCAAGAGCGACCAACCGCCGCGCCCCAAGGAAGACTCGCCGGTCACCGACATGACGATGACGGTTTCCAAGCAAGAAAAGCTGCAGCGGATGGACTTCGAGGCGATGGGCGCGGCCGAGATCGCCGAGGCCAAACGCGCGATCCGTCGCCTGGTGCTGCCCCTGGACCTGCGCCGGACCCGCCGCAAGCGTCCCGACCAGACCGGCCCGATCACCGATCTGCGCCGCACCATCCGCACCAGCCTGCGCCAGGGCGGTGAGATCCTCGGCATCGCCCGCAGCCGCCGGGTGACCCGGCCGCCGCCGCTGGTGGTGCTGTGCGATATCTCCGGCTCGATGGCCCGCTACGCCCAGATCCTGCTGCACTTCCTGCACGCCGTCAGCAACGACCGCGACCGCGTCCAGGTGTTCCTGTTCGGCACCAGGCTGTCCAATGTCACCCGCCAGTTGCGCGCCCGCGACCCCGAGGTGGCGTTCCAGATGGTCGCCCACGCGGTGCCCGACTGGTCCGGCGGCACCCGCATCGGCGAGGCGGTTGCCAGCTTCAACCAGCTCTGGGCCAAGCGGGTGCTGGGACAGGGCGCGGTGGTGCTGCTGATCACCGACGGCCTGGACCGCGACGGCGCGCAAGGCCTGGCCGAGAACATGGACCGCCTGCACCGCTCCTGCACACGGCTGGTATGGCTCAATCCACTGTTGCGATGGGACGGGTTCGAACCAAAGTCACAGGGTATCCGCGCCATGCTGCCGCACGTCGATGAATTCCGCCCGGTGCACAACCTGGCCAGCTTGCGCGGTTTGATCGATCTGTTGTCGCGGCCCGCCCCGCGGGCCTTCGTGATGAAGGGAGCCAATCCATGAGCATTTCGCAAGTCGAGGACGTGTTGTCCACCGCCGCCGCATGGCGCGCCGCCGGCGAACAGGTGGCGGTCGCCACGGTCACCGAAACCTGGGGCAGTTCGCCACGCCCGGCCGGCAGCCAGATGGCGGTCACCAAGTCCGGCCGCATGGCCGGATCGGTGTCCGGCGGCTGCATCGAAGGCGCCGTCGCCGACGCGGCGATGAAGACGATCGACACCGGCAGCCCGCAACTGCTGGATTTTGGCGTCACCCACGAACGCGCCTGGGAGGTCGGGCTGGCCTGCGGCGGCAAGGTCAAGGTGTTCGTCGAGCGGTTGAACTAAGCCCCCCCGCCGGGACGGCGGCGGAAACAATTCGCCGGGACGGCGGCGGAAACAATTCGCCGGGACGGCGGCGGAAACAATTCGCCGGGACCGCGGCGGAAACAATTCGCCGGAACGGCGGCGGAAAAACAATTCGCTGCGACGGCGGCGTGAACGACGGTCCGTCGGGACAACCGTCGCCAACAGAGTGTGCACAGGGTTGCGCCCAAGCCCTCCCCTTTTTGGCTGGGGGCGTTATCATCGCCGCTCCTGTCGCGGATGAACCACCATGACCCCAGAAATCCTCGCCGCCCTCGACCGGGCGAAGCAAGACAAACGCCCGGTCGTCCTGGCGACCCAGTTGCCATCCGGCGAGCAGCGCCTGCTGCCCGACCCGGAAGCGCCGGCCGACCTGAACCAGGCCGCCGACCGCGCGCTGCAGCGCGACGAGAGCGGCACCGTCAAGCTGGGCGGCACCGATTTCTTCCTGCACGCCTACAACCCGCCACTGCGCCTGATCGTGGTCGGCGCGGTGCACATCGCGCAGGCGCTGGTGCCGTTCGCCGCCCCTTGCGGGTTCTCGGTTACCGTGGTCGATCCGCGCCGCTCGTTCGCCTCCGACGAACGCTTCCCCGACGTCGAGATTTCCAACGCCTGGCCGGATGAGGCGCTGGACGAATTCGTCCCCGACAGCCGCACCGCGGTGGTCACCCTCACGCATGATCCGAAGCTGGACGATCCCGCCCTGGACCGCGCACTGAAGTCGCAGGCGTTCTACATCGGCGCGCTGGGATCGCGGCGCACCCACGCCGCCCGGCTGCAGCGCTTGCGCGACCTCGGCCACCAGGACAACGCCCTGTCACGCATCCGCGGCCCGGTCGGGCTGAACATCGCGGCGGTCACCGCACCCGAGATCGCGCTGTCGATCATCGCCGAGATCGTCGCCGTGCGCCGCAACGCACCGCTGGCGCCGAAGCCGGCTGCATGAAGTTCGGCGCGGCGCCGCTGGATCAGGCCAAGGGTGCGATCATGGCGCACAGCCAGCGGGTCGGAGAGCGGATGATCCGCAAAGGCGCGTTGCTGGACGATGCAGCGATCGAGGCGCTGCGCGGCGCCGGCCGGTCCGAAGTGATCTGCGCCAGGCTGGAACCCGGCGACGTGCCCGAGGACATCGCCGCCGATCGCTTGGCGACCCCCCTCGTCTCGCCCCTGCTGGCTCGGTCGCGTGCCGCCACCGGACGGGTCAACCTGCTGGCCGAGGCGCCCGGATTGCTGCGCATCGACGCAGCCCGGATCGACCGGCTGAACACCATCGATGAAGCGCTGACCATCGGAACCCTGCCCGACTATGCCGTGGTGGCGCCCAAGGACCTGGTCGCCACCATCAAGATCATCCCGTTCTCGGTGCCCGGCAACGTGCTCAGCGTCGCCGAGGCGCTGGCCCGCCAAGGCCCCAGTCCATTGACCTTGCATCCGTTCCGCCCGCTCAAGGTCGGCCTGGTGGTCACCGAACTGCCGGGTCTGAAGGACAGCGTCACCGACAAGACGATCGCCATCACCGAGGCACGCATCACCGCGCTGACCGGCAGCCTGCTGCCCCCGGTCCGCTGCCCGCATCAGCAGGACGCGATCGGCCGCGCGCTCGACAGCCTAGTCGCTGCGGGCGCCGACCTGCTGCTGGTGATCGGCGCGTCCGCCGTGGTCGACCGTCGCGATGTCGGGCCGGCCGGCATCGTCCGCGCCGGCGGCGAGATCCTGCATTTCGGCATGCCGGTGGACCCCGGCAACCTGATCTGCCTCGGCCGCATCGGCGAACGCCCCGCCCTGGTGCTGCCGGGATGCGCCCGCAGCCCAAGCCTGAACGGCATCGACTTCGTGCTGACCCGCCTGTTCGCCGGCCTCGCGGTCACCCCGCGCGACCTGATGCGCATGGGCGTCGGCGGCCTGCTGAAGGAGATGGAAACCCGCCCGATGCCCAGGGAGAAGGCACCGGCAACCCCTCGTTCCGGTGCCGCGCCGCGCAGCGCGCCGTTGATCGCGGCGGTGATCCTCGGCGCCGGACGGTCGCGGCGGATGGCGCCGCACAACAAGCTGCTGGTCGCCGATAAATCCGGCAAGCCGATGATCGCCAGGGTGGTCGACAATATCCTGTCGTCCAACGCCCGGCCGATCCTGGTGGTGACCGGACACCAGGCCGAAAACGTCGGCCACGCGCTGGGCGGAAGGCCGGTGCGCTATGTCCATGCCGATGATTACGCCGAAGGCCTGTCGGCCAGCCTGAAAGCCGGGATTGCCGCGGTGCCCCCCGAATGTGCCGCCGCGATCGTTTGCCTCGGCGACATGCCGCTGGTGACCGGTCGGATGATCGACCGGCTGCTGTCGATGTACGATCCCGAGGAAGGCCGCCTGATCGTGCTGCCGACCTTCCGCGGCAAGCAGGGCAACCCGATGCTGTGGGACCGCCGATTCTTTGCCGAGATTCAACAGATCTCCGGCGATTCGGGCGCACGCTTCCTGGTCGGCAAGCACACCGAATCACTGTGCGAGGTCGAAATGGCGGACGACGCCGTGCTGCGCGACTTCGACACCACCGAATCGCTGACCACGCTGCCCCGGGGGATGCGACCCGCCGGGGTGGGCTGAAACCCCCAGCCGGCCGCCGTCAGCAGGCGCGATCTCCGCGCCAGAGTGTGGCGCACTATCCTTCGATCCGCCGGTATCGGATTTCGCCTCACATCGCCGTCTGCATCACCCCAAAGCAACGCCGCCGGGCAGGACAACAAGCTTGCCGCGAACCTGCCGGCTCTGGCTGACGTCGAGCGCCTCCCGCCAATCCTCCAGACCGAAAGTGCGAGCCACCGGCACCGTAAACCGGCCGGCCGCGGCAAGCTGGGCGAACTCGCCGAGCACTTCATGGCGCAAGGTGGCGTCTTCCCCAAAGCTGCTTCGGGCGCCAAGCTGCAAGGCCGCCTCAAAGTCGGAAATAGTCAGCACACGGCGAGCATCACCGCCGGCGATCCTGATGAGATCGGGCAACACCCCGCTAGCGGGAGCGGTGTCCAGAACCAGATCCGGTGCCCCTCCCGCGATGTCGATAACCCGATCGACCATCCCCTCGCCATACCCCGTCACCTTCGCCCCGAAACCGCGCAGTCGCTCGGCGAACGTCTCACCGGCGGTGGCGATCACGCCGGCGCCGCGCAGTAACGCGATCTGGACAGCGGCAAACCCCACCGTCGTTCCTGCGCCATGGATCAATACTGTATGCCCCGCTGCCACACCGAGATTTCCGAGGCTGCGAACCGCCGTCTCAACCGCCATCGGCAGCGCGGCGGCCGCAACCAGGTCGAGCCCCGCCGGAACCGGCGTCCAGTGATTCATGATGGCGTAATCCGATGCGCCAGCGCTGCCGTAGCCTGCATAGTCGGCCGTTCCCAGGACATGATCGCCGACGCCGACATCGGTCACGCCCGCACCCACCGCTTCGACAGAACCTGAAATCTCCAGCCCGATCCCCCGAGGCAGAGCGCCGGCGAACAAGCCCCGGCATAGCGCCCAGTCGGCAGGATTGAGCCCACATGCGTGCACCAGGACCCGGATGCGGCCGGGACCTGGGCTCGGAATCGTCGCGTCATCCAGCCTCAGCACGTCGGCCGGTTCACCATGGCTGTGAAACCGAATGGTCCTCATGGTGGCACGTTCAGGTTCGGTCATGCTAGGCCTCCGCTTGCCTGGTCAGATGCTGGTCGCGAAGCGCCGTGCCGCTTGCGACAGCGCGACGTTGACAACGCGGGACTGTTTCGTCAGTCACTGACGATATAGGATGGTGTCAGTGACTGACAATAGGGTGCTCATTCGATGCCGCGAAGCCGGGAGGAAGTGCGTCGTCGCCTGCAGCAAGCGGCGTTGGAGCTATACCGCGAGCGTGGCTACGATCAGACCACGACCGCCGCCATCGCTGCCAAGGCGGGGGTCACCGAACGCACCTTCTTCCGTCACTTCCCGGACAAACGAGAGGTGCTGTTCGACGGCGAGGCTGCGCTGAGCGCGGCTCTGATCAGCGCAGTAGCCAGCGCGCCGCATAAGCTTGGTCCCTGGGACACCTTGTTCTTCGCGTTCCGCTCAGTGGAACAACTGTTTGTCGAGAATCGCCCTTTCTCCGAACCCCGAGCCCGGGTCATCGCCAGCAGCCCCGCGCTTCAGGAACGCGAACTGGCCAAGATCGGGTCACTGACTGCCACGCTCGCATCGGCCCTGCGCCAACGCGGCGTTGCCGATCGTTTGGCAACCTTGGCGGCCCAAACAGGGATCGCCACACTCAGCCATGCCGTGACCTCGTGGCTCGACGACGGTCCGAGTAATCTGGACGACCATCTCGTCCAGGCCTTCCACGATGTGCGCGCGCTGTCCTCATCCAGCCCAAATCGGGTCCGCTGAACGCTGGCAGTCCCCGGGAAGTGATACCAGCGGTCATGCTTCACGACTATCGGTCTTACCGGCTACACATGGCGTCCGACTAATCGCAGTCCGGCCCAGACCGGACCGGAGGAAACGATGCAACGACGCGCACTCATGGCTGCCGCCGGTGCGGCGGTGCTGACGAGGCCCATGCTGGCGAGGCCGGCGCTGGCCTTGGCGCCCAAGCCGCTGATTTTCGTGCCGCAGGCCAATCTGACCAGTCTCGATCCGGTTTGGACCACCGCCACGGTGACGCGCAATTTCGCGCTCATGGTGTACGACATGCTCTACGGCCGCGATCAGGCGTTCGTGCCGTGCCCGCAGATGGTCGAAGGCCATGTCATCGACGACGACGCCAGGCGCTGGACGATGAAGCTGCGCGACGGCCTCATCTGGCACGACGGCACCCCGGTCCTGGCTCGTGACTGCGTCGCCAGCCTGCGGCGCTGGCTGCAGCGGGACTCCGCGGCCACCACCATCAACCAGCGGGTCGATGCGATCGAGGCGCCGGACGACCGCACCCTGGTCTGGCGCCTGCGCAAGCCGTTAGCGCTGCTGGCGCATTTCCTGTCCAAGGTGCAGCCGCAGCCGGTGATGATGCCGGAACGGATTGCCGCCTCCGTCGATCCGTTCAAGCAGGTGACCGAGATCGTCGGCAGCGGCCCGTTCCGGTTCCGCCCCAAAGAATATGTCTCCGGCAGTTTCGTTGCATTCGAAAGGTTCGACCGATACAAGCCACGCAACGAGCCGGCGTCCTACACCGCCGGCGGTCATCAGGTGCTGCTCGACCGCGTCGAATGGCACGTGATCCCCGACAGCGCCACGGCCGCCAGCGCGCTGATCGCCGGCGAGGTGGACTGGCTGGAACTGCCGCAGCCGGATCTGATCCCGATGCTGCGGCAACGCGCCGGCATCGACACCGGATTGCTCGACCTCTACGGCACGGTCGCCATCCTGCGGCCCAACCATCTCAACCCGCCGACCAGCAATGTCGGCGTGCGGCGCGCGATGTTCGCCGCAATCGACCAGCACGAGGTGATGGTGGCGACGATGGGCGACGACCCGAACACGTGGCGCGCGCCGATGGGGTATTTCCTGCCGTCCTCCGGAAGCGCCAACGATGCCGGCATGGACTTCGTGCGCAAGCGGCACAGCATCGATCAGGTCAAGCGCATGCTCGACCAGGCGAACTACGGCGGCGAAAAGATCGTGTTCCTGCACCCGACCGACCAGCTCGCCTACAACGCCTTCAGCACCGTGGTGGTGGATGCGTTCCACAAGGTCGGGCTGGCGGTCGATGAGCAGATGACCGATTGGGGCACCGTGGTGCAGCGGCGCCCGTCCAAGGCGCCGCTCGACAAGGGCGGCTGGTCGATGTTCCCGGCCGGCGCGCCGGGACCCGAGTATGTCGATCCGCTGCTGGCCAACACGCTGCGCAGCAACGGTTCGAAGGCGTGGTTCGGCTGGCCCGACGATCCGGCGCTAGAGGCAGCCTACGAGGGCTGGATCGACGCCCCCAACCAGGCTGAACGGCGGCGGCAGGAAATCGCCTTCCAGGCCGCGGCGTTCACCTCCGTGCCAAGCATTCCGCTGGGGCAATATCTGCCGCACGCGGCATGGCGGTCGAACGTTACCGGCTTGGTGAAGGGCTCGGCCCCGGTGTTCTGGGGCGCGCGAAAGGCGTAGCTTCGGATACCGCTGGAACGAGCTTGAACCAGCCGGCGCATTGGGCCAGGGGACGACATGACGCAGACGGTTTCCGTTCAGGTAAGCATCATGGGCGCCGGCCCGGTCGGCGGCACCATCGCCTGCCGGCTGGCCGACGCCGGCGTCAGCGTTGCGTTGATCGACCGCGCCGCGTTGCCGCCCATGGAGAACCCGGCATTCGACGGCCGCGCCTACGCGATCGCCGCCGGCTCGCGTGGCCTGCTGGAAGATGCCGGCCTGTGGCGGGCGCTGGACGTCGTGCCGAACCCGATCCGCGACATTCGTGTCAGCGACGGGCGCATCGGCCGGCCGCCGTCGCGGCTGCACCTGCACTTCGACCATCGCGACGCCGCCCAGGACCCTGGACCATTCGGCTGGATGGTAGAGGCGCGCGCGCTGCGCAAGGCACTGAACGCGCGGTTTCCAACGCAGCCGAACCTGCATTTGTTCGCACCCGCCACCGCCACCGTCGAACGCCACGATGATCGCTGCGTCGTCTCCCTGCACGGCGGATCAGCGATCGAGTGCCAGTTGGTGATCGCCGCCGAGGGCCGCGAATCGCCGCTGCGAGAGCAGGCCGGCATCCCGGTGACCCGCATCCCCTATGGCCAGACCGCGATCGTTTGCGCCATCTCGCATCAGCGGCCGCACCACGATCTGGCCATCGAGCATTTCCTGCCCGGCGGACCGTTTGCCGTCCTGCCGATGGCCCCGAGCTCCGATGCGATCGCCGGCGGCGCGCCCCATGTATCGGCAATAGTATGGACAGAACGGCGCGACGCCGCGACCACCTTGCTGGCCTTGGACGACAACCGGTTTGGCCGCGAGGTCAGCCGCCGCCTGGGTTCTCACCTCGGCGCGATCCGCCCGATCGGTCGCCGATGGAGCTACCCGTTGTCGGCGATGATCGTGCAGCGCTACGTTGATCGCCGGCTGGCATTGGCTGGGGACGCGGCGCACGGCATCCACCCGATTGCCGGCCAGGGGCTGAATTTGGGTCTGCGTGACGGTATCGCGCTGGCCGACCTGATCATCGCCGCCGCCCAAGCCCGGCAGGACGTCGGCGACGCGACACTGCTGACCCGTTATCAGCGCGCTCGGCAGCCGGATAATCTGCTGATGTTCTCCGCAACCGATGGTCTCGGCCGGCTGTTCGGCACCGAACGCAGGCTGCTGCGGGCAACCCGCGACCTGGGCATCGGCGCGGTCAATCGCACGACCGCAACGAAACGCCTGTTCATGCGACAAGCGATGGGATTGCCCCCGACCGGCGATTGATACCGGAACCAAAAAATCGTTACGGGACCGGCCACATCCTGGATATCGCCGGCCATGCCGGGGCGGTCGCGATCGGTCAACTCCCACGCGGAAAACTCCAATCGTGCAGAAACCCCTGCAGCACCGACAGGAACCCGGCCGGATTGTCGGCATGCACCCAGTGGCCGGCCCGCTTGACCGCAACGAAGCGGGCAGCGACGAACTGGTCGCGGATCATCGGGCGATGCTCGGCGCGGACATAGTCGGACTCGCCACCGGTCACGAACAGCGCCGGTCCCGAATAGCTGCCGGGCAGCTCCGTCCAACCCTCCAGATCCGGGATCGCGGCAGTGATCTCGTCCAGGCCGATGCGCCAATGCGGCTGCGCGCCGAACCGCAGGTTCTGCAACAGGAAGGCGCGGATATCGGCCCTCGGCACCACCGATGCCAGCATCGCGTCGGCCTGCTGGCGGGTAAGCGACGCAGTTAGCGGGATCGCCGCCATGGCCCGCGCGATCGCGTCGTTGCCATGCTGGTAGTCGACCGGCGCGATGTCGGCGACTAGCAGGCGTCCGACCTGATCAGGCCAGCGCAGCGCCATCGCCATCGCCGCCTTGCCGCCCATCGAATGGCCGACCACCGCCGCCGTCTCGATGCCCAGCGATCGCAGCGTCTCGCGCACGTCCTCGGCCTGGGTCGTGTAGCGCATGTCGGACGCGTGCGGGCTGTCGCCATGGTTGCGCATGTCCAGCGCGACGACCCGGAACTGCGGCGCGATCGCCCGCTGGATCGCGCCCCAATTGCGCGCGGCGCCGAACAGTCCGTGCAGCAGCACGACGGGTGGGCCGTCGCCCGCCTGCACGGCGTGCAGGATCAAGCCGGCCTCCGCCGCGGCCAGGCGGCAGCGCCAACCCCGACCATGATCAACGCGGAACCGGCCAGCAGATCCGGGGTGAACGGCTCGCCCAGAAACAGGTTCGCCATGATCAGGCTGACCGCCGGGGTGGTCAGGAACCCGACCGAGGACACCAGTGTCGGCAGTTTCGCGGTTGCCTCCATCACGCACCAGGTTCCCGCCGGCCCGGCGATCAGGCCGACATAGCCCAGTGCCCACCACGCGGCGGGATCGTGCCCCAGGCTTCCATGTGGGGCATGCCACCACACCAGCGGCGCCAGCACCACCGACCCGATCATGAAACACCAGGGCAGCAGCGCGAACATCGACTGCTTGGGCCGCGCGGCGCGGGTGACGATGATCGCGATCGACCACGACAGGCTGGCGCCCAGCAGGAAGACGTGGCCGATCAACACGTCGCCGGAAGACCAGTCGATTGCCAGCGGATTGATCAGCACCGCCACGCCGAGCAGTCCAAGGCCCGCGGCGACCCAGCGGCGGGCGGGGATCTGCTCGTGCAGGAAGATCAGCGACAGCGGCACCACCCAGATGGTCGTGGTGTTCGCCAGGATCGCGGTGCGGCCAGCCGGGACCCAGGCAACGGCTTCGTAGGCCAGGGCGAAGTAGCTGCCCAGTTGCAGGCCGCCGACCGCGAGCAGGGCCGGCATGTCCGCACGGGTGGGAACCCGCAGCCGCCCGGTGACCGCCAGCACCAGGTAAGCCACCAGAGTGGACAGCACCGCTCTGCCTTCGGCAAACCAGAGCGGCGTGGTTCCAGCGGCGATGGCAATCTTGGCCAGCGGCCACGCGCTGGACAACAGCACCACCGAGGCCAGCAGTTGAATCAGTCCGCCGACCGGAATCGTGCTGCCGGTCGGGTCCGCGGTGGACGGGCGGGTAACGGGCACCAAAGCGCGGTCACGACACGATCGGCTACATCAGCCGCCGGGCACGTCCTTGGTCAGCAGCGCCGGAAAATTCACGTCGTGCCGGCCGGCGAGGACTTTCTCCTCATCCTCCAGGTGCGCGTCGTGGTCTTCATGGACCCGCTCGGGCTGCTGGTCCTGCGCCTGCTGTCCCTGCGCCCGCTGCTCCTGACCCGCCTGCTCCCGAACCTGCTGTTGCTGGGCCTGCCGTTGCTGCGGCTGCTGTTCCTCAGCGGCAGCTTTATCATCGTCGGCCGAGTTGGACATCTCATTCTCCCTTTCAGGGGGCCAACGGAAATTCGGTCGCCGGCGTTGCCTAGACGCGGGCGTAGCCGCCGGAATGGCCGAGAAATCACGTGATCGAAAACCATAGACCGTGGTTGCGGCGACGCACAATTGAATTTTTTCGACCGCGATACCGGCAATCGGCCCCGGGTCTGGTCGAAACGGATGAGTTCCCGCTAAACATCCGGCAAGGTACATACCGGCGGTGGGGCAATGGGCATGCGGCGATCTTGGCACAGGGTGGGCTACGCCGGTGCCATCGGCCTCGCGCTGGCCATCAGCGGCTGCAAGAAGGCCAACCAGTACGCGCCGCCGCCGCCGCCCAAGGTCTCCGTCGCCAAGCCGGTCGAGCAAAAAATCACCCGCTACCTGGAAGCGACCGGCAATACCGCCGCGGTTGCCTCGGTCGACCTGGTGGCTCGCATCCAGGGTTTCCTGCAGGGCATCAGCTATACCGATGGCGCCGAAGTGAAAACCGGCGACATCCTGTTCACTATCGAGCCGCTGCCGTATCAGGCGAAGCTGCAGCAGGCGCAGGCGGCGGAGGCCTCCGCCCAGGCCACGCTGAACAACGCGCAGATCAATTTCGCCCGCCAGCAATCGCTGCAGCGCGGCGCGGTGGCATCGGTGCAGAACCTGGATGACGCCCGCGCCCAGCGCGACACCGCGCAGGGCAATCTGGTGCAGGCCCAGGCCAGCACCAAACTCGCCGCGATCGACTATGGCTATACCAGGGTGCTCGCGCCGTTCAACGGCCGGGTATCGGCGCATCTGGTGTCGATCGGCGATCTCGTCGGGTCGCAGCCCACAAAGCTGGCGACGATCGTGCAGATGCAGCCAATGTACGTCACCTTCAGTGTCAGCGAACAAGTGGTGATCCGCATCCGGGCCAGCGTCGCGCGCCAGGGCAGGCCCGGGGCAGGGCTGCAGACCATCCCGGTCGAGATCGGCTTGCAGGGCGAGACCGGTTACCCGCACACCGGCCACATGGATTATGTCTCGCCGACGGTCGATGCCTCCACCGGAACGCTGCTCGCCCGCGGCGTGCTGGACAATGCCGATGGCACCCTGCTGCCGGGCTATTTCGCCCGCGTCCGCGTGCCGCTGGACACCAACGTCAGTGCCATGCTGGTGCCGGATGCCGCCATGGGCGCCGATCAGGGCGGCCGCTACCTGCTGGTGGTCGGCAAGGACAATGTGGTGGCGCAGAAACATGTCACCACCGGGCCGATCGAGGGCAGCCTGCGGGTCATCGAGAGCGGTCTGCAACCGGACGATCTCGTGGTGATCGACGGCCTGCAGCGCGCTGTCCCGGGCCAGAAGGTCGAACCGACCTCGGTCAATGTGGCGACCGCCGGGAAATGATCGCCAAATTCTTCATCGAGCGGCCGGTCCTGGCCAACGTGCTGGCGATCCTCTTCGTGCTGATCGGCGGCGTGTCGCTGTTCACCCTGCCGGTCGCGCAACTGCCGAATGTGGTACCCCCGACCGTACAGGTGACCACCCGCTATCCCGGCGCCAACGCCCGCGACGTGATGAACGCCGTCGCCCTGCCGATCGAGCAGCAGGTCAACGGCGTCCAGGGCATGCTGTACATGCAGTCGAACAGCGCCAGCGACGGCACCTATGCGCTGGTCGTTACCTTCGCCATCGGCACCGACCTCAACTTCGCGCAAGTTCTGGTGCAGAACCGCGTATCCAGCGCCATGGCTTCGCTGCCGCAGTCGGTGCAGTCCCAAGGGGTCACGGTTCAGCAGCGATCCACCGCGATCCTGGGGATCGTTACCCTTGCTTCCCCCAGCGGCCAGTATGACGGCCTCTATTTGAGCAACTACGCCGCGATCAACCTGCAGCAGCAGATCGCCCGGTTGCCGGGCGTCGGCACGGTCACGGTGTTCGGCGCCGGTCAATACGCCATGCGGGTGTGGCTGGATCCGGCGCTGATGCAGGCGCGCGGCTTGACCGTCAGCGACGTGACCTCCGCATTGCAGCAGCAAAGCACCCAGGTCACCGCCGGCCAGATCGGCGCCCCGCCCGCTGCCGGCCAGGACTTCCAGTACACCCTGAACGTCGCCGGACGACTGAGCGACCCCTCGCAGTTCGCCGACGTCATTGTCAAGACCGGAGCAGATGGCGCGGTCACCCGGATCCGCGATATCGGCCACGTCGAACTAGGCGCGCAGACCTACTCGCAGGCGTTCACCTCGAACGGCAAGCCGGCGGCCGGCATGGCGGTGTTCCAGTCGCCCGGCGCCAACGCGCTGACCGTGGCGAAAGAAGTCCGCGCCAAGATGGCGGAACTGTCGGGGGCGTTTCCCCAGGGCATGTCCTGGGACATGCCGTTCGATACCACGCGCTTCGTCTCCGCCTCGGTCGACGAAGTCTACAAGACGCTGATCGAGGCCGGCGTGCTGGTGCTGATCGTCATTCTGGTGTTCCTGCAGGACATCAGAGCCACGCTGGTGCCGGCGACAACGGTGCCGGTGACCATCATCGGCGCCTTCGCGGCGATGGCCGCACTGGGCTTCACCATCAACCTCTCGACCTTGTTCGCCATCGTGCTGGCGATCGGCATCGTGGTGGACGACGCCATCGTGGTGGTGGAAGGCGCGGCGCATTATATCGAACGGGGAATGAACGGCCACGATGCCGCGGTCAGCGCCATGCGCGACCTGTTCGCGCCGATCATCGGCATCACCCTGGTGCTGATGTCGGTGTTCATTCCGGCTGCGTTCCTGCCCGGCCTGACCGGGCGGCTCTATGCCCAGTTCGCCCTGGTGATCGCCGCCACCGCGCTGATCAGCGCGATCAACGCGGCAACGCTGAAGCCAACGCAGTGCGCGCTGTGGCTGCGACCGACCGTGCCGATGGAACAGCGCAACTGGTTCTATCGCGGCTTCAACCGTGGCTACGCCCGCCTCGAACGATCTTATGTCGGCCTGGTCGGCGCGATGACCAGACACAGCGCATTGATGGTGATCGTCGCCTTGATCCTGATGGGCGGTGGCATCTGGGGCTTGGCTCGGCTGCCCACCGGATTCCTGCCGCTGGAGGACCAGGGATATTTCGTCGTCGCGGTGCAATTGCCCGACAGCGCCTCCTTGGGCCGCACCCGGGCGGCGATGGACAAGGTCCAGCACGCGGTCAGCGCCGTCCCCGGCGTCGAAAACGTGATCACGATCTCGGGCATTTCGGTGCTCGACAACAGCGCCTCACTGTCCAACGCCGGCGTCGCCTACGTCATGTTGAAGGACTGGAGCCAGCGCACCTCCGCCAGCGAGGGTTTGCTCGGCATGTTCCAAGCCCTCAGCGCCGCGGTGGCACCGATCGAGGGCGCAACGATCCTGGTGGTTCCGCCACCGGCAATCCAGGGGATCGGCAATTCCGGCGGCTTCACCATGCAGGTGGAACTGCGCGACGGCAGCGCGGATTTTTCCAAGCTGCAGTCCCTGACGCGGACCATCGTGCAGGACGCGGGTTCGCAGTCCGGTCTGGCGCATCTGAACGCGACAATCCGAGCCGATGTGCCGCAGATGTCGGTGACGGTGAACCGCACCCAGGCCGAGGCACTGCAGATCACCACCAGCCAGGTGTTTCAGACGCTCTCAACCTATGTCGGGTCCAGCTTTGTCGGCCAGATCAACAAGTTCGGGCTGACCTTCCAGGTCTATGCCCAGGCCGACTCCTCGGCGCTGCTGACGCCAGCCGCGATCGAGGCGCTGCCGGTGCGGGCCGGAAACGGCACCATGGTGCCGCTCGGCACGGTGGTGAACGTGACCCCAAGCACCGGGCCGGCGGTGGTGCAGTTGTACAACCTGTATCCGTCCGCCACCGTGATCGGTTCGCCTGCGGCAGGCTTCAGTTCGGGTGAGGCGCTGGACCTGATGGGACAGATAGCACAAAAGGCGCTGCCGCGCGGCACCGGATCGGAATGGACCGCGATGTCGTATCAGGAAAAAGCCGTCGGCAGCCAGATGTATCTGGTTTTCGCGCTGGCGATCCTGCTGGTCTACCTGGTGCTGGCCGGCCAGTACGAAAGCTGGCTGGCGCCCATTTCGGTGGTGCTCGCGGTGCCGCTCGCACTGCTGGGTCCGGTTCTGACGCTGACCGGTCTCGGCATCGACAACAACCTCTACACCCAGATCGGCCTGATGCTGCTGATCGCGCTCGCCGCCAAGAACGCGATCCTGATCGTCGAGGTTGCGCGTGAACAGCGTATCCTGCACGGCGCCTCCATCGCAGGTGCCGCGGTCGGCGCGGCGCGCGCGCGGTTGCGCCCGATCCTGATGACCTCGTTCGCCTTCATCCTGGGCGTGCTGCCGCTGGTGTTTGCCACCGGGGCAGGGGCAAATGCCAGGAAGTCGATCGGCATTTCGGTCTCCACCGGAATGCTGGCCTCGACCTGTCTGGCGGTGGTCTTCGTGCCCTGCTTCTTCGTGCTGATCCAAGGCCTGGAGGAACGGCTGGCCCGGCGCAAATCGCCCGCCCCGAGCAGAGCCGCCTGATCTTTTCTTAAACGCAATTATCCCCGCCGTTCACGAAACAAACCCAGCTTCTCCTGCGCCGTGCGGTCGGAGTATCCGAACAGCACCAGCTCGCTATCCGCCCGCAGCACCAGCTCGCGCCAAGACGGCACCACGAACGTATCGCGCGGCTGCAGCTCGAGGTCCTCCCCGTCAACCCGCGCGCTGCCGCTGCCCTCGACCACGACGAAGATCGTGCCGTCGGTCGAGGCCCGCGGCCGCGAGCTGAATCCACCCGGCAGCAATCGCACATGGGCCGAGATCGTCGGCATCACCGCACCCCCGTCCGCCGGATTAGTGAACTCCAGCGCATATCCCAGATGCGGATCGGGATCGCCATCACGGGCGATGCGCCGCAGCGATTCACGCCATTCCGCGTACGGATAGTGGAACAGCGGCTGGCTCGCCGAACGGCGGTCGGTCGCGGTGCCACGCATCGGCCGCATGTTGCGCCCATAGCGCAGCGCGCTGTCGCCCGGCGGCACGGTTTCCGGATGCGCCGAGGCCGGCAAATGTTCCGCGAAGCTGGCGTCGAAATTCAGCACCGTGGGCAGATCGAGACCATCCAGCCAGATCATCGGCTGACTCGAAGTATTGCCATGGTCGTGCCACTGCCAACCCGGCGTCAGCACCAGATCGAACGGCCGCATCAGCGCTTTTTCACCATCGACCGCGGTGAACGCGCCGTCCCCTTCCATCACGAAGCGCAACGCGCACTGCGCGTGTCGATGGCAGGGCGCGATCTCGCCAGGCAGGATCAGTTGCAGCCCGGCATACAGGCTGGAGGTGATCGACGACGACCCGGGCAACCCGGGATTTTCCATCACCAGAACCCGCCGCTCCGCCTGCTCGGCGCTGATCAGGTCGCCGGCCCGCAGCAGATACTCGCGTGCCTCGGCATAGCGCCAGCGGTGCGGCCGCGCCGGGGACCGCGGCTGCGGCGTCACCAGCGCACCCAACACCTCCCAAAGAGGATACAGGCTGCGCGGCTGCATTTCCGCATACAGCGCCCGCAACTGCGCGGCGGCGTCATTGCTCAAGGTCGCGGACATCGCTCGGTTCCTTCACGCCGGATAGATCAAACTGTTCGGAAGCATCTCCGAATCGAACACGACAATCCGTTGCCGCAGCCGAAGCCGCCCATCGTCCACCACCACAACGTCGTGGCAGACGGCGGACAGCACGATCTCGGTCTGCTTGTCGATCAACGTCTGCACCATCAGCAAATTATGCCGCACCTGCACCCCAGCATCGTCCCGCGCCACGATGCGCAACGGGCCGGGAAACCGCCGATAGCTGCGCGGAGCGTACATCTGGGTCCGCGTCAGCCCCATCACCCGGTCGACCAGCATCCCGCGGCTCTCCGCGTAGATCGTCGAAAGCGTATACCCCTCCTCGTAGTTCTCCCGAGGGATGACGCGATAGATGCAAGCCTCGGTGAACAAGCCGGGCCATTCGTCAAGCCGCACATCGTCCAGTGCGCTGTAATACTCGTCGTAGAAGTCGCGCACCGCGTCACGCTCGATCATAGCCCCATCGCCTCGCGCCAGTAACGATACATGCCGCGGATGCCGACTTCGGTGACCATGTGATCGACGCTCTCGATCTCCCGCCCGCCCATGATCACCAGTGCGTCTTCATCCGGGTATTGGGCGAGGCCCTGCTGGGCCATTTCGATTATTTCACCGTCGTCAGCCGATACGAATCCGGCCGGACCGAACAGGTTGGCTTGCCGGGTGCGTCGCAGCCGCATTTCGAGCGGATCGTCGGCGTAGCACCAATGCGTCCAGTGGAAGTCGAACCCGGCGGGGCCGGTCGGCACGATCTGACGCGTGGTCAGCGAGTTGCTCTGCTGTTGCAGCACGACGCTCGGGAATACCGTGATCATGCCGACGGTGTCCTCGCCGGGGAATTCGTGCACCGCTTCGATGACGCGCGGATCAGCGAGCCTGATGTCGCTTTGGAAATTGCGCAGGTCCGTGGTGACGTCGTTGGTCTCCTGTTTGCCTCTTCGGCTGCGCAGGATCCCGTGCCGCCCGCTCGGATCGACCTCGGTGGCGGATTTCTGGTCGGCGCGGAACAGCCCGAACGTGACAAAGAATACGTGCAGCAAAGACGCGTGATACGGGTCCTTGATATTCTCCTGCATCAACTTCCAGTTGCCCGGAATATGCTGGCGATTGAAGCCCAGCACCTCCAGTTTCCGGCCGTCGTAGACACGCGTGTAGTGCTGCCAGAACCGCTCCCCAAGATACTCGCGGAACGCCGGCGTCGCGTCCGAGAATGTCGCCCAGACCAGCCCGTTGACCACCTCGACCCGCAGCTTGCGCAGGCTGTGCTGTTTCGGATCGAAATCGGCCGGCATGCCGCCCTGGCCGCGAACGCCGCGCCGGAACGCCGCACCCTGCAGATCGCCGCGCAGGCTATAGTTCCACTGGTGATATGGACACAGCAGGTCCTTGGCGTGACCCTTGCGCACCTGGCAGAATTTGACGCCGCGATGCGCGCAACGGTTTTCCAGCACGCTGACCTCGTCCGGCGCACTGCGCACCACCACTACCGGACGCTCGCCAAGGGTCGTGGTCTTGAAGTCGCCAACCTCGGGGATTTCCGCTTCCAGCCCGCAGAACAGCCAGTGCGGACCATACCAGATCCGCTGTAGCTCCGCGCTGTAGACATCGGGATCGGAATACACCCAGTAAGGCACCCGGCCCGCGGCATCGCTGGGCCAGGTCCGGCTGATTTTGTTCATGACGTGCCTCCGCTGTCAGTCTGGGCCGCCGAAATCCGCTGTGTCAAAACCTTGATTGTCACGTTCGCGCGGCCAAGATCGCCCCGCTTGCACAAGGACCACAGGATGCTGAACGGAAAATCCGCGCTGGTGACCGGATCCCTCGGCGGGATCGGTTTCGCCACCGCCAAGGCACTCGCCGAACTCGGCTGCGACATCACCCTGAACGGCTTCGCCCCGCCCGAGGTCATCGCCGACCGGCTGGCGGAACTGCGCGCCTTCGGCGTGCGGGCGCGCCACCACAACGCAGACCTGCGTCACCCGAAGCAGATCGAGGCCCTGATCGAGACCACCGAAGCCGACCATGGCGGCCCCGACATCTTGGTCAACAACGCCGTCGTGCGCTCGTTCGCGCCGGTGGAGGCCTTCGCGCCCGAACACTGGGACGAGGCCCTGGCGGTCAATCTCTCAGCCCCGTTCCACGCCATCCGCCTGGCATTGCCCGGGATGAAGGCAAAAGGCTGGGGCCGCATCGTCAACATGGCCTCGATCTACGGCCTGTTCGCCACCGTCAACCGCATCGACTACGTCACCACCAAGACCGCCCTGATCGGGCTGACCCGCGCGGTCGCGCTGGAGGTGGCGCGGACCGCCATCACCTGCAACGCGATCTGCCCCGCAACCGTGCTGACCCCGGCCATCGATTGGCGGCTACGCCAGGAAATGCAGCGCGACGGCACCACCTTCGAACAAGCCGAGGAACGCTTCCTCGCCGTCCGTCAGCCGTCGCGCACATTCGTCAAGGACGCCAACGTCGCCGGCCTCATCGCGTTCCTGTGCGGCCCGCATGGCGCCGATATCAACGGCGCGGCGCTGCCGATCGACGATGCCTGGACAGCGGGCCGCTAGCGCGACCATGCCCGATCTGTCCGGATTGCCGATCACCACACGCTGGCCGGCGCAGCGACACATGCTCGACTTAATGACCGGCCGACCGTGGGCATGCACCTCGTCAGCGCACGAGTTCGACCCGGGCGCTCACACTGCCGGCAACGCCGACCCAGCTACGGTCGGCCGTCAGGATCGTATGGCCGGTGCGCTGCCCCATCGCGAGGCAGACCCGGTCGCCGAGCGATAATCCCGCCGGTCGGGTAAGGTCAGCCATCAACGCGGAACGCAGGGCAAGGTCCGCATCAACCGGTATGGGCGTGACGGGGACGCGGTCCGCCAATGTCTCGGCGCGCGCCTTGGCACCGCGCAGCACATATTTCGTCGCGACTTCTGCGAAGTTGATCGTAGTCATGGTCGCATTGCCCAGCAGCGCCTCAGTTACCCGTTCCTTGCCGGGCTCAGGCAGCAGGAATGCGAGCAGAGCCGAGGCATCTAGGATCATGTCAGGAGGGTCCGTCGCGACGATTATGCCGGCGGATCGTCTTCGCGGTTTGCCTCTTCCCGGCGGTCGCGCAGGAAGTCGTCAACCGTCTCGCCAGAGCCGGCGAAAACCACGCGGGCTTCGTCTTGCAGATCGGCGAGCAACTGCCGCATCACCCGCATGCGGATTTCGCCGTCGACGACGGAAACCAGGACGGGACCACCTTGTTCGAGGCCAACCGCGCGGCGTATGTGCGCGGGTATGTTCATCTTGCCTCCCTCGGAGACCCTGGCGACGGAACTCATGTAACCACCCATTTCTCAGACGACTCCGAGTATATGGCTACCACAGAGGGCTTTGGAACCGTAGGCTTCATCGCAAGCAGTGCCACCCCCACTGCCCCTCTTGCACATGCCGCGCCCACCGTGCATTCAGGCATGCGGTCTAACCTGGGGAATCAGCCGCGCGTCCCGCACTACGCGATCCCGCGCCCGAACAAACAACCCCGTGCCTGAAGGATCAGAAGCATGCGCCTTGCGGTGCTGAAGGAACGGCGCGCCGCCGAGACCCGGGTCGCCGCGACCCCGGATACCATCAAGAAGCTGGTCGGCCTCGGCCTGACGGTCGCCGTCGAAGCCGGGGCAGGGGAAGCGGCTTCGATCTCGGACGCCGACTTCACCGCCGCCGGCGCCGAGATCGCGCCCGACGCGGCCGCCGCCCTGGCCGACGCCAACATCGTCTTCGCAGTCCAGGCCCCCGGCCCCGAGGAACGCACCAAGATCCCCCGCGGGGCCCTGCTGGTCTGCATCGCCGGCGCCTTCGCCGACGCCGAACTGCTGCCCGCACTCGCCTCCGGTGGGATCGATGCAGTCGCAATGGAACTGCTTCCCCGTATCACCCGAGCCCAATCGATGGACATATTGTCGAGCCAGGCCAACCTCGCCGGATATCGCGGCGTGATCGAGGCCGCCAACACCTTCCATCGCGGCTTCCCCATGATGATGACCGCCGCCGGCACGGTTCCGCCCGCCCGGGTCTTCGTCATCGGCGCCGGCGTAGCCGGGCTACAGGCCATTGCCACCGCCCGCCGGCTAGGCGCCATCGTCTCCGCCACCGACGTCCGCCCCGCCGCCAAGGAAGAAATCAAGTCGCTCGGCGCCACCTTCGTGGGCGTCGAGGACGAGGAAACCGCCGGCCAGACCGGCGCTTACGCCCGCGAAATGACCGACGCGTTCCGCCAGAAGCAGGCCGAACTGATCGCCACCACCGTGGCCAAGAACGACATCGTCATCTGCACCGCGCTGGTGATGGGCGGCAAGGCGCCGGTCATCGTCACCCAGCCGATGGTCGACAGCATGCGCGCCGGCAGCATCGTCGTCGACCTCGCCGCCGACGCCGGCGGCAACTGCGCCGCCACCGTCCCCGGCGAGGCCACCACCACCGCCAACGGCGTCACCGTGCTGGGCTTCAACAACTGGCCCGGCCGGATCCCGGTCGCGTCCTCGTCGATGTATGCCCGCAACCTGCTGACCTTCCTCACCACGTTCTGGGACAAGGAAGCCAAGACGCCGAACCTGCCGGACACCGACGACATCATCAAGGGCGTCATGCTGACCCGCGGCGGTGAGATCGTGCATCCCAACTTCCAGCCGCAAAAAGCCGCCTGACCGTCCCGGAGATCGCCGCAATGAACCCAACCCAACTGGCGCCAAACCAACTGGCGGACGAAGCCGCGCGGCTGGCCGGCAACGCACTGGAACTCGCCAACCACGCCCAGAACATGGCGATCGGCGCCGCCACGGTGGCCGCCCCCCAGGTCAATCCGATCATCTTCCTGCTGGCGATTTTCCTGATGGCCTGCTTCGTCGGCTACTACGTGGTGTGGAACGTGACGCCGGCACTGCACTCGCCGCTGATGGCGGTGACCAACGCGATTTCATCGGTGATCATCGTCGGCGCGATGCTGGCGACCGGGCTGGCAACCTCGGGCTGGGCGATGCTGTTCGGCTTCATCGCGGTGACCCTGGCCTCGGTGAATATCTTCGGCGGATTCATGGTGACGCAGCGCATGCTGTCGATGTTCAGAAGAAAGCAATAGGGCCGCCCCGATGTCCGCCAGCCTGACGTCCCTCGCATACCTCGTCGCCGCCGTGCTGTTCATCCTGGCACTGCGCGGCCTGTCCTCGCCGGTCACCTCACGCGCCGGCAACCGCTTCGGCATGATCGGCATGGCGATCGCGGTCCTCGCGACGCTGCTGCAGCACGGCATCGCCGGCCACGGCTACCTGCTGATCCTGTTGGGCATCCTGATCGGCGGCAGCACCGGCGTGATCGTCGCGCGGCGTATCCAGATGACCGCGCTGCCGCAACTGGTCGCGGCGTTCCATTCGCTGGTCGGCTTGGCCGCGGTGTTCGTCGCCGCCGCCGCGCTGAACGCGCCGCAAGCGTTCAAGATCGGCGTGCCTGGCGGCATCCGCACCGAAAGCCTGGTCGAGATGTCGATCGGCCTGGCGATCGGCGCGATCACCTTCTCCGGCAGCCTGATCGCTTTCGCCAAGCTGCAGGCGCTGATGAAAGGCACGCCAATCAGCTTCCCCGGCCAACACTGGCTCAACCTGGCGCTCGGGGTCGTGCTGCTGGTGCTGATTATCAGCTTCATCGCCACCGGAGGCGAACAAGTACTGTTCTGGCTGATCGCGATCCTGGCGCTGGCCCTGGGATTCCTGATCATCATCCCGATCGGCGGCGCCGACATGCCGGTCGTGGTCTCGATGCTGAACAGCTACTCCGGCTGGGCCGCGGCCGGCATCGGCTTCACCATCCAGAACCTGGCGCTGATCATCACCGGATCGCTGGTCGGCGCGTCCGGCGCGATCCTGTCCTACATCATGTGCAAAGGCATGAACCGCAGCATCATCAACGTACTTCTTGGCGGCTTCGGCGCCGAGAGCGCCGGCGGCGCAGCGCCCGGCGGCACGCCCGGCGACCAGACCGTCCGCTCCGGCAACGCCGAGGACGCCGCCTTCATCATGAAGAACGCATCCAAGGTCGTGGTGGTGCCCGGCTACGGCATGGCGGTAGCCCAGGCCCAGCACGCCCTGCGCGAGATGGCCGACACCTTGAAGCGCGAGGGCGTCGAAGTCAAATACGCCATCCACCCAGTCGCCGGGCGCATGCCCGGCCACATGAACGTGCTGCTGGCCGAGGCCAACGTCCCCTACGACGATGTCTTCGAACTCGAGGAAATCAACAACGAATTTTCCACCGCCGACGTCGCCTACGTGATCGGCGCCAACGACGTCACCAACCCGGCGGCAAAGACCGATTCATCGTCGGCGATCTACGGCATGCCAATCCTCGACGTTGAAAAGGCCCGCACCGTGCTGTTCGTCAAGCGGTCGATGGCATCGGGCTACGCGGGCGTGGAAAACGAGCTGTTCTTCCGCCCCAACACGATGATGCTGTTCGGCGACGCCAAGAAGATGACCGAGGAAATCGTCGGCGCGCTCGGCGACTAGAGCATGATCGCGCTGGGCGGAACGTTCAAAGCGCGTGAATCATGCGACAAAACAAAGAGCTAGACCATTTTCGGCATGCACAGTCAGGCTGAAAATGGTCTAGCTGCCGCCCCCGGCGTCGGCCGGCGGAACCTGGTCTCGCCCAGGCACGATATCGCCCGTCTGCGCAGCCCACGACACTGGCGAATATCGCACGATAAGGCTCGCAGATGGCGGCTTCGGCGCGTCCGCTGAACGCCCGTCGCGCCGCTGGCGCGGGCCGCCCCCTCGACCGCGGCCGCTCTTTCGCCTAGCGTTAGACCCAGCCGCCGCGGAGCGCGAACCGGCCAGCCGTCGCGGAGCGCGAACCGGGCGGGACAGACTGCGTTTAATCGGGAGCGATGATGTCAAGTCTCAACTATGCCGCACCGACATCGGTGGACGATGCGGTCAAACTTCTAGCCGGGTCGGCCGGCTTGGCGAAGCCGATGTCGGGCGGAACCGACCTTCTGGTCCAGCTCCGCTCTGGTCGGCTAAAGCCGGATCTGATCGTCGACACCAAGAAGATCCCGGGCATCATCGGGATCCGCCGGGAAAACGGCGGCTTCGTCATCGGCGCCGCCACCCCGGGCGCCGTTGTCGAGGCGCACGCGGAACTGAACGCCGCCTGGCCCGGCCTGGTGGAAGCGCTCGACCTGATCGGTTCCACCCAGATCCAGGGCCGCTGCAGCCTCGCCGGCAACCTCTGCAACGCCTCGCCGGCGGCCGACAGTGTGCCGGCACTCTACGCCGCCGCCGCCACCGCGGTGATCGTCGGTGGCAACGGCCGGCGCGAGGTCCCGGTCGACCAGATCCCCACCGGCCCAGGCCGCACCTCACTGGCCAAGGACGAGTTCATCCTCGAATTCAAGCTGCCGCCACGCCCGCCGCGCTCGTCCGACGCCTATCTGCGCTTCATCCCGCGCACCGAAATGGACATCGCCGTGGTCGGCTGCGGCGTCAGCGTCACGCTGGACGCAAACGGCGTCTGCACCGCCGCCAGGGTGGCAATCGGCGCGGTATCTCCGACCGTGATCATGGTGCCGGCGGCGGCCGAGGCGCTGATCGGGCACACCCTGGATGCCGACACGCTGGCCAGGCTGGATGCCGCCGCGCGCGCCGCCGCCAAACCGATCAGCGACAAGCGCGGCACCATCGATTACCGCACCAAGGTCGCCGGCGTGCTGGCCCGCCGCGCCGCCGCGATCGCCTTCGCCCGCGCCGCGAGCGATACCGGTGACGCGAAAGCTATCAAGAACGGAAAGGCTCACTAAGAATGGCGAAGACCTACGTATCCACCACGATTAACGGCGAACCAACCGAGTTCCTGTGCGAAACCCAGCAGACCCTGCTGGATGTGCTGCGCGACGTCGTCGGCCTGACCGGCAGCAAGGAAGGCTGCGCCTCCGGCGACTGCGGCGCCTGTTCCGTCATCGTCGACGGCCGGCTGGTGTGTGCCTGCCTGATGCTGGGCGTCGAGGCCGAGGCCACCGCGATCACCACCATTGAGGGCATCGCCCAGGGCGACAAGCTGCATCCGGTGCAGCAGAAATTCCTCGAGCACGCGGCGCTGCAATGCGGCTTCTGCACCCCCGGCCTGATCGTCGCCAGCAAGGCCCTGCTGGACGAAAATCCCAATCCGACCGAGACCGAGACACGCTACTGGCTCGCCGGCAACCTGTGTCGCTGCACCGGCTATGACAAGATAATCCGAGCGGTGATGGATGCCGCGGCTGAAATCCGAGGGGAGACTGTGGTATGAACTATGTCGATTCCAGCCTGAAAGTCGTCGGCACCCGGCCCATCCGTCCCGATGGCGTCGATAAAGTCACCGGACGCGCGGTGTTCGCCGCCGACACCAGGGCGTCGGGGATGCTGTGGGGCAAGATGCTGCGCTCACCGCACGCCCACGCTCGGATCGTCTCGATCGACACCAGCAAGGCCGAGGCCCTGAAGGGTGTCTTCGCCGTGGTCACCGCCGCCGACTTCCCCGAGATCCCCTCGGAAGAAGCCTTCGTCGGCGAGGGCCCGATGAATTTCCGCGATCTGGCGCTGAACTGCATGGCACGCAAAAAGGTGCTGTACGAAGGCCACGCACTGGCCGCGGTCGCCGCCTCCACTCAGGAAATCGCCGATCAGGCGCTGGCACTGATCGAGGTCAAATACGACGTCCTGCCCCACGTCATCGACGTCGAGGCGGCAATGGCCCCCGACGCGCCGATCCTGCACGACGACATGTTCACCACCGGCGTCGATCCGAAGCCCACCAAGCCGTCCAACGTCTCCAAGGTTGTGACCTTCCGCAAAGGCGACGTCGAGGCCGGCTTCAAGCAGGCCGAAATCATCGTCGAGGGGAGCTACACCACCCAGCCGGTGCACCAGGGCTATATCGAGCCGCACGCCTGCCTGGCGACTTATTCGCCGGATGGCCAGGTGCAGATCCATAGCTCCAGCCAGGGCCACTTCATGGTCCGCGCCTACACCGCCAAGCTGCTCGGCATGAACATGTCCAACATCCGGGTCAACCCGGCCGAGATCGGCGGCGGCTTCGGCGGCAAGACCCTGGTCTACCTGGAACCGATCGCGGTTGCGCTGTCGAAGAAGTCCGGCCGCACCGTGAAGATGCAGATGACCCGCGAGGACGTGTTCCGCGCCTCTGGCCCGACCTCGGGCGCCTGGATGCAGGTCAAGATCGGCGCCATGAAGGACGGCACCATCGTCGCCGCCCAGCAGGTGCTGAAATACCAGGCCGGCGCCTTCGCCGGATCGCCGATCGGGCCAGGCTGCATGTGTGGCTTCGCCATGTACGACCTGCCGAACGTCGACGTGGTCGGCTACGACGTGGTCAGCAACCGCCCGAAAGTCGCGGCCTACCGAGCCCCAGGCGCGCCGATCACCTCGTTCGCGGTGGAAAGCCTGATCGACGACCTGGCGATCAAGCTGGGCATCGACGCACTCACGCTGCGCGAAAAGAACGCCGCCAAGAACGGCACCAAGACCCACTACGGCCCGACCCACCAGAACATCGGCTTCACCGCCGTGCTCGACGCGGTGAAGGCCCACCCGCACTGGAAGTCGCCGTTGAAGCAAGGCCAGGGGCGGGGCCTCGCCACCGGCTTCTGGTTCAACATCGGCGGCGAGTCGACCGCCCAGGTCCACGTCAACGAAGACGGATCGGTCACCGCCGCCACCGGCAGCCCCGATATCGGCGGGTCGCGCGCCTCCATCGGCATGATGGTGGCCGAGGTCCTGGGCGTGCCGGCCGCCACGGTGCGCACCATCGTCGCAGACACCGCCTCGATCGGTTTCACCCACGTCACCGGCGGCTCGCGGGTCACCTTCGCCACCGGCATGGCGGCCACCCAGGCGGCCGAGAAGGTGGTCGAGGACCTCAAGGCCCGCGCCGCGCAGACCTGGGACATCCCGGTCGAGGCGGTGGAGTGGAAGGACGGCCAGGCGGTCCCCGCCGGCGCCAACGCCGGCGCCTTCGAACCGCTCGACCTGGCCGCGCTCGCACTGAAGGCGCCGCGCACCGGCGGCCCGATCCAGGCCGAGGTGTCGCTCAACGCCCAAGGCGCCGGCCCCGGCTTCGGCGCGCATATCTGCGACGTTTCGGTGGACCAGGAAACCGGCCACGTCACCATCGAGCGCTACACCGCGGTCCAGGACGTCGGCAAGGCAATCCACCCCAGCTACGTGGAGGGCCAGATCCAGGGCGGCGCCGCGCAAGGCATCGGCTGGGCGCTGAACGAGGAATACATCTACAACACCAAAGGCCAGATGGAGAATCCCGGCTTCCTGGACTACCGGGTACCGGTCGCCTCCGACGTGCCGATGATCGAGGCGGTGCTGGTCGAGGTCCCCAACCCACGTCATCCGTTCGGCGCCCGGGGCGTGGGCGAGGTGCCGATCGTGCCGCCAATGGCGGCGATCGCCAATGCCATCCGCAGCGCGACCGGCCTGCGCATGGCGCATCTGCCGATGTCACCGCCCAAGCTGCGCGCGGCGTTCGACGCGGCGGGTTCCTAGCCCGCGCCGATGCCCACCGTGGTCCTCGCCTCGGGCTCCGCCGGCCAGCAATTGGCCGGCGGCCAGACCGAGTTCGAGGTCGAGGCGACCAATTTCCGCCGCCTGGTGATCGAACTGAACCGCCGCTTCCCCGGCCTCGGCACCCAAGTCGAGGAAACCATGGCCATCGCCGTCGACGGCGAAATCTTCCAGGACGCCTACGCCGTGGAACTCAAGCCAGGCAGCGAAATCTATCTCATCCCGAAAATAGGCGGCGGCTAGCGCGGATCCGGTTCAGAGAGACTATCTGTTGAAGATGCGAGCGAAACCAATGCGTCGGGGTATGAAATAAAACGCGTCCCAAGTAACGACATGACTTGATCCGCGTTCATCCGCGTTGCAAAATACTTCCGAGACACTGCGCCGACCTCTGTCCGTTCAACCAACCCGTCAGGCGGGCCATCAACCGCAGATCAACGCTGATTAACGCAGATCGTTGGAGCACGTTCAGTGCATCCCAGTATCGATCGGCGGCGCTGAAGCTCCATCCACTCGCTGAACGAATTGCCGTGCAGCAAGCCCGCAGGCTCTCTCGCCCGGAACGACCGCTCAGACCTCGACCACCACATACTGCTGCTCGACCGTCACCGGAATCGTCTCCGCCACATAGGGTCCCTGCACGACGCGCTGCCCCTCGGCGACCTCCATCGCATAGCTGCGCACCGAGACCTTCGACGGATCACAGAAACTCTGCCCGGTGCGCACGTCGAACTCCCAGCCGTGCCACGGGCAGCGCAGGATCTCACCCTTGCGCGAATAGCGGTATTCGCCCGGCGCGTCGGACTCGATCAGCCCGGTCAAAATACCTTCGCACATCGGGCCACCCTGGTGCGGGCAGCGGTTGAACAGGCCAAAAAACTCGCCCCCCAGGTTGAACACCGCGATCTGGCGCCCGCGCACCGTGACCAGCTTGCGCTGGCCCGGAGGAACCTCGGCGACCGTCGCCACGACATGCTTG
This sequence comes from Rhodopila sp., assembly GCF_965277825.1. Taxonomy (NCBI): domain Bacteria; kingdom Pseudomonadati; phylum Pseudomonadota; class Alphaproteobacteria; order Acetobacterales; family Acetobacteraceae; genus Rhodopila; species Rhodopila sp. The sequence continues at coordinate 4,609,250 of NZ_OZ255846.1, read as the reverse complement.
CTCATGATCCTGCTGGCCCGCGACCCGATACCGAAACCCAGACGCTAATCATGCCGGCGACGTCCGGCAACCGCACCCACCGTTTCAGGCCGCGAAGCGACGGATCGCCTCGGGGTCGAAGCTGAACCCCCAGCCCGGACGGTCCGGCACGATGGCCCGCCCCTCGGCGTCGAGTTCGATCCGCTCACGATAGATCTTCTCGAACCACGGCATGTGCTCCAGATAATATCCGCCGGGCAGCGAGGCCAGCAACGGCAGGCTCATCTCCGAAAACAGATGCGATGCGCACGGCACATGAAACGCCTCGCACAGATGCCCGGCCTTGAGGAACTCCGTCGCCCCGCCCATGCGCTGCAAATCCGGCATCACCACGTCCGCGGCCCCGGCCTGCAGCATCGCTAGCACGCCGCGATGGGTATAGACCGTTTCACCCGAGGCGATCGGCGTATCCAGCGCCGCCCGGATCTCAGCCTCGCCGGCATGGTCGTGGCAGATCACCGGCTCCTCGAACCAGGTCAGGTCCAGTCCCTCCATCATGCGCCCGATGCGGATCGCCTGCTTCACGCTCATCTGCTGGTTGGCATCGACCATCAGCGCGATGTCCGGCCCGACCGCCTCGCGCACCGCCGCCACCCTGGCCACCATGCGCTCCGGCTCCATCGGTCCCACGCGAGTCTTTATCGCCCGGAATCCCCGCTCGACGAAGCCGCGCGCCTGCGCCTGCAGCGCATCGATCGAGGCATCCAGCCACAGCCCGCCGCTGGCATAGGTCGGCACCGCGCTCCGGCAGGCCCCGATCAGATGCGCAACGTTCAGCCCGGCGGCCTTGCCGCGCAGGTCCCACAGCGCGTTGTCCACCGCCGCCAGACCGACGATCGAAACCCCCTCGTAGCCAAGGAAGTTCAGCTCGCCCCAGGCCTTGGCGTTGACCGCCCCGCCCATCCGCGGGTCGAGGCCGACGACCAGGTCCTCGAGTTGGCGGACCATCTCAAGGATCACGCTCAGTCGGCGGTTGTTGATCGAGAACACCAATCCTTCGCCGGTGATGCCCTGGTCGGTGTCGAGGAATGTCAGGACACAGTCGGCGGAGCGGATCGACCCGAGGATCGCGGTCAGGATCGGCGGATCGATCGGCAGATGCACGACCTCGGTGCGCAGGCGGGTGATCTTCATGGCGGCTCCTTGAATGGACGGAACCGCAACCCTGCCACGATCCGCCGCCGCGACCCAGACGCCCGTTGTTCGCCGCCCGCCCGAACCGCGCACCGCTTTAACCCTATCTTAAGAAACCAATGCGATTAATCGATCGCGACGCGAAACCACTCTGATGGCCGCACGCCGGAGTGAAGACGGAGCTGCCATGGACGGACCCGATCTGCTTCGGCAGAACGCCGAACGAGAGCAACATCAACCTGACGGGAAAGTCAGGCTGATACAGTCGTTCGCTCAAACGAAGAGCTAGAGCGCGGTGACAGTTTACCCTGAAGGCGCCCTCGACACGCTGATCATGACCCAGCGCTTCGATGTGGCGCTGAACAATATCTCTCAGGGTGTCTGCTTCTTCGACGGCCAGCAGCGGCTGATCCTGGCGAACCGAAGCTACGCTGAGATCTACGGCCTCGCCGTCGAACACGTCCGGCCCGGCATGACACTGCGAGAGATCGTCGACCTTCGCTACGCCGCCGGATCGTGTCCCGAAATGACGCAAGCGGAGTATTTGGCATGGCGCGACAGGGTCCAAGTCGGCAGCGGCAAAAGCGACAGCATCGTCACGCTGAAGAACGGCAAGATCATATCGATTCATCATCGGCCAATGCCCGACAAGGGTTGGGTTGCAACCCATGAGGACATCACCGAACGGCGAAGGGCGGAGGAGCGGCTGGCCTACACCGCTCGGCACGACGCGCTGACCGGACTGCCGAACCGTGTCCTGCTGCGGGAATACCTGGACCGCAATCCCGATCGTCGGCGCGGCAAGGGGCCGGTCGCCGTGCTGTGCCTCGATCTTGACGGGTTCAAGCATGTCAATGACCGCTTCGGCCACCCCGCCGGTGACGCCCTGCTATGCGCGGTGGCCGATCGGTTGCGCGCCAACACCCGCCCCGAGGATGTCGTGGTCCGGCTTGGCGGCGATGAGTTCGCGGTGCTGCAAAACGCCGCGGTCCAACCGGATGACGCGGCGCTGCTGGCGCAGCGCCTGATCGAGGCAATCGGCCGCCCCTATCCATTCGGTAACGATGTGCTCACCATCGGCACCAGTATCGGCATCGTTTGGGCGCCCACCGATGACGACGAACTGGGGCTGTTGCTGAAGTCCGCGGACCAGGCGCTATATCGCGCCAAGGCAGCGGGCCGAGGCACATATTGCTTCTTCGCACCAAATATGCAATTGGAAGCCAAACGACGGCACGATCTGGAAAGCGATCTACGGCGCGCCCTGGCAAATCGTGAGTTCGAACTCTTCTTCCAGCCGATCATCCGCGCCCGAACCCGCGAATTGATCGGTCTCGAGGCATTGCTGCGCTGGCGCCATCCGGTGCGCGGGCTGCTCGCACCGGCCGAGTTCATCCCGCTCTGTGAGGAAACCGGCATGATCGCCCGCTTGGGCGACTGGGTGCTGCGGGAAGCCTGTGTCCAGGCCGCCGGGTGGACGTCCGAGGTTCCCGTGGCGGTCAACCTCTCGCCCATGCAGTTCGACGACGGCAGCGTGGTGCCGGCGATCAAACGCGCGCTGGCGATCTCCGGGCTGCCGGCCCACCGGCTGGAGCTGGAAATCACCGAAACCGTCCTGCTGCGCCAAACCTCGAGCACCACCGCGATGATGCGGGAATTGCGCGGCCTCGGACTTCGCTTCGCGCTGGACGATTTTGGCACCGGGTATTCCTCGATCGGCTATTTGCGGTGTTTCCCGTTCGACCGGATCAAGATCGACAAATCCTTCATCATGGATCTTGGCGCCGACCCGGGCGCCCGCGTGATCGTGCAAGCGATCGTCGTGCTTGGCCGCGGGCTCGGAATGTCGGTGGCCGCCGAGGGGGTCGAGACGGCAGAGCAGGACGCCATCGTTTGTGCCGAAGGCTGTGACGCGATGCAGGGCTTCCTGTTCAGCGCTCCGCAGCCCGCCTCAAGAGTGTCCGAGATGCTGGCGCGATTTGCATCGCCCATGGTCACCGCCTGAGGAGACGCCACGCTTCCTCACGATCCAGACAGTTCTGCGATTGACCCCGACGCCAACCATGTCGGCGATTTCCCGCAACTGCTTCAAGCGATACACGGGATCAAACAGCCTCGGCGGAAAGCGCGTAAAGACTTGTCCCCGCGAACCGGACGCCGCGAAGATCGTCAAGCGTAAGGGTCATCTTTTCGAGGTCAGACAGAACCGCCGGCCCGCGAACCTGATCTCGACATCGATGACTAAAGCCTCGGTAGCTGGTTCGCTGCTGAGTTCCATGACGATAGTGCCGCGTGAAACCGCCCCAGTTTGTCCGTGACAAGCGTGACGGCATCATCCGGCAGGTTTCCGAGGCCCTCGGGGTTCAGGAACATCCAGACATGACGGAGGCCTTGTAAAACGCACCCTAGGTCGGGGTAGCCGGTATCAAGACTCCGCCCCCCTTCGCCAGGAACAGCCCAAACGCCGTGAGTTCATCTATGGCGCAAGCGCTTCCAAAATTCGGCATTCCGCGATCGTGCCGTGACGGCATTGCCCGATCAGAGCATCCAGTTCCCGGCGCAACGCGGCAAGGTCAGTCAGCTTCCGCTTCACCTCCGCAAGATGCGAGCGCGCGATCACGTCAACGGCTTCGCAAGATTGCGCCTTTCGGTCGGCAAGATCGAGCAGCGTCCGGATTTGCTCGATGGAAAAACCAAGATCGCGGGCGCGGCGGATAAAGCTCAGACGGCTGACATGCGCGATCGAATAGTCGCGGTAGTTCCCCGCCGTGCGCAGCGGCGGCGACAACAGGCCGATGCGTTCATAATAGCGGACGGTTTCGGTCTTCGTATCCGCTGCCCGGGCCGATTCGCCGATGTTCATGACGCTTCCTTGACCCTGTAGCGACTACAAGGTTTATATCATCAGCCATCGCAATTTGCCGAGGCGCTTTAGATGGCCTGCTGCCACGACCCCAACTGCCCCGCCGCCGCCCCGTTCGGGTCGCTGAACGGTCCCCGATGGCGGCGGGCCCTGTGGGTCGCGCTGTTCATCAATGCCGGGTTCTTCGTGCTCGAAATCGTGGCTGGCGCTGCCGTTGGCTCCGCCACGCTACAAGCCGACGCGTTGGACTTCTTCGGTGACTCCGCGAACTACGCCATCAGCCTCGGCGTCGCCGGGCTGGCGCTCAGGTGGCGCGCCCGCGCGGCCATCGCCAAGGGCGGCACCATGCTGGCCTTCGCTCTCTGGGTGCTCGGCAACACAGCATGGCACGCCATTTACGGCACCGTGCCACAAGCCGAAGTCATGGGCGCGGTCGGTGTCGCCGCGATGATCGCAAACGGAGCGGTGGCATTTATGCTCTACCGGTTCCGCACCGGCGACGCAAACATGCGCTCGGTCTGGGTTTGCTCGCGCAATGATGCCATCGGCAATCTCGGCGTAATGCTGGCCGCGATGGGAGTATTCGGCACCGGCACCGGCTGGCCGGATGTCATCGTCGCCGCAAGCATGGGCGGCCTTGGCCTGTGGGGCGGTTGGCAGATCGTCAGTCAGGCGCGCACCGAACTTCGCTGCGCGCAAGCTGCGCCGCTCGGCGTGGCGGCTGAGTAGCCGCGCGGCATGACCGCCCCCGCGCAGCCACCGGTCGCTTGCTGCCTCGTCACAGGCGAATATCAAAGCCGCATCGCGTGGATTGAAAACCTGACGCGCCAATCGTTGCGGCGGCATTGCCGCGACGTTTGGTGCTCCGCTTTCACTCTGCGCCCGAGGCCGCTGCCGTAGTGCGCCAGATGGTCGAACAGGAGCAAATATGCTGCGGCTTCCTCACATTCCATGTGGATCAGCAACCCGACGCCATTTGCGTAACCGTCACCGCCCCGCAAGCCGCGCGCGAGGCCGCGGATAGCCTGTTCGGACAATTCCTTGGATGACCCTCCACCCGACGGACCGGGCGTATTTTTTGAATTCTCCACAATACAACACCGGCTGATCCACCCACTTGGCCGATGCATGTCTCAACGCTTCCGGTCTCAACAAAGCAGACCCTCCTGCCTTGCTAGGCACCCGCTGGCACCCGGTGGCCGCGTCTTGCAGTCGCGCGGTCTATTCAGACGCGGGCTTTGCGGCATCCGGCGCCGGTTTATCCGCTGGTCTGTCCTCCGCCGGCTTGGTCGCCGCATCGGCCGCCGGACGATCCGAAACCGTCTCCGGCCGCACCGGCGCGGACTTCGCGATCGCCCCGGTCATCGGAATGAAAAACACCCCAATATCCCGCCGCGAGTGGATCTTGCCGGCCGCATCCTTGCTGTAGACATACAGCACCTGGCCACGCTTGAACGGCTGCCCGATCGGGATCACCAGCCGCCCGCCAGCCTTCAACTGCTTGAACAGATCAGGCGGCGCGAATGTCGCCGCGCAAGTCACGATGATGGTGTCGAACCCGCCCCCAACCTCCGGCCAACCATAATACCCGTCGCCCACCCGGGTATGGACGTTGCTATACCCCAGCGGAGCAAAAATCTTGCCCACCGCCTTGCCCAACGGCTCGATGATCTCGATCGAGTAGGCGGTCTGCACGATGCGCGACAGCAAGCTGCTCTGGAACCCGCTGCCGGTGCCGATCTCCAGCGTGATGTCGCCGGGCTTCGGCTTGCACACCTGGGTCATGTAGGCCTGCCCCAGATAGTCCGACAGCGCCGACCCGTAGCCCAGCGCCCACGGCTTGGGGTTCTCCTCGTAGGCATCGCCCGGCGTCGCCCGATGGTCGGGATAGTCGTAGTGGTAATATTCCCGCGGCACCGCCTCGAACGCCGCCATCACCGCCGGATCGGCCGACCCCAGGTGATCCTTCAGATACCCCGTGATCCGCTGCAACGCCGCCGGCTTGCGCGCCTGGATGGCCTCGAACTGGCTATCGGTCAGGCTCACCGGGCGCCCGGACTGACGCATTGCCTGCTCGTATGCCGCGCGCGTCCAGACCGGCGCCGCGCGCCCGACGCCGACCGGCAACACCGCGGCCGAAGCGGCGGCGGAGATCACTCCGCGGCGGGTGATGGTGCTGCGATATCGTGCCAAACCGACCTCTTCCTCATCGCCGGAAACGCCACCAGCGCGATGGCATAAAGCGCCGCGGCGCAAAGCAGAACCCTGCTGAACCCGGCCGAACGCGCAATCAGATTAGCCAGCGGCGTGGCAACCACGGAAAACGCTCCGTTCAACCCCCACGCCCAAGGCAACAACCCGCCCGACCCCACCTGGTTCAGCCCCAAAGGAAACGGCAACCCCAGAGCCACGGATACCGGCGCGATCAGCCCCAGCAACAACCCCGACCGCAGCACCAGCGGCAAGTTCAGCGTAGCCAGCATCAACGGCTGCAGCAACGCCAGCACCGCCGCGCACCACGCCAACACCACCGCTGCCACGATCACCATCGCGTGCATCTCGCGGTCGATGAAGCGCTCCGACAACAGGCTGCCCAGGCCGGAAAACACCAGCATGCCGGTCAGCACCACGGCGAATCCGTCGGTCCGATCGCCCAGCCAGAAACTGGCCTTCTCGATCAGGTAGATCTCGATGAACAGGAATCCCAACGCCAGCGCCGGAAAATACAGCACAGCCCGAACCAGCCCGGCGCTCGCCGCTCGGATTCGCTGCGGCGCCGCCAGCGGCACCAGCAACACCAGCCCCGCGATCACCACCGCCTGCGCCAGCACCGCCAGGTTGACCAGCGCGCCCACCTCGGTCTGCGGCAGGATCTCCAGCCGCTTCAGGATCGTGCCGATGCGGTCCAGCCGCAGCGCGGCATAAAAGAACGGCCGGTCCAGCGTGATCGGCGCCAGGTTGAACTGCTGCCCCGACGGCGAGGCCTGGCCGGACAAGACCGCCTGCGCCTCGTCGGCGATCGCATCGTCCGGTCCGCCCGATTCCACTTCACCCTTGTCGAAAGAGACCGCCGGTAAGTCATTGTAAATGTTGTTCCGGGCCTGGGCTACATCCAGGCCAGGATACCATGACATGTCGAACGAGCGGTCATCGCAGAACGTGCGTGCCGCGGCGATCCGCGCCGCGCTCCAACCGTCGTGCGATACCAGGATGCGGACATCCCACGCCGACCGATACACCACGACGTGCGCCGCCGGATCGCCAATCCCGGAGGCCAGCAGCGCGGCCCGCACCGTGGCCAGCATGCGCAGCGCATAGACCGGGAAATCGCGGATCGAGACCGGGATCGACACCATCCCCCCCGGCGCCAGCGCGCGCAGGTAGGACACCAAGGCCTCGCGGCTGAACGCCGTCGCGTTGGTCTCCGCCGCATCCAGGAAGTCCGCCGAGACATCGATCACGTCGTAGCGCCCGCCCGCCGTGCCGGCCAGCGGCGCCGACCCGGCCACGCGGACATTCGGCGATGCCTGCAGCGGCATCACCGGACCCAACCCGTGCCGCGTGATGCGCAGCAGTTCCGGCTCCGGCTCCAGCACGCGCACCTGCGCGGCACCCAGGCGCAAAGCCTCGGCGACGCGGAACCCGCCGGACCCGCCCGCCAGCAAAACCTTGGCATGCGGCGCCAACTGGTACGGCAGCGCGTCCAGCGCCGCCGCCGCGTAGTCCGACCGGATCGGCTGCCGCCGCGGCAGCGCGGCGATCCGATTGCCGTCACGATACAGCCCGAAACTGCGTGGTGGTCCCTCGACCCCCAGCATGGCGGCGTTATTGGAGATATCGGTGTCCAGCCGTTCGGTAAAGTCGTCGAGCAACGCGTAATCGCCTCGCGGGCTGTTCACCGAGGCAACGATCTTCGCATTTGGGGTATGCAGCGGAGCGTAGATCGCCTTGAAATCATTATAAGTCGCATGGTCGTCCAACAACAGCACCGCCTCCGCCGCGCCGAACGCCAAAACCGCCGCCAGCAACGCTTTCGCCCGATACGGCGCACCGGCGAACCCCGCCGCCAGCGCCAGCGGCAACAGCAGCAACGGCACCAGGGCAAACCCGCCCACCAGGTACATCGCCCCCAGCATGCTGGCCGCCCCGGCGCCGGCACCGGTCAGGTCGGACGCATAGACGCGCCCGATGCGATCGGCATGGCGCACGAAACACAGACTGATGAACAAGCCGGCCAGGAAGAAGAACGGCAGCAGCGCGGCATAGTACAGGCCGATGTTCCAGATCTGTTGGACCCAGGTCGTGGAATTCTGCAATTGCAACGGGTTGAACGGGTTCGTTGTGGTGAAATGGTAACCCGCCGCCGCCGCCAGCACCAACACCGCCGGCAACCCCGCCAGCAGCCCCGCCGCGCGCCGGGCCAACGCGTCGCGCCACAACGCCAGCACCACGCCGCTCAGCGCGAAGCCGACCATCACGATGGAAATCACCCAGTAGCCATACTCGGACCATTTCGCGATGGCGAAATACCGCGTCAGCGCCGTCTCATACCCGACAGTGGCGAGCGAGACCAAAAACAGCGCGACAAGGTTCACGGCCAGACCGACCGCTGCAGGAACCGCTCCATCACACGGTTGAAACGCGCCGGTTCGTCGACGAACAAGGCGTGCCCGGCGTCATCGAATACGTCCATCTCGGTATCGGCGCGGTGTCGCACAAGGTTCTCCCCCTGCGCAACCCAGCGCGGCCGGATCACGTACAACAACGGCACCTTGGTGGCATAGACCGCCTCGCGCCAGTACGACCGCGGCACCGGGTAGGCCAGCAACAGCCGGCTGGCGGTCTCCGGCGTGTGCAAGGCGTCCTGCGTCAGCCGGTCCAGATAGGCCGCCGGCGGCGGGTGATGAAACATCGCCCGCACGAACGCCGCCATCGCCGCCGCATGGTTCGGCGGTGGCCCGCGGCGCGGCGGTCCCGGCCGATACGGCGCCGGCGGCGGCTCCTCGCCCACCGAGTTATCGACCAGCACAAGACCAGCCAGCCAGCGGTCGCCGGCGACATGGATCGAGGCCAGCGTATCCAGCACCCCGAGCGACCAGCCCACCACCACCACGGGCGCCGCATCGAGGTGCTGGATCAGTTCGGCCACGTCGCGCCCGCGCCGCCGCGGCTCGTATCCGGTTGCCGGCACCGCGGAATCGCCCTGCCCGCGCGGGTCGAACGCCACGACATGATAACGCCGGGAAAACGCCACGATCTGCGGCATCCAGATCCACGCCGGCATGGTCCAGCCGGGCACGAACACCAAAGTGTGGCCGCCGGACGGTCCCGCCTCCAGGTAGTGCAGCCGGACCCCATCGCTCGACAGGAAGAAGTGGTCGGTAACCCCGGGCGGCAACGCCGTCCCCAGGGTCGGCAAAGCCGTACCCAGGGTCCTCAGCGCGGCGACCGAATGCCGTGTCGGAACCGATGCGGCTGGCCGCGCCCAACCGGGGGGCACCCCCAGGCCAACCAGCACAACACCCAGCAGCGCAACGCCAAGCGCCCGCAAGGACCACGAAACGCTCCGCGCCGAAACGTCAAACCGGCACCGACGGATCACCGTCCAGCCGTGCAAGCGACTCGAAGTCAGAAAAATCCTGTGACCCATCACCGGCACAAAGCCAGCAACCACACACCGCTTACAACCAGCAATTAATCCGTTTCCGCCATCGCCTGAAAATACTTCCGGCCGGCGAAGCCAGTCTATCGGACTACGCAATGGAATCCGCGGAATCGGACGATATTGCGCTTACCGGACGATGCTCCGGCGCCTACGCCAGCAGATAGATCGCGAACCCGACCAACACCCAGAACGGCAGCGACAGCGACACCGCGATCAGAATGCCTCTCGCCGCCGACCCGTCGGTATCCGCGGTGCCGCGGAATTCCGCCGCGAGGTTCGGCCGTGCGACCGGCGCTTGGAACGCTTGAGGATCGACCAGTTCGGTCTCGGCCACATATGTCGCCATCTTCGTTTCCCGCCAGAGGCACCGTCCTTGCGGTGCCGAGACACTTACCTTACAGCAACAGATGACAAATCACACAGAAATCTGTGTTCAACTAATCGTGATAATGCTTGCGGCCCGATTCGCCACCGCCGAACCAGACACGCTAAGCGAACCGGCTCCCGGTGCTGCCGAAGCCGCCCGCGCCACGCTCGGTCCCGTCCAACGCATCCACCTCGCGCCACCCCGCGCGACTGACCGGCGCCAGCACCGCCTGGGCAATCCGCGCACCACGCTCGACCACGAACGCCTCGGCCCCGGTATTCAGCAGGATGACCGCGATCTCGCCGCGATAATCCTCGTCGATGGTGCCCGGCGTGTTCGGCAGCGTGATGCCATGGCGCAGCGCCAGACCCGACCGAGGCCGGATCTGCAACTCGTAGCCCGCGGGCAACGCAATGGTCAGTCCAGTCGGGATCAGCACCCGCTGGCCCGGACCGACGGTCACCGGGTCCTGCACCGCGGCGATCAGGTCCATGCCGGCAGCCCCGGCCGAGGCATAGGACGGCAGCGGCAACCCCTCGGCATGCGGCAGGCGGCGAACTTGAACCGGGATCGACATCGCATCACTGTGCCGCGCCCGCCCATCCCGGCGCAAGCGCCACACCGCTTGCCACCAGCGGCCCCGCCTGACCCCGCTCAGGCCGATCCGCGCAACAGACCGATGCCGGCCACGATCGCCTGGCGCTTGTCCAGCGCAAACCGCTCGGTTTCGTCCTGCAGCCTGCACAGGGCCTGCCAAAGCTCGCCCCACGCGTCCAGCGAGCGCAGCCCGACCAGCCGCTGCTGTTCCGGATCGGCCCGCCCCCGCACCGCCTCCCGCACCGCCGCCGCCAGCGCCGCGCGCAGCAGGTCCATGAAGGTGGAAAACCCGGTCTCGCTGCGCCCCAGCACATCGGCGATCTCGTAGCCGCGAGACACCGGCACCCCCGGCAGGTCGGCCAGCAGTCGGTCCACCAGCGCGGCGATCTTCAGCCCCTCCGCCTCCACCAACATGATCGCCCGTCCCGGCGAGCCCTCGGCCAATGTCACCAGCCGCCCCCGCTGATCCGCGCCCAGCCCGGGCAACTGCTCGGCCAGCAACGCCGCCATCTCGTCATCCGCCAGCGGCGTCAGCCGCAGTCGGCGACAGCGGCTGCGGATCGTCGGCAGCAACCGCCCGGGCGCCGAACACACCAGCAGCAGCATCGCCCGCGGCGGCGGCTCCTCCAGGATTTTCAACAGCGCGTTGGCCGAGGCCTGGTTCAGCTCCTCGGCACCATCGACAACCACCACCCGCCAGCCACCCTCGGCTGGAGTCAGCGACATGAAGCCGTTGATCTTGCGCACATCCTCCACCGCGATTTGCGTCTTCATCCGCCGCGTCCTGTCATTGAACACGCGTTCCACGGTCAGCAGGTCGGCATGCGCATGCGCCGCCACCCGGCGAAACACCGGGTCGTCCGCCTCCAACGCCAGCGAGTCCGCCGCCGGCACCCCGGCCAGCAGCCGCCGAGCGAAGCGATACGCCAGGGTCGCCTTGCCCACCCCCTCGGGCCCGGTGATCAGCCAGGCATGGTGCATCCGCCCGGTGCGGATGGCATCCCCGATCTCCGCCTCGGCGGCGGCGTGACCAAACAGCACCGGATTGGCACGAGGCTCAGCGAACGACATGCGGCGTTCTATCGCAGCTTCGTTCGAAGCGGAATGTTCCCGCGCAACGCTCAACTGTCCGCAGGCTGGCGCGACGCAACACGCTGTCGCCGCGTTATCCGCCGATGGCAAACAGCATGCCGCAATCCCCGACCGACCGGACACCGCTGCAACAGATCATCGCCGCGCTGCCCGAGGGTGTCATCATCGTCAACCCCGATCAGACCATCGCATGGGCCAACCAGGCCGCGCTCGACATGCACGCCGTCCACTCGGTCAGCGAACTGGGCGGCACCATCGCCGGCTACCAGGCACGCTTCGAACTGCGCTACCGCGACCGCCAGTTGCTATCGGCGGATGAGTATCCGATGCACCGCGTCCTCGCCGGCGAAACCTTCACCGACCTGGTGGTCGAGGTGATCCGCCCCGCAAACCAACCCGCAAACCAGCAACGCCATGGCGTTCACCGCATCCGCAGCCTGGTGCTGACCGATCCGCGACAACGCCCCGACTGCCTGGCACTGATCATCGACGACGAAACCGCGCAGTTCGACGCGGAAGATCGTTTCGAGCGCGCATTCCAGGCCAATCCCGCCCCAGCCATCATCGCCCGCCTGTCGGACATGCGCTACGTCAAGGTCAACCAGGGTTTCCTGGAACTGACCGGCTATCCGCAAGACGCCCTGATCGGTCGTTCCGTGCATGAAATCGACGTGCTGGAAGGCGCCCTGCGGCGCGAGCTGGCGATCGAGCGTCTGCACGCCGGCAGCACCATTCCGCAGATGGAAGGCCACCTGCGCGTCGCCAACGGCGCCTCGAAGATGGTGATCGTCGCCGGTCAGCCGCTGCAGATCGGCGACGAGGCCTGCATGCTGTTCACCTTCGCCGACCTGCACCCGCGCAAGCAGGCGGAAGACGCACTGCGCCAGAGCGAGCACCGGTTCTCGGTCGCCTTCCGCATGGCGCCCGGCCCAATGGCGATCATCGCCCGCGACAGCATGCGCCTGCTCGACGTCAATGACGCCTTCACCGCCGCCACCGGCTGGCGGCGCGAGGAAATCCTCGGTCGCGGTGAAGCCGAACTCCGCCTGTGGGGCAGCGGCGCGGCACGCGACGAATTGGTCGGCCTGATCCAGCAGACCGGCCACCTGCGCCCCACCGATATAAGCTGCCGGATGAAGGACGGCCGCACCGCCGACTTCCTGCTCTCGGCCGAGACCGTCGCCATCGGCGCCGAACACTGCGTGCTGACCGTCATGCTCGACATCACCGAACGCAAGCAGACCGAGGCCGAGCTGCTGGCCGCGATCGAGGCGGTGATGCAGGACACCTCCTGGTTCGGCCAGAAGATCGTCGAGAAACTCGCCAGCCTGACCCGGCACGGCGCAGCCGACAGCCCCGGTCCAAAGGTCAGCGACCTGACGCCGCGGGCGCGCGAGGTGCTGGGGCTGGTGGCCCAGGGTCTGTCCGATGACCTGATCGCCGCCCGCATCGGCATCAGTCGGAACACCGTGCGCAATCACGTGTCCGCGATCTACCGCGCGCTCGGCGTGCAAAAGCGCAGTGCCCTCGTCGTCTGGGCGCGCGAGCGAGGTCTTGGCGCACAGGAAAAACCCAAGTCAAAGCAAAGCCGAACCCGGGCCCGCTGATCGATACCATGCGGAATGTCATGGTCGCATAGTGATTTTGAACTACCCCAACATCGCCCCGATCGCCGCTTTCTATTTGATTTAACAGCCGAACCTGTACCATTGCGCAGAGTTAGCGCCGCATGCAACGCTCGATTAACCGGCGTTGTGACATTACTTCGTATCGGCCTTAATCGCGGCGTGGGTAGCCACAGGGTCCGCGCCGCCGTCAACCAGGAGGGAAACCATGTCTATCGTTGCTTGGCTAATACTGGGACTGATCGCCGGCTTCATCGGCAGCAAGATCGTCAATTCTTCCGGCGAGGGCTTGCTGCTCGACATCGTGCTCGGCGTCGTCGGGGCCATCGTCGGCGGCTTCCTGTTCTCGCTGCTCGGAGCGGCACCGGTCACCGGGCTCAACATCTACAGCCTGGTCGTCGCCGTGGTCGGCTCGATCGTGGTGCTGGTGATCTATCACGCGATCACTGGCCGAAGCCGCACCGTGCTCTAGTTGATGATCCAGGGCGCGCCGCGCCCACCCAAGGCGCGGCGGAAGTCCGTTCGATAACGCAACTGATCTTCTACGCCCAAACGGCGGCGACCTTCGGCGGATTATCCCATCGCCGAAGGTCGCTGCCGCGTCTGCGCCAGGACACCGCTGAACGAGCCCGACCGCGCTGAAAGAGCCCGACCGCGCTGAACGAGCCCTCAGTGCATCACATCCCCACCGTTCGGCGACAGTGTCGCGCCGACAAAGAAGCCGCCCTCCGGCCCAGCCAGCAACAACGCGGTCGCGGCGATTTCCTCCGGCCGGCCGAACCGACCAGCGGGCAACGCATCAATGAATGCCTGTCGATCCGCCGGGTCCATTGTCGCGGTCAGATCGGTGTCGATCGGCCCCGGCGCGATCGCATTCACCCGAACCCCCTTCGGCGTTGCCTCCCACGCCAGCGCCCGGGTCAGCCCCATGATCGCGGCCTTGGCAGCCGAGTAGGGCGCCGAATTGATCGCCCCCTTCAGCCCGCGCTGCGAGGCGACGTTGATAATGCAGCCGCTGCCGCGCGCCGCCATCGCCGGATACACCGCCTGAGCCATGAAGAACATGCCCTTCAGATGGACATCGACGATGCGGTCGAACTCGGCTTCGCTATAAGCCTCGAACGGCTTGCGGATGTTCATCCCGGCGTTGTTGAACAGGATGTCGATCGCACCAAAATCGGCGGCTGTTTCGGTAGCGAAGGAACGGCTGGCGGCAATGTCGGCCACATCGACCGACCGATGCGTCGCCCGCCGCCCCAAAGCTCGGATCTCCGCCGCGGTGGCCTCGGCTTTCGCGCCGTCGTCCAGATGGCAGAACGCAATATCGGCGCCCTCTCGTGCAAACAGCAGCGCCGTGGCTCTGCCGATGCCGCGCGACCCGCCGGTGATCAGGGCGATCTGGTTGTGCAGTTTCATCGTGCATGGCCTCCTGGGTTGCCTGCGCGCCCCACGCCGACGGTGCAACGCACCTGTTGCCTGGGCGCCCCCACGCCGACCGTGCAACGCACCTGTTGCCTAGACGCACCCACGCCGACCGTGCAACGCACCGGATCGATGTTTCGTCGCATGATCGACGCAACTCGACCGCCCCAAGCCGCGATCGTGCTCTGTGCATGAGGCCTGTTGCCCGCCGCCGCCACACCACCCAAGTTGGCGCCCATGTTGGTCCTTCGAACCCTTGCCGATCTGCATGCCGCCTGCGCCGATTTGCGTCGCGGCGCCGAGCCGCTGGCCCTGGTGCCGACCATGGGCGCGCTGCACCAAGGCCATCGCGCGCTGGTGCGGGCCGCGATGGCGTCCGGCGCGGCGACCGTCGCCTCGATCTTCGTCAATCCGCGGCAGTTCGCCGCCGACGAAGACCTGACCCGCTACCCACGCGACGAGGCGGCCGACCTGGAAGCCCTGCGGGCCGAGGGCTGCGCCCTGGTCTGGCTACCCGATATGACAACGATGTATCCCCACGATGAAGCAACGACCATCACCGTAACCGGCCCGGCGCAGCACTGGGAGGGCGCGGTCAGGCCCGGACATTTCCGCGGCGTCGCCACGGTATGCGCCAAGCTGTTCGGCCAGGTCCGCCCCGACCGGGCCTATTTCGGCGAAAAGGACTGGCAACAGGTGCAGGTGGTGAAGCGCATGGTCGCCGACCTGCTGCTGCCACTGCGCATCGTCGGCATCGAGACGGTGCGCGAAGCCGACGGCCTGGCGATGTCGTCGCGCAACCGCTTCCTGTCCGCCGAGCAGCGCACCCAGGCACCGATGCTGATCGCGGCACTGCGTGACGTGGCCGCGCGTCTCGCCGCCGGCGAAACGACCCCCGCGCCGCTGGCCGACGCCCACGCGGCGTTGCAGCGCCAGGGCTTCGCGGTGGACTACTTGGCGCTGGTCGATGGCGAGACCCTGTCACCCCTCGACTCCGCCACCCCAGGCGCTCGGCTGATCGCGGCGGCGCGGTTGGGAACCGTGCGCCTGCTGGACAACATCGCGGCTGCATAGGACACGAGGCAGAGTCCTGGGCGCCCAGAACTTTCATATGAAATCTTTGGTTCGCGTAAACCAACCAGCATCATCATCAGACAGCCGAGTAAACCGCCCCTAGGAACCCTTGATGCCCGCGTCGTTGCAGGATCGCCGCGGACCGCCGCCTACCCGCGCAAAATCGTCGATCCGGCATAGCGCGCCGCGTCGCCGATCTGCTGCTCGATGCGGATCAACTGGTTATACTTTGCCGTCCGGTCGCTGCGCGCCAGGCTGCCGGTCTTGATCTGCCCGCAATTCGTCGCCACCGCCAGGTCGGCAATGGTGGCGTCCTCGGTCTCCCCCGAACGGTGGCTCATGACCGCGCCCCACCCGGCGCGCTGAGCGATCTCCATCGTCTCCAGCGTCTCCGACAGCGTGCCGATCTGGTTGACCTTGATCAGGATGGCGTTGGCCGACCCCAGGGCGATGCCGCGGCGCAGGCGTTCCGGGTTGGTCACGAACAGATCGTCGCCCACCAATTGCACCTTGGCCCCCAGCGTCTCGGTCAGCAGCTTCCAGGTCTCCCAATCATCCTCGGCACAGCCATCCTCGATCGAAACGATCGGATAACGGCTGACCAGGTCGGCGTAGTAGCCGACGATACCGGCCGAATCCAGCACCTTGCCCTCGCCGGCCAGATGATAGCGCCCGTCCTTGAAGAACTCGGTGGAGGCCGGATCGAGCGCGAAGGTGATGTCCTCGCCGATCCGGTAGCCGGCTTTCTCGACCGCCTTGGCGATGAAGCCCAGCGCCTCGTCGGCGGATTTCAGGTTCGGCGCGAAGCCGCCCTCGTCGCCGACATTGGTGTTGTGTCCGGCGTCGTGCAGTCCGTTCTTCAGCGCCTGAAATACCTCCGATCCCATCCGCACCGCGTCAGCCAGCGTGGGCGCCGAGATCGGCTGGATCATGAACTCCTGGATGTCGATCGGATTGTCGGCGTGCTTGCCGCCATTGACGATGTTCATCATCGGCACCGGCAGGGTGCGGGCATAAGCGCCGCCGATATAGCGATACAGCGGCTGCCCCTGGTCCGACGCCGCCGCCTTGGCCACCGCAAGCGACACCCCAAGGATCGCATTGGCGCCGAGCCGAGCCTTGTTCGGCGTGCCGTCCAGATCGATCATGATGTTGTCGATGACGATCTGTTCGGTCGCCTCGATGCCACCCAGCGCCTCGAGGATTTCGCCCTCGACGTTGCCGACCGCGGTCAGCACCCCCTTGCCGCTGTAGCGGGATTTGTCGCCGTCGCGCAATTCCACCGCCTCGTGCGCCCCGGTGGACGCCCCCGATGGCACCGCCGCGCGCCCCAGTGCCCCGGAATCCAGCACCACATCGACCTCGATCGTCGGGTTGCCGCGGCTGTCCAGGATCTCGCGGGCGGTGATATCGGCGATCGCGGCCATGGCTTGGGGTCTCCGGTCGTGAATGGACCGGGTGCCTATCATCTTGACCCCGATGTTGCCAGCCCAAGCCGCTTGATCCCGATGTTGCCGGCCCAAGCCGCGCCCACGGCTCAGGGCAATTGCATTTGCCGCAAGCGCACGATGCCGGAACCACGGATGCGGAAAGGACATGCAACCCGGTTTTCAGCGTAACTCCAATCTGCCTGCATTGGCGCGCATCTGCGGTTTCAAACCGCTTCTCTTGGTCACGCCGCGTCCGGCAGATGGCGCCGACAGAGAATCCAAGTGCGATGACCCTCCCGCCCACGGCGCCGTCTGATATTAATCGCCGCGCGCCATCTGATGTTCACCGCCGCGCGCCGTCTGATGTTCACCGCTGCGCGGCGTCTGGCATTCATCGCCCCGACGCTATCTCACCTTCATTTGAGAACAGGATCGTTCGCCTCGCCCGCGCGCCATCCCACCTTCCCACAAGCCGGAAAGGAGAGCCGCGTGCAACAGTCTCGATCCTATAAACCGTTGGCCCTGATCACACTTGCCGCCGCTTCCCTGGCCATCGGCTCCCAGTGTGCATCGGCGGCGGCGGACCCACCGTTGCAAAGCTACTACCATGCCGGGGCGTGGGATGCGTTCAGCGGCCGCAACGCCAATGGCGGCGCGGTGTGCGGCGTCGGCACCACCAACCCCGCCGACCACCGCCGGCTGTCGATCCGCTTCGACATTGGCGGCGCCAACCGGATGTTCTCGGCGACCAAGCCGGGCTGGTCGATCCCGGACAACACGCCGATCCCGGTGGTGATGCAGCTTGGCCTGAACACGCCCTGGACCGAGCAGGCGACCGGGCACGCCAACAGCATCGATTGGTCGATCGACCCGGCGGCCACGCAAACGTTCGATCAGCAGTTCCGTGCCGCGCCGTCGATGACGCTGACCTTCCCCGACGGCAATGAGCCACCGTGGACCATCTCGCTCGCCGGGTCCTCGGCGATCAGCGCAACCTTCAGCCGCTGTGTCACCGACCTCACGCGCCAGACGCAGGCACTGCGGCCGCCGCCGAACAGCGCTCCGTCGCAGGCCAACCCGCCGGCAACCCAGCCGTTCAGCCCACCCGCCGCCACGGCGTCCCCCGACGCCGCCCCGCCCCCCGACACCGCGCCGCCCGCGGCGGCTCCCACCGATACCCAACCCGGCGTGCCCCCGCCGGCGCACTGACCCCGGCTTGAGCGTCGAGCGTGCCCGTGCGGTAATCCGCCAACTGGATTTCCGGGGGAAAAATGACCTCAACCCAAGCTCAAACCTCCTTCGGCAGGATCTTCCCACCGCGCGACGCCTGGCTGGCGAAAGCCCCGCCCGAACCGATCATCGACCCCGACCTGCCGATCATCGACACCCATCACCACCTTTGGCACCGCACCGCCCCAACCCAAGGCGAATCGTGGCACGTACCGGCATTCCGCTACCTGATGCACGAATTCCTCGCCGACTGCGCCACCGGCCACACCATCGTCGGCAGCGTGTTCCTGCAGTGCCACTCGATGTATCGCGCCACCGGACCGGCACCGATGCGCCCGGTCGGCGAGACCGAGTTCGTCGCCGGCATCGCCGCCATGGCCGACAGCGGCGGTTACGCCAAGACCCGGGTCGGCGCCGGCATCGTCGGTTACGCCGACCTCACCGCCGGCGACTGGGTCACCCCGGTGCTGGAGGCCCATATCCGAGCCGGCGGCGGCCGCTTCCGAGGCGTGCGGCACTCCGCCGGCCACGACGCCGACCCGGTGATCGGCAACAGCGCCCCCGGCATCCAGCCCGGACTGTACCTCCGCCCCGATTTTCGCGCCGGCATGGCCCGCCTGTCCGCCCTCGGCCTGTCGCTCGACGCCTGGTGCTTTCATCCGCAACTGCCCGACATCACCGACCTGGCGCGGGCGTTTCCCGCCAGCAACATCATCGTCGGCCACTGCGGCGGCCCGCTCGGCTACGGCCGCTACGCCGGCCAGCGCGACGCAGTATTCGCCGACTGGAAGCGATCGATCACCGACCTGGCGAGCTGCCCGAGCGTCAGCATCAAGCTGGGCGGCATGATGATGCGCCTGGCCGCCTACGACTACCTCGCACTCGACGCACCGCCATCATCCGAACAACTCGCCGCGCACTGGCGCCCCTATGTCGAGACCTGCATCGAACGCTTCGGCGCCAACCGCTGCCTGGCCGAAAGCAACTTCCCGGTGGAGAAAATGGGCATCGGCTACGCCGCCCTGTTCAACGCCCTGAAACGTCTGGCCTCCGGCTGTTCGGCCGACGAAAAGGCGGCGATCTTCGCGGGCACGGCACGGCGCGTCTACCGGCTGGATTGCTGAACGGGAACCCGGGTCCAACGCTGCCGCGGCCGCATCAAGCGCCGAACGCAGCCGCCGACGGTGACAAATGCAACAACCCCGGCGGGATGACCGCCGCAACCCGTCACCCCGGCTGCTTCGCCAGCCGGTCGAACGCCGCCAGCCGCGCCACCAAAGCCTCCATCTGCCGCAGCGGGATCATGTTCGGACCGTCCGACGGCGCCCGGTCCGGATCGGGATGGGTCTCGATGAACACCGCCGCCACCCCCACCGCCAGCGCCGCCCGGGCCAGCACCGGGGCGAACTCGCGCTGACCGCCCGATGAGGTCCCCTGACCCCCCGGCTGCTGCACCGAGTGCGTGGCATCGAACACCACCGGGTAACCCGTCGCCGCCATGATCGGCAGGCTGCGCATGTCGCTGACCAAGGTGTTGTAGCCGAAACTCGCGCCCCGTTCGCACAGCAGGATGTTCTGGTTGCCGGTGCCGGCGATCTTGGCGGCGACGTTCGCCATGTCCCACGGCGCCAGGAACTGGCCCTTCTTGACGTTGATCACCCGCCCGGTCTCCCCCGCCGCCAGCAGAAGATCGGTCTGCCGGCACAGGAAAGCCGGGATCTGCAGCACATCCACCGCCTCGGCCACCGCCGAGCACTGATCCGCCGTATGCACGTCGGTCAGCACCGGCAGCCCGGTCGCCTCCCGCACGTCGCGCAGGATCCCCAGCCCGGCCGCCATGCCGATGCCGCGCTCTGCCGACGCGCTGGTGCGGTTGGCCTTGTCGAAGCTCGACTTGTAGATCACCGGCACGCCGGTGCGCTCGCCGATCTCACGCAGCGCCTGCGCCACCTCCAGCGCGTGCGAGCGCGACTCGATCTGGCACGGTCCGGCGATCAGCACGAACGGGCAGCGGTTGCCGATCGCCATCCCGCCGATTCGTACCACCCGGTCGATGCCCGCATCCATCCGCCGATCTCCCTCCAAAAGCCGCGCCAGCTTCCTTGACCCACCAGCACCAACTCCCGATTCGAAGCGCGACTCCGGTGCCAACGCCGTGCAGCAAGATTGAAGCTAAGCCATATTTATTGGCCAATCATCATGAAAGCCTATTTTTTAGGACAATGTCCCTATTTTTCAACGTTATCCACAGGGCCGATACGACGAAATCCGATACCGCCGCCGATTCTGCCGTCGCGACGGGTTGTCACCTCTGCAACCCTGCTGTTACCGCCAGACCTATCTACGGTGGTCGGGGGATCGAGTCCAATGCGGGCGGCGAAATCAGGAACAAAGACATGGCTCTTGGTTTCGGTCTTACCGCTCGGTCTCAGTCTGCTCGCCACCTCCGCCACCGCCGCGCAAACCCGGTCGAGCCGCGCCATGATCCGCCCGACCGCGTCCTTGCAAGGACACCCGATCCGCAGCCGGATGCCCTCCACAGCCGGTGTGTCCTACCGCACCAACCTGCGCGACGAGCCGTTCGGCTCCATCTCGTACGGCATTTCCTGCGTGCCCTACGCCCGCCAGGTGTCCCACATCATGGTCCCCGGCAACGCCTGGCAATGGTGGAAGAACGCCGAGGGTGTCTATGCCCGCGGTGATCAGCCCGAATCCGGCAGCGTGCTCAATTTCCGCGCCAACAGCCGCATGCAACTCGGCCATGTCGCCGTCGTCACCACGGTGGTCAATCCGCGCGAGGTCAGGGTGGACCAGGCCAATTGGCCGACCCGCGGCTACTATGGCGCGGTATCGCACAACATCGCGGTGGTGGACGTCTCCGAGGCCAACAACTGGTCGGCCGTCCGCGTCGAACTCGGTCACAGCAGCCGGTTCGGATCGGTCTATCCAACCTACGGATTCATCTATAACCGTCCGGACATCGGGTCGACGATCTCCAGCGTGACCCGTCCGGCGCCACAGCCCGCGATCAACCAGGTGCCGTCCGATCTCCGCCCCGCGGCGGAGCGGCCGTGGCATACGGTGGAGGAAGTGGCCGAGGCGCCGACCGATCAGACCCGCCGCGGCCATCGCACTCAGCAATAGACCCGCCCGCCTTTACCGGCTCGGCCATCGGCTTGACGGGCTATCGTCCCGGCCGCACGGTCGGCAAACAACATCGGCCCAGCGCCGCTGTCGCAGTTGCGCCGAATGTCACCGCTGAAATCATCCAGATGTCCGGTCATGCATTGTCCCCCGGACCGCGCGATGCCGCGATCGCTTGGTTGCAATTGGAACTATAAATTGGCAAAAGGCAATAATAGCACCGCTAACTCCCTGATAATACTTCCATGCCAACAAACCGCTCGGGTGGCGCCCGCGCTCGGGTGTCGCAAGACGGTTGCGACCTTGCAAAGTCTGACGCTATGACCTTCAGCAGCGAAGGAGATCCTAGCGCATGGATTGGCCGGCCTTGCTGCCTCTGTTTCTCACCGCCGGGGTGGAGTGGGTGGAAGCGTTCACCATCGTGCTCGCGGTCAGCCTGACCATCGGCTGGGGCGCCTCCTTGGCGGCGGCGGCGGCGGGGCTTGCCACGCTGGCGGTGCTGACCGCGTTGACCGGAGGGGCGTTCAGCCTGGGGCTGAACCTGCATGTCATCCAGTTCGTCATCGGCGTGTTCCTGCTGCTGTTCGGCGTGCGCTGGCTGGCCAAGGCGATCGCCCGCCAGGCCGGCCTGAAACCGTTGCACGACGAGGACGCCGAATTCCGCGACACCCAAGCCACCGTCAGCAAGGGTGACTGGTTCGCCGCCTGGCTGATCGCCTACAAGGGCACCCTGCTCGAGGGGCTGGAGGTCTGGCTGCTGGTGGTGGCGTTCAGCCTGCACAGCCAGGCCTGGGTGTCGAACGCCGGCGCCGCGCTGGCCGCTCTGCTGGTGGTGTTCGTGGCCGGGCTTTCGATCCGAGCACCGCTGCGCCGGGTGCCGGAAAACACGATCAAGTTCGTGGTCGGCGCGATGATCGTTTCGTTTGGAACGTTCTGGACGCTGGGCGCGTTGGCCGGCAACGTCTGGCCGCTGGGCGATTGGACGCTGCTGGCGCTGGAACTGTTCTTCCTGGTCGGCGGCCAGGCGCTGGTGCCGCTGATACGCGCCCGGCCGCGGCGGGCGGCGGCGTGAAGGCGTTCGCCAAGACCCTGTTCGGAGACAGCCGCAACCTTGCCGGGGTCGGCCTGATCGTGGCGGTGGCGGCGGTGCTGACCGGGCTTGGTCTCGCCAATTGGGCGGTGTTCGCGATGCCGGTCACGGCGCTGACCGTGGCCGGCTGGCTGGCCGACCATTGACCGGCCGGCCAGCGCTTTCCTGACGCTGCACTTGCCCCCGGCCGGCGGTTGGACTTGCTACCCGGCCGGCCGTTGAACTTGCCGCCCCGGCCAGCCGTTGAACTTGTCGCCCGGCCGGGCCGGCCGCTGGACTCGCCGCCCGGGCCGTTCGTTGGACTTGTCGCCCCGGCCAGCCGTTGGACTTGTCGCCCGGGCCGGACTTTGGACTTGCCGCCCCGGCCGGGCGTTGGACCGCCAACGACCGCGGCCTCCGCCGGGCGCCTGACGAAGCTACCGCATCTGATCCGCCAGCAGGGCATAGGACCGCCGTCGGGCCGCTGGATCGTGCAGGGTGGTGAGGATGGCGATCTCCTCGACCTCGTGCTGCTGGGCCAACGCGCGCAATTTGGCGCCCACATTATCGGCGGTGCCGTAGAAGGATCGTGCGCGCAGCCGCTCAACGCGGGCGGCCTCGGCATCCGAGTAGGCGTGGCTCGCTGCCTGCTCAGGTGAAGCCAGCGCGGTGAACAGGCCGCGGTCGCGGTTCAGCCGCCAGATCTCACGCGAGCGGAACAGGTAGTCGGCTTCCCCTTGGGTCTCGGCGGCCATCGCCCAGACGCACAATGCGGCGTGCGGAGCGGCGTGGCGCGCGCTCGGCCGGTATCCCTGGCGGTAGATTGCCACCGCCTGTTCGGCGCCCTGGCCATCGGTGATGAAATGGGCGAAGCAGAACGGCAGACCGAAATAGGCCGCGACCTGGGCGCCGTAGTCGGAGCTGCCCAGCACCCAGACCTCAGGCGTGGTCGGGCCCGCCGGTTGGGCGCGGACGTCGCGGAACGGATGGCCCTCGATCAGCTTCTGGCCCGACAGCCAGGCCAGCAGATCGCGCATGTCGGCGGGGAACTGGTCGGCCGCGGTGTCCGCCCTCGGGTTCAGCGCATAGGCGGTCAGCCCGTCCGATCCGGGTGCTCGTCCGACGCCCAGGTCGATGCGCCCGGGCGCGATCGCATCGAGCACGCGGAACTGTTCGGCGACCTTCAAGGCCGAGTAATGCGGCAGCATCACGCCGGCCGAACCGACCCGAATGCGCTGGGTGGTGGCGGCGATCGCGGCGATCAGGATTTCCGGCGCGGTACCGGCCTGACTATCCGAGTTGTGGTGTTCGGCGCACCAGTAGCGGTGGTACCCCAGCGCCTCGCAATGCTGGGCCAGCGCGATGCTCTCGCGGATCGACGCATCCGGCGAGCGGTCGGCGACGATGGTCGATTGATCCAGCACCGAAAGTCTTGCCATGCCTCGATTTCTCCGCCGCTTGGTTCAGTTGCCTTGTCGCATGATTCACCCGGCTTGTGTTTGTCGCATGATCCACCCGGCGTGAACCTTCCGCCGAAGCCGCGATCGTGCCTAGAACGGGGTCTGGCCGAACAGCGTGTCCAGCACCGCGTATAGCAGTCCGCCGATCAGGAAGCCGACGATGGTTCCGTTCATGCGGATATATTGCAAGTCCTTGCCGACGCGCAGCTCCAGGCGGTCGACGATCGTTGCGCTATCCCAATTCGCGACCACCTGGCCGATGAAGTCGGCGATGCGCACCTGGGCGGTGGGCAACAGGGTGCGCACCAGGCCCTCGGCGGCGGTCTGCAGCCGAGCGCGGGCCAGCGGATCGGCTTCCAGGATGCTGCCGAGGTTGCCCAGGGCGTCCTGGATGTAGGGCACCACCCGGCCGTTCGGCTTGGCGATGTCGGCCTCCAGCCCGGCACGCAGGCGCGCCCAGATGTCCCAGATCCAGGTCTGGATGGTTTCATGGGCAACCACCCGGCGGATCGCCGCGCCGACCTCTGCGGCGCGTTCCGGCTCGGTTTCCATGCGGTTGATCTCACGCCGCACCCATTCGTCGAACGCGGCGCGCAGTTCCGACCCGTCGGGGCTCATTTTGTCCAGTTCGACGTTGATCACCGCCAGCACGCGGCGCGCGATGGAGGCGCCGAGCGCCCAGCCGACCAGGCGGCCGCCTTGTTCGCGCACGCGTTCCTCGATGGCGTGGCGCAACGCGCCCTCCCGCCCGCCGAGGGTGGTCTTCAACTGGCCCAGGACGAAGCCGAACACTTCCTGGTGGCGGCCGCCATCGACCAGGCTGTGCAGGGCGCGGGCGACGACCTGGCCGGCCGCCGGACCGCCGACGATCCGTGGCAGCACGCGGGCCACGATGCGGCGGGCGCGTCCGTCCTCGACGGTGGCCAGCAAACGGGGCAGCACGCCGGACAGGGCTACGGCGGCGGGGCGGGCCGAGGCCGGATCGGCCAGGAAGCGGGCCACGATACCGGGCAGGTCGAGCCGGGCCAGCACGTTCGACACCTCGGTGCTGGTGAACACGTGGGTGGCGACGAAGCGGCCGAGCGCTTGACCCAGGCGAAGGCGCTGGTTTGGGATGATGGCGGTGTGCGGGATGGGGATGCCCAAGGGGTGGCGAAACAGCGCGGTGACCGCGAACCAGTCGGCGACGCCGCCGATGAACCCCGCCTTGGCGGAGGCTTGCAGCAGTCCGCTCCACCAGCCGGGCGGGATGAAATAGCTGGCAATGGTGAGGCAGGCCATAAGGGCCAGGAGACCGGTCGCGAAGCTGCGGTGGCGGCGCAGGGTGCGCCGGGCCAGGGTATCGGGATCGGGGTTGGTCATTGGCGGCTTGTTTAGGCGCGTGGGTTGGGTGCGTCTAATCGGGTTGGGCTAGGACGGCATCGCCGCGGTGCGGGGGGCGCCCCGGGCGCCGCCGTGGCACGATCATCCGCCTATACGGAGCACACGCCGGGAACTGGCGTCGATTGGGGCGGGATGAAGTTATGCTCTTGACATCATATTGGTCTTTGGTTCATTATGATGAGGTGGACTGGGATGTTCTGGCGCATGAGGCCTTTGCCGATGAATTCCGGGCGTTGGAACCAGAGGTCCGGCGAGGAGTTTCCATGCTCATCGGCCTGCTGGAGCAGTTCGGCCCGCATTTGCGGCGACCCTATGCCGACACGCTGAACGGCTCGCGTTACGCCAACATGAAGGAGCTGCGTTTTAATGCGGCCGATGGCGTGTGGCGCGTGGCTTATGCCTTCGACACGGCGCGCAATGGCATTCTTCTTGTGGCCGCCGACAAGTCAGGGCAGAGCAGCGGGCGATTTTACCGGCAGCTGATCGCAAAGGCGGACGCCCGTTTCGCGGACCACCTCACCCGGCTCGACAAAAAAGGAGGCAGATGATGGCGATTCCATTCAAGGACTTACTGAATGAACTTCCCGAGGAGGAGCAGCAGGCCATAGCGGTGGGCACCCGCCAGTTGATCGACGAATATCTGACGCTTCAGGACTTGCGGAAAGCCCGCGCCCTGACTCAGGAGCGCATGGCTGAAATGCTGGGCATCAATCAGGAAAGCATCTCCCGCCTGGAAAAGCGGAGTGATCTGCTGCTTTCCACCTTGAGCAGCTACGTCACCGCCATGGGTGGACGTCTGCAGCTAGTCGCCGAGTTTCCCGACCGGCCGCCGGTCATCCTCGCCGGGCTCGGCGCGGCAGATGACGCCGCATCCAAACCGGCGCGTGCCGGGAAAGGCAACAGGGCCACCCTACGCGATGCAACGCCTGCATGACCTGGCACTATCGTGTTCTTCGCCATCCGGGCGGCTTGCTTGCCTTGCACGAGGTCTATTGTGACGAGGCAGGGCGGCCGAACGGCTATACCGGGCAACCAATGAGCTTTTGCGCGGATGCCGACGACGGGCCTGACGGGATCATCACATACCTTGAGCGAGCACTGAGCGATGCGAAGAACCGGCCAATCCTCGCAACCTCTGATTTTCAGGAGCGCCGGGACGCGCGATAACGGCTATTGTGGAAATGATACACCGTTCTGAAGCTCACGATATGGCTACCCGTCAGAGTCTCGGTCCGGTACAACGCTGGAAGACTTGCCGTTGTTTAAGAGGTAGACACTATGTCCGAGCAGAGCGAGAGTCCGTCATAGTATGAGGTCAGTCTTCTGCCAGAAGAAGCATAGGTTTGTGAAAGGACCGGCCGCACTCATTTTCAGGATTTCGATATAGTCAACTTCCTAATTTCGGTAAAAGGCCAGCTCTGACCCGAAAGGCGTTATGGAAGCTTCATCTCGCTGGACCAGGAACGTTCGTGCGGCGACTCCTCCGCGCAAGAAGCGCTGAACCATTAGTGCTAATAGTGTATCAGCCTAGCTGGACCGTCGCCCCGATCCAGTCCCGGATTTCATGAGGATAACCGCCGACGCTAGGGGATGGATCGCGGCAGGCGTAATTCAGTTCTCCTTTGAACCGGCCGAACGCCGCACAGTCCGCCCGCATGCCCCGTCCCGGCCAAGCTGCCGCTCTTCGCGAACTCCGCTTCGCTGATCCGCGTCTGCCTCGACCGCAACGAATGGCGCTTCTACCGGCTCGAGGTCAGGCAGACGGATGCGGGGCCGATCGGTTGATTGTCCAGAGCGACGATTTGACCAGAAAGGAACAGCCCTGCGCCTTCCGGCCAGGCTGAACGCCTCCCGCAGCCTAAGGAACCTCCGAAACAGCAAGTCCCACTCGACACGGTCACGGATCGATCTATAGGAGTGTAGCCGCAACAGCGGAGTTGGCTGAGATGCGACAACAGACCCTGGCGAGCGTCAGCTTCGACAAGCATAGCAAGCAAACGCGTCGGGCGAAGTTCCTTGCCGAGGTGGACCAGGTGGTGCCTTGGCGCGAACTATGTGCCCTGGTCGAGCCGTTCTACCCCAAGGCAGGCAACGGCCGCCCGCCGGTCGGGCTGGAACGCATGCTGCGGCTGCACTTCCTGCAGCATTGGTTCAACCTGTCGGATCCGGCGGCTGAGGAAGCTCTCTACGACTCCCTCTCCATGCGGCGCTTCGTCGGCATCGACCTTGGCCGCGAACCGGTGCCCGACGAAACCACCATCCTGAACTTCCGCCACCTGCTGGAGCGGCACAACCTCGGCGAACCCCTGTTCGACCAGGTGAACCAGCACCTTGCCGAACGCGGGCTGAAGGTGGCCGGCGGCACGATCGTCGACGCCACCATCATTGCCGCGCCGAGTTCGACCAAGAACGCCGCCAAGGCGCGCGACCCGGAGATGCATCAAACCCGCAAGGGCCAGCAATGGTATTTCGGGATGAAGCTGCACATCGGCGTGGACAGCAAGACCAAGCTGATCCACTCGATGACAACCACGGCCGCGAATGTGCATGACGCCAAGGTGCTGGGCGAGTTGCTGCATGGCGATGAGACCCGGGTGTAAGGCGATCAGGCCTATCGTGGATAGACGGCGGTGATCCGCGAGCACGCGCCGAACGCCAAGGACTTCACCAACCAGCGGTATCGTCACCGCGGCGTGGTCGATGAGCTGGAACGCGGCAAGAACCGCACGAAATCCGGAGTTCGCGCCAAGGTTGAGCACCCGTTCGCGGTGATCAAGCGGGTGTTCGGGGTTGGCGAAGAACACGCAGCGGGCATGGGTGACCTGCGGTCTCGCCAATCTGTTCATGGTTCGGCATCGGCTGCTTCACGCCTGATAGGAGCACTGTGTCCAGCGTGCTTCAGCCGAGCCTCAAATAGGGCGAATTCCGGCCCGGGCCTCTCGGTTCATGCGATAAATCTTGGAGGATGAGTCTGGGCTCGCCGGGCGAACACGGCAGCCGCTTGGTCCTCGCCGAAAATGGGCTTGTTCAGATCTTCCCTACGACCCACGCGGATCCAACGCATCCCGCAACCCGTCGCCAACCAGGTTGAACGACAACACGCAGAGGAAAATCGCCACCCCGGGGAACACCGCCAGCCAAGGCGCCTGGGTCAGGAAGCGCTGCGCCGCGTTCAGCATCGAGCCCCAGGACGGCGACGGCGGCTGCTGGCCCAGGCCGAGGAACGACAACGAGGCCTCGGCGATGATCGCCGCCGCCAGCGACAGCGTCGCCTGCACCAGGACCGGCGGCACGATATTGGGTGCCACATGGCGCAGCGCCACGCGCAGCCCCCGCGCGCCCAGCGAGCGCGCCGCCTGGATGTAATCCGCGCTGCCCACCTCCAGTGTCGCGGCGCGCGCGACGCGCATGAACCGCGGCGCGGTGGACACCCCGATGGCGATCATCGCGTTAGCCAGGTCCGGCCCGAGGAACGCGGTCAGGGCGATCGCCAGGATCAGGAACGGACAGGCCAGCATGGCATCCACCAGCCGCGACAGCGCGGCGTCGATCCAGCCGCCGGAGAAGCCGGCCAGCAGCCCGGCGGGGACTCCGATCCCGGCGGCGATCAGCACGGAGACGACGCCGGCCAACAGGCTGGCCCTGGCACCGAACAGCACGCGCGACAGCACGTCGCGGCCGTTCTCGTCGGTGCCCATCCAGTGCGCCGCCGACGGTGCCTTGCGGATCGCGGTCCAGGATGTGGCAATCGGGTCGAACGGCGCGATCAGCGGCGCCAGCAGCGCGACGGCGACGAACAGCACGATCACCACCAGCCCGGCGACCGCCGCCGGGCGGCGCAGGAAGCGGCTGACCGCGAGGTTGCCGGGCGTGCGCGGCGCCGCAGCGGGTGCGATCGAGCGCAGCGCCGGTGTGGCCGTAGCCGTCATTGCGCCGCGCCGCGGGCTGCACTGTCCAACGGCAGCGCCACCACCCCAAGCGCGCTGATCGTCATGCTCGGCGCAGCCGCGGATTGATCAGCACGTAGAGCACATCGGCCAGCAGGTTCAGCACGATGAACAGCAACGCGGTGACCAGCACCACGCCCTGCACCACCGGATAATCCCGGTCGAACACCGCATCCACCACCATCTTGCCGAACCCCGGGATCGAGAACACCTGCTCGGTCAGCACCGCGCCGGACAGCAGAGTGCCCAACTCCAGAGCGCCCAGCGTCACCACCGGGATCAGCGCGTTGCGCAGCGCGTGGCGCAGGATCACCCGCCATTCCGGCAGCCCCTTGGCGCGCGCGGTGCGGACATAGTCCTGATCCAACGTCAGCAGCATGGCGCTGCGGGTGTGGCGCATCAGGATCGCCGCGATGGCGTTGCCCAGCACGAACGCCGGCATGATGGTGGTGGCCAGCGACCGCCCGAAATCCTGCGTCAGCGGCACGTAGCCGGACGGTGGTAGCCAACCGAGGTCGACCGAGACCAGCAGGATCAGCATGATGCCCAGCCAGAACGTCGGCATCGACAAGCCGGCCAGGCCGATCGCGTTGGCCAGGTAATCCAGCGGGCCGTTGCGCTTGACCGCCGCCAGCACGCCGGTCGGCACGCCGATCAATACGGCGATGACAAACGCCATGACACCCAGTTGAGCGGTGACCGGCAGCTTCTGTGCGATCAGTTGCGCGACCGGCTGGCGGGTATGCCAGGAATAGCCAAGGTTGCCCCGCAGCAGGTTGCCGACCCAGTGCAGGTACTGCAGCGGCAGCGCCCGATCCAGCCACAGCTCCTGGCGGATCTGTGCTACGACCTGCGGATCGCCGCTCTGCTCTCCGGCCAAGGCCAGCGCCGGATCGCCCGGCATCAACTGCTGCAGGCCGAACACCAGCATGCTGACCAGGACCAGCGTCGGCACGATCTGGGCAAGCCGGCTGCCGAGGCGGAAACCCACCGCCGGTTACTTCGCCGCGGTGGTTTGCATCGCCAGTCCCTGCAGCCGGATCAACCCATCGGGCACCGCGCGAAAGCCGGACAGCTTCGCCGACAGGCCGACAATGTTGACCGGATTATACAGGTAGATGATCGGTAGATCCCGGCGTTCCTGCTGCATCATCTTGGCGTATTGCGCCAGCCGCGCGGCCGGGTCGGTGGCGGTGCGGGCGGCGTCGAGCGCGGCATCGACGATCGGGCTGGCATAGTGGCCGTAATTCTGCCCGATGCCGGAATGCAGGAACACATACAGGTTGCCATCCGGGTCGGGGCGTCCCGACCAGGCGAGCAGCGCGGACTGGAAGTTGCCCTGGTGGCCGGCGGACAGGAAGGTCGCGACATCGACCGGGCTGATCTTCACCTCGAAGCCGGCTTCACTGACCATGGATTGGATCACCTCGGCGAGCTGGGTCTGATCCGGCGTGTTCGGCACCAGCAGGGTCACCGCGATCGGCGTCGCCGCGCCCGATTGCTTGACCAGCGCCTTGGCCTTGCCGATGTCGCGCGGCGCCGGTTCGATGCCCTTCACGTATAACGGCGAGGCCGCCGACACCGCCTGCGCGGTGGGCTTATACATGCCGTTGAACACCACATCGACCAGCGCCTGGCGATCGATCGCCGCCTCGAACGCCTGGCGCAGCAGCGCATTCTGACCGATCGGGGTGTTCGCCCGCGGGCCATTCGCCAGGTTGAAGACGATGCCGTTGTAGCCCAGCGCCGGCGAGGTAACGATGCGCAGCTTGGGATCACGCTTCACCTCGGCGACATCGGACGGCAGCACGCGTTCGGCAATGTCGATGTTGCCGGTGTGCAGGTTGGCCAACTGCACCGCCGGGTCGGGCATCGGCTGGTAGATCACCCGGTCGAAATGGATGTTGGCGGCGTCCCAGTAGCCGGGAAAGCGCTCCAGCACGATGCGATCCTGCGCCACGCGTTCCTTGAAGCTGAACGGGCCGGCGCAGACCGGGTGCAGGCCGAAATCCTTGCCCTCGGTTTCGGCCGCCTTCGGCGCCAGGATCATGCCGGAGCGGTCGGTCAGCGTCGCCAGCAACGGTGCCGAGGGCGATTTCAGCACCAGCCGCACGGTCAGCGGATCGACCACCTGGATGTCGTCGATCATGTTGATTTCGCCGCGGCGGTAGCTGCCGGGAAACGTCAGGTAGCGCAGCAGCGAGTATTTCACTGAAGCGGCGTCGAGCGGTTCGTTGTCCTGGAACTTCACGTTGGGGCGCAGGTGGATGACCAGGGTGCGCGGGTCGGCCCATTCGTAGCCCAACGCCAGTTGCGGCACGATGCGCAGCTTTTCGTCGATGTCGAACAGCTTGTCGCACAGGCCGGCGAACACGATGCGCCCGACATAGCTGCCGGCCAGGGTCGGGTCGAGGATATCGGGGTCCTCACGCAGCGCGATCCGCAGGGTCTGCGCCCGCGTCGGGGCTGCGGCGGCGAATAAAGCGGCCAAGCCGCAGATAACGGCCAGCAGGCGGATGCGCATGATGTTTGTCCTGACAAGCAAGCCGTCCCAGGCGGCGATTGTGCGGACGACGGCGGCTGCCGGCAAGCTTCTATCGGCGGGTCGCGGTATGGATCGCGGTTTCGGCTACCCCGACCTCGCTGGCGGCCCGGTTCAGTGCCGCACCAGCGCATATCGCGCCGGTTTGCCGGCGCGCAGTGCGCCGCCGCGGACCTTGTCGCGGTAGCGCGTCACCATCGGGTCGACCAAGCTGGTGAGCGCCATCGCCACCAGCAGGCTGAGCAGGATGCCGGTGACGAACACGGCGTAGCTGTAGCCGACGGTAAAGGTCAGCAGCAGCACCAGTACATCCTGGTGATACAAATAGAGCGGGTAGGTCAGTCCGCCGAGCACGCGGTCGGTGTCGCGCCCCCGGGCGATGTCGCTGAACGCGAGCACGCCGAGCACGCCCAGTAGCAGGCCAAGCATGATCAACTGTCCCGCCAGTGACGGTGCCGGCATGCCGGCAACCGGTTCGAGGGACTGCTGCAGGATGGATTGCCAAAGCATGGCGGGAACCGACAGCGCCACCGTCAGCCAGCCGGCGCGGCGGCCGATTGTGGCGAAGTACAGCCCGACGCCGAAGCCGAAATACGGCAGGAACTCCATCATCCTGGCGCCGCGGCCGTAGACCGCGAAAGCGAACAACGGCGTCAGCAGCAGCGCCGCGGCGGTGGCCGCGATGGTGAACCCCTTCTTGCCGGGCAATCTTGCCCCGATCGCGATGCAGCCGGCCATCACCAGGTAGAACACCATCTCGACGCGGACCGCCCAGGTGATGTCGAGGAAGTTGTAGTCGATGGCGCGGTCGATGAACGGCGTGATGCCGATGAAGTTCAACGCCACATTGATCGGCGCGAAGGCGTCGGCGGGAAACGATGGCTGCGAACGCCACAGCCGCGCTCCGCCGGTGGCCCTGAAGATCTCGTGCGCCAGCATCGACAGCGCGACCGCCAGCAGGAAGTGCGGAACGATGCGCAACAGCCGGTTGCCGAGGAAAGCGCCAGCCCGTTCCCGGTAGATGCAGTCGATCGCCTCGGTGATGACGAACCCCGACAGGGCAAAGAACACCAGCACCGCGATGCCGCCGACCGGGTATGGCGCGAACGCCCGAGCGAGCGGCAAGGGCGCCAGGTCGGCGGCGAAGTGTTGCAACATCACCAGCATCGCGAGCAGCAGCCGAAAGCCGCCGAAATGGCGGTAGCGGTAGCGAGGCTTCTGCATGCGGTCAGCCGGTGTCATCGGGCGGTTCCAGTTTCCCGCCGAGCGGCGGATCGGGGCAAGACGGTGTCGGTTGGACGCCGTTGCCGATCATTACCGGATTTCTACCGGTGATAACGCATGCGCACAGGAAATTCATTGCCAAATTGGCATCGACGCCGGCCGGACAGGCTCACGCGCTGCGGGATCGCGTACTTGTGTCCGTTAGGTTCTCCTGAACGAACGTGCCCGGCAGCGGGCACGCGGCGTCAGCGCCGCGCTTATTCCGCCGCCTGCGCCATCGGCTGCTGCCACGAATGCAGCACCGGCAGAACCTCTTTCGCGTACAGCTTCAGCCCATCCTCAGCCAGCGCGTATGGCGTGCCACCGAAGCGGAACGACGTCGCCAGTTCGAAGTCGCCGACCAGGGCGCGGCGTTCCTCGAACATCCGCAGGATGTGATCGGGCGTGCCCCAGACCGCCGCCTGCATGAAGGCCGAGACGATGCCGTCCATGCCGACCTCCTTGGCCAGCGCGATCTTCTGCGCGTACGCATCGTATCCCTTCACGGTGCTGAAATGCTCCCCCAGCAACTCGTAGTGATAGAAGTTGCTTTCGACGAATTTGCCCATGTACTTCCGCGCCCTGTCCTCGGCGCCATCCATGGTCGGGGTGCAGACACAGAAGTCCGCCAGCAGCGGCGGCAGCGCCGGCCCGCCGTGCATCTGGCGGGTAAGCTCGCGGTGTTTCTGGATCGCCGGCATCCGCATCGGCCACGGCCGATCGGCGAACATCACCATCCTGGCATTCAGTTTTGCCGCCGACACGACAGAATCGTCCGACGACGCCACCGCGTAGACACGTCCATCAATCGGCTTGTATGGACGCGGCCGCAGCTCCGTGCGCGGCTGGGGATAGAACTTGCCGTCGCCCTCGATGAAGCCGGTGCGCAGCGCATCGACGATCATCGCCGCTGCTTCATCGAACCGGCCGCGCGATTCATCCATCGTGCCGCGGAAGGCGTGGAATTCCCGCCGAGCCAGGCCGCGGCCCATGCCCAGGCGCAGCCGCCCTTTGCTGAGCAGGTCGACCATAATCGCCCGCTCCGCCACGCGCAGCGGATCGTTCCACGGCAGGATGACCGCGGCGGTGCCGAGATCGACGTTCGGGCAGACCGCGGTAAGATAGGCCATCAGTTGCAGGTTGTCGGGACAAAACGAGTAATCGTTGAAGTGATGCTCGACCGACCACAGCGCGTCGAACCCGCTGTCGGCGGCCAGCCGGGCGAGCCTGATCTCCTCGTCCCAGACCTGCTCGTCCGAAACCCCGGTCCAGCCATAGCTGGCAAACACCATCTGCAAGCCGACGTCCATCGCGTCCTCCTGATACGTTTGCCCGCCATGCTTTCACGGACCTGCGTAGGGGGCAAATTTGGCCGGGTGCTGAGGCGCGGGTAAGGTCCAAGCCGCAGCAAGGGAACCACCGCATGGCGCTGAAACGCATGGTGCTGGAGATCGGCATGGGCACCGACATCAGGGGTGCCGAACCGACCAAGGCGGCGGTCCGCGCGCTGCGAGACGCGCTATGGCACAATTCACTGAGCGTTGCCGCCGCGCTCGGCCTCGACACGGATCAGATGCAGGTGGAGGTCACCATCGGCGTGCCGCATCCCGAACGGGTGGACAAGGACGCGGTGCTGGCAGTGCTGCCGCACGGCAGCGGAACCGTCACCGTAGTCGATGGTGGGCTGGAGATCACCACTGACGACGGCACCAACGCCACCCTGATCGCCAATGCCGCCGCGGTGGTGTGGCTCGATATCGCGTAAGGAAACAACCACCATGGCACGCAAGCGCGTCATCCTGGAACTCGGCAGCGGCAACGATCTGCACGGCGGCGACTACACCAAGGCGGCGCTACGCGCGGTGCAGGACGCGCTGCACCACTCCTCGCTGTCGATGCTGCGTTCGCTCGGCATCGACCCCAAGACGCAGATGTTCGTTGAGGTCACCATCGGCGTACAACAGCCCGAAAAGGTGGATACCGAGGCGGTAAAGGCGTCGCTGCCGCACGGTATCGTTACGGTCAACGCGGTCAAGGGCGGCCTGGACGTGATCGACCGCGAACGCGGCGACAACGCGGTCATCGCCGCCGCGGCAATTGCGGTGCGGCTGGAACTGGCCTGAGCCTGATGGCGTGATTAAGCATTACTTTCCCCGCCAGACCGGCTCACGCTTTTCGATGTAGGCGCGGATGCCCTCGACACGGTCCTCGCTGCTGTATGGACTAAGTCCCTCGTTCAGCCGCAGCGCCGCGGGCACCGGCAGTCCGTTGGAGCGGATCGCGGTTTCCTTCATCCGGCGCAGCGACACCGGTGCGTTCCGGCAGATCGCCTCGGCCATGCGCAGCGCCTCATTCAATACTTCGCCGCGCCCGACCACGCGGTTCACCAGCCCCCAGCGCCGCGCGTCCTCGGCGCCGATATACTCGCCAAGGTAGAGCATCTCATACGCGATGCCGGACGGGATCATCCGCGGCAGCATGACATTGGCGAAATGGGCGCCCTTGCCGCGCTTCGCCTCCGGCAGGCCGAACCGGGCATGATCGGCGGCGACGCGGATGTCGCAGGCCAGCGCCAGTTCCATGCCGCCCGCCACCGCCGGACCGTTCACCGCCGCGATCGTCGGCTTGACGGTTTCATACACCACTTCGAACAGGTAGCGCTGCACGCGGGACAGTAACGGCTGAAACGGCTTGCCCTCGGCGTCCTGCTGCGCCCTGGCCTTGAGGTCGGCGCCGGCGCAGAACGCGCGATCTCCCACCGCGGTCAGCACGATGGCTCGGATGGCGGGATCGGCGCCGGCATCCACGAACGCCGCGATCAAGGCGTCGGACAGGTCCGGCGACAGCGCGTTCATCCGCTCGGGACGGTTGATCGTCAGCACCAGGACATGGCCGCGTGTTTCCGACAACAGGATCGGGTCGGTCATCGTTGTCTCCGTTCGAAGCTGGTCGCAAACCTAGTGTCCCGCCCCAGAAGTTCGCCGCATTATGCGGCAGACTTTTGGGATCAGCAGGCCACTGAAACAAAGAGCTAGCGTCGCGAGACTGATGTTCGCCCGATTTGGCGAACTTCAGACCCGGGACACTAGCCCGGCCCCGCCCGCATGGACATGGCAGCGGGCCGTGGACAGTATGCCGCGCGATCATGACGGAGAAACCGCCGGATGCCAGCCCAGATCACCACCCAGGCCGCGCTGCACGCGTTGTTCCACCCGCGCGCGGTGGCGGTGATCGGGGCGTCGGACGACACCACCAAGCACGGCTACATCGTGCTGACCAACCTGCGCGAGACCGGTTTTCAGGGCGGCATCCACGGCATCAGCCGACGACTGCGCGAGATCGACGGCATCCCCTGCTGGCCTGACCTGGCAGCGCTGCCGGAACCAGTGGATATCGCGTTCCTGGCGGTCCCCGCCGAGGCCGCCGTGCAGGCGGTGCGCGACGCGGCCCGAGCCGGCCTGTCCGCGGTGATCGTCGGGTCGGCGGGCTATGCCGAGAGCCTGGATGCCGGCGGCGAACAACGCCAGCGCGAATTGCAGCGACTCGCCCGCGACCACGGCATCCGCATCGTCGGGCCGAACTGCAACGGCATCTATAACGCGCACTTGCCGCTGTCGGTCGGATTCAACACCTCACACGCCAAGCGCCAGAAGCCGGGCGGCATCTCGATCTTTTCCCACAGCGGCGCGCTGTTCGATGCCATGGCCGGGCGGCTGAGCATGCTGGGTGCCGGGCTGTCACTGTTCGCCTCGGCCGGCAACGAGGCCGACATGTCGGTGCTGGACTACATGGAGTACGGCATCGGCCACCCGCCGACGCGGGTGATCGCGCTGCTGATCGACAGCCTGGACGACGGGCCCCGCTTCCGCCGCCTGGCCTCGGCCGCGCACGCCGCCGGCAAACACGTCGTTGCGCTGAAGATCGGCGGGTCGGCGGCCGGCGCCGCCGCCGCGGTGGCGCATTCGTCTCGCCTGGCGGGCGACGATGCGGCGTATCGCGCGCTGTTCGCGGCCAGCGGAGTGGCCACCGTGAAAACGCTGGAAGGGCTGATGACGGCCGCCGCGTTGCTCGACAAGTACGGCAGTTGCCCCGGCCGCCTGGGCGCGCTGTCGACCTCGGGCGCCGGAGCCTCATTGATCGCCGATCGGTGCGAGGCGCTGGCCGTCCCGCTCGCCACCCTGACGCCGCAAACCCATGCGGCGATCGACGCGCACAAGATGTTTTCCCGCATCGGCAACCCGCTGGACCTGGGCATTTTCGGTGGCATGCGCCGTTCGGCGGAGGTGCCCGCGCTACTGCTGGGCGATCCAGGCGTCTCGGTCGGGCTGGCCTTGGTGCATTCGATGAACCCGTGGCAGGGCGACCCCTACCGATCGGCGATGGCGGCGGCGCGGGAACGCTCGGGCAAACCGCTGCTGGTGGTGACGCCGGGCGGCATGCCCGACGCCGAACGCCAGACCTACCGCGAGCATGGCATCGACGTGTTCACCGAAACCGACATCCTGCTGGAGGCGATCGGCGCCTTGATGACGCCCGCGGCGGATGCTCCGGCGCAAACATCGCGGCGTCCGGCCAACCCGCTGCCTGCGCGCCCGCTCAGCGAACCGGAAAGCCTGCGGCTGCTGGCCGAATACGGCGTGCGCACCGTGCCCACCCTGCAATGCAACTCGACCGCGGATGCGGTCGCGGCGGCAACCCGGCTGGGCTATCCGGTGGTGCTGAAAGGCGTCGCCGACGGGGTGGCGCACAAGAGCGACCTCGGCCTGGTGCATATCGGTCTGCGCGATCCCGACGCGGTGGCCAAAGCCTGCGCCACGGTCGGCTGCCCGCGCGTCATCGTCCAGCCTCAGATTCGCGCCGAACTGGAGGCGATCGCCGGCGTCAGCCGCGCCGATGGCGTCGGACTGGTGCTGATCGCCGGGCTGGGCGGGATCTTCGCCGAGGCACTGCGCGACGTGGTCCAGTTCCCGCTGCCGGTCAGCCGCGGCTTCGTCGAGGCCGGCCTGGCGCCATCCAGCCTGGGACGCGTGCTCGCCAGTCCGCGCTGGAAACATCCCGCCGCGCGCGAGGCGTTCGTCGATCTGCTGATGGCGCTGCAGGACGCCGCGCTGGCCCTGGGCGACGCATTGCAGGCGATCGACGTCAACCCCGTCATGCTCGGCGCGGCCGGCGCCATCGCGGTCGATGCGCTGGTGCTGCCGGCCGCATGACCGAGCGGTTCAGCGTCACCTACCACGTGCGTGGCGCCCCCGCCGACATCGAGGCCCGCGCCCAGGCTATCGCCGTCGAGCAAAGCGTCGAGATGCCGATCGCCGCGATCCGCGACCAAACCGTGCTGTCCGAGATCGTCGGCCGGGTCGAGCGGATCGAGGACCTGGGCGATGG
This sequence comes from Rhodopila sp., assembly GCF_965277825.1. Lineage (NCBI taxonomy): Bacteria > Pseudomonadati > Pseudomonadota > Alphaproteobacteria > Acetobacterales > Acetobacteraceae > Rhodopila > Rhodopila sp. Next base: position 4,570,519 of record NZ_OZ255846.1, on the reverse strand, counting down.
CGCTTTCGCGGTCCGCGTCGGCCTGGCGACCGCCACGGTCGGCGACGATGCTGGGCAATTGCTGAACATGGTGTTCGGCAACACCTCCTTGCATGACGACGTGGTGTTATCCGACATCGCCATCCCGCACTCGCTGATCCAGGCATTCGGCGCCCCGCGCCACGGGATCGCCGGCCTGCGGTCTCGGCTCGGGCTGCCACGGCGCGCGCTGACGGCGTCGGCGTTGAAGCCGCAAGGGCTGCCGTCCCACGCGCTGGCGGGGCTGGCCGAACAGATGGCGCGCGGCGGGCTGGACTTCGTCAAGGACGATCACGGCCTTGCGGATCAGTCCTACGCGCGCTTCGCCGAACGGCTGCGGGCCTGCGCCGCCGGGGTGGCGGCGGGTGCTCGGGCGAGCGGCCACCCGACCCGCTATGTCCCCAGCCTGAGCGGCAATCTGGACCAGTTGCGCACGCAGGCCACGCTGGCTCTCGATCAGGGGCTGGATTGCGCGCTGGTGGCGCCGATGATCTGCGGCTTCGCGACGCTGCAGGCGCTGGTGCGCGAGTTCCCCGAACTCGCCTGGCTCGCCCATCCCAGTATGGGCGGGGCAGCGCGCATCGCCCCCGAACTGCTGATCGGCAAGCTGTTCCCGCTGCTCGGCGCCGACGCGGTGATTTTCCCAAGCTTCGGTGGCCGCTTCGGATATTCCCGCCAGACCTGCCGGCGGTTGGCCGACAATGCGCGCCGCGGCGATGCGATGCGTGCCGCGCTGCCGGTGCCGGCGGGCGGCACGACCTTGGATCGGACCCGCGAAATCCTCGATTTCTACGGCCCGGATACGATGCTGCTGATCGGCGGCAATCTGTTGCTGGCGCGCGAGCGTATCACTGCCGAGACCGAGCGCTTCACTGACGCGGTAGCCGCGCATGTGTTTGCGTGACGCCGGCTAGCGCCGCGAGCTTGCGATGCTGACGCTGCTGGTGTCGGCTGGGTTTTGATGCGTGTGGAAGCGGAAGGAACAGGCCGCGCCGGGCGCGCGAGGAACAGACCGTGCCGGGGGCGCAAGGAACAGACCGCAGCGGGAACGCCATAGGCCCCCCAGAGCGCGAGTAGCGGGACTTTTCCTTGCCCTGCCAGGGGGGCTCACTGGCCTTGAACGTCCGGTCCGGCGCGACCATGGTTTAGCGATGGATAATGAACAGCAACCGAATTTCCGCCCGGCTCTCGAAGGCTTTCGCTGGGACGGGGTGGCGTATCAGCCATACAAGCAGGATGGCAGCGCTCCGTTCAAGGACGTCTCACGGCAAGTGCTGTTCCACGCGGACGGCCTGGGCTGCGAACTGCGCTATTTCGAGGTTGGGACCGGCGGCTACTCGACCTTGGAACGCCATCAGCACGCCCACGCGGTGATGGTGCTCCGCGGACATGGCGAGTGTCTGGTCGGGGCGGAAATCCGGTCGGTCAAGCCGCTCGATCTGGTAAGCATCCCGTCCTGGACCTGGCACCAATTCCGCGCCTCCGAACATGAACCGCTCGGCTTCCTCTGCATGGTCAATGTGGCGCGCGACCGGCCGCAATTGCCCACCGAGCAGGAGGTGACCGACTTGAAAGCGCTGCCCGGGGTCGCGCGTTTCCTGGAAAAGCCGGAGCACAAAGCGCACCGGAGCGCGCTATCGATTTAGGCCGGGCGGCCGCCGCTGTATCAATGTTTAGTGGCGCTCCGCAGGGCGACCACGGCAGGTTTCGAACCGGGACGTCACCCGCGGTTCAGCAAGTCGCGGCTCGTAGCGTCGGGCCGATCAGTTCAGCGGCCGCAGACAGCGCGCCACCGCCGGCAGGAAGTGTTGAACCGGCTGCGTTTCGCGGTTCTTCACCTTCGCCTGTTCGTCGAAGCGGCGAAGCTGAACCGCATCGGCGGACTGCGCCAGGGCATCGAACGCGGCCACTTCCTCGGCCGACATCGGGCCACCCTGAAGCGACAGGCTGACCACCGAATCCTTCGACAGCTTGGCGAAATAATCCGCTTCGGTGGCGCACAGATATCGCTTGGCGGCGACATGCAGGCGCACCGGTTCGGTGACCTCGGGGCCGAACCAGGCGGTCAGGAACTGGTGGCCGCGCTCTTCGTGCTGGTCGTCGATGCCGGCCTCGGCCGGGTTGTCGCCAAGCTCGTGTACCAGATGCCCGATATCGTGCAGCAGGCTGGCGGCGACCAGCGAGTCCGGGCAACCGCTGTCCTGCGCAAGTTGCGACGCCTGCAACGCGTGCTGGCGCTGGTTGACCGCACTGAGGCCATACATGCCGTCAGCCTTGAGGGTCAGCAGTTCGGTAATCTGGCGCAGTCTGGGATCAATCATCGAAGGCGTGCTCGCTGCAAACAAAGAACGCCGGAGTGTAGCGCGGCTGGCGGCAGGCGCAACGCGGATCGGCGCCCGGTACGGACCGCGCCGCAGCCCGATTGGCAACGGCCGCGGGCAAACGGCAGCTAATCCAGCGGCCAGATAGCGCGATAGCGAGGTCGGCGTGAAGATTGTGTTGCAGCCGCTACCGTAGCGAAACGCTCAGCCCGGCTTGGCCAGTTGCTGCTCGACCAGGGTGGCCCACCACGCCGCGCCGACCGGCAGGATCTCGTCGTTGAAGTCGTATCTCGGGTGGTGCAGCAGCGCATCGTCGATCCCGCGGCCGCCGCCCAGCATCAGGTAGGCGCCCTGCTTGGCGTTCAGCATGTAGGCGAAGTCCTCGCCGCCCATGGTGGGGGCGCGCATCTCGCACACCCGATCGGCGCCGGCGACAGCCTTGGCCGCGTCCAGCGCCAGCGCCGTCGCCTCCGCGTCGTTGACCGTCGCCGGGGCGTGGCGGAAAAACCGCAGCTCGGCGCTGGCGCCGAAGCTGTCGGCAATGCCGCGAACCAGCCGGGTCATGCCGGCCTCGATCTGGTCGCCGACCTTCGGCTGGTACCACCGTGCGGTGCCCTTCATCACCACGCGTTCGGGCAGGATGTTGTAAGCGTCGCCGCCGGCGATGCTGCCCACCGAGACGACCCCGCCCTCGATCGGCTCGATCGAGCGCGATACGATGGTCTGCAGCGCGCCGATGATCTGTGCCGAGACCATGATCGGGTCGATGCCTTGATGCGGCGAGGCACCATGGCTGCCCTTGCCGGTAACAGTGATCTCGAAGAAGCCGACCGCCGCCATCACCGGGCCGGTTCGCCACAGGAAGGTGCCGGCGGTCATTTCCGGCCAGTTGTGCAGGCCGAACACCTTCTGCATCGGACAGCGCTCGAACAGGCCGTCCTTGACCATGACGTTGGCGCCGCCCTCGAATTCCTCGGCCGGCTGGAAGATCAGATACACCGTGCCGTCGAAGTTGCGCGTCTGGGTCAGGTATTTCGCCGCCCCCAGCAGCATCGAGGTGTGCCCGTCATGGCCGCACGCATGCATCACCCCGGGGTTGCGGCTGGCGTGCGGCAGGCCGCTTTCCTCATGGATCGGCAGCGCGTCCATGTCGGCGCGCAGGCCGATGGCGCGATCCGATGCTCCGGCCCGGATCACCCCGACCACGCCGTGGGTCGCCATGCCGGAGATGATCTCATCGACGCCAAATTCCGCCAGCTTGGCGCGCACCATCGCGGAAGTGCGGATTTCCTGCATCGACAGCTCCGGATCGGCGTGCAGGTGGCGCCGCCAGGCGGTCATCTCAGGGTGCAGTGCGGCGATGCTGTTGCTGATCGGCATGGTGGGCTCCGCGGTCAGCTTGATTGTTGCGGTGGGGCGAAGGTGAGCGCAAGACCTTTTGCCAGCGGAACCGGTTCGACACCCAGCAAATCGCGCATCGCGTCGATGCGGAACGCCTTGTCCTCCAGCAGGCGGCGGATTTCTTCCGGCTGCACCGTGGGCAGCGTCGGCAGGTGGCGGGTGATCCTGGCCGCCAGGATCAGCGGCGCGGCGGGAAACCGCAGGATCAGCGGTTGACGCAGCCCGGCCGCGGCGGCGACCGCGCGCACGAAGTCGGCGTAGCGGACTGCTTCCGGGCCGGCGATCACCAGGCTGCTGGGGCCGTCCCAGCGGCGCGCCAGGGCAGCGCGGATGCAGCGGGTGACGTCGTCCTGGTGGATCGGCTGCAGCAGGAACCGCCCGCCGCCCGGCAGCGGCAGCACCGGCAGCCGGCGCAGCAGGGCGGCCAGCCGCTGCACGTTGTTCTCGCCCTGGGCGCCGTAGATCATCGTCGGATGCAGCATGACCCCGTTCCGGCCGGAGGCCAGCAGCGCCGCCTCGCCCGCCGCCACCCCGTTGCCGTGCGCGTCCGGCCAGCGGGTGAACTTGCGGGTGCTGCCCAGCAGCACCAGCATCGCCGAGGCCGGTGCCGCGGCGATGATCGCCGGGGCGTGGCGGGCGTGCGCGCAGCACACGATGCGGCTGGCATCGCCCAACGCCGCCCGCAGCGCATCCGGCGCGCCCAGATCAGCCTGGCGGGGGTTGCCCGGAAGCTCGGATTGGCGCCATTTCGCTGGGGTCCGGACCACCGGGACCAGCGGCATCGCCGCGGCCAGCAGGGATCGGCACAGCGCCAGTCCCGATCGCCCTGAGGCGCCAATGACGTGGATCGGATCGGTCATGCGGTGTGAAACACATATCCGAGGCTTGCCGACAAGCCTCTCGCCCGCCGCCGCCGCTTCGTTTATCCTGCAACAATGGCAGCAGGATGGTCCAAATGGCGATGCGTCGATGCAGCGCGGCGGCACGTGGGCAGCCGGGGCGTAGGCTGGCAGCACGCAGTGGGCGCGGCGCTGCGAACGCGCTCGGACTGATCCTTGGTCTGGTCGTGACGCTAGGCGTTGCCACGCCGGCGGACGCACGCGGCGGTACCGGCGGGGGCCACGGCTACGGCGGCGGCCAAGGCTACAGCGGCGGCCACGGCTACAGCGGGGGATATGGCCACGGCTATGGCGGCGGATATGGCCATGGCTATGGCGGCGGATATGGCGGCGGCTATGGTCGCGGCTACGGCTACGGCGGCGGATATGCGCGCGGCTACGGCTACGGTCGCGGCTACGGCTATGGCGGCTATTACGGCCGCGGCTATGGCGGCTATGGCTATCGCTTCGGATACTACCCGTTCGCCTACCCGCCCCCGCCGGTCTACTACGCGCCGCCGCCGGTATACTATCCTCCGCCTACCTATTACGCGCCGATCTACCGATGACCCCGGCCGATCACCCTGGCCGATGACCCTGCGATAAGGGGGCGGATTGCATGCGCAGGCTAACCTTCCGCGAGCGCGAATTGATCCGCCGGGCGCTCAAGACGGCGACCGAGGACGGATCGATCTATGGCGGCGCCGAGTCGGTGGCGGATCGCAAGCGCGTCGAGGCCGAGATCGAGGAAATCGAGCGCAAGATGAACGAGGAATGATCACCACACCCAAGGCAGCAAGCGGTAGCTGACCTGGCTTGCGTAGGCGTCGTAGCCGGCCAGGTCGCGGCGCAGCATGCGCTCCTCGGCCACCGCCCGAGCCGCCAGGGCGGCGACGAACAGCGGCACCGGCAGCAGCGCCCACCACGAACCCAGCAGCAGCGGAACGCCCAGAAAGTAGCATAGCGCGCCGCTGTACATCGGGTGCCGCACAAACCGGTACGGCCCCCCGCTGATCACGGTCTGCCCGCGCTCGGCCTGCAGGCGGACCTGCGGCGCGGCGAAGCTGTTGCTGCGGAACACCAGCCACACCAGGACCATGCACCCAGCGATCAGCACCAGGCCGAGGCCCTGCAACGCCAGCGGCATCGCCGACCAGCCGAAGCGGCGTGCGTCCAGTCCCGCCAGCACCAGCCAGGGCATGAATGCCACGAAGGCGCCAACCATGAACAAGCGATCCCAGAAGCTCTGGTCGGCATGGAATCCGGACAGCCTGGACCTCAGCAGCGCCGGGTCATGGCGCGCCAGCCAGGTGCTGACCGCAACCGCGGAAACCGCGCTTTCCGCCAGGAACACCCAAGCCTGCGGCCAGCGCCAGTCGCCCGCGGAGGCAAACAGCGCGACCGCCATCAGCAGCAGCCAGAACGTATTTTGGACCAGACTACGGGTTCGCATGACTACGGGTTCGCATGGCCGCGTTTGGCTACGGGTTCGCATCGGCGCGGCGCTGCTTGCCTGCCGAGCCGGCAGCCGGGGCCGGGCAACCGGCAGTCCCCGGCCGCCGAACGGCATCGGGCGCCGCGGCGTCGCGGGTCCGGGAAACGGCGGCCGCCGCCGGTATCGTAACCCGCGCGCTGCGCGATAGCCTTGCCTCCAACGCCCCAATGACCCCGACCGGACTTGACCCGGACATGCTGGCGGTGGCTCGAACCAAATTCGGCGCCGGCCAGGAAGTGGCCCGTCACCAAGCCCAGGCCACCGCGCAACGATTTCCCGACCGCTCGTTCGACCCGTCGGTCTGCCGATTTGGCGTGATGTTCGAGAACGCCAACGATGCCGGCGATCGCCACGCGTATCAAGTGCTGACCACCGGCCGCCAGGGCAATTGCACTTGCCTCAAACCCACGATGCTGAAGCACGGATGCGGAAACGACATGATATGCCAGGAACCCAGTTTTCAGCGTAACCCCGATCGGCGTGCATCGGCGTGCAACTAAGGTCCCAAACCGCATCTTTTGGTCACCCGCGTCCGGCGAATAGCACCGACAGAAAATCCCAATACGATGACCCCGACCGGCCGCCCGGCCAATTGCACCTCCCTCAAACGCAGGATGCTGAAACCACGGATTCGGAAACGTTTGCAAGCTGTTTGAACCCAGTTTTCAGCGTCACTCCTATCCCCAATGCATCTATCGGCGTGCATCGGCGTGCGTCCGCGGTTCCAAACCGCTTCTCACGGTCCCGCCGCGTCCGGCGAATAACGCCGACAGAAAATCCAGATGCGATGACCCCGACCCGCCGCCGCTATCTGTTCAGCGTGATTCGGTGCTGCCACGACGCCAAACGGTATCCGACTTTCCGGCCCTCGCCCAGGGCTCCCTGTCGGGCAGCCCGCTGTCGGGTCGGATGTAAAAATATGGACTTGATCTGACGGTCAGATCCGCCGGCGCGGCGGCATCAGCTCGTCCGAGGGGCTCCCGCTTGCCGGCCACCAGCCCCGGATGGTCCAGCATGTGCCGCGCCTGCCGACCACCGTGCGGTCGTGGCGGAATGGTAGACGCGCAAGCTTGAGGTGCTTGCGGGGGCGAGAAGCCATCGCTCAGGCAACGCAGCGGCAGTTCGGCGACAAACCGTCGCAGCTCCGATGCAGGCGATCCGCTTCGAGGCGCACAAAGCCGACAGCCCGATCGCCGCGCCCGCCGCCGTGTCACCGCAACCGACCCAAAAACCATCCGGCAATCATTGCCGCAGCGGCAGATTCTGCCGCCCCACCAGCGCCCAACGCGGCCGCCGCATCCAGCGGCCACCGCCACTATCAGCGCCCGTCCGCCCATGGCATGGCGCTTGCTGTTATCTAGCCCGGGTCCAGCCCGGACCGCTCGGACAACGCCGTATGGACATCACCACATCCCTCGCCGCCTCGCGTCTGGTCGCCCAGCAGCGCTTGATGGACGTCACCGCCAACAACATCGCCAACGCCAACACCCCAGGGTTTCGCTCCGAACGGGTGCAGTTCAGCGACTGGATCGACCCGCAGACCGGAACCGCCCGCACCCCTGGCAGCAAAGGCATCACCTACGCACAGGACCGCGCGACCTATCGCGAATCCCAGCCCGGCACCCTGACCCATACCGCAAACCCACTCGATCTGGCGCTCACCGGCGACGGATACTTCACCGTCAACACCAAGACCGGCCCCCGGCTGACCCGCGACGGCCGCTTCGGCCTGCTGCCCAACGGCACCCTGGCCGACAGCAGCGGCAACGCCGTGCTCGACACCAACGGCAAGCCGATCCAGTTCGCCCCGACCGACACCCAGATCAGCATCGCCGGCGACGGCTCGATCACCACCGAGAACGGCCAGCTCGGCAAGATCGGCATCGTCCAGCCGGCCGACCAGATGAAGATGCGCGCCGAGGGCGGCACCAACTTCGTCTCCGATTCACCCACCGCCCCGGTCGCCGCGCCCTCCATCGTGCAAGGCGCGATCGAGGACTCCAACGTCCAGCCGGTCATGGAGGTGACCCGCATGATGGACGACGTGCGCCAGTTCCAGTTCGTGACCCAACTGCTGCAGGCCGAGGGCGACCGCCAGCAGAACACCATCGACAAGCTGCTGCCCTCCGGCTCCGGTTCCTGACCCGAACCGAACCCGGATCGTGACTAACCACCGGGCCTGGTCCCAACCGAACCCGGATCGTGACCAACCACCGGGTCCGGTGTGAACCGAACCCGGCTTCGTGACCAACCACCGGGTCCGGTCCGAACCGACCCGGATCGTGACTAACCACCGGGCCCGGTGCGAACCGAACCCGGATCGTGACAAAATGCCACAGGAGACCACCCAATGCGCTCGCTTGATATCGCCGGCACCGGCATGCAGGCCCAGCAGACCAACGTCGAAGTCATCTCCAACAACATGGCCAACATGACCACCACCGGCTTCAAGCGCCGGCGCGCCGAGTTCCAGGACCTGATCTACCAGAACCTGCGCCGGGTCGGCGCCAACAGCTCCGACAGCGGCACTGTGGTGCCCTCCGGCGCCCAGGTCGGCCTCGGCGTCAAGACCGCGGCGATCTACCGCATCAACGAACAGGGCAACCTGCAGCAGACCTCCAACACGCTGGACATGGCGATCCAGGGCAACGGCTACTTCCAGGTCACCCTGCCCGACGGTGAGACTGCCTACACCCGCGACGGCACCTTCTCGCTCGCCGCCGACGGCACCATGGTCACCGCCGACGGCTACACCATACAACCGGGCCTGCAGATCCCGCAGGCCGCCACCGGCGTCACCATCAACACCTCGGGCCAGGTCCAGGTCACCCTGCAGGGCCAGACCGCGCCGCAAACCATCGGCCAGTTGCAACTCGCCGCCTTCCCCAACGAGGCCGGCCTCGACGCCCAGGGCGCCAACCTGCTGATGCAGACCGCCGCCTCCGGCGCCCCGGTCACCGGCAACCCCGGCACCGCCGGCTTCGGTTCGGTCGAGCAAGGCTTCATCGAAACCTCCAACGTCAACGTGGTCACCGAGATCACCAACCTGATCACCGCCCAACGCGCCTACGAAATGAACAGCAAGGTCATCACCTCAAGCGACGAGATGATGTCCACCCTGACCAACCTGCGCTGATCCCATGCGCACCCTGGTTGTCGTCCTCGGCCTGCTGGTCTGCGCCCAGGCCCAGGCCGCCGCGCTGCGCAACATGACCACGTTGCACGGCCCCAACGTCTATCTCCGCGACCTGTTCGAAGATGCCGGCGTCAACGCCGACCGAGTGCTCGGCCCAGGCCCCACCCCCGGCGGGCGCATCATCGTCGAAGCCGCCCAGCTCAACGCCATCGCCCGCCAGTTCGACGTCGCCTGGCGTTCGGTTTCGCGCGCCGACCGCGCCGTGCTGGAATGGCCCGGCCGCCCGCTGCGCAAGGAAATCGCGGTCGAGGCGGTGCGCCTCGCCATCACCGCCGGGGGCGCCGCCGACGACCTAGACATCGACCTGCCCGGCTTCATCGCCCCGATCGTTCCGGTCGAGGCGAAAACCAGCGCCACCGTCTCGCAACTGGAATACGACCCCAACAGCGGCCGCTTCACCGCCGCCCTGACCGTCACCGCCGACGGCATGGACCCGATCGACAGCAGGATCAGCGGCCGAGCCGACGCCGTCGTCGATGCACCCGTGGCAGTGACCCGGTTGCTGCCCGAGACCATACTGCGCCCCGACGACATCCGCCTCGCCCGCATCCACGCCTCGCTCGCGGATGAGGTCGCGCGATCCCCCGACCAGGTCGTCGGCATGCAACTGCGCCGTCCGCTCGCCGCCGGTCAGCCGCTGCGCCTGGCCGATCTGGTCCGCCCGCCGCTGGTGCAGCGCGGCGCCACCGTCCTGATCCAGCTTGCCTCCTCTGGCCTGTCGGTCACCGGCCAGGCCATCGCCCTCGATGCCGGCGCCGACGGCGAGCGCATCCGGGTGCAGAACATGACCTCGCACGCCTACCTGTTCGCCCAGGTGATCGGCCCCGGCCAGGTGCGGGTCACCCCCGATGCCCCGCCCGCGTTGCCCCGCCAGCCGCCGCGTTATGAACAGCGCGTGGATGCCCAATGATCCCGTTCGCGACCCTGCGCGGCATCCTTCTGCTCGCAATGATGGTGGTATCGCTGAACGCCTGCGGCACGCTCAGCCGGCTGTCCGACGTCGGCCGCGACCCCGCCATGACGCCGACCGAGGACCCCACCAAGGACCCCAAATGGCGCCCGCTGACCATGCCGATGCCGACCGCGCGGCCATCGCCGAATGAGGCCAACGCGCTCTGGCGCTCCGGCTCGCGCGCCTTCTTCAAGGACCAGCGCGCCGCTCAGGTCGGCGACATCGTCACCGTCCTGGTCAACATGAACGACGCCGCCAACCTGAAGAACGTCACTTCGGCGACCCGCGCCAGCTCCGAATCCGCCGGCCTGCCCAATCTGTTCGGGCTCGAGGCCATCGTGCCGGCGGCGGTCAACCCGTCGAAGCTGCTATCGGCCAGCAGCGGCAACAGCAATGTCGGCACCGGCCAGATCCAGCGCAACGAGGCGGTCACCCTGCGGCTGGCCGGGATCGTCACCCAGGTGCTGCCCAACGGCAACCTGGTGGTCGCCGCTTCACAGGAATTCCTGGTCAACAGCGAACTGCGCGAACTCAAGGTCACCGGCGTCATCCGTCCGCAGGACATCGCCTCCGACAACACGGTGCAGCACGACCGTATGGCGGAAGCCCGCATCGCCTACGGCGGCAAGGGACAACTGACCGACCTGCAGCGCGCCCGCTGGGGTCAGCAGATGATGGATATCCTGCTGCCGTTCTGAAGCCGCGCGATTTGCCAGCCTGATCACGCCAACCGACGCCTGAGCCCGGGTCGGGCCAAACCGGGGGCGCCAAGCCGGATCGCCCCCCGCCCGTGGCAGCCACCGCCCCGGCGACGGCCGGGGCGGTCCAACGTCAGCCGATCACTTCGGCGCCGCGGCGGGCGGCGTGGACTCGGCCGGTGCAGAGGCTGACGGCGCTTCCGTCCCGCTCTCCGTCGCCGCCGGGCGGCCCTTGCGCCGGGCATGCACCCCGATCATCTGGCCCCGGATCTCGCCGCCGGGATTGGCCGCGGTATGCACGTTCACATACAGCTTGGACGACTGCAGATACTTCACCTGATCCTCGGTCAACGTCGCCGAACCGGTGATCGGGCTGGTCGGGTTCTTTTCGCCCAGCGGCACCACCACGCCCGCGCTCTGCGCCCGCGTCGCCGGCCCGTGGATATGCGCCGCCGTGGCCGGACCGCTCAGCCCCTCGAAGCTCAGTGTGTAATTCAGCACCTTCGATGTCGTATCGAATTCGGCTTTCAGCCTGCCCTTGCCCTTCGAGTCGGTCTTCGGCACCTCGGCCCGGCCGGACAACCGAGCCGTATAGCTTACCGTCGCCGCCGAGGCGGCCGAAGCCAGCACCACGGACAACGCGGTGACAAGAAGTACTCTACGAAACATTCATGATTCCCCAACAGAAAGTGGCCACCCTGACAACCGGCCAAGGCGCGGCAGCGGCTTGTCGTCGGCCGCCACTGGGGCCACCGTATTCCACGAAACCAAGGATGCCGCCATGCCCTGCCAGATCGCGCCCCCAAGGATCGCGCGCCAAACCGACGATCCTCCGCTCGCCGATCCCCAAGCCGCCAATCAAGCCGCCAATCCGAAAGCCGCCGATCGCCAGGCCGCCGACAACGATCCCCCGCCGATCGGCCCGCTCGTCGATACCACCCCACGGCCATTACCGGCCCGCATCCCGATCCGCGGCCAGTATGCCACGCTGGAGCCGTTGCACCGCCGCCACGTCAACGAGCTGTGGCACGCCGCCCAGGGCGCCGACGCCAGCTGGACCTATCTCGGCTACGGCCCGTTCGCCTCGGCCGAGGCGATGGAGCGCCACGTGATGGACGCCGCCGCCGACCACGACCCGATGGTCTGGGCAGTCCGCCCGGTCATCACCGGCGTCGTCTCCGGCTGGCTGGCGCTGATCGACATCCAGCCCCGCAACGCCGCCATCGAGCTTGGCGGCATCTGGTTCGCCCCCCGCATGCAGCGCACCCGCGCCGCCACCGAGGCGATCTTCCTGCTGCTGAAGCTCGCCGCCGACGACCTCGGCTATCGCCGCCTGGTGTGGAAGTGCGACGCACTCAACGCCGCCTCCCGCCGCGCCGCCACCCGCCTCGGTTTCACCCACGAAGGCCGCCACCGCATGCACAGGATCAGCAAGGGCCGCCAGCGCGACACCGATTGGTACAGCATCGTCGGCGACGAGTGGCCGTCCCGCCGCGACGCCTTGCTGGCCTGGCTCGACCCATCCAACTTCACCGCCGACGGCACCGCCCGGCACGGCCTCGCCGAACTGCGGGCCGGCCCAGAATGGGACCGCCCAACACAGGACCGCCCAACACAGGACCGCCCAACACAGGACCGCCCAATGCAGGATCGCCAGGCATGAGCGGCACCAGCCTACTGCCCTGGCGTCGCCCTCGCCTCAACGTGATCGTGCTGCACGGCATCATCGCCACAAGAGCCGGCACCCTGAACGCCGATTCGGCCCGCCCGCTGATCGAGAAAGCCTTCGCCTCCACCGGCCGCCGCCCGGTCATCCTCGACATCGAAAGCCCCGGCGGCTCGCCGGTGCAATCGGACCTGATTGCCGGCATGATCCGCAGCCACGCCGACCGCGCCGGGGTGCGCGTCCACGCCGTGATCCGTGAGGTCGGCGCCTCCGGCGGCTACTGGCTGGCCTGCGCCGCCGACGAGATCCACGCCAACCCCATGAGCGTGGTCGGCTCGATCGGCGTGGTCGGCGGCGGCTTCGGCTTCCCCGACCTGCTCCACCGCCTCGGCGTCGAACGCCGCCTCTACACCGCCGGCACCCACAAGGCTCGGCTCGACCCGTTCAGCCCCGAGAACCCCGACGACGTCGCCTTCGCCAAGGACCTGATGGAAAAACTCCACGTCCGCTTCAAACAGTGGGTCAAGTCCCGCCGCGGGCCGCGCCTGAGGGCCCCCGACGACGCCCTGTTCGACGGCGGCTACATGCTGGGCGAGCAGGCCCTCGCCGCCGGCCTGATCGACGGCCTGGCCACCGTAGACGAACTGGTGCGCGAGCTCGGCGGCGACCGCGCCCGGCCACGCCGCATCGCCCCGAAACGCTCCCGCCTGGCGCTGCGGCTGCCCCGACTGGCCGCCGATACCGTGCTCGACGCCCTGGAAGCCAGGCTCTGCCAGATCACCCTGCGATAACCTGGAATCCCCACAACCGACCCACGCCCCACCCCAATCACCAGCCCGCCAGAACCACCAGGCCGCCAGAACCAGCACGCCAGAACCACCAGCCCGCAGAACCACCAGCCCGCAGAACCACCAGCCCGCAGAACCACCAGCCCGCCAGAGCCACCAGCCCGCCAGAGCCACCAGCCCGCCAGAGCCACCAGCCCGCCAGAGCCACCAGCCCGCCGGAACCACCAGCCCGCCGGAACCACCAGCCCGCCGGAACCACCAGCCCGCCGGAACCACCAGCCCGCCGGAATCACCAGCCCACCGAAATCACCACTCCACCGGAATCACAAAAAGGAGGAAACCACCATGCGCGCCGCGGTCTTTCGCCAAGGCTCCATCGTCGTCGACACCCTGCCCGACCCCACCCCCGTCGAGGGCCAGGTGCTGGTGCGCACCCGAACCTGCGGCATCTGCGGCTCTGACCTGCACGCCGCCAGCCACACCCACCAATTCGTCGACCTGGCACGCCGCGCCGGCAACCGCTGGGCGATGGACGCCGACCGCGATGTGGTGTTCGGCCACGAATTCTGTGCCGAGGTGGTCGACTACGGCCCGCGCAGCCCCACCCGCCTGGCCCCCGGCACGCTGGTCTGCTCGATGCCGATGACCCTGGCCGGCGAGACCGTGCACGGCATCGGCTACTCCAACGACATCGCCGGCGGCTTCGCCCAATACATGCCGCTGGCCGACCGCATGCTGCTGGCGGTGCCGAACGGCCTCTCCGCCGCCGCCGCGGCGTTGACCGAACCCATGGCGGTCGGCTGGCACGCGGTCCAGCAGGCCCGCCTGGCGCCCGAGGACGTGCCCCTCGTCATCGGCTGCGGCCCGGTCGGACTGGCGGTGATCGCCGGCCTGGCGATCCGCGACCTGCACCCGATCATCGCCGCCGACTTCTCCCCCGCCCGGCGCCAGCTGGCGCTGAAAATGGGCGCCGATGTCGTGGTCGACCCAGCCGAGGCCTCGCCCTACCAAAGCTGGCAACAAGCCGCCACCCCGCCCGGCCACGACCCCAGCCGCTACGCCCAACTGTTCGGCATCGGCCCCAAACAGCGCCCGGCGGTGATCTTCGAATGCGTCGGCGTGCCCGGCGTCATCCAGCAGGTGATCGAGGGCGCCCCCGCCGCCGCCCGCATCGTCGTCGTCGGCGTCTGCATGCAGACCGACCGGTTCGAGCCGTTCTTCGGCATCGTCAAGCAACTCAACCTGCAGTTCGTGCTCGCCTACACCGCCCAGGAGTTCGCCGACAGCCTGCGCCACATCGCCGAAGGCAAGATCGACGTCACCCCGATGATAACCGGCGCCGTCGGCCTCGAAGGTGTCAGCGCCGCCTTCGCCGAACTGGCCAATCCGGAAAAGCACGCCAAGGTCATCGTCGACCCCTGGGCCTGATCGCCCGTCCCGCTCTGCCGCGTCCCCTCGCGTCGCGCCCAACGGCGCCCGGCCAGCCCAAGCTGTCCCGGACTACCGCGCCGGGTCCCCCACGGTGTCCCGACCAGCCCACGCTGTTCCGGGCCGTCGCGCCGGTCCGCCCACGGTATCCCGACCAGCCCACGCTGTCCCGGCCCGTCGCGCCGGTCCGCCCACGGTGTCCCCAACCAGCCCACGCTGTCCCGGTCCGCCGCGCCGGTCCGCCCACGGTGTCCGGACCAGCCCACGCTGTCCCGGTCCGCCGCGCCGGTCCCTGAACCGTATCCCGACCAGCCCACGCTGTCCCGGGCCGCCGCGCCAGTCGCGCCAGCCGCAAATCGCGCCGTGTCCCTCAGCCCCGTCGCGCCCCGCCATGTCCCAGCCTCCCGCCTGTGTCATGGCCGAGCGCGGCCGGGCCACTTACGACGTGCAATACTGCAACCAGCAAATTGACAACGCCCGAAAATCCGTCCGAAACCCGCCGGCCACATCAAACCGCCATCGACCCGCGGCCGCGACAATCCCGCGACGCCATTCGGCTTGACCACACGCCGTAACTAATGCCGGGGCCGCTCCCTCCGCCCAAATGCCCGGAAAAATCAACCCAATCGCGCGCCTCAAATCACGGACTAAAAGCACACCGTAGGAATAATTCCTTGACAACCGCCCGCAACCCCAGCTACAACCCCAGCCACCCAACAACAGTCAGCCGCTCATGTCCGCAACCACCGCCGAACCACCTCCGGCCTCCAACCTCGACCTGCAGCCCGGCGACATCCTGCTGCACCTGATCGTCACCCTGCTCGCCCCGATGTTCCTGGGCGTCTGCTGCGGCAACCTCGATTTCGCCCGCATGGCGGCGCTGGAGACCGTCAACGCCTACCGCGCCCGCAGCCATGTCGACCTGATCGCGGTGGCCCAGATCGTCGCCCACGGCCTGGCCTCGGTCAGCTCGGCCTGCCTGTCGATGTCGGACGAGATCTCGCTGTCCATGACCCTGCGGCTGCGCGCCAGCGCCAATGCCTCGGACCGAGCCTGCGATCGCAACCGCCGAGCGCTGGAGAAGAACCGCGCCGCCCCAGTCCCCGACCCGGTGTTCCCCGCTGATCCGATATTCGCCCCCGAACCCGAACCCGGCCCGACCCCCGATCCCGAGGCCGACCGCAAGCACGCCGAGGAAATCGCCCGCCGCGCCGCCGTCCGCCAGCAGGATGCAGCGCTGCAGGCCCGCGCCGCCGCCGATCACCCCGCCGCCCCGCCGGCGGCGACCGCGCCGGCCGCCATTCGCGACCCAGCGCCAGTCCGTGCCGCGGTGACCACTTCCGCCGTCCCGACCCAGGCCGCCCAGACCCAGGCCGCCCAGACCCAGGCCGCCGAGACCCAGGTCGCCCAGACCCAGGCCGCCCAGACCCCGGTCATCGCAATCCCGACCACCGCGACCCAGCCCGCCCAAACCCCTGTAGCCGCAACCCCGACCGCCGCGACCCAGCCCGTCGCGCGCCAAGCCGTCCCGACCCCGACCGCCGCGACCCAGCCCGTCGCGACCCTGTCCGTCGCGCCCCAGCACCGTACGACCCAGGCGGCAGCCACCCGGGCCGCGGCAACCTCGCACCGACCGCCAGTCCCGGCCCGCACCGAGGCCGACCTCAGCGCGCAAGACTTCCAGCAACTCTGGGGCGCCGCGATGACCGTGGTCGCCAACGAATACGAAGCCAGCCTGGCCGACCTGCCGCCAGCCGAACGCGACGCCGCCCGAGCCCGCGCCGCCGTGCTGAACCGCGCCGCCGGCGACCTCTATTCCGGCAACGTCCCGCCCCGCCTCCGGGCCGGCGACCTCGGCTCCGCCACCCCGCCGACCCGCTGAACCGCCGCAACACCGCCGCCGTCCGCATCGCACCAAGCCCAGACGCCGAAAAGACCCCTCAGACGCTCATCAAACCCGTCCGTGACCCGGCCACGCCTCGTCGCACGGGACCAACCCCCGAAACCAACGCCGACCACCCCAACGCAACCAAAATAGCCCACCGGACGAGACAACGGCCGCCGGGCAGCATCAACCCCGACTGGGCGCGACCTCGGCAATGAACATCACGTCACCGGTCGCTACTTCGGGATCACCCGGACCGTCCATCGCCACGATATGGCCGTTGCCCTGGCGAGCAATCCACACCGGCGCTTCCTTCGCCGCATGCTCGGCCTCCGCGATCACCTCCCGAGGCACCTGATGCCATAACGATTGGTCAAGAATCTTGATCCGGTCCACGATGCCCTCCCGCCTGTTCAGCCCTTACCCGAACGTGCGCCGCCCCGCATCGGTTCCGCAACCGACCCACTGTCGCCACGCTCCGCAAAAGGCAATTTCCGGGCGCGCCGTCCGCCGGAAAATAAGCTACTCACCCGCCCATGCATCCAATCCCACCAAAGCCGCCATGAACGAACTCTGGCAAAGCCTGCTGCACCTGCGCGCCGACGTCACCCTGACGATCGGCCTGGTGCTCGCCATCGCCGCCACCATCCACATCCTGCTGCACAAGCGCGAGGTCGCCTCCGCCGTCGGCTGGATCGGCCTGGTCTGGTTCGCCCCGATCCTCGGCGCCATCAGTTACCTGATGTTCGGCGTCAACCGGGTCAGGCGCCGCGCCCGCCAGCTGCGCCCGCAGGACAGCGAATCCGCCGCCCGATCGGCCTGGCCCGCCCCCGACCTCGAGGCCGACCTCGATGCGCTGAAACGCGGCAACGGCCGCATCGCCGGCCGCAATCTGCTGCCCGGCACCACGGTGCAAGCCTTCCAGAACGGCGACCAGGCCTATCCCGCCATGCTGCAAGCGATCGCCGAGGCCAAAGTCAGCATCGGCCTGTCGTCCTACATCTTCCAGGACGACCAGTGGGGCGGCCGCTTCATCGCCGCGCTGGCCGCAGCCCGGGCGCGCGGCGTCACCGTCCGCGTGCTGATCGACGGCGTCGGCGGCGGCTGGCTGCGCTCCCCCGCCTATCACCGCCTGCGACGCCACGATGTCGCCGCCGCCCGCTTCATGCACTCGTCGCTGCCCTGGCGCATGCCGTTCATCAACCTGCGCTCGCACAAGAAGGTCCTGCTGCTGGACGGCACCATCGGCTTCACCGGCGGCATGAACATCGCCGACGACAACGTCATGGCCGCCCGCACCCGCCACCCGGTGCAGGACCTGCATTTCCGCCTCGACGGCCCAGTCGTCGCCCAACTCGCCGAAACCTTCGCCGAGGACTGGTCCTTCGTCACCGACGAGGACCTCGAAGGCGACATTTGGCTGCCGCCGATCCCCCAACGCGACGGCCCGCTGGCTCGGGTGATCGACTCCGGCCCGGACGAGGATCTGGAAAAGATCGAGTTCGCCGTGCTCCAGGCCGTCGCCTGCGCCCGCACCAGCATCGCGGTGATGACACCCTATTTTCTGCCCGACCAGCGCCTGATCACCGCCCTGGCCCTGGCCGCCATGCGCGGCGTCGCGGTCGAGCTGCTGGTGCCGCAAAACAGCAACCACAGGCTGGTCGACTGGGCCACCAAGGCCAACATCGGGCCATTGCTCACCGACGGCGTCCGGATCTGGCAAAGTCCGCCGCCGTTCCATCACTCTAAACTCATGGTGGTAGACCACGACTGGTGCCTGATCGGCAGTTGCAACTGGGATATCCGCTCGTTTCGATTAAACTTCGAGCTGTGCGTGGAAGTCTACGACCCCGACCTCGCCTCCCGGCTGACCGAACTGATGCAGCACGCCCGCGGCCCCGAACTTACCCAGGCCGACCTCGAAGCCCGCTCACTCCCCAAGGCCCTGCGCGACGCCGCCGCTCGGCTGATGCTGCCATACTTGTGACCGGACCCACCGCCACCGCCCGCGCGGCCGCCATCGCGGCGCCCCGGACCAGCCCGAATCGGCCCGGGACTGGCGCTGCGGCGCACTTTCTGCTTGCTACCGAGAGGACAGCCATGCAGACAGCATCATTGTCTCATTCACCGCACAGGCCCATTTAAGTATCGCAATGACAAAACTGATCAGTTGGAACCTGCTGCGCCTGACCGGCGCCTCGCTCGACGACATTGTCCGGCTGATCCGCCGCGAAGACCCCGACATCCTGCTGATGCAGGAGGCAACACAGGACATCGACGGACTGACCCGCAAAGTAGGCGGCCAGTATCAGCGCAACCAGTTGCCCGGCCGGGTGCATGGCCTGGCGGTGTGGACCCCGATGCCGCTGCTCAGCCGCCCGGTGGTGATGCCGCTGCAGGCGGGGGCGATGTTCCACCGCATCTGCCAGATCATCCAGTTCGGCTCGATCACCGTCGCCAACGTGCATCTTTCGCACGGTCAGATCCTCAACCGCCGCCAGCTCCGCCGCATCGCCAAGGTGCTGCCGTACCGATCGGCGGTGGTCGGCGACTACAACCTGATCGGGCCGCCCTTGCTGCCGGGATTTCGCGACGTTGGACCGCGCGAACCCACCCATGTCGCCGGCGATATGGTGCCGTTGCGTGTCGACCGCTGCCTGATCCGCGGCGTCGCCTGCCTGGAAGCCCGCGCCCTGCTGCGCGAGGCCTCCGACCATCGGCCCATCGTGGTGCGGCTGGCTCTGGCCTCCGAACGCCAGGCGACCGAGGCGATCCCGCTCGACGTCGTGGCCTGACCGACACCCCAGCCCGCCGCGCCCCAGCCCGCCGCGCCCCAGCCCGCCGCGCCGCAGCCCGCTGCGCCCCAGCCCGCCGCGCCCCAGCCCGCCGCGCCGCAGCCCGCTGCGCCCAAGCGCGCCAGGCTCAACCCGATTGCCGCTCTTGACGCCGCCACACCGTCGACGCGTAAGCCTGCTCCGGAAAGTCCGCTGCGACGGTTCCCGCCATGCGCGCCTGGTGGCTGTCTAGATCGGCCAGGAACAGATCCCGGCTGATCCGCGCCGCCACCAGCGGAATGTCGCGCCGCATGCTGGGCACGTCGCCGATCGGCAGCCCGAAGCTGACGAATCCGGCCGGGTTGTGGACATGGATGTCGCGCAGGTAGGGCGCCCGCCCCGGGGTCCTCGGCAGATACTCATGCCCGTCCCCCAGATAGGGATGGGCGCCCAAAAACGCGTCCTGCTGATCCTCCGGCGGCTGATACCGGTCGCGCCACAGCAGGATCTGGTCAGCAAATCCGCCGAGTTCCGGACGCGCCGACGGATCGACGAAATAGCCGGTGCCGGCAATCACATGATCGAACCGGTAGCCTCCGTCGGAGACCTCCGCCACCACCCGACCGTGCTCCACCGCCGCCTGCTGCCAGACCGCGCCAAGATGGAGGTGAAAGCTGGCGAAACCGACAGCGCGCTCGATCGCATCGATCGTCGGGGTCGAGCCGGCGCGGCGGAAGCGGATGGCCTGATCCCAGCGAACCGCGTCCGGCAAATGGCGGTAGTTGTCGTAGGCGCCCGGATAGCCGCGCACCCGGGTGACCGGGACCGAGGCGATCGACGGCCGCCGAGCGAACAGGTGTACCGAGGCAGCGCCGTGCTCCAGCGCCACGCCGGCGGCATCGAACGCGGCCGCCGCGGCCCCGACCACCGCCACCGTCTTGCCGCGCAAGCCCGCGAAATCGATCGCCCGTTCGGTGTGCGACAGCACCGAGGCCGGCAGCCCGGCCAGCACCGGAGGGATATACGCCCCGCCATTGCCGGTGAACCCGGTCGCCAGCACGACCTTGCGCGCGGTCTCGACCGTTTCGCCTGCGTCGATCGCCAGATGCAGGCGAAAGCAGTCCCCGGCCGGCTCGATGCGCAGCAGACGGCAGCCATAGCGCACCCGAATGTCGAGGAACCGCCGATACCAGCCAAGGTACTCGGCCCATGCCAGGCGCGGGATCCGCTCCATCGCGGCATAGGCGTCCTGCCCATGCCGCGCTTCATACCAGGCCTGGAACCCCAGCGCCGGAATGCCCAGCTCCGGCCCCGGCAGGTTCTTCGGCGTGCGCAGCAGGTTCATCCGAGCCGCGGTCAGCCACCCGCCGGCGTGCGCCGCGTCGGCGGCGGCATCGATCACCGCCACCTTGCCGATGCCGGCGCGACGCAGCGCGAACGCCAGCGCCGATCCGGTCTGTCCAGCCCCGACCAGCACGACGTTGTGGTCGATGCCCGCGCGGTCGGGAACCCAGTTCGCCGGATCGGGGCCGATCAGGCGAAGCGCCGCGGCGGCGGCGAGGTCGGGATCGCTGGTCTGGGTCATGCGCTCACCTCTTGGGCGTGGTCGGCGGCTTGCTGAAAGTCCGGGTTCCGATCAACAATTCAGCATCAGCGAGCGTCCAGCAACCGACGCTCCGAAACGGAGGAACCACGCGATGACCTACGCTTCGATCCGGGTACGACCGGTGACGCCCAGGCTGGGCGCCGAGGTCTCCGACCTCGACCTGACCGCCGCGCTCAGCAACCGCCAGGTCGAGGACCTGCACGCGGCGCTGGCCGACCATCAGGTGCTGTTCTTCCGCGACCAGAAGATCAGCCTGGAGCAGCAGAAGACGCTGGGCCGCCACTTCGGCGAACTGCACATCCATCCCAACACCCCGGGCCCCGACGGCCACCCCGAGATCCTGCCGATCCACACCGATGCCAACTCCAAGCGGGCCAACGGCGAGCGCTGGCACTCCGACGTGTCGTGCGACGCGGAACCGCCGCTGGGCAGCATCCTGGCGCTGCACACCGTGCCGGAGACCGGCGGCGATACCATCTTCGCCAGCCAGTCGGCGGCGTACGACGATCTGACACCGCCGTTCCGAGCCTTCCTCGACGGTCTGACGGCGACCCATTCGGGGGAGCGTTCGTATCGCCGGACCAACCGCCTGAACGGGGTGGACGACCGCCACCGGGTGTTTCCTCAAGCCGTGCATCCGGTGGTGCGGACGCATCCGGTGAGCAAGCGCCGCGCGCTGTTCGTCAACGAGAACTTCACCACCCAGATCAACGAACTGGCGGAGGATGAAAGCCGCGCGGTGCTGGACTTCCTGTATGCGCACTGCACCAAGCCGGCCTATCAGGTGCGGTTCAGTTGGCAGCCGCACTCGATCGCGTTCTGGGACAATCGCGCGGTGCAGCACATCGCGATGTGGGACTACTATCCGCAGCTTCGCTCCGGCTATCGGGTCACCATCAAGGGCGATCGGCCGTACTGAGCGCGGGCTGTCCCAAAGCTGCCGATGGCCACCGTCCGGTCCTTGATCCGCGATCGGCGCGGCTGCCGATGGCCGCTGTCGGGGTCTGGATCCGCGATCGGCGCGGCTGCCGGTGGCCGCAGTCCGGGTTTTGATCCGCGATCGGCGAGGCGGCCGTTCGTCGCCGCCCAGACCTTGGGTCCGCGCGCGCTCAGCCGCGGCCGATCCAGGGCATCTTGGTCGCCATGATGGTGACGAACTGGATGTTCGATTCCAGCGGCAGGGCGGCCATGAACGCCACCTGCTTGCCGACGTGGTCGGCCTCCATGCGCGGCTCGACCGCCATCTGACCGTGCGGCTGCATCTGGCCGTTGGCGGAGCGCGCGGTCATCGGCGTGGCGGCGTTGCCGATGTCCACCTGGCTGGCGCAGATGTCGTATTGCCGTCCGTCCAGCGCGATCGACTTGGTCAGCCCGGTGATGGCGTGCTTGGTCGAGGTGTAGGCGACCGACCCGGGCCTTGGGTTGTGCGCCGAGATCGAGCCGTTGTTGATGATGCGGCCGCCCTGCGGCTGCTGGTCGCGCATCATGCGGAACGCGGCGTTGGCGCACAGGAACATGGCGTCCAGGTTGATGGCGCAGACATGGCGCCACATCTCGAAGGTGAAGTCGCCGAAGTTGGTGGTCGGCACGTTGCCGCCGGCGTTGTTGAACAGCGTATCCAGCCTTCCGTGCGCCGCCTTCACTTTGGCGAACAAGGCGTCAACCTGGCCGGGATCGGTGACGTCGGTCGGCACCACCAGCGACTTGCCGGCTTTCGCCATGCTGGCGGTTTCCTGCAGCGCTTCGGGGCGCCGCCCGGCCAGCGCCACCGACCAGCCATCCGCCAGCAGGTTGAGCGCGGTGGCTCGGCCGATGCCGCTGCCGGCGCCGGTGATGATGGCGACACGATCAGCCATGGGTAGTGCTCCCCCGTTGTGTGGACCCGGAAGTAGTGTGGACCGTGGTTGCCCGGTGGGGAAGATGGTGCGAGGTTCGCCGCGGGGGTCGGGGATTGATGATGCCGCGCTTTGCCGCCGTCGGACTGGATCATCGTCACGTTTACGATCTGACCGCGGGGTTGCTGGCGGCCGGCGCGGTCTGTGTCGGGCATGATCCCGAGAGCTCGGATTCCAGGGTGCTGGCGGGGTTCCGCAAACGTTTTCCCGAGGTTCCGGCGGTGGGTCGGGATCGGCTGCTGGATGACCCCTCGATCGACTTCATCGTGCTGTGTTCGGTGCCGCGCGACCGTGCCGGGATGGCGGTTCGGGCGATGCGGTGCGGCAAGGATGTGATGGTGGACAAGCCTGGCGTGACCACGCCGGATCAGCTTGTTGCGGTCGAGGCGGCGGTGGCGCAGACCGGACGGATCTTCTCGATCGCGTTGGGGCGGCTGACCTCGGCCTCGGTGCAGGCGGCGCTGGCGGTGGCGCGGTCGGGGGAGCTGGGGCGGCTGGTCAGCCTGACCAGCCTGGCGCCGCATCGGCTGAACCGAGCGTTGCGCCCAGCCTGGTTCTTCGAGCGTGAGGCGTATGGCGGCATCATCAACGATATCGGCCTGCACTCGATCGATCAGTTCCTGGCGTTCGCCGAAGTTTCCGATGCAACGATCGCGGCGGCCACCATCGGCTGTTTCGGTACCGCTCCGGCCGGGTTCGAGGATTTTGCCGAGATCACCCTGCGCAGTGCTGCGATGACCGGCACGCTGCGGCTGGACTGGTTCACCCCCGAGGGGCTGGCGGACTGGGGCGATGGACGGCTGTTCGTGGTCGGCACCGAGGGCACGCTGGAGCTGCGCAAGAACCTGGACCTCGAGGGCCGGCCCGGCGGCGACCACATGTTCGTAACTGACAAGCAACGGACTCGCTACCAGGACTGCGCCGCGTGGCCGCTGACCTATTACCGCGACTTCCTGGATGATGTGCGCGACCGCGGTGGGCGGATGGCGGAGGATGGGCGGTTGTTCTCCGCTTGCCGGCTGGCGCTGCGCTGCCAGGCCGCGGCACATCGTTTCTTGCCAGTCATGTCCTGACCAGGATCTCGGTCAGTCCCAGCGCCAGGACGCGGCGCAGGTCAGCCGGCGCGAGGGCGATGCAGCCCTCGGTCGGGGCAAAGTCCAGGCGAGCGACGTGGAGGAAGATGGCTGACCCGCGGCCGCGCCGCACCGGCGCGTCGTTCCAGCCGAGCACGCCGATGATGTCGTAGAGTGGGTCGTCGCGCCACAGCCGTTCGGCGCTGGCCTGGATCGGCAGGCGGACGCGGCGGTTGTAGGCGGCGTTGGTTGGGTCGTCGCACCAGCCGTCGTGCGGCGATAGCGGCTCGACCGGGAGCGCTGACAGCGGGGCGGCGTCGCGGTCGGGGCGATACAGCACCTGGCGCAGCGGCAGCGCGGCCAGCGGGGTGGCGCCGTCGCCTTCCTGCTTGGCGGCGCGCACGCCGCCGCGCCCCAGCGCCGCGCGGAACGTTTCGGCGCCGATGGTAAGATGTCCGTCGGCGGTGGCGACTGCGAGCATGGTCGGATGGTCCCTGGGTAGCGGCGGCGGGATTTCATGCCGGGCGAAGCGGTAATAGCCTGAAGCGGTTTAGCGGAGGAAACCGATGGCTCGTTTGCCTTATCTTGACGTAACCGACCTTGCGCCGGCGGACCGTGATCTGCTGGCCCGTCCGATCGCGCTGGCCAAGGCGCTGGTCAATTCGCCGAAGGCGGCGCGGGCGTTCCTGGGCTTGGGCGGCTATATCCGTCATGGCAGCAAGCTTGATCCCAGGTTGCGCGAGCTTGCCATCCTGCAGGTCGGCTGGTTGGCGCGATCGCCATACGAGTGGTCGCATCATGTCAAGCTGGGGATCGATTTCGGGGTCAGCGAGCAGGACGTCCGGGGGCTGATCGATGATACCGCGGGGCGGCCGAGCGAGCTTGATCCGGTGGCGAAGCTGGTGCTGAAGGCGGCACGCCAGATGACGGCGGAGGGCGCGATGGACGCGCCGACGTTCGCTGCGTTGCGTGCCGAGCTGGGCGATGAGGGGGTGCTGGATCTGACGCTGGCGATCGGGTTCTACAATGCGGTGGTGCGGGTGCTGGCGACGCTGGAAATCGATGTGGAGCCGGAATATATGCCGTATCTGGAGCGGTTTCCGTTGCCGGAGTGAAGGTTCCGTGGCGTGAGCTATCGATGTTTGCGCGGACGATCATCATGCTCGCCCGCGGAATCGGTTCAGGCGTCCGAGCTGGCGCAAGGGTTGTATCGTCGATCGTCTGGCTGATGCGGGCTTCGGCTAAGGGCTGCTCCGTGATCGTGGCCCGTCTGGTCGAGCATTCAACCGCGGACGCTGCCGATTTACCTGCCCCAGATCTTGCGGTAGGCGTCGCGATAGCCGTTCGACGGGTCATAGACGTTGTCGGGTCCGCCGTCGGATGCGATGTCGGCCTTGGTCACCAGATGGGTCGGCGCCACGTAGTTGCTGGGCGGCTGTCCGGCGAGCGCTCGGTTGGCCTCGTCAATCGCCTGCCAGCCGTGCAGGTGCAGGGGTTCGGCGACCGTTGCGACCTGGTAATTGCCGTTGCGGATACGCTCGAACGCGGCGATGCTGCCGTCGCCGCCGGCGATGTTGTGCGGCGCGTCGCCTGGGGCCTTGCGGGCCGCTTTCAGTGACGGCGCCATGAAGTCGTAGAAGCCATCGTTGATCGCCAGCGAATAGGTCCATTTCGCGCCATAGCGCTGCAGCAGCGAGGCGGTCATTTGCGGGATGCGGTTGGAGACATCAGCCAGCGGCGTGTCGATGGTGGTCAGCACGGAACAGCCGGGGCAGGCGCGGATGTTGGCGGCCATGGCGTCGGACTTCAGGATGGAGATCTTGCCGCTGGAATCGGTGAAGATCACCACGTTCGCCTTGCCGTCCGACAGCGCCACCGCGAGCGCGGCGGAGACCCGGGCGACGTTCAGCGGATCGGTCGAGATGTTGGTGAACAGCGCCACGTCGGGGTCGGTGCCGGGCTTGACGGTGGAGTGCCAGCCGATCACTGGGATGCCGGCGGCCTTGGCCTTCGCCAGGCTGGATTTCTGTTCGGCGGCATCGTCGTTGTCGGCGATGATGACGTCGGGCTTCAGCGCCATCGCCTGCGCGAAGGCGGCGGTGCGGCTGGCGATCGAACCGGCGCCGTCGAGGATGCGCAGGTCCCAGCCGACGACCTTGGCGGCCTCGGTCACGCCTTGGCTGACACCGAGCGAGCCGCCGTTGCGCTGATCGCCGGACACCAGGATGACTTTCTTGCCGGCGGGCGCCTTGGGACCGGTGGTCGGGCCGTCCCACGGCAGCGATGGGGCGCCGGCCTTGGCGACGATGGCCTGGGCTGTCGCTACATCCAGTTTGTCGGCCGCGATCGCCGGCGCGACGCAGCACAACAGGGCGGCGCCTGCCGCGATCAGGGTCTGTCTAGTATCGCGCAGCAGTGAAGCGCGATACGTCGCTTTTTGTTTGATTATCCGATTCATGCGCCGAAGCGTGGTCGCTACGCTTCTCTGCGATCGCATACTAGCGGTCAAGTTTCATCTCCATTTACAGTTACGGTTGCAACCATGTCCACCGTCGGTCGCCTGGGACCGGCCGGTTTCCCGGTTGCCGATTTGGATCGGCGTTGCGCGTAGCCGGCGATCGCGATGGAGACCAGCAGGGTCGCGCCGTTGAACAGCGGTTCCACGTAGAAGTCGGCGCCGAACTCCTGGATGCCGGAAATCCCCACCGCCAGGACGACGACCGCAACCAGGGTGCCCCAGACATTGACGCGTCCGGGTTTGATGGTGGTCGAGCCGAGGAAGACCCCCACCAGGGCCGGCAGCAGATAGTCCAGCCCGACGCTGGCCTGGCCGATCTGCAGCTTGGCCGCCAGCACCACGCCGGCCGCCGCGGTGAGCAGGCCGGAGGCCACGAAACCGAGGATGACGTAGCGGCGAACCGGAATCCCGTTGAGCAGCGCGGCGCGCGGATTGGCACCGATGGCGTACAGCGCTCGGCCGAACGGAGTGTGTTCGAACACCAGCCATTGGACCAGGCCGAGGCCGACGATATAGAGCGCGGTGATCGGCAGGGGGCCGACGAATTGGGTGTCGATGGCGGTGAACGAAGGTGACAGGTCACCGACGATCTGCTGTCCGCCGGTGTGCCAGAGCGCGATGGCATAGAGCACGGTGCCGACGCCGAGGGTGGCGATGAACGAGTCGATCATCGCGATCTCGACTAGCAGCCCGTTGAGCAGCCCGAGGCCGATCCCTGCCAGCAGCACGATCGCCACCGCGGCTGCCCAGGGGACGCCGAAGCGGACCTGCAGGCTGATCGCCATGATGTGCCAGAGCACGATGCCGTAGCCGATCGTGAGGTCGATCTTGCCGGTGATCATCGGACACAGCACCGCCAGCGACAGCAGCGCGATCACCGCCTTGTTGTCGATGATGGCGCTGAAGTTGGCCGCCGTCGGGAAGGTGTCGGGAAACAGCAGCGAGAACAGTACGATCAGTGCGACCGCGAGTACCGGCAGGCCGTAGACCGGAAGCAGCTTGGCGACGCGCTGGCCGATCGGCAGCAGCGCTAGCTCGGCGGCGGTGGGTTCCAGCGCGTTGGATTTCAGCGACTGCATGGCTCTCCTTGCGCTGGTTGGGGCTGGGGGCGTTGGGCGTGGCGCGGGATCGTCATGCGATGCCGGTGGTCATGCGGTGCCATTGTCATGCGGTGCCGGTGGTCATGCGATGCCATTGTCATGCGGTGCCGGTGGTCATGCGACGCCGGTCATCGAGGCGGCGGCCAGGACCGATCCGGCGGTCAGCGCTTCGTCGGCCAGTTCACGCACGATGCGGCCGCGGCTGAACACCAGG
Organism: Rhodopila sp.; assembly: GCF_965277825.1. Classification (NCBI taxonomy): domain Bacteria; kingdom Pseudomonadati; phylum Pseudomonadota; class Alphaproteobacteria; order Acetobacterales; family Acetobacteraceae; genus Rhodopila; species Rhodopila sp. The sequence goes on along the minus strand of NZ_OZ255846.1, from coordinate 4,542,613 downwards.
GCGCGGCGGCACAATGCGGCGACCTCGGCGAAGTCGGTGGCGATCAGGAGAACGGCGAGGCCGTCGGCGACGGCGTCGTGCAGCAGGCGGTAGATGCCTTCCTTGGCGCCGACATCGACGCCGGCGGTGGGGTCTTCCAGGATCAGTATCTGGCCGCGCAGGTGCAGCCAGCGACCGAGCACGACTTTTTGTTTGTTGCCGCCTGAGAGCGCCTCGATCTGGGCGGCGGGATCGTTGGGGCTGAGTCTGAGGAAGCTGCCGATGCGCCTGGCCTCGGCGTTTTCGTTGCGGTGGCGGATGCGGCCCAGCAGGGTTCGGCCGGCGGCGCGCGGATTGAGGAACAGGTTTTCCGCTACCGAGAAGCCTTGCACCACCGACTCGCCGTCGCGGTCAGCGCTGACGTAGCGCAGGCCCTGGCGGATTGCCGCTGCCGGTTCGGGGATTTGGGTTTCGCGGCCGCCGAGGCGGATTGCGCCGGCGTCCAGCGGCAGCAGGCCGAACAGGGCGCGGCCGACCGCTTCCTGGCCGGCGCCGCGCAATCCTGTCAGGGCCAGAATTTCGCCGGCCCTCAGGCTGAAGCTCAGCGGGCCGACCTCGCCGATCATGGCCTGCTGCATTGCCAGTGCCTCGGGCGCGTTGGGCTGGCCCTGGATGCGGGCGGTGGCGCCGGTGCTGCGGCCGACGATCATGTGGATCAGTGACTCGGGGGTGAGGCCGGTGACGGCGCCGTCGCCGACGACGCGGCCGTCGCGCAGCACGACGACGCGATCGGCGATCTGGAAGATCTCTTCCAGGCGATGCGAGACGTAGATCACGCTGACACCGCTTGCCCGTAGCAGGCGCACGGCGGCGAACAGGCGGGCGACCTCATCGGCGGGCAGCGAGGCGGTCGGCTCGTCCATGACCACGATGCGTGCATCGGTGCTCAAAGCCCGGGCAATGGCGACCAGGGAGCGTTCGGTGCGGCCGAGGTCGCGGACCCGGGTGTCGGGGTCGATCTCGACGCCCAGCACGGCCAGCGCGGCGACGGTGGCGGCGCGGGAGGCGCGCCATGAGATCAGCCCGGCGGAGCGGGCGAAACCGCGGGTCAGGCAGACATTCTCCAGCACCGTCATCCATTCGATCAGGCCGAGGTCCTGATGGACGAAGGCGATCGGCAAATCGGCCATGGTGGCGCGAACGTTGTGTCCGTCGAACCGGATCTCGCCGTGGTCGAGGGTATGCACGCCGGCCAGGATCTTGATCACGGTGGACTTGCCGGCGCCGTTCTCGCCGAGCAGGGCGAGCACTTCGCCGGGTTGCAGCGAGAGCGACACGTCGCACAGCGCTTGGGTTCCGCCGAAGCTTTTGTGGATGGCTTTGAGTTGCAGCAACGGAGCGGGACGGGTGCTGGATGGGTTGGTCGGGGGTTGGGTCAAGCGGATATCCGGGCCGGCGAGACGGGTTTGCTGACGCGCGAGGCCCGGTGGGTGATTTCCGCCGCCGCTGCCACTGCACTGTCTCCCTCAGTCCAAACCGATCAGGGGACATGCCAAGCAAGGCGCACGCCAAGTGGCGGGGGATGTAAGACAACGCGACTTGATGATGAACGGATCGTGGATCCGACGCTGGCGATCGGGTTCTACAATGCGGTGGTGCGGGTGCTGGCGACGCTATCTGGAGCGGCTTCCGTTGCCGGTTTGAATGCCTTGGGAAATCCGTTCAGGCGGCTTTGCCTCGGTGTTCGCTGACCCGCTCTCGCACACCGAGTACTTCGATGCCGATGACGTTTCCCTCGGCGTCATGGTCCAGCATGATGCCCGGAGCGGCCTCGATCGTGCTGACGGATTTGGTGCCTTCGGGGGCGAACCAGACAAACATCGCATCCGCTTCCGGATCATAGCTTGTGCGCATCATCGCCTGGCATCCCTGTCCGGGTGAATTGTGATTACAACCATATCTGCCCCATCACGACGAAAAACAACACGCAAAACGCGGCCACCGAATGCCGCGATGGCCTTATTTAAAGGCCCGCGTTTTGTCCGAATGGCGTGGATCGGCAGTTGTCCAATCCGGTTGTGTCAGCGTTTGCTCGACCCATTCGATCGGGATGGTCCTGACCCGCATCGCCTCGGTCGCATGTTTGGTCAATCGTATCATGCGGGACAATTACTTCCTTTGCGGTCCGCTTTGGAGACTTCACAACGTCCGATTGGCGCGTGCCAGCACCGCCTCGAACAGCACCTGGCAGCCGGCTTGGGCTTGTTCGGGTTCGATGCTTTCGGCCTCGTTGTGCGACAGGCCGTCCTTGCACGGGGTGAAGATCATCGCGGTGGGGACGTGGCGGGCGACATAGACCGCGTCGTGGCCGGCGCCGGAGACGATCTCGCGGCTGCTGTAGGCGAGGCGGGCGGCGGCCTGGCGGACCAGGTCGACGCAGCCGGCATCGAACGGCTGGGCCGGGATGCGGAACAGGGTGGTGAGGTCCAGCGTGATCCCGCTGGCATCTGCGATGGCTTGCGCGGCGGGGCGGAATTCGCGGTCGAGGGCATCGACTTCGGCATCCGAGGGGTGGCGGAATTCGGCGGAGAAGCGGACCTCGCCGGGGACCACGTTGCGGCTGTTGGGCGAGACCAGGAGTTGGCCGACGGTGCCGCGGCCGTCGTCGCCGCGGGCGCGCATCATGCGGTCCACCAGGTCGATGATACGGGCGGCGCAGACCAGTGCGTCCTTGCGGGTGGAGGGGGGCGTGGTGCCGGCGTGACTGTCCTGGCCTGTCGTAATGATATCGTACCAGACTTGTGACTGGGCGCCGGTGACGATGCCGATGCGGCGGTCCTCGCGTTCCAGGATCGGGCCTTGTTCGATGTGCAGTTCGAAGTAGGCGTCGGCGTTGAACGGCGTTGCGGGCTGGTCGCCGCGGTAGCCGATGGCGTCGAGCGCGGTGGCGACCGAGGTGCCCTCGGTGTCGGTCAGGGCGTAGGCTTTGTCGAGGCCGAACACGCCGGCCCAGACGCCGGAGCCCATCAGGCTGTGGCCGAACCGGCTGCCTTCCTCGTCGGTCCAGTTGATCAGTTCCAGCGGGGCTTCGGTGACGATGCCCAGGTCGTTGAGGCTGCGCATGACCTCGAGGCCGGCCAGCACGCCGAGCGCGCCGTCGAACTTGCCGCCGCTGGGCTGGCTGTCGAGGTGGCTGCCGAACAGCACCGGGGCGCGGCTGGGATCGCGGCCGGGGCGGCGGGCGAACATGTTGCCGATGGCGTCGATCCGGACGGTGAGGCCGAGCTGTTCGCACTCGGCGCGGAAGCGGTCGCGGCCGCGCTTGTCGGTGTCGGTCAGGGTCAGGCGGCGGACGCCGCCCTTGGCGGTGGCGCCGATCTCGGCGAAGCCCATCAGGCTGTCCCACAGGCGCTTGGCGTCGATCGGTTGGTTGGTGCGGGGCTGTTCCATGCGGCGGCATCTTGCCCAGCGGGCGGCTTCCTGCAAGCCTGCGGGTCATGAACAGTGCATCGATCCCCAGTGCTTCGATTATGCGCAACAGCGCGCTTGACGGCGCCGAGGTGTGGCAGGCGCGTGTCGATCTGGCGGCGTGTTTTCGGGCGGCGGCGGCGCGCGGGCTGCACGAGGGCATCTGCAACCATTTGTCGTTCATGGTGCCGGGGCGGGACGATCTGTTCCTGGTCAATCCGGACGGCTGGGCGTTCTCCGAGATGACCGCGTCACGGCTGCTGATCTGCGATTTCCATCGCCACGTGGTGGCCGGCGACGGGGTGCCGGAGGACACCGCGTTCTTCATCCATGCTCGGTTGCACGCGCGGCTGCCGCGCGCTCGGGCGGCGTTCCATACGCATATGCCGAACGCGACGGCGCTGTGCATGACGGAGGGCGAGCCGCTGATCTGGGCCGGGCAGAGCGCGCTGAAGTTCTATGGCCGGACGGTGCTGGATGCGGATTACAACGGGCTGGCGCTGGACGAGTCGGAGGGCGACCGGATCGCCGCCAGTGTCGGGGACGCCGACATCGTGTTCATGAAGCACCACGGTGTGCTGGTGCTGGGGCCGAGCATCGCCAAGGCTTGGGACGATCTGTACTACCTGGAGCGGGCTTGCGAGGTGCAGGTTCTGGCGCAATCGACCGGACGGAAGGTGGTTCCGGTGCCGCGCCATATCGTCGAGGCGACCGCCGAACAGATGCGCCATGAGGGGGGACGGGATTCGGCTGCGCTGCATCTGGCCAGTATCAAGCGGCAACTGGATCGCGACGCGCCGGAGTATCGCCAGTGATGCGGCTGATGTCGGTTGCCGTGGCGCTGCTGAGCTTCACCGGCTGCACGCTGATCGACCAGCGGACGTTTGCGCCGTCGCCGGAGGCTCAGGCGCAGCCGGCTCCGGCGCCGGCGCCGGTGGTGCTGGACGCGCGGGCGCCGCTAGTGACGATCGACTATACCGCGGCGTCGCCGAACTATGCCGAGCTGCTGAGTTACGCGGTGCGCGCGGCGGAGATGCGCGATGCCGACGTGCAGTATGACGTGGTGTCGGTGATGAAGGACACGGGTGAGTTGCCGGCTGGGCAGCAGCGGGCGCTTGGGGTGATGCGCCAGATCATGCGCGACCAGGTGCCGTCGAGCCGGATCCATTTGGCGCTGCGCACCGATCCGGCGCTGGCGGCTGACCAGGTTCGCGTTTACGTGCGGTAGGGCCTGCCGGGTTGAGGAGGCTACGCAGGAGCAGGTGGCCGCCCGCCGAATTGCAGAGGCGCCGTGAACTTCGTGTCTTAGTGTCTTTGTGTTGGTGCGGACCTACGAGCGGCACGGATGCCAAGTGCCGGATAAAGTGCGCTCTGTTCTGGGTCCGGTCGTGGCGGCGAATGCCATCAACACGAAGACACGAAGACACGAAGATCAGTATAGGATTGTCTTTGGCCCGATCCGGATCGAGGGGTCGCTGCGGCCGATCGACACGACCGGCAGGGCCGCGCGGTCGTGCCGTAAATGGATTACTCCGCGGCGCGGGGTTTCTTGGCTTGGCGGTCGATTTCGGCCTGCACCGCGGCGCTGGATTGGCCGATGAAGTCGTCGTGGTGGTCGCGGGCGAAGCTGTAGCTGTCGGTGCGCCACTCGCGGGAGGATTGGAAGTGCGGGTGGACGTAGCGCGCCATCAGTTCGTAGTGGCGCTTGGTTTGCGCCCAGTCGGCCCAGTTCTGCGCCAGTTCCATGATCACGCCGAAGCCGCCGGAGCCTTGCAGCAGGCGCTCGATGAAGGCGATGGCGTCGTCGGGGGTGCCGATGCAGGCCGATCCGCTTTCGACCATGAATTGGTAGCGGTCGGTGATTTCATTTGGAACGATCGGGAAGGTGGCGACGTCGCGGAAGTAGTCGCAGAACCGATCCAGGCCGTGCTTGACGTTTGCCCTCGCCTGTTCGCGGGTTTCGGCGATGTGCATCAGGGTGACCAGGCGCCAGTTGCGGCGATCAGGCTGGTGGCCGTTTTCGCGGGCGGTCTTGGCGTAGAGGTCCCAGTTGCTGGCGTGGTGCTTCAGGGCGTCGTCGCTGGTGCCGCCGATCGACAGCATGCCGATGCCGTGGCGGCCGGCGGCGAGGGCACCGGCGGGGGAGCGGGCGGCGGCGACCGCCATCTCCATGCGCGGGCGGGTGTAGGGCGGCAGTTGCAGGCGGGCGTCGTGCAGGTCGAACCAGTCGGTCTTGCGGGTGACGCTTTCGCCGCGCAGCAGGTCGACGATGACGTCGAGCGATTCGTTCATCATGCGGCGCTGGTCGGCGGGATCGATGCCGATCTTGACTGCGTCGTGCACCAGCGATCCGGGGCCGACGCCCAGCATGGCGCGGCCGCGGGTCTGGTAGTCGAGCTGGACCATACGGTCGGCGACGATGAACGGGTTGTGGTAGGGCAGCGAGACCACGCCGGTGCCGAGGCGGATGTGTTTGGTGCGTTCGGCGGCGGCGGCGATGAAGACCTCGGGGCTGGCGACGATCTCGAAGCCGCCGGAATGGTGCTCGCCGATCCAGGCCTCGGTGTAGTTCAGTGCGTCGAGGTGCTGCAGCAGTTCGAAGTCGCGTTCCAGGGCGAGGACGGGGTTTTCGGCCAGGTCGTGGAAGGGGGCTAGGAAGATGCCGCTGTTGAGGTGGGTCATGGGGTGGTTCCGGAAGTGCGTTTCGGGAGGCAGTGTGAGCGGGTTTGGCTTTGGGTTCAACGCGTGGCGGCGACGGGGGTTGGGTTGGGTCGGTTGCTTGCGATGTCGCGGGTGGTTCGACATTGCGCCGCGCGCGATAGATTGGTAAAGTCTGTACGAACCTTACAGGAATGGTGGATCCGATGCGCACATGGCCGCTGCAGGAGGCCCGTAGTCATCTTCGGGATGTTGTCGATGGTGCGATCCAGGGCGGTCCGCAGCGGATTACGCGTCATGGCAAGGACGCGGTGATTGTAGTTTCGGAGATAGAATGGAATCGGCGTGCGGGTGAGGTTGCGTCGTTTGGGGCGCTGCTGGCGGAATCGCCGTTGACCAGCGTGGATCGTCCGCCGCGCAAGCAGGCGTCCGCGCGTCGCCGGGCGGTGTTTGAATAAGCCGGTGTACCTGCTCGATACCAATGTTGTTTCCGACTTGAACCCCGACAAGGCCGGCCCGAATAGGGGACTGGTGGAGTGGTTTCGGCGCAAGGGCGACGAGTGCTATCTGAGCACGGTGACGCTGACCGAGGTCGCCTATGGTGTGGCGTGGCTGCGGCACAAAAGGGCGACGGCGCGGGCGGCGCGTCTTGTCGGATGGCTGGATCAGATTATCCGGCATCACGCCGGGCGCATCCTGCCGGTCGATTCCGCCGTTGCGCTTGAGGCGGGACTGCTGCTGGCGACGGCTCGGGCCGGGGGGATCGAGCCCGACATCGCGGATGCCTGGATCGGCGCGACCGGCAAGGTGCATGGGCTGGAGGTGCTGACGTTCAATCTGGCCGATTTTCGGCCGATGGGAATTGCTTGTCGGGATCCCGTCGTCGACCCTCCGCCGGGTTGAGTTCGGTCTGACGCCAGGTTCGACGCCTCGCGCGGCCGTCACACATCCAGCCGGTAGCTGCTGCCGTCGGCGACCAGGCGGCCGGCTGTGACGCCGGCGAAATGGGTGCCGATGATCAGCACCGGGGTGCCGGCGAGGCGGCGGAACATGCGATGGCGGGTCTCGATGCCTTGTTCGGGGTCGCTGTCGGCCAGCGTGCTCCATTCCGGGCGGGCGATCTGGCAGGGGTGGTGCATGAAGTCGCCGGTGATCAGGGCTTGCTCGCCGTTCGACTGGATCATGACGCTGACGTGGCCGGGGGTGTGGCCGAGGGTCGGGACCAGGGTGATCTCATTGCAGATGCGGGCGTTGGTCTCGACCATAGTGGCGAGGCCGGCGTCGATGATCGGGGTGACGGAATCGGCGAAGATGGTGGCCATGTCGGGACGGTCTTGCACGCTTTGCCAGTGCTCGTATTCGGCGCGGCCCATCAGGTATTGGGCGCGCGGGAAGGTGGGCACCCACTTGCCGTCCACTTGTCTGGTGTTCCAGCCGACGTGATCGACGTGCAGATGGGTGCAGAGCACGGTGTCGATCGAGTCCGGCGGGAAGCCGGCGGCGGTCAGGTCGGCGAGGAACGGGCCGTCGCGGTCGTTCCAGTGCGGGATGCGGCGGCCCTGCTTGTCGTTGCCGAGGCAGGTGTCGACGATGATGCGGCGGGTGGGGGTTTCGACCACGAAGCTGTGGATGCTGAGACGCAGCCGGCCGGTGGCGTCGGCGAAATGGGGTTGTAGCCAGGTGATCGGCAGTACTGCCTCGGGCGTCGCCTGGGGCAGCAGGAAGCGGGAGCCGCCGGTCATTTCCAGTTCGACGATTTTCGTGACGGTGACTTCGCCTATGGTCCACTTCATGCGGTGTGCTCCGGGTTGGGCGGTCAAGCGACTGGGTTCGTGGTTCGCCGATCTACGTTTATCCGCGTGCATCCGTGGTTGGTTGTGGCGCGTCGGCGGGGGGTGGGAAAGTTCTGAGAGCGGTTCGAGCGCTGGCGGTGAGAAGGGTTTTAACACAGAAGCACGTGGGTGAACGCGGATGAACGCGGATGGGGCTGATCATCGGCGGCGCGGCGGACATGGCGATAAGAGGTTTCTGCTTTGCGGTACCGCTGCCGGGCTTCCGCTGGGCGGTTTTGCAGGGCGATTCCCCTGGCGGTTCCGTTGAGCGGTTCTGCAGGGCGGTTCCGTTGAACGGTTCCGCTGGCGGTTCCGTCGAGCGGTTCCGCTGGGCGGTTCTGCTTTGCGGTTCTGCTGCGTGGTGATTGGGTTGGCTTGTGCGGATCGGCGGCGGCGATCAGGATTGGCGGCAAATGGTTGGAGGAAGCGGATGGCGTTGCACATCGATTACTATGTTTCGCTGAATTCGCCTTGGACGCATCTGGGGGCGGCGCGGATCGAGGCGATGGCGATGGCCGCCGATGCGACGATGCGGGTCTATCCGGTGGATTTCGGGGCGATCTTCGCGGCGTCGGGTGGGTTGCCGCTGCCGAAGCGATCGGCGCAGCGGCAGGCCTATCGGCTGGTGGAACTGGCGCGGTGGCGGGATCGGCTGGGGATGCCGATCCAGGTCGAGCCGAAGTTCTTTCCCTGTAGCGAGCAGCTTTCCGCGCCTTGCGTGATCGGGGTGCGCGAGACGATGGGGGATGCGCCGGCGATCAAGCTGGCGCACCGGGTGCTGAAGGCGGTCTGGCAAGAGGATAAGGACGCCGGCGATGGTGCCACTCTGGCGGGTTTGATCGGCGATGTGGGGCTGGACGCGGACCAGGTGCTGAAACTAGGCCGGGACCCGCGCTGGGCGGAACGGCGGATTGCCGATACCGAGGCGGCGCTGAAGCGGGGCGTGTTTGGGGCTCCGAGCTATGTGATCGGGGAGGAGATTTTCTGGGGGCAGGACCGGCTGGGGTTTGTCGAGCGCCGGCTGGTTCGGGGCTGATGCGGGTTTTTACTGCCATGCCGCAGCGTCATTGGCATGAGGTGGCTCCGGCGGCGGTGGCGGCCGAGGCGGCTGGGTTCGATGCGCTGATGACGGTTGAGCTGGGGCATGACCCGCTGGCTCCGCTGGCTGTGGCGGCGCTGGCGACGCGGCGGGCGGAACTGACGCCCTCGGTGGTGGTGGCGTTTCCGCGCAGTCCGACGGTGCTGGCGCAGCAGGCGTGGGATATCCACGCCAATTCCGGCGGCCGTTTGGTGCTGGGGCTGGGCAGCCAGGTGAAGGGGCACAACGAGCGGCGGTTCGGCATTGGCTGGACCGCGCCGGCGCCGCGGATGCGGGATTATGTCGGCGCGCTGCGGGCGGTGTGGCGGGCGTGGGAGACGCGGGGGCGGCTGGATTTCGACAGCCCGCATTATCGGCTTTCACTGATGACTCCGGATTTTTCGCCCGAACCGACCGGGCTGGCGATGGTGCCGGTGACGGTGGCGGCGGTGGGGGAGGCGATGTTGCGGGTCGCCGGGCAGGTGGGTGATGGGGTGCGGCTGCATCCGCTTTGCTCGCGGGCGTATCTGGAGCAGGTGTGCCTGCCGCAGATGGTGGAGGGGATGCGGCGCAGCGGTCGGTCTCGGTTGAATTTCGATGTGCATGGCGGCGGTTTCGTGTGCACCGGGCCGGATCAGGCGACGGTTGCGGCGGAGATGGAAAAGGCCAGGCGGCGTATCGGGTTTTATGGGTCGACGCGGACCTATCTGCCGATCCTGGCGATGCATGGGCTGGAGGAATTGGGGGCTCGGCTGCACCGCATGTCGGTGGCGGGGCAGTGGGACCGGATGGCCGCCGAGGTGCCGGACGACGCGGTGCGGATTTTCGCTGCGTGCGGCACTTATGATGAGCTTGCGGCGGTGATCGAGCGGCGGTTTGGCGGGGTGGCGGATTCGATCGATATTCGTTTTCCGGCGGGGATCGCGCCGGGACTGGCGGCGGAACTGGTGCGCGATATCCAGCGCATTCCGCACACCTTCGCCGGCTTCAACACGGACTGGTAGGGGAGGGGTGATGGCGGCTCCAATGTTTCGTTTCGATCCCGTGGAATTGCCGCCGGAGGCGTTGGCGATGCGCGCGGAGGTGCGGGAATTCCTGGGGCAGCATCAGGAGCTGATGAAGTTTCCGCGCGGTGACTTCAACCGCGAGTTCAGCCGAGCGATGGGTCGCAAGGGCTGGATCGGCATGACTTGGCCGAAACGATATGGCGGGGGTGAGCGCAGCGCGTTCGAGCGCTATGTGCTGATCGAGGAGATGCTGGCGGCGGGGGCTCCGCTGGGGGCGCATTATACCGGCGACCGGCAGAGCGGGCCGAACATTATTCGTTTCGGTACCGATGAGCAAAAGCAGTTCTTCTGTCCGAAGATTGCCGCCGGGGAGCTGACGTTCTGTATCGGCATGAGCGAGCCGAACTCGGGGTCCGACCTGGCGGGGACGCGGACGCGGGCGGTGAAGGTCGATGGCGGCTACAAGATCAACGGCAGCAAGCTGTGGACGTCGAATGCTCATCGAGCGGACTATGCGATCCTGTTCTGCAAGATGGCGGGGGACGGGAAGGAGGAGCCGGACCGGCACGCTGGGGCGACGCAGTTCCTGCTGGATCTGAAGTTGCCGGGGATCGAGATCAGGCCGGTGCGCAACCTGCTGGGCGAGCACCATTTCAACGAGATTTTCCTGACCGATGTCGTTGTTCCGAAGAATCGACTTTTGGGGCAGGAAGGCAATGGCTGGAACCAGGTGACCAGCGAGCTGGCATTCGAGCGCAGCGCGCCGGACCGCTTCCTGGTGCTGTTCCAGATGCTGCGCGAGATGGTGCGCATGGCCGGGCCGTCGCCGGACAAGGCGACCGCGGCAGCGTTGGGCAAGCTGATCGCGCAACTGGTGACGCTGCGCGGCATGTCGCTGTCGATCGCGGGGATGCTGCAGGAGGGGATGCAGCCTAATACCGAGTCGGCGGTGGTGAAGGATCTGGGGACTCGCTACGAGCAGGACATTCCGGTGGTGGCGCGCCAGTTGTTTCCGGTCGAGCCGGAGCTGGAGGCGGTGGAGACGTATGTGGCGATGATCGCCAGGTCGACGATGAATGCGCCGCGGTTTTCGATCCAGGGCGGCACTCGGGAGATCTTGCGGGGGATCATCGCTCGCGGGCTTGGGTTGCGCTGAAGCGGGACTGCGCTGAGGGCGGACTGCGCTAAAAGAAGACTGCGCTGAACGGGGACTGCGCTGAACGGGGACCGCGCTGAAAGGGACTGGGCTGAAAGGGGACTGCGCTGAAAGGGGACTGCGCTGAAAGGGGACTGCGCTGAAAGGGGACTGCGCTAAGGTGGAGACTGCGCTGAAGGGAGGCGGGGCGATGGCGGTTCGCGATGAGACCAGGATGCTGCTGGAGAGCATGACACGGCTGTTCGAGGACAGATCGACCAAGACGGTGATCGATCGGGCGGAGGGCGGTGATTTTGCCGCCGATCTGTGGTCGGTGGTGGCGGAGACTGGGGTGCCGCTGGCGGCGCTGCCGGAATCGGCCGGTGGGGCGGATGCGGTGTGGTCGGATCTGTATGCGGTGTTGCGGCTGGCGGGGCGGTTCTCGGTGCCGCTGCCATTGGCGGAGACGATGCTGGCGGGCTGGGTCGCGTCCAGCGCCGGGCTGGAGGTCCGCGATGGGCCGATGACGGTGGGGCCGGTGCGGGGTGCGGATCGGCTGAGCGTGGTGCGCGACGGCAATGGATGGCGGCTCTCGGGGCGGGCGGCGCGGCTGCCCTATGCGGCGCAGGTGGCCAGGACGGTGCTGATCGCGGATGGGCCGGATGGCGAGATGGCGGTGGTGCTGGACGGTATTGGCGGGGCGGATCTGACGCCGGGCAAGAATATCGCCGGCGAGGCCAGGGATACGCTGGCGTTCGGCGGCGTGCGGTTGTCGGCGGATGCGGTGGGGGCGCTGGGGAAGGGGGTGTCTCGAGGCGGCCTGTACCGGCGTGGAGCCTTGGCTCGGGCGACGATGATGTCGGGGGCGCTGGAGCGGGCGATGGACCTGGCGGTGGGTTATGCGCAGGAGCGGGTGCAGTTCGGGCGGCCGATCTCGAAGTTCCAGGCGGTGCAGCAGAACCTTGCGGTGCTGGCGGGGCAGACCGCAGCGGCGGTGGCGGCGGCCAATCTGGGGATCGAGGCGCTGGGCGGGTCGGACGCCGAACGAGAGACGTTCTTGATCGCGGTGGCGAAGACCAGGGTGGGGGAGGCGGCGACGCTGGCCTGCGAGATCGCGCATCAGGTGCACGGCGCGATCGGGTTCACCCAGGAGTATGCGTTGCAGCTCTCGACCCGGCGGCTGTGGTCTTGGCGCGAGGAGTTCGGGTCGGATCCGGAGTGGGCGGCTCGGGTGGGGGCTTATGCTTGCGGCTATGGCGCGGATCGGCTTTGGGAGATGCTGACGACGGTGGCGTGAGGGCACGGTTCTTGTGCTTGTCGTGGTCCAGGTGATGGAACGCTACAGATCCGGGTAGCCTCTTGCGGCATCGGAGCCGTGGCGAGACGACCGCGACAGCCGGGTTTGTTCGGCACAATCGCGTGGCAGCTCACGCTGCACCATGTCCAGCACGCTGGCCCAGTCTGCGGCTTTGGGCTGGCGGAACAGGCGGGCGGAGCGATACCAGGGGCTGTCCGAACGGGCTTGCAGCCAGCGCCAGTCCGGGGCGTGCGGCAGCAGGATCCAGACCGGCTTGCCTAGCGCGCCGGCGAGGTGGGCGACCGAGGTGTCGGCCGTGATGACGAGGTCGAGGGCGTCGATCAGCGCGGCGGTTTCGGCATAGTCGGTCAGCCATGGGGTGAGGTCGGGCAGGCCGAGCGTGACGGCGCTGGGGCCGTGCTGGAGGTTGACGAAATTCGGGCCGGGGGTGGCGAGCAGTTTCGCGGCGAAATGCGGCGGGATCGAGCGTGCGCGGTCGGCCGGGTGGCGGGGATTGCCGGCGAATGCGAGGCCGATTTTCGGCTGGTGGTCCGACCCCGCCTGGTTGGCGGCCAGGCGGGTTTGCCAGGCTGCGGTGCGGATCGGGTCGGCGTGGAGGTAGCGGGCGGCGCTTGGGATGGTGTCCAGGGTGGTGGCGAACAGCAGCGGCAGGCTGATCTGGTCGATCCAGGCGTCGTAGGGCGGCAGTGGGTCCGATGCGGACACCGCCTGGACCCCGGGGATCGACTGCATCAGGGGTATCAGGGACGGGGCGCAGGCGAGCACCGGGTGGGCGCCGGCGTCGCGGATCAGCGGCAGGTAGCGGGCGAACTGGATGACGTCGCCGTAGCCTTGTTCGGCGCGCACCAGGATGGTCTCTCCGGCGGCGTTTTTGCCGTCCCAGCGGCGTTCGGGAAGGTCGTGCAGGCGGTCTCGATAGCGCGGGTGGCGTCGGCGCCATTCATACTCGGTGAAGCCGCGGGTCAGGTCGCCGGCCAGCAGGGCGGCGATCGCCAGGTTCCAGTGCGCCTGGGCGAAGTCGGGACGCAGGCGGATGGCGGTCTGGCAGGCCTCGATCGCGTGGTCCGGTTGGCCCTGCAGGGTCAGGATGTGGCCTAGGCTGGCGTGGGCTTCGGCCAGTGTCGGGTCGAGGCGGATCGCGGTTCGGTATTGGGTCTCGGCCGTGGTGAGGTCGTCGAGGTCGGCGGAGGCGTTGCCCAGGTTCAGGTAGCAGGCGGCGTGGTCGGGCTTTAGCGCCAACGCCCGGGTGAACGCGGCGCAGGCGCGGGTGTGGTCTCCGAGCGCGTTGAGCGCGGTGGCGCGGGCGAAGTGCAGTTCGGCGTCGTCGGGTGTGGCCGAGAGTGCGGCGTTGGCGTGGATCACCACCTGGTCGAAGCGCTGGGCGACCAGCAGGGCGCGCACCAGGTTGCGGCGCATGCCGGTGTGGTGGGGCTGGCGGCGCAGCGCCCGGGTCAGCAGCGAGGCGGCGTCGTCGGCGTTGCCGTCGCGCAGTGCCAGCAGGGCTTGGACGTAGAGCGCGCGGTCATGGTCGATCGGCGCCGCGGCGATCGGCGGTTGGGTGGGGGCGTCGTCGAGGACCGCGGGCATGCGGCGATGTTGCCGCCAGAATGGTTAACGAGAGCTGAATCGACGGGATCTGGGCGGCGCGCGTGGTGGGGGCGCCGTTGGTGCGGCGGCGGGTTGCGGCGGGGCCTGCTTGCGGCGGCGCGGAGATTTGGCGGCGGTGGGGTGCGTGATTGGGGGTTGCGATGGTGTAGGGGCGTTGATTGCAAGAAGTTTATCTCGCGGAACCGCTTTGCCGTGGCATGGTTATCTCCTACGTTGAGGGTTGCGAGAGGAATTTGTCTCGCGGGCTGACTGGGTTTGCCGGTTGTCGCCGGCACCGGGTTGGTTTCATTACGGAGGTTGCAGTGATCTTCCGTCAGCTTTTCGATGCGGGTTCGGGCACTTACACCTACTTGCTGGCCTCGCGCCGGGGTGGGGAGGCGTTGATCGTCGATCCGGTGCTGGAGAAGGTGGACCGCTATTTGTCGCTGATCCGGGAACTGGACCTGCGGCTGGTCAAGGCGGTCGATACGCATCTGCATGCCGATCACATCACCGGTCTGGGGGCTCTGCGTGACAGCACGCGGTGCATTACCGTGATGGGTGAGCAGTCCAGCGTCGATGTGGTGTCGATGCGGGTGGCGGATGGCGATCGGTTGCGGATCGAAGGGGTGGAGTTGGAGGCGATCTATACGCCGGGCCATACCGACGATTCGTATAGTTTCCAGATGCGGGACCGGGTGTTCACCGGCGATACGCTGCTGATCCGCGGCACCGGGCGGACCGATTTCCAGAACGGCTGTCCGCGGGCGCAGTATCATTCGATCTTCGACCGGCTGTTGCGGCTGCCGGAGGAGACGATGGTGTTTCCGGCACATGATTACAAAGGCGATACGGTCAGCACGATCGGCGAGGAGAAGCGCTGCAATCCTCGGCTGCAGGTGAAGTCGGTGGATGAATATGCCGCGCTGATGAACGGGCTGAAGCTGTCCAATCCGAAGATGATGGATGTGGCGGTGCCGGCCAACCAGCGGCAAGGGCTGGCGCAGGAGGAGATCGCGCGGCTTGGCTGGGCGTGCAGCGCGGCTCAGGCGCGGGCGATGGTCGGTTGCAAGGAGACTGTGCTGATCGATCTGCGGGAGAAAACCGAGCGGCTGAAGCATGGCTCGATTCCGGGGTCGCTGCATGCGGCTTATTCGGACCTGGAGCAGAACATCCAGCCGGGTGGGATGCTTTACGAGCTGGCGGTGGCGACCGAGCGGCGGCTGTTGTTTTACTGTGCGTTCGGTGAACGCTCGGCGATGGCGGTGCGGGCGGCGCATGAGGCCGGGTTGGAGCAGGCCAGTCATATTCAGGGCGGGATCGATGCGTGGAAGCAGGCGTTTCCGGTTGACCCTATGCTAAGCCACGGATAACGCGCCCGCTCGACACGGCGGATTGGGCGATGACCGCGCCTTCCGAGGTTCGATTTTCGGTATCGGCTGAAGTCTAGGTCCGCAGCGGCAGGTGGAGAGAGGCCGCCGCTAACTGCCTGTGACGGGCTCTCGCCAGGCGCCTCGCGAGTCGCTTAACCAAGTCCTCGACCTGAACGATGCGGGGAGCGCCGGGATCGCGCGACCAAGAAATGTCTAGCCATGCGCGTTCGGTCGCCACGCCACGAGGAGGATTGGCTTAAGCAGATACCGGCATCACCATGGCGTGATGCCGACCGCGGGAATATCCTTCGAAAAAATCTAGTCATGAGCTTCACGTTTTGCTCACGGTTGGTGGGACATGTCATCCGCCCCGGATGTGAGCTTGGCGATGGGGGGACGTTCATGACCAATATTGCTGTTCTCGCAGTGTGCATGTTGGCTGGTCTAATCTTGCGCCTTACCGGCCGGGCGCCGGTCGACGCTCATGTTTCGCTCAACGTCTTCATCATACACGTTGCATTGCCGGCGATGATACTTCGCCAGATACACGGGCTACCGCTCGCGCCTGACTTGCTTTTTCCCATCTCGATGCCCTGGCTGCTGTTTGGGCTGAGCGTGCCGGTATTCACTCTATTGGGGCGCGCGGTTATCTTTCCGAATAGCGTGGTCGGTGCTTTGATCATGACGGCGGGATTGGCCAACACTTCATTCGTTGGCCTGCCGATGATCGAGACCTTCTATGGCAAGCAGGACTTACCGACTGGAATTCTGATCGACCAGCTCGGCTCGTATTTGGTGCTTGCCACGGCGGGGATCGCCGTGGCCTCGTTCTACTCCACTGGCGTGACATCGTGGCGAGTAATGGGCAAGAAGATCGTGACATTCCCGCCATTTATCGCGCTTGTCTTGGCATTGGCTCTGTCTGCCGTAAAGTATCCGTCATGGTTGGATGGGCTATTTCTTCGGCTCGGTGATACGCTTGCCCCATTGGCATTGGTTTCGGTCGGGTTGCAACTACGGCTTGATCAACTGAAGGGATATCGGTTCGCGCTCGTTACGGGCCTGGGCTTCAAGTTGATTGTCGCCCCCATGCTGCTTGCCCTGCTGTATTTTGGCTTGCTGTCATGGCGCGGCGAAATTCCGCGGGTCACGATCTTCGAAGCGGCGATGGGGCCGATGATCGGTGGGGCAATCGTTGCGATGCAATATGGGTTGAGCCAACCAGTCGTGACCCTGATGGTAGGCGTAGGAATCGCATTGTCATTCGTGACCTTACCACTTTGGTATCTCGGATTGGCGCTGATTTGATGAGTTTGCGCTCGCGGTCAAAGCTCCGCGTCCGCTTCAAGGACGTTCAGCGCAGTTGCGGTTGATATGATCTGAGATCGGATGCGCATACCTGCCGGCTGGCAGGGTCATCGCACTTGGATTTTCTGTCGGCGCTCTTCGCCGGACGCGGCGTAGACCGCGAGAAGCGGTTTGCCACCGCCGATGCACACTGATGCAGGCCGATAGGAGTTACGCTGAAAACTGGGGTTCGAACACCTTGCATATCCCTTCCGCATCCGGGGTTCCGGCATCGCGCGTTCGAGGCAAATGCAAATGCCTCGTGTCGGCTGGCGTGTCGGCTGGACAAGCCGCCGACCGGCGAGTACGACTCGGCGATTGTGGGGAGAAACCTCGTTATGCCGACGATCGTGCGTGGCGGTGGGTCGGAGCGTCAGCCTCGGGCGCGCGCGCCGGCGGGACAAAGACCGAGGGGGTCATGAAGCTGGGTGTGTTCGACCACATGGATCGCGGCCAGGTGCCGCTGGACCGATTCTATGAAGAGCGGCTGAAGCTGGTCGAGGCGTATGATCGCGCCGGGTTTCATGGCTATCATGTCGCCGAACACCATGCCACGCCGCTGGGCGTGGCGCCGGCCCCCGGCGTGTGGCTGGCGGCGGTGGCGCAGCGCACAAGGCGGCTGCGGTTCGGGCCGCTGGTGTATCTGCTGCCGCTGTATCATCCGATCAAGCTGCTGGAAGAGATCTGCATGCTGGATCAGATCAGCGGCGGGCGGCTGCTGCTGGGGGTCGGCCGCGGCATCTCTCCGATCGAGCTGCGGTATTATGGTCTGGACCCGGAACAGACGCCGGCGATGTATGCCGAGGCGCTGGATGTGCTGTTGCGCGGGATGACCAGTCCGGTGCTTAATTTCGAAGGCCGGTACTACAATTTTTGTGACGTGCCGATGGAGATGACGCCGTTCCAGCTTCCGTATCCGCCGCTGTGGTATGGGCTGGGCCGAGCCGAGGCGGTGCCGTGGGCGGCGGCCAACAAGGTCAATATCGTCGGCAACCTGCCGGGGGCGGGGATGCGGGCGCTGACCGATCGTTACAGAGCCGAATGGGATGCGCTGGGCAACGATCCGGCCGACCTGCCGCTGATGGGCGTGGGGCGGCATGTGGTGGTGGCCGAGACCGAGCGGGAGGCATTGGAGATTGCTCGGCGGGGCTATGACAAGTGGCGGGCCAGCTTCCTGAAGCTGTGGATCGCGCACGACATGATGCCGTCGGCGCATGCGATACTTCCCGAACGTTTCGAGGATGCCGAGGCGCAGGGGCGGGCGGTGGCGGGGACGCCGGACAAGGTGCGCGATTTCCTGCAACGGACGGTGGACGAGGCCGGGCTGAACTACCTGCTGTGCCGCTTCGCGTTCGGCGACATCACCGGCGACGAGGCGTTGAACTCGATCGATCTGTTCACCCGGCGGGTGATGCCCGACATCAACGCGCACCAGGAGGCGGTGTAGGCGATGACGGCGGAATACGAATTGTTCGCCTTGCGTTACGCCACGCGTGAGGCGCGTCGGGGCGAGCACTTCATCGGCGGCGATCCGCATGACGGGCCGATGCCGATGGACTACTTCGTGTGGGTGGCGCGCAACGCCGACCGCGCGGTGGTGATCGATATCGGCTTCACCGCCGAAAGCGGTGGCAAGCGGGGCCGCAGGCTGGAGCGCTGTCCGATCGATTCGCTGGCGCTGCTGGGGGTGGATCCGGCGACGGTGCAAGACGTCATCCTGACTCACATGCACTATGACCATGTCGGTAATTTCGACAAGTTTCCGGTGGCTCGGTTCCATCTGCAGGAGCCGGAGATGCACTTCGCGGTCGGCCGCTACATGCGCCATCGGCAACTGGCGAAGAGCTTCGAGCCGGACGATGTCTGCGGCATGGTGCGGCTGAACTTCGACGGCCGGGTGGTGTATCACAACGGCGCCGCGGAGGTTGTTGATGGCATCGGCGTGGTGCCGACCGGCGGGCACTCGGCCGGGCTGCAGTTCGTCACGGTGAATACGAGGCGCGGGGTCGTGGTGCTGGCGTCCGACGTGACGCATTTCTATGAGAACATGGAATCCTATCGGCCGTTCACGGTGGCGCTGCATGTCGGCGACATGCTGGAGGCGTTCGATACGCTGCGCGCGCATGCCGCTTCGGCGGAGTTGATCGTTCCGGGTCATGATCCGCTGGTGATGCGGCGTTACCCGCCGCCCTCACCCGAGCTTGACGGCATTGTAGTCCGGCTGGACGTGCCGCCAGCGCAATAAGGAGCCATCATGAACGCTGACGAACTGCGCGCCATTCAGGCGCCGTTGAAGCAAGCTTATCGTGACCGGCCGGAGACGGGTCGGGTGGTGTCGCGGGCGGAGGGCAGTCTGGATGCGAACGACATCGCGGTGAGTGTCGATGCCTGGCATGGCACGGTGGTTGCGGGGCTGCACAAGGCGGGCGGTGGGTCGGGGGAGTTGGCTTGTTCGGCGGACATGTTGCTGGAGGCATTGGTGGGCTGTGCCGGGGTGACGCTGCGGGCGGTGGCGACGGCGATGGGCGTCACCGTCCATAGCGGCAAGGTGATTGCCGAGGGGGTGTGGGATGCCAGGGGCACGCTGGGCGTGGATCGTGCGACGCCGGTGGGTTTGAGCGAGGTCACCGTGCGGTTCGAAGTGGACTGCGACGCGGATGCGGCGAAGCTGGAACGGATGATCCAGACCACGGAGCGGTATTGCGTTATCCTGCAGACGTTGAAGGCGCCGCCGAAGATCGCGATGGAGATTGTCTGAGGTAGGGCGGCCGTTGGGGTGTAGCCGATGCGCCCGGCAGAGGGTACCGCCCGCAAGCCGAAGCGGCGGGTCGGCGTGGGTTCGATCCCGCCTTGCTGCCGGGTTGGGACGATCCGCAATACTTCGATCGCGCAGGCGTTCGGTCGATGCTGGAACGAGGCTAGACGGTCGGGTTTATTGGTGGTGCCGTCCGTGGTCACCGGCGGACGCGATACGAACGTGGTGGTCAATCCCCGGCATCCTGATGCGATCCTGATCTCGGGTGGGCAGGAGAAGGGGGTGGCGCTCGAACGGCGATGGTTCGGCACGTGAGTTTGCAGACGAGGGCGAAATGATTCGGCGTGCCATCGTGGTGGTGCTGGACGGGCTGCGGCGCGACATGGTCGGGCCGGATACGACGCCGGCGCTGCATGCGTTCTGCGTCGAGGCAACCGCATCCGGTCGGACGGCCTCTGACAGTGGGTTTCTAGAGCAATCCCGCAACCACGACAGCGATCAGGCCCAGTATCAAATTGGCCCCGATCAGCGTCCGGATGCGACTCAGGCAGGAAGCCATCCTGGCACGATCAGTGGTACGGCGGAACGTGCGGTATGGGCCAAAATACATGGCCAGAAAGACAGCAGCCATCAGCAGACCCAGCGCCAGCATCGCGTGGACCTGCCAGGGCGCATGAGCCATCCCGCCGACATAGGGGAGCATGGCGAATCCGGTGAGAATGATCACCGGCATGGCGTGCCACACGATCAGGAAGAATTTTCTGAACACCTGTGTATCCACGAGCATCCGCTGAGGTAGCTCGATCGCTGCAAAATTAGGTCGCAGCACGACCTGGACAAAAAACAGTCCACCCACCCAAAACACTGCACACAAAAGATGCAGCACTTTAAGACCCGCAAAAAGCGTCATTCCAGCATCTCCAGCAACTCGCTCAGCAGCGCACCTAGCTCATTTGCCGCGATCGAGCGAGGGGCGGTCTCGCTGACCGCCAGCCCACTGGCGAAGGCGATGGCGAAACCTGTCCGGTTGCCGATCGTGGCCGTCAGTAGTGGCTTGCCGCCGCGCTGCAGCAGCGTGGTCACCGTCTCCCGCAACTTGCCGGAGGGCGGCACGCGGTTCAGAACCATTGCGGCTTTGCGTTTCTCAGCGGCGACCAGTTTCAAGGTACCCTCGGCCGCCCAAACATCAGGCGGACTTGGCTGCATAGGAATGAGCACGAGGTCGGCGCTGCGTATCGCCAGGCGGGCATCGGTATCAACCTGCGGCGGGCTATCGATGACCACAAAATCGTGGTTCGCTTTGAGACGATCCAGCTCACCGCTTACCCGCCAGCCCGAAACGTTTGAAAACGTCAGCTTCGGAGCAGTTTTCGGTCTTAGTTCGTGCCAGCGGGTCAGGGTATGCTGGGGGTCAATATCCAGTAGCGCGACCTTTCGCGAAGCGACGAGTGCGACGCCTAGGTTTGCCGCCAGGGTCGTCTTGCCGGTGCCGCCTTTCTGCTGGGCCACTGTGATTACGATCGTCATGCGACCCTACTCCGTGCCGGTGTCGCGCTACAGTTTCAGTAAATCTGATTCCAAGATAGTAGCTGCGCGGCCAGATCGCCGGACAGGTCGCGACTCGGCTGCCCGCGCTTTGTCCGTGCCAGCCGCTCCGTTTGCCTGTATCTCACGCCAGACATCGCCACCATCATTTTAATATAAGAATGACTTAGAACGCGCCTTCTCGCAATCGCCCATGTAGCTCAGTTCACTCCGCCGCAGCCGCGCTGACGCGGCGACAGTCGATGTCCGGCGCAGTCTCCCCGGACGCATCCGGCACCCGCCAGCATGAATGTCCCCCGTTCCCCGCCGCAACCACCCATCAGCACCTGCACAATCAGGACGCTTGGCGCCGGACCCACCCAGCCCCAAGATAACCCCCATGACCCAAGCCATTCCCCAACCAGCCACCGCCGACGCCGTGCTGGACGCGCTCCGTTTCGATCCCGCCGGCCTGGTCCCCGCCATCGCCCAGCAGCACGACAGCGGTGAAGTGCTGATGCTGGCCTGGATGAACGCCGACGCGGTGCGCGAGACCCTGGCAACCGGCCGGGTCTGCTACTTCAGCCGCAGCCGCGGCCGGCTGTGGCGCAAGGGCGAAAGCTCGGGCCAGACCCAGCACCTGAAGCAACTGCGCATCGACTGCGACGGCGACACCGTGCTGCTGCTGGTGCACCAGGTGGGCGTCGCCTGCCACACCGGGCGGCGCAACTGCTTCTTCCGCGCCGCCCGCGATGGCGCCCTGGTTGAAATCGCCGCGCCTACGGTCTCCCCCGCTGCGCTCTACGGCCACGGAAATGGCTGAGACCACGCCGGTCACCGTGCTGACCGGCTTCCTCGGCGCCGGCAAGACCACCCTGCTGAACCACTTGCTGCGCCAGCCGCAAATGGCCCGCGCCGCCGTGATGGTGAATGAATTCGGCGACATCGGCCTCGACCACCTGCTGGTGGAAAAGCTCGACGACACCATCGTGCTGCTGAATGCCGGCTGCCTGTGCTGCACGCTGCGCGGCGACCTCGCCCGCGTGCTGCGCCAGATGCTGCCCCGCGCCCGCCGCGACGAGATCGGCCGCATCGTCATCGAAACGACCGGCCTGGCCGACCCGGCGCCGATCCTGGCCACCTTGACGACCGATCCGGTCGCCGCCGCCGCCTATCGGCTGGACGGCATCGTCACCGTCATCGACGCAGCCAACGGCACCACCCATCTCGACGGCCACGAAGAGGCGGTCCTCCAGGTCGCCATTGCCGACCGCATCGTCATCAGCAAGGCCGACCTGGCCGATGCCACCGAACTGCGCCACAGACTGCGGGTGCTGAACCCCGGCGCGCCGATCGCCGAGGCCGCACACGGCCGGGTCGATGCCGCATTCATCCTAGACGCCGGCCTGTTCGACGCCAACGTTGCCGCCGCCGCCTTCGACCTCGCCCCCGACCCTCACCCCCACCACGACCCCAACCGCCATGACGCCAGGATGAGCGCCTTCTGCGTCACCCTGCACGACCCGCTCGACTGGGCCGTCGTGACAAGCTGGCTGGACACGCTGATCGCCTCACGCGGGCAGCACCTGCTGCGGCTGAAAGCAATCCTGAACCTGAAAGCTCACCACCGCCCGGTCGCCGTCCACGCAATTCGGCATCTGATGCATCCGCCGGTCGAACTCCCCGCCTGGCCGGCGGCCGATCCGCGCACCAGCCGGATGGTGTTCATCACCCGCGACCTGCCACGCGCCGTCCTCGAACAAGACCTGCAAGCGTTGTTGGCCGCCGGCGGGTAGGGCGCCCCCGCCGGCGCCAGGAACTAGGCTACCGAGCGACCGCGCGTCTATACAGATGCCATGTGGCATGTCCCAACACCGGCATCACGAACACCAGCCCCAGCAGCAGCGGAATTGACCCGATCACCAGGCCGGCGGCGATGATCCCGCCCCAGGCCGCCATCGTGAGCGGATTGCGCATGACCACCGTCATCGACGTGCGCACCGCCGTCTCCAGCGATACGTTGCGGTCCAGCAACAGAGGAAACGACACTACACTGATCGTCAGCGCCACCACCGCCAGCACGAAGCCGGTGCCGATCCCCATCGCCGCCATCAACCGCCCAGGCCGCGTGAACACCACATCATGCACAAAACCGCCCACCGAGGCCGGCACCTCCGGCCCAAGCGTCAGATTGTAGATCACGCTCGACGCCACCAGCCAGCACAGGAACATCACGATCAGTACTGCGCCCAGCATCAGCACGCCGCCGATCGCCGGTGAACGGAACACGCTGAACGCATCCGCCAGCCCGGCGCTCAATCCCTGCTCACGCCGCCGGCTCATCTCGTTCAGTCCGACCGCGGCCAGCGGGCCGATCAGCGCGAAGCCCGACGCCAGTGGAAACACCAGCGGCATCAGCCCATACCCAGACGCCACCCGCGCCAGCAGCAGCCCAAGCAGGGGATAGATCACGCACAAAAAGATCAGATCGGTGCGCGAGGAACCAAAATCCTCCAGCCCCCGCGCCAGCGCCCAGCGCAGATCGGCGATGTGGATCCGCCGCACCGCGGGCATCCCCGGTGCCGTCTCGGTCCATTCCGGACCAACCCTCGTCATCGACTGGTAGGCTCGGCTGACTACATCCGTACCCCAGCCTGGCGGTGTCTTGATCATGGCGACGCCTCCTTCGAATTTTCATTCTCAGGCCGCTCGCCGTCGGGCGCCGCTTAACCGATCGCCAAACGAACGAAGTCGCGGCCATCACACATGATCATGGGCGTTTTGCGCGCAAAGCGCGATCACGAATCCGGCATCACAACCGGCTTCCCCGCACGCCCGGGATGCGCCACCGCCCAGCATGCGCCACCATCGCGCCATGACCGATCCGATCACCATCGCTGTGCTGCAGCACCGCCTTGCCGCCATCGCCGAGGAGATGGGCGAGGCCATGCTGCGCACCGCCTACTCGCAGATCCTGAACTCGTCGCGCGACTTCTCCATCGCGCTGATCGACGCTGAGTGCCGCCTGGTGGCCCAGGCCGACCACATCCCGGTCCATGTCGGCGCCATGCCCTGGGCCGCCAAGGCGGTGTCGCAGCGCTTCCCCGACCCTGCCCCGAACGACGTCTACCTGCTCAACGACCCCTACCGAGGCGGCTCGCACCTGCCCGACCTTACGGTGTTCGTGCCGATATTCGCCGCCGGCAAGCTGATGTTCTGGTCGGTGGTCCGCGCCCATCACTCCGACATCGGCGGCGCCACCCACGGCGCCTACAACCCCGCCGCCACCGAGATCTGGCACGAGGGCCTGCGCTTGCCGCCAATGCGGCTCACCGAAAACGGTGTGCTGCGCGAAGACCTGCTGGAGATGCTGGCGCTCAACGTCCGCCACCCGCGCGACTTCCGCGGCGACCTCGCCGCCCAGATCGGCGCCGGCCGCCTTGGCGCCCGGCGCCTGGCCGAGGTGATCGGGGAATTCGGCGCCGACATCCTGCACGATTCGGTGGATGCCATGCTCGACGCCGCCGAACACCATGCCCGCCAGATCGTCGCGCAATGGCAAGACGGCGAATATCTCGGTGAAGCGGTGCTGGACGATGACGGCTTCGACGCCACCGACATCGTCATCCGCGCCCGGGTCCGCAAATCCGGCAGCGATGTGGTCGTCGACCTGACCGCGTCCGATCCGCAGGTCACCGGCTTCGTCAACTCCTCCCACGCCAACACCCAGTCCGCCGTGGCGATGGCGTTCGCCTTCCTGCTCGATCCCGACATCGCCAAGAACGCCGGCGCGTTCCGCCCGCTCAGCGTCATACTGAAACAAGGCACCATCGTCTGGGCCAACGAAGGCGCCCCGGTCACCATGTGCACCAGCCACTGCTCCAACGAGATCATCGAGGCGATCATCGTCGCCCTGGCGCAGGCTTGCCCAGACAGAGCCATGGGCGGCTGGGGCCGGCGGCTGCGCATCGCGCTGAACGGCACCGACCCGCGCACCGGCCGGCGCTTCATCTGGCACATGTTCCAGGCTCGGCCTGGCGGCGGCGGATCGGCGGCTGGGGACGGCTATTCCACCATCGGCGAGTGGCACTCCGCCGGCGGCATCAAGTTCGGCAGCATCGAGGTCGCCGAAACCCGCTTTCCGCTGCTGTTCGAAACCCACGAATACCGCCCCGGATCGGCCGGCGACGGCCGCTTTCGAGGGGGCACCGGCGGCGACATGCGCCTGCGCGTCGAGGCCAAGGGCATCACCCACGCCAATACCGCCGGCGAGGGCGTGGTCCACGGCGCCCGCGGCATCGGCGGCGGCCATGACGGCGCCCCGCACGACTACACCCTGCTGGCGCCCGACGCCGCGCCGCAAAAGCTGAAAAGCAAGCAGATCAAAGTCCCGGTGCCTGGAGGCAGCGTGATCCACGTCCGCTCCGGCGGCGGCGGCGGCTGGGGCGACCCAACACTGCGCGACCCCGCCGCGCGCGCCGCCGACCAGGCCGAGGGCCTGACGTGATACAATCAAATCCGCGGGTCAGCAGGCGGACCGCTGCAAGGCCGCTAAAGTTGCCGCGGCGTCTCTCGGTGGTTCGGCGGCCGGCTGCGCGAACCTGAGCTGACCAGCGGAAGACCCGCTTCGTCGTGACCTGCTGCTTTTACCGACGTCATCCGATGTAATCATAACAATCAAGACTCTGTGAGAACATTCAGGAAGTCCGCCATCTCAGGCGCGATACCGGGGTCCGAGATTACATTTCTTTAAACTGACTTCTTTCCGCCACGGACAGCTTGGCCCGCGACTGTCATGCACAGCGCGAAGATTGTGTTGCAACATGGGGAAAGAGATGATGCTGGCGAATGCTCGGATGCTGAGGGCAGGCTTACTCGTTACGACCATGTTGGCTGCGCCGCATTTTGCGCGCGCCCAGGTCGATACACTTGTCGATGGAAATAACGGCACGCTTCCACTGCCCACCGGCCAGTACGTGACACCAGTCGCACCGCTGACCAATGCGGTTCAACAGGACCTCAATCCGGGCCTGCCCGCCTACCCGAAATACGTCGCCGGTGCGGCGGTGCGATCACAACTGAGTCCGGATGGCACCACGCTGGCAATAATTTGCGCCGGCTACAATACGCTGTACGACACCACCGGCACCGTCGATAAGCCAAACTCGACCCAGTATATCTTCCTCTACAACGTCGCGGGCGCCAACAAGACCTCGCCGGTTCTGGCCCAGGTGATCAAGCAGCCGAATGCCCATGTCGGCCTCGTCTGGTCGCCGGACGGCACCACGCTCTACGGCACTGGCGGCAACGATGATGCGGTCTATGCCTATACCAAGACCAACGGCACCTGGTCGCAATCGGCAAAGATCGCCCTGGGCCACATCCCCAGTGGTGCCACCGTCGGCGTCGGCGTTGGCGGCGGCGTCGAGCCCAACGCCAGCGGCCTCGGCATTTCCGCTGACGGCAAGACGCTGGTCGTCGCCAACAACTTCAACGACTCGATCAGCGTGATCGACACCGCGACCAAGACGGTCCGCTACGAACACGATCTGCGGCCCTATTTCGCCAACAACGAGGGCGCCAGCGGCGTCGCCGGCGGCGAGTATCCGATCGCGGTCGTCATCAAGAACAACGGCATCGCCTACGTTTCCTCGAACCGCGACCGAGAGGTCGTGGTCGTCGATATTTCCTCGCCGACGGCAGGCCACCTGGTCACCCGCATCAAGCTCGACGGCAACGCCAACGGATTGACCTTCGACAAGACGCAGTCGAAACTTTATGTCGCGCAGGATAACGCCGATGAGGTCGCGGTGATCGACACCGCGCAAAACGCAGTCACCAACGAAATCGACGCGCGCGCGCCGGCGGGGATGTTGCCGGGCCCGCACTACACCGGCGCTTCGACGTTCGCCGTAACGATCTCGCCGGATGGGCAGACGCTGTACGCGGTCAACGACGGTTCGAACTGCATCGCGGTGATCCCGCTGCAAGGCCCGGGTGCCAACACGGTCACCGGCCTGATCCCGACCGCCTACGCGCCGAAGGACATCACCTTCAGCTCCGACGGCAGCTGGATGTATATCGTCAACGGCAAGAGCGACACCGGCCCGAACCCTGGCCATCTGATGAGCAACACCGCCCTGATCACGCATCTGACCTATCCGGGCGGCAACAAGGCCGCCGCCGCGGCCGCGACGGCGACCAACCAATACCAGTTCCAGCTCGAACACGCGACGCTGGTCAGTGCCCAGGTTCCCAGCAGCTCAGACCTCGCGGACGTGACCGCGGCGGTGGCGAAGAACAACCTCTACAGCCTCCCGGCCAACCAAAGCGACGCGGCGGTGATGGACTTCCTGCACAACAGGATCAAGCACGTGATCTACATCGTTAAGGAAAATCGCACCTTCGATCAGATACTCGGCGACCTCAACAACGGCGCGGACGCCGACCCGTCGCTGACCCAGTTCGGCAGGAGCATCACGCCAAACTTCCATCGTCTGGCGACCGACTTCGTCACGCTGGACAACTTCATGGATCCCTCCGACGGCAGCATGGACGGTTGGTCCTGGTCGATGCGCGGCCGCGTCACCAGCACCGAGGAACTGACGCAGCAGATCAACTACGCCGCCGTCGACCGCGGTCTGTCCTATGAAGGCGAGGGCTCTAACCGTAACGTGCCGGTTGGTCTCGCGACCGCGGACCGCGACGCAGCCACCAAAGGGGCGTTCACCTCCGCCTCGGCGAAGCTGCCCGGAGGCACCGACAATCTGCTTCCCGGGCCCGCCGATGTCGCCGCCACCGACGCGCCGTTCGGCACCCAAGAGGGCTACATCTTCGACTCGGTCTTGCACGCTGGCCTGACAGTACGGAACTACGGCTGGATGGTCGACAATATCGGCGCCACAACGACCAGCGACGGCAATCCAATCGAGAACGCGGGTGTCGCCGGCATCGTCCAGGCCGCCGAGGTCAGCCCGACCCTGGTGCCGTTGACCGACGTCTACTTCCGCGGCTTTGACCAGACCTACTCCGACCAGTGGGACGTAAACGAGTGGAGCCGCGAGTTCGAGGAGTACATCAAGGCTAACAATCTTCCCAGCCTCGAAACCGTCCGCCTGAGCCACGACCACACCGGCAGCTTCAGTACCGCGCTCGCCGGGGTGAACACGCCTGATACCCAAGAGGCCGACAATGACCTCGCCGTCGGCCGTCTGGTTGCGGCCGTGGCGCATAGTCCCTACGCCGACAACACCTTGATCATCGTGACCGAAGACGATTCCCAGGACGGTCCCGACCACGTCGACTCACATCGCTCCACGACCTACATGATCGGGCCATACGTGAAGAAGTACGCGGTCATCAACACGCGCTATAACCAGGTGAGCGTGCTGACCACGATCGAGGATATCCTTGGCGCGCCGCACCTCAACCTGAACACTGCCTATCAGGCCCCGATGGCTGACGTGTTCGACGTCACCTCACCCGGCAAATGGAACTACAATGCGGTTGCCTCCAAGATTTTGAAGACCACGACACTCGCGCTGGCCGACACCGGCGTTCGCTACGCTGACGGCCCGGACATCCTGCCAAGACACGACGCGGCTTACTGGGCCGAAAAGACGCGTGGTTTCGACTTCTCGGGTGAAGATCGCGTGCCGGTCGATCTCATGAACGAGGTCATGTGGGACGGGCTGATGGGCGGCAAGCCTTACCCGACGCATCGATCGGGCATCAGGATGGGCACCCTGCGCGCAAGCAACAGGTAGATCCAACAATCCGGCGGCTGCGTCAGCCGCCGGAGAAGATTTGGCGCCATACGGAGCGGACGCCATTGCGCCCGCTGCTTGGCCAAATAAGCCTACTCAATATAACCAAGTCTTATAACGCCGACGCCTGATACTCCATGCGACGTGCGTGTCGAGCCGACCTCGAAAGAGTAATCTATGCGTAGTTTGACTCTGCTCCGGCGGCGCGGCCTGCTTCCTGTTTCGCTACTTGTGCTTGCACTCTTTCTGACCAAGACAAATCCCGCACCGGGACAGGTGCCCGCCGGTGCGTCCGCCCCGCGGGACAACTCGGCGCCGACAGATATCGGCACCGTCAGCGCGACCGGCGCGGGTGGGCTGGGCGCCGCGCCGCAACCGGGGACGGCGGCCTATGTCGCGCCAAGCCGAGCGCCGCTGGACGCCAGCCAACCGACATCGATCGTCGGGCAACACTTCATCGACCACTCGATCGTTCCGACGCAGAACTACGACAGCATCATCAAATTCTCCCCCAGTGTTCAGAACATCGAACCGGTCGGTGCCGGACTACAGCAAAACTTCCTGGAAACCATTCGCGGCTTTACCTACAGACAATTCAACACGACGTTTGACGGGCTGGTCATCCCCGGCACGATAAGCAGCTTCGCGCCGCAGAGCGAAGCCTACTTCATGGCACACGACATCGGCGCGGTGCAGGTCGATCGCGGACCGGGAACGGCATCGACCATCGGCTACGCAACGTTCGGCGGCACGGTCGATATCCAGTCGAAAGAGCCGCTTGACACCTTCACGGTGAACCCGTTCTCCACGGTCGGCAGCTTCAACACCTTGTTGACGGGTGTGGAGCTGGATTCCGGTGCACGGCCGGAATTGAACGGCGCCCGCGGCTACCTCGACCTTCAGGCGCTCGACAGCGATGGTTACCTTACCGGCACGTCCACCGTGCGACGCAACGCGTTTTCAAAGATCGAGGTCCCGATCGGGGATAACACCCTCATCACCTTTGTCCGCATGGTCAATACGTCATTCAACCATACGCCGATCGGTGCAACGCAGGCACAAATTCGCCAACTTGGCGCGAACTATGGGCTCAGTCAGGACCCGACGTCGCAGGCCTTCAAGGGCTACAACGCGGATCATTACTCGGCTGATTTCGAATATGTCCGTATCAGGTCGAACCTCGGCGACGGTTGGGGGATCGAGAACACGCCCTACACCGCGTCTTATTATCACGGCAACATCGTCGGCCTCGACCCGAACGGCACCACACCCAACCTGACCGGGAAGTATTTCGTCAATGGCAGCGCGACGGCCCTAACAAACGCCGTCCCCGGCCGTGCGGCGCATAGCGATTTTCGCGATTGGGGCAACGTGCTGCGGGTGACGAAGGATACCGATTATGGTCAGGCGCGGGCAGGTCTGTGGTTCGACAACGATGCCGCGGGAGCATACCGAACGAATATCCTGCTGTCGCAAAATAACGTCGCATACACCAAAACTGCTACCGGTTCGGCCGCCGACTACAATTACCACACGACTTTGCGGACCTATCAGCCATACTTCGAATTCGCCCTGCGGCCGGTGCCCGGACTGGTCATAACACCTGGCCTGAAATACACCTCGACAACCCGCTACCTGGATGCGGCGATCAACCAGACCACGAAGGTTCCAGCCGATTTCAGCGAGACATACGCGGCCCTGCAGCCCGCCATCGATGCACGCTACACCTTCGCCAAGGGGCTGGTCGGTTACGCACAGGTGGCCAAGGGCTTCCTGGCCCCGCCGCTCGGGGTGCTGCAGACGACGCAGCCGCAAAGTCTCAGCCCGCAACAGACCTGGAACTACCAGATCGGTGGCACCTGGCAGAAGGATCGCTTCACGGTGTCAGGCGATCTGTACTACATCGACTTCAGCAACCGAATTGCCAGCCAGACTGTCGCCGGGACAACGTTTTACTCCAATGGCGGGGGCGCCGTCTACCAGGGGATCGAACTCGAAGGCACCTTTCGGATGATCCGCGGTTTGTCGCTTTATGGGAATGCGACCCTGAACGACGCACATTACAAGCATTCCACCACCACGCTTGCCAACGCGCCCAACCGCACCGCGGCGCTCGGCCCAATCCTTGAACTGAACAACTTCTCTGCCTCGCTGCTGGGAAAGTATATCGGCAAGCAATACGGTATTGATCAGCCGACCAACACATATCTGATAAAGTCCTACATGACCGCCGATTTCGCGATGGGCTATGTCCTGCCGATCCTGAACCACCGAAAGTTAGACTTTCGACTCAATGTCAACAATATCTTCGACAATAACAGCTTGATCGGGTTGAACCAGTTGGCCGGCGATGGCAAGACCGGTCTCTATTGGACCGATCCAGGACGCAGCGTGTTCTTCACCTTGTCGGCGACGCTCTGAGAGTGCGATCGCTTTTAGTGGGACCACCAAAAGCGTGAATCGCCCTCCGAAACAATGAGTTGCTAAGCATTATCGGTTCAACCTGAACCGATAATGCTCAGGCGCTTGGGCATTCGTCGCCGGTCAGCATTCGTCGCCGGTCAGGCCGACCTGAATTCCACCCACACCAGGAAGCGCATCAGCCGGCCCGCCAACTCCGGCGGCGGCGCCGGATAGTGCGCAGTTTGCGCGGCGCTGATCGCTGCGTGGTCAAGCATGGGCGCGCCCGAGGACTGCGCAAGCGACGGGTCATCCACAACGCCGCTCCGATAATCAAGCCGCACCCGCGCCTGCCCGGTCACTCCCATCATGCGCGCCGCGGCCGGGTAATGGACGGCGGCCTGCACGGCGTCCCGAATTCGTGCCTCCAGCGCGGATTGCTGATCAGCGGCCTGAGCCGGCAGCGGAGCACGCTGGAGGGCGACCGCGCTACCCAATGGCCTATCGCCGGCTGCGGTGGCAGCACCCCTGCTGCTTGGCCGAGGCGCATTGGTCGGGATCTCGACCCGCGCAGCCTTTACTGAATGTTGCGCAGCCGAACTGTGTACCTGGTGATTTGCCGGCCGAGGCGGCGGCGGCAGCGACCGAGGATGGGGTAAAACCCCACCCGACGAATCTGGCGCGGACGCTTGAGGCAGATTTTCAGCCCGCGTGATGATCGATTCCGTCGGAGCAAGAGATTGCTCGGCCATGGATCGAGACGCGGCCAACGCCTGGGGCTGGTCGGCCGCCGGAGAGTTCGGCTTCTCCAGCGGTGTCATCAACGCCGCCTCGGGCTCTGTCATGGCGGCAGTCGGAACATTTGGCGCCGGCTTTACCGCCGCGGGCTCCGGCTGCACCACCAGTTCAACAACCAGCGGCGCGAGTGGTCTCGCTTCGTGCGTAAACATCAAAGCCGCGGCAAGGCAGGTCACATGCAACGCCGTTGCCGAAACCAGCGGCATGCGGAACAAACGCCCAGGCGTCGCGCTTACCGGGCCGTGCTCGATCTCGGCGCGAGGATCGGTTTGAAGCCTCAAGTCGCGGAGTAGACCCGCGGTGACGGCCGATCCAGATGCAGGGCTCGTTCGCGCCTCAGGCAGCATTGCCATCGAGCAGCTTGGTCGCATGATCAAGTGCCTCGGTACATTCATCGGCATCACCTTCCGCCGCCTCTTTCTTCGCGCGCTTGAGGTCTGCATCGATCAGCCGCTTCATCGTCGTGTCGCCGGTAAATTTCTGCGCCCTTTGGCCGAGTTGAACGCCACGAGCCGAGCAGACGGCGAGGTCGTCGGCCCATGTCGGCAAAGCGGCTACGGACAAAAGCAATAGGCCCAGGGCAATCGAGCGCATGCTGTTCTCCCTTCTGACCAGGACCGATGCTCCATCTCAGCGCAAACAACCGGACGTGGAATTCGGTCAAAAATACAGCGCGCGACAACAAGGCTTCCCACTTTGGTGATCCGCTCGGTCATCGTGCTATGATCGCCCTCAGTATGGCAGTGAATCTGCCTCGCACTAGAAGGATAGCGCCAATGGGACGTGAAGTTTTTGTGTCGAGAGCAGCAAACAATTGCCAGTTTTACCAAGTCCAGCGGGACGCTTCGTCGTTACGTCCGCGTCGCGACGCATGACCACCACCATCGGTATCGACGTCGGCGGCACCTTCACCGACGTCGTCGTCGCCACCACCGGCCGGGATCCGATCATCGCCAAGGCCGCCACCACGGCGCAGGACCAGTCCGACGGCGTGCTCGAGGGCATCACGCTGGCCGCCGAACGCCTCGGCCTGTCCACCGCCGACCTGCTGCGCCGCACCGCGCGCATCGTCCACGGCACCACCGCGGCCACCAACGCCCTGCTCGAAGGCAAGGCCGCCCGCGTCGGCATGCTGACCACCGCCGGCCATCGCGACGTCATCGAAATGCGCGAGGGGCTGAAGCCCGACCGCTACAACCTGCGCATGACCCCGCCCGTCCCGCTGGTGCCGCGCCGCTTGCGCTTGCCCGTCACCGAACGCATCCGCGCCGACGGGTCGGTCGAGATCCCGCTTGACCCCGCCTCGCTCGCCGCCGCCATCGACCGCCTGCGCGACGCCGACATCCAGGCTTTGGCGATCTGCTTCCTGCACGCCTGGCGCAACCCCGAACACGAGCAGCAGGCCGCCGCCGAGGCCCGCCGTCGCCTGCCCGGCATCTACGTCACCGCCTCCTCCGACGTGCTGCCCCAGATCAAGGAATTCGAGCGCTTTTCCACCACCGTCGCCAACGCCGCGGTGGGTCCGGTGATCCACAACTATCTCGGGCGCCTGCAGTCCCGCCTGCGCGAAGCCGGCCACGACGGCGAACTGCTGGTGATCCTGTCGCATGGCGGCGTCGCCTCGGTGGCAGAGGCGACAAGGCTCGCCGCCGGCACAGCGCTGTCCGGGCCGGCCGGCGGAGTCGCCGCCGCGGTCGCCCTGGCCCGCGACGGCCTCGCCCCCGACATCATCGGCTTCGACATGGGCGGCACCTCCACCGACATCGCCGTGGTGCGCAACGGCGCCCCGACGCTGGCGGGCACCAAATCCCTGGCCGGCGCCACCATCGCGCTGCCCAGCCTCGACATCGTCACGCTCGGGGCGGGCGGCGGGTCGATCGGCCAACTCGACCGCTCCGGGCTGCTTGGCGTCGGACCGGAAAGCGCCGGCGCCTCGCCCGGCCCGGCCTGCTACGGCCAGGGCGGCACTGCCGCAACAGTCACCGACGCCAACCTCGTGCTCGGCTACCTCGACCCGGCCAACTTCCTCGGCGGCCGCCGCACCCTGGACCGCGATGCCGCCACCGCCGCGCTGGACCGCCTCGCTACCGATCTTGGGATCGACACCGAAGCGGCCGCCGCCGGCATCCATCGCCTGGTCAACGCCCGGATGGCCGATGGCGTGCGCGTCGCCACGGTGCGCCGAGGCGTCGATCCGCGCCGCTACACGCTGCTGGCGTTCGGCGGCGCCGCCGGATTGCACATCACCGCGGTCGCCGCCGAACTCGGTATCAGTCGCGTCGCCGTGCCATTGACCGCGTCGGTGCTGTCGGCCTGGGGCATGCTGAACACCGACCTGCGCATCGAACTCAGCCGCAGCCAGGGCCAAACCGCCAGCATCGAGACCGCCAGAACCGACACCGCCAGCACCAACACCGCCAGCACCAACACCCCCAGAACCGACACCGCCCGCATGCACGCATCCAGCATCGGCGGATCCCACACCGCCGAAACTGACACCACCAGCATCGACACCACCAGCACCATCGCAACCAGCATCGACACCACCAGCACCATCGCAACCAGCATCGACATCGCCTCCCTGAAAGCCGCTCTCACCGCGATGGAAGCCGAGGGCCGCGCCCGCCTGGCATGGTTCGACGGCACCGTGACGCTGCGACCCTCGGCCGACATGCGCTACGGCGAGCAGGTGTTCGAGATCCCGGTCGCGCTCGACGATATCGACTGGACCGCTGCCGATCTCGCAACAACCCTCGCCGATCGGTTCCACGCCGCGCATCACCGGCTCTACACCTACGCCCTACCGGACCAGGAGGTCGTGCTGGTCAACGCCCGCCTGTCGGTAATCGGACACCTACCCTCCGTCGAGGCCGCTGTCGCGCCGCCGGTGTCCGCTCACGCCGCCCCGAAGACCCGGCGGACGATCTACCTCGGGGGCGCCACCAGTGTGCCGGTATTCGACTTCGCCGCGCTGCCCGCCAACCAGACTATCGCCGGACCCGCGATCGTCGAATCCGACACCACCACCGTCCTGCTGCGCCCCGGCGACACCGCCCGCTTCGACCCGCGCGGCTGGCTCGTCGTCGCGATTGACGCCCCGCCTACACCGTCGTAAGCCCAAGGCCGTCGTAAGCCCAGGCTTTCTTAAGCCCAGGCCTTTGTAAGCCCAGGCCTTTGTAAGCCCAGGCGGATCGACACCCAGGAGATAAAACCATGCAAGGCGACCCGACCCTGAGCGTGTTCTGGCAGCCGGGCTGAACGAGCTGCCTGAAACTCAAGGAGTTTCTCTCGGTCCGTGCGATCGGGTTCAAATCCATCAACGTCCTGACCGACCCCGACGGCCTTTCCGAACTGCGCCGCCTCGGCGCCCGATCGGTGCCGATCCTGTCGCGCGGCGATGATTGGGTGTTCGCCCAGAACATCGCCCACGTGGTGAATTTCCTCGGCCTGAACGAGGCCACCGGCCCGGTGCTGTCCCCCATCGCCCTGAAGCGGCGCCTGGATCTGTTCCTCGCCACCGCGATCCTCATCGTGCCGCAAATGCCCGACCGGCTGCTCGCCACCGAGGTCCCCAACCGCCCGCGCAGCTACCTGGCGCTCGGCCACCACCTGTTCCGCATCCCCGAGGGGGTGATCGAGGTCGCAAGAGGTGCCACACTCGACAACGCCATGCTGACCGGCGGCCCGCCACCCGAAATGAACACCGGCGCCGCTCTCGCCGGCTACGGCCAGCAAGTGCAGTCCGAACTCAACGCCTGGTGGCATGACGGCGCGGACCACACCGGGGCGCAGACCGTGCGGACCTACTACGGCCCACAGACCCTGCACGAGGTGATGGAACGCACCACCTGGCATTGCGGCCAGCACGTCCGCCAGTGGTTCATGCTGCTGCGGATGGTCAACCTAACCCCCGTCGCCACTCTGGACGCCGCCGCCTTCGCCGACCTGCCGATGCCCACCAGCGTCTGGGACGGATAGCTTCTTCACTCAATTCCAGCCGACCAACCGGTTGCGGGCCTTCGCGCAAGCTTCGACGATCGCGTCGTAGCCGGCCCAGACGCAGCCGGAGTTGTTGGCACGCAGATCGACGCAGCGCCAACGGACGACCTTAATGGATCTTCGGGTCCGGGCCGGCGATCATCCATGCGCGCAGTTCGGCCATCCGGGCCTCGGTCAGCTTGGGACTCGCCGCCGGCGGCTTGCGCGACAGCAGGCCGTCAACCCCGGCATCGTTATAGCGATGCACCCAATCGCGCAGGGTCTGACGGTCCATCCCAGCCTGGCGCGCGGCGTCGTGCCGCGAGGCGCCATCGTGGATCATCGCGATCGCCAGCAGCCGCCGGGCCTGGGCTGCGTCCGCCCCGGATTTTGTCGAAGACATCTTCGCGGTGCGGCCGGCGAGGCTTTGGTTCTCCCAGCAAACAACAGGCCGAGGCGGCCGGATTCGCCACCCGGTCAAGGTGACGTCCGGCAGCGGAGGCGATGATTACTTTTGCGGAAAGATTCCGATCCGATCGGCGCGGAACGAGCTGACCCAGATCTTGTTGCCGACCTGGATGGCGCCGGTGCCGGCGCCCATCACGCCATAGACCCCGCTTTTGACCACATCGGTGAGCCTCAGCGTGGCCGGATCCATGCGGTAGATCTTGAACGGAACGTTGCAGTTTGTCGCATTGGATTCGAAGCAATCCAGCGCTTGTTTGACGGTGACGTCCTGGCCGCCGACGAAGATCGATTTGCCGTCCGGAGACCAACGCACGTTGTCGGTCAGGATGGCGGTGGGCACGGTGTCCACCTTCGGTGGCGTGCTTGAAAGATCGATCCGCGCGACCTGCTTGCCAGACCACAGCGCCAGGTAGATCTGCTTGCCGTCGGGCGAGACCACGACGCCGTTCGGGCCGGACATCGCCTCGGTGCCCCCGACCGGCGTCCAGCCCTTGGCGGGATGCCACTCATCGAGCGCGCCGACCGGCTTGTCGTTGCTGAGCTTGTTCAGGCGATCGGCATCGGTGGGGTCCCACAGGCTGGTGACCACGATGCCTCCATCCGGCAGCGAGGCGACGGCATCGGGCCAGAAGCCCTTGGGGGCGACGATGCAGCCGACCCAGGTGAAGCGCGGCCTGGCGTTCGACAGATCGACGTTGAACACCTCGACCGATTCGCGGCCGCCGTGGTTGACCGCGTAGAGTACGCGATGGGTGCCGCTTCGGGTCAGGTCGAGCCCGTGCGGGCCGAAGGTCTTCATGTCGACCGGGCCGGGACAATCGGGATAGGTCTTCTTGTCGGGGCGGACGGCGATCTGCGTTGGCTGGGCCGCGGTGACAGTTCTGTTGCTGGTGTCGAACAAGTAGAGATAACCCTGCGGATGGCTGGGTGTGGACAGGTCGCTGCCGATTACCCATTTCGTATTCGGTATGGGCGCGAAGTCCTCGACGTTGGTGACGCCGCAGATGAAACTGACGCCGCGGGCCGGCGCGCAGTTGACGTTCGGTGCGGCATGCGCCGGATGGGCCAGCCATAGGGAGACTGCCGCGGCCGCCAGCGTGCCGAGGACGGTTTGCCGCCTGGTTTGCCATCGTGTTGGCCGCCTCGTCGCCGTGGCCCGCGTCATCCTGGATCGAGCACGATCGGGCGCACGGCCACGATCCGGTTTTGTGGTGAGCATTTTTTCCTCCCTGTCGCCAAGGCCTTTCAGCAACCTCGACGTGTGGAGAGGGTTACGCCGGGTCGCGTCGCTGTCAATCAAGCGGGGCAGCAGGCGGTGGGCCGCCGGCGAGCAGGCAACGGGGCGGTGGCCGCCGGCGAGCGGGCAAAGCGGCGGGGGCCGCTGACGAGCAGGCAAAGCGGCGGGCGGACCCGCCGGGCGGCGGTCGGGTGGATCAGCGACCTGGCTGGACGGGATCAGCGGCGCGGCTGTAGGCCGACGCGGATGAAGGTGGAAACGATCTTGCCGCCGGCGCGGAGCGTGCCGCGCAACGAGCCGGCGACCTTGGACTGGCCGGCCGAGCGGCAGCGATAGGGCAGCGGAATTTCATCGATGCGCAGTCCGAGACGGGCGGCCTTCATCTGCATCTCGATGTTCCAGCCGTAGGTCATCTCGCGCATGTCGAGACGTCGCAGTGCGTCCCGCCTGATGGCTCGGAAGGCGCACATGTCGCTGTAGTGGACCCCATACAGCGCGCCGATGCCGAGGCCGGCCGCGCGTCCGGCGAGCACCTGGTGCCATAGCATTGCCCCAGGGTCGCGTTGGCCTCGGGTGCGGGATGCCAGCACCAGGTCGTGGGTGCCGGCCAGCACCGGTTCGGCGATCTGGGCCAGCAGGTCGCCGCGGTCGGCGCCATCGCCGTCGAGGAACACGATGACGGGGTATGCGGCGGCCTCGGCGCCGGCTTGGCAAGCGCGGCCGTAGCCGCGGCCGGCGTCCAGCACCGTGGCGCCGGCCCGGGCAGCGATGTCCTGGGTGCCGTCGGTGCTGCCGCCGTCGGCGACGATGATTTGGCGGGCGATCGCCGCGGGCAGTTCGTGGATCACCGCGGCGATGGAGTGGGCCTCGTTGAAGGTCGGGATGACGACGCTTACTCCGTCCCGCGCCGCGGTGGCGACCCCGTCTAGCGCCGCGCTGGCGTTTCCGTCCCGAGCCATGGTGGCGCCCCCGCCCTTCGCTGCGCTGGCGTTTCCGTTCCGCGTCGTGGTGGCGACCCTGCCCTTCGCTGCGCTGGCGTTTCCGTTCCGCGCCGCGGCGGCGACCTCGCCTTTCGCTGCGCTGGCGTTTCCGTCCCGCGCGGCGGTGGCGTTTCCGTCCGGTGCCGCGGTAGCGGCAGGGTCGGTGGTCATCGGTGCCCTGGGGTCAGAGGCTCCATCGCAGGCCGCAGTTCTGGCAGGGCGCGGGCGGGGTTTCGCCCAGCAGCGAGGTGCGGAAGCCGCGGTAGGCCGGGCTGTTCCAGATGTCGCGCAGGGTGTCCTGGGTGGCGTCGCCGAGGGTGTAGTTTTCGTAGCCGCGGGCGGAGAACGGGGCGATGCAGCAGGGCAGGGCGCGGCCATGGGCAGTGAAGTACATCAGCGACCACGGGCGGCGGCAGGTGGCCCACGGCTTGTCGTCGGCGGCGCGCTTCAGGCTGAGCCCCGGTTCGGTGGCGCCGGAGGCATCCAGCGTCACGCCAAGTTCGGCGCCGACGGCCTGCGCGGCTTCGATCGCCGATTGTTCGTCGTTTCTGGTCTGCTCAAATAACGAAAATTCGGCGCGCGCCTTGCCGAAGCCGGTCTCGTCGAACACCAGGCGCTGCAGGTGGACTTCCTTGACGCCCATCGAGGCGGACAGGCGGACGAATTCGGGCAACTGCTCGACGGTTTCCTTAAGGCCGGTAAGCCATAGCGAGACGCGCGGATGGGTTACGCCCATCTGCTGTTGGAAGGCTGTGAATTTGCCGACGTCGCGAACGATGCGGGGGAAGAAGTCCTTGCCGCGGATCGCGGCGTAGCTTTTGCGGTCGGCGGCGTCGAGCGAGACGCGCAGCTCGTCCAGGCCGGTATCGATGATCTCCTGGAATTTTTTCGGGTTGAGCAGGGTGCCATTGGTGTTGAACAGCACGTGGGTGCCGCGGTCCTTCAGGTAGCGGATCATCTTGGGCAGGTGCTTCACCAGCATCGGTTCGCCGACGCCGTGCAGCACCACGCGGGCGACGTTGGGCACCTGGTCGACGATGCGGGTGAACAACTCCCAGCTCATGTCGGCGGGCGGTTCCAGTTCTTCAAACGTACGCGGACAGGTTTCGCACAGCAGGTTGCAGCGGTTGGTGACCTCCAGATAAAGGCAGACCGGGGGCGCTTCGGCTTGGTCGTTGCGTTGCGCGGCGACGGTTTCGAAGTATCGGCGCGGGTCTTTCAGCGTCGTGGTGGACATCAGGTGGTTCCCTTGATCGGTTCGGCGGTGTGTTTCGGACGCAGTCCGGCCAAGGCGAGCCCGAGGGCCGGGACGAAGACGACGGATGGCCAGACGAACCGGTCCCCGAAAGTGTCGAGGTAGAGCAGGATCGGCGCGGTCGCCATCCACAGCACCGCGGGTGTTGGTGCCAGCACACAGGGCACCGCCAGCCAGGCGAAGTACCATGGATAGTGCGGGCTTATGGCAAAACTAAGGACGGCCATCATCACACCGGCGGCAGCGCAGATCGACACCGCGTTGTCGGGGCGGCGGACGAAGGCGAACCAGGCGCCGAACGCGGCCAGCAGCAGCGCGGCGACGGCTTTGTAGATGATCGCGGCGGCGGGCGGCAGGGTCATGATGCGTGACAGGCCGGCGAGCAGCCAGAAGCCGGCGCCGCTGTCGTAGCCTTCCTCGGAGCCGTAGCCTTGCAGGAAGCCGAACACGCGCAGGCCGACGCCGCTGTAGGCGGCGTAGAGCAAAGCGATGGTGGCGAGCGCGGCGGCGGCGGTGCGCCATCCGGTGCGGCGGCGCCACAGCACCGGGGCGATTACCGCGGGCAGGAACTTGGTGAGGATTGCCAGGCCGAGGGCCGTGCCGGCCCAGCTGTCGCGGTGCAGCACGCGCAACAGCAGCGCCGCGGCGACCAGGCCGATGGCGGCGGCGTCGATATGGCCGTTGCCGGCGAATGCCCAGACCGGCAGCGGATTCCAGGCGTAGATCAGCACGCGTTCGGGTGGCAGTCCGGCGAGGCCGAGCAGGCGCAGCAGGCAGTATACGGCGAGGATTTCGAAGCCGACCATGGTTGCCTTGACGGCGATCAGGTTGGACGAGACGAAGGCGACCGCCGCGTACAGCGCCTCGGCAGCGGGGGGGTAGATCGTGGGCGCATACTCGGCCCGATTGATATATGGATAAACCGTGGGGTCGCGCAACGACGCCAGCGCGGGATCGGCCGGCAGGTAGCGATAGGGATTGACGCCGGCGGCCTGCACCCGGCCGTCCCAGACATAGCGGTAGATGTCGGTTGAAAGGAACGGCGGCGCGACGATCAATGGCAGGCGGAGAGCCGCCGCGACCAGCAGCACCAGCCAGACGGCGCGGGTTTGCGCCGGTCGGCGCAGCACGGTGAACACCGCCGCCAGGTAGAACAGGGCGCTGGTGCCGGAAATCACCACGAACCAGGTTTTCAACCGGATCGAGCCGACCCCTAGGGCGCCGGGAACGTGCAGCGACAAGGCGCCCAGGGTCAGCGCCAGCAGGCATGAGCCCAGGACCGCCAGGCGGATCATTCGGCGGCGAAATCCACACCCTGTTCGCGCAAGGTCATGCGTTGCAGTGCCGCGGCGGTGAACGGCGCGGCGTAGGGCAGCAGGCCGTTGCACATCTGGGGCGTTGTGGTGTCGCGCAGCAGGCGGGTCAGGGCGGCCTGGTCGTCGACGTCGTACCAGGGTGGCAACTCGACGACCTCGAGGCCGAGTTGAGCGGCGCGGGTGCGGGTGGTTGCGGCAACGCTTTCGGTGCTCCAGGCGATATCGGCGAACAGGTGGGCGTGCGCCGCCTTCATGCCCAGCAGGTAGTAGCCGCCGTCCTCGGCGGGACCGAGCACGATGCGGTCGCCGGGGGCGGCGAGGGCGGCGGCGGTGCGGACCAGGACGGCGGTGGGCAGGGTCGGACTGTCGGAGTTGAGCACCACGGCGGAGCCATGGCCGCGGGCCAGCATCGCCAGGATGGCGTGCAGCAGGCAGCGGCCGAAGCCCTGCACGTCGGGCGGCATCAGCGGCGAGCCATCCGCCAGCAGCAAGCCGGTGCCGGCGGCGAGGTGGCCGTCGAACAGCGCCTCCTGGCCCTCGGGCGCGTAGGCGACGAAGCCGGCCAGCTTGGTGTGCCGGGCGGCTTGGGCGATGTTTTCGGTGATGTCGCGCAGGAAGGCGGCGCTGAGGTGGGCGGCCTGGTCAGGTCGCAGCGGCGGGCACAGCCGGGTCTTGCTGAAGCCGGCGCGCGGCGCCTTGGCCATGACGCCGATGGCACAGCAGGCCGCCGCGGTTCTGGTCGGTGTAGTCTGGGTCGCTGTAGTCTGGGCCGCTGCCATCTGGGTTGCTGTAGTCTGGGTCGCGGCGGCCTGGGCGGCTGCGGTCTGGGCGGCTGCGGTCTGGGCGGCTGTAGTCTGAGCGGCTGCGGTCTGGGCTGCTGCCATCTGGGCCGCTGCCATCTGGGCCGCTGCAATCTCGGAGGTGTACCCCATGGATCATATCCCGCTGAACCAGTTGTAGCCGCGATCGGGCCAGAAACCCTTCGGCTGCTGGTTTGTCACGTATAGCGTGGTAACGAATTTCGGATTCTTAAACCCTAATTTGGTTGGAATCCGGATTTTGAAAGGGTAGCCGTGCGGTGTCGGCAGAATGTCATCGGACAATTTGAACGCCATCAGGGTCTGTGGGTGCAGGGCCGTTGCCATATCGATGCCTTCGTAATAGCCGTCGGCGCACTCGAAGCCGACATATCGGGCGGTGGTGTCGGCGCCGATGCGGTGCAGGAAGGTGCTGAGCGGGGGGCCGCTCCATTTGCCGATCATGCTCCAGCCTTCGACGCAGACATGGCGGGTGATCTGGCTGAGCTGGGGCAGGGTGTAAAGTTTTTCCACCGTCCAGGGGCGTTTGTCGGCGATCTGGCCGGCTAGCGTCAGGCGGTAGTCTGCTGGGGTTTGCCTGGGGGCCTTGTCCGGCCCGTACCAGGCGTTGTAGCGGAAATCCTTCACCGCGTCGGCTTCGGGGAAGGTCGGGGCCAGGCGATCGGGGCGGAAGATCGCCGCCTGCACCCGGTCATTGAAGCGGGAGACCGCGGCCAGGGCGCGCTGCACGCTGTCGTGGTCGCTGATGTCGCAGCCGGTAAGCAGGGTCAGGGCGCCGATCGAGAGCTGGCCTCCGAGCAGGCGGCGGCGGTGCAGGGAGGGGCGGTGCATGAGGGGGCGGTGCGGGGGAAGGTCGATCACGCGACCTCCTTTTGTGGGCTGGCGGTGTGCGGGCTGGCGGTGTGGGGGTGGGCGGTGGCGCGTCCCAGGGTCATAGCCACGAAGGTCTTGGGTACCAGGATGACGAGTGCGACGTGGATCACGATGAACAGCGCGATCGCGGTCATGAACACGAAATGCACGATGCGGGCGCCCTGGAAGCCGCCGAACAGGGTCTCCAGCGGGTAGGTCTGCACCGGCTTCCAGATCGCGATCCCCGATAGCAGCATCATCGCGACGGCGGCGAGTACGCCCCAGTAGGCGACGCGCTGGACGGCGTTATACTCGCCTAGGCGGTGATCCAGCTTGAGCCGGGCGGCGGCGGTGAAGTCGCGCCAGAACGAGACCGGGCCGACGGGGAGGAAATCACGCCAGAAATGGCCGGTGATGGTGTTCCACAGCATGAAGCCGAGATAGCTGAGCAGCAGCAGCCACATCCCGGCGAAGTGCCAGGCGATGGCGCTGGCGACGCCGGGATCGTTGTGCAGCGCCAGCGCATCCTCGACGTTGCCGCCCAGGGTAAGGCTGACGGGGAAGCTGAAGCCGAAGATCGGACTGGAATTGTAGATGCGCCAGCCGCTGCCGATCATGACCAGGATCGCCAGCGCCATTAGCCAGTGGGTGATGCGGGCGGCGATCGGGTGGGTTTGCACCTGCTGGCCGGGGCTGCGTGGAGGTTGGGTCATGCCACTCGCTCCAGGCCGGCTTGCTGCAGCACGGTCTGGCCGTCGGGGCTGGCGAGGAAGGCGATGAACGCACCGGGGTTGCCGCGACGGGCCAGTGTGGTGATGGACGCGGCGTAGAGGATCGGCGGCCAGGCGTCGTCGGGCACCGGGAGGATGGTTTGCAGGCGCGGGTCGGCGACGACCTCGGTGTTGTGCAGCAGGCCCTGGCGGGCGGCGCCGTTTGCCAGGGTCCAGGCGACCGCGCCGGTATCGATGACACCGATCAGGGTGGCGGGGGAGGGGCCGAGGTGGCGCAGGATGGCGGTGCCGTCGAGGTCGGACCCGAACGAGGGATCGGGCACCACGAACGACCCGTCCGGCCCGGCCGATGGCTTGGCCGCGGCGATGACCAGCCGGTTGCGCCACGGCTCGGTTTGGCTGCCGAGCTGGATGAGAGACTGGCGGTTCGCCTGGTCTATGGTGCGGGTCTGTGTGACGATGATGTCGTTCTGGATCTGGCGCTCGATTTGCGGCAGCAGCAGGCCGGGAGGGGTGGGGAAGACCCGGATGCGGACCCCGCTGCGCCGGCGAAAGGCGGCGCCGGCGGCGCGCACTGCCGGCGCTACGGCGGCGTCACACGACACCGCGAGGTCGGTGGTGCCAGCAGCGATGACCGGGGCAGGGGAGGTGATGGTGGCAGCCAGTGCCGTGGTGCTAACGGCAAACAGCTTGCGCCGCGCAACGTTCATGCTGGGACGTCCCCTGTATTGCTGGTGAATACTATCATTAGGCAATTTCACGGGTGAATTCTTCTTCACCTTAGGGATCATCTACAGCAGATTGATATGTCGTGGCTGTCGCAGCGCCGGGAACGGTGCCGAGGCGAATAGATGTCATACGGCCGGCGCATCCATCTGGTTCAGCGCCAGACGCCTGGTTGGGTGCATGGCGCGGCTGACCGGGTATGGGTAACATGGCGGGACTGTGCGGCGATGCTTGCTCCGATTCGGATGGTGCGGCGGCCCGCGATGGAAGCATAGCAGCGAGGAATGCCGATGCCAGACATCATGCCGGCGGTCAGCCTGGTCGCGGTTCCGGGACGCCGGCGCCGAACCATCGAGATCGCGCAGGAGATCGAGCGGCGCGGCTTTGCCGGGATCTACTCG
This sequence comes from Rhodopila sp., assembly GCF_965277825.1. Classification (NCBI taxonomy): domain Bacteria; kingdom Pseudomonadati; phylum Pseudomonadota; class Alphaproteobacteria; order Acetobacterales; family Acetobacteraceae; genus Rhodopila; species Rhodopila sp. The sequence goes on along the minus strand of NZ_OZ255846.1, from coordinate 4,497,826 downwards.
CCCAGCATGTTCGGCAACGTGTCGTTCTGCGAGGCGCTGGCGTGGAACACCACGACACTGCGGTTCGGCACGGCGATCGCGCCGATCTACCAGCGCACGGTGGGCGATTTCGCGCAGAGTGCGGCGGTGATGCAGGAGGTCTCGGGCGGCCGGTTCCGGTTGGGGATCGGGGTGGCGCACGGGCCGTCGCACGTGCGCATGGGGGTGACGCCGGGCAAGCCGCTGGGCGACATTCGCGGCTTCGTGGAGAAGTTCAGGGCGCAGGACGGCCTGGGGCCGTTGCCGCCGATCATCGTCGCGGCGCTGCGGCGGAAGATGGTGGCGCTGGCCGGCGAGATCGCCGAAGGGGTGGTGTTCGCCAACGCGTCGTTGTCGCACATGGCGGCTTCGTTGGCGGCGCTGCCGGCGGCGGCGCGTGACGATCCCGGGTTCTTCATCGGCAACATGATCCCGACCTGCATCAGCGACGACATCGAGGCCGCCAAGGCGGTGAACCGGCGGACGCTGACCAGCTATGGCTTGCTGCCGAATTACCGGAACTACTGGAAAGAGGCCGGCTACCAGGAGGAGATGGAGGCGATCGAGTGGGCCATCGCCGAGGGCCGCCAAGCCGAGGTGGCGCGGTGTTTCTCGGACAAGTGGCTGGCCGACAACACGTTGTTCGGGCCGGCGGCGAAGGTGCGCGAGGGGGTGCAGGCGTGGTACGCCGCCGGGGTGCGCGACTTGATCATCGTGCCGTCGTCGGCCGCCGGCAACCAGATCAAGGCGCTGGAGGAAGTGTTCGCGGCGTTTGCCTGAGGGCGCGGGGCACGGTCATCGCATCTGGATGTTCTGGCGGCGCTATCTGCCGGACGCGGGGTGACCAGGAGAAGCGGTTTGCAACCGCGGATGCACGCCGATGCACGCAGATAGAAGTTACGCGGAAAACTGGGTTCGATAGCCTGTCCCGCATCCGTGGTTCCAGCATCGTGCGTTTGGGGCATGCAATTGCCTTGGTGGGCGGGGGCCGTTGCCTTGACCAATGGTGCTGCCGCGGCCACCGTGCCTATCGTTTCTGAAAGGACTTTGTTGATGGCGACCCATGAGGGCCTGCGCTTCGGTATCTTCCTTGCCCCGTTCCATCGCGTCGGCGACAACCCCACCCTGGCGATCGGGCGTGACCTGGAGCTGGTGCAGTGGCTGGATCAGCTTGGCTACGACGAGGCGTGGATCGGCGAGCACCACTCGGCCGGGTGGGAGATCATCGCATCGCCGGAGATCTTCATCGGTGCGGCGGCGGAACGGACGCGCCACATCATGCTGGGGTCGGGGGTCACCAGCCTGCCGTATCACCACCCTTTGCTAGTGGCGCAGCGATTCGTGCAGTTGGACCACATGACGCGCGGGCGGGCGATGCTGGGGTGCGGGCCGGGGGCGCTGGTGTCGGACGCCTACATGATGGGGATCGAGGCGGAACGGCAGCGCGAGATGATGGACGAATCGCTGGGCGCGATCATGGCGCTGCTGGCGTGCCGCGAACCGGTGACGATGAAGACCGACTGGTTCGAGCTGCGCGATGCTCGGCTGCACCTGAAGCCGTACACCAGGGGCGGGTTTCCGATCGCGGTGGCGAGCGCCACCACGCCGGCCGGGGTGCTGGCGGCGGGCAAGCATGGCGTCGGGCTGTTGTCGCTGGGCGCGGGGTTGCCGGGCGGATCGGCCAAGCTGGCGGATTACTGGAAGCTGGGCGAGGCGGAGGCGGCGAAATACGGCAACACGCTGAACCGTGACGACTGGCGCCTGGTGGTCAACATGCACTGCGCCGAGACCGACGAGCTGGCGATGGAGGAGGTGCGGCGCGGCGAGCGGGTGGAGACGCTGTCCTATTTCAGCGAGACGCTGGGGCGGCCGCCGATGCGCAGCGAGAACCCGCTGGCCGAGGGTCTGGCGGCGGGTTCGACGCTGGTGGGCTCGCCGGAGACCATTGCGGCGGGGATCGAGCGGTTGTTGGGCTTTACCTCGGGCGGGGCGGGGGCGGTGCTGTTCCGCTCGCACGAATGGGCGAACCGGGAGCAGACGTTGCGCAGTTACGAGCTGTTCGCGCGCTGGGTGATGCCCAGGTTCCAGGGCAGCATCGAGACTACGATCGGGTCGCGGGAGTGGTGCAGCGAAAATCGTGGCGGGATCTTCGGACCGGCGACCGGGGCGTTCCGCAAGGCGTTCATCGATGCTGGGCAAGAGGTGCCGGAACATATCCGCAATCGGGTGCACACCGGGACGTCGGAGGTTTCGTAATGTTCTGCCGCATGCGTTCGCCATGCTTTGCGGCGGACGCACGGGATCAGCAGGCGACTGAAAACAAGGGATCGGTGTCGCGAGGCCGAGGTTCGCCTGGTATGGCGAATTTCGGGTGCGGGACACCTGCGGCCGGCATGCGATCGTTTGGTGTGCTGGTGAGCGCGGGGGTGCTGCTGGGGGTGGGTGCGTGCTCGCCGTACGATCCGCCGGTGCAGGGGGATCACGCGTCGGACAAGTATAAGACTGATCTGGAGGCGTGTCGGAAATCGTCGTCCCACGCGGTGTATTTACGCAATGCACGCGCGCCGGGACCTTGGATCATCTCACCGATCACCGGGCCTCCGGCGGTGCGGGCGGCGATCAGGACGTGCATGACGGGCAAGGGGTATGTCCTGGCCGAGGGTGGGAAGTAGTAAGGCGCTCGGACTTGGGCGGTAGAAGGGCCGGTGCCAGTCCGTTTGTCGAAGACGCCGACGGCGCGGATGATGCCGTCTTGCCGCTTATCGGCGCTTTCGGCGTGTTCGTTTCAGTCGTCATGGCCGATCGCGTGTGCGATGACGAAGCGGCCGCGGATCAGCGATACCGACACGGTTGCCTCCGCGACCGGGCGCCTCCGGCCCGGAATCGTCGGGCCGGTTGCCGGACTTGTCGGTCAGCGGGACGGCGGCGACTATTCCGCCGCCACCTTGTGGCGGGCGATGTCGGTCGAGTAGCGCAGATGCACCGGCGCGTCCGCCTCCCACGGGTCCTTCAGGCCGAGGCTGGCGGCGTATTGCTTGACCGCTGGCATGACTTCGCCGCACAGCAACTGGATGCAGCGGCGGCGGTCGTCCTTGCTGACGGTGCCGTCGTTGCCCCAGACCGCCATGATGCCGGGGCGGGTTTCCCGGACCAGGTATTTCAGCCGCTCGATCACCTGGTCTGGGGTGCCGGCGATGATCATGGTGTCGGCGACCTGTTGCTCGAACGTCGGGTTGCCGCGCGGGTTCTTGGCGCGGCCGACGGCGAATTCGACGAAGCCGCGGCGTCCGGAGGGGGAGAAGTAACCGGCCGGGTTGGCCCAGACCGGGTTGGCCAGGCCGGTGAACTCACCTTGCATCCACATGAATTGCCGAGCGTTTTGCAGGGCTTTTTCTTCGGTGTCCTGGACGTGGACGCGGATCAGGTAGCCGAAATTCTCCGGGCCGGCAGTATAGCCGACGTCGGCGGCGGCCTTGTCGTAGGTTTCGTGGATGGTCTTGGTCGCCTCGATCGAGGTGTTCAGCGCGATGTAGGGATAGCGCTGCTGGGCGGTCCAGATCACGGTTTCCTTCGATAGCACGCCGGGTATCCACACCCGTGGATACGGCTTTTGCAAGGGCAGCGCCCAGGGGTTGACCACGCGCTGCTGGTAGTGGGTGCCCTCCCAGCGGAACGGTCCGTGCTGGGTCCAGGTCTTTTGCACCAGGTCGTGCGCTTCCATGAAGCGCTCGCGGTTGAAGGCTGGGTTGACGCCGTTGGCGAGCTGTTCCTGGCCGCCGCCGCGCACGAAGCCGGAGACCAGGCGGCCCTTGGAGATCATGTCGATCATCGCCAGTTCCTCGGCGAGCTGGACCGGGTTTTCGGTCAGCGGCAGGGGATTGCCGAGGATGACGATCTTTACCCGGTTGGTGACCGCGGCTAGGATCGAGGCGAACATGTTGGTGCGGGCCTGCATGCAGAACGGCGCGTTGTGATGCTCGTTCAGCATGATGCCGTCGGCGCCGGACTGTTCGGCCAAGATATATTCTTCCAGGTATTCGTTATACAGCCGGCTGCCGGCGACAGGATCGTAGTGGCTGTTGGAAAAGTTCAGCGCGGTGGCGCCGAAGTCGAGGCCAGCCTGCGCGTCGTAGGCCGACATCGGCTGTTCCGTGAAGTACATCATGTGCATGGGAGAGGCCTCCTTCAGCTACGAGACAGGAAATCGATCGCCAGCTTGGCGACGGCGTCGGGTTTTTCCATTTCGGCGAAATGTCCGCAGGCCGGAACGGTGGTCAGGGTGGCGACGGGCAGCGCTCGGGCGTAAGCCTGTCCGGCGCTGAGCGGAACGATCTGGTCGTCGTCGCCCCAGACGATGAGAGCCGGGGACTGCACGCCGCCGAGCAGATGCGGCAGGGTCTGGCTGTACATGTAGGGTTTCCAGGCCACCCGGAAACTCATTTCGCGGGCGATATCCCAGGCTTCCAGTTGATCGGTGGAGACGTCGCCGTAGACCGCGGCGAACGCCGCTTCGTCGTGGAAGCCGGAGCGCGGGTAGACGATATAGGAGACGATGGCCTGGTCGGCGATGTCGCCCTCGGGCGGCTTGATCCCCATGGCGCCGACCAGCACCAGCTTGTGGTAGTCGCGTGGCGCGAGGCTGGCCATCTCGGCGGCGATCCAGCCGCCGAAGCCCAGTCCGACCAGGGACACGCCGGACAGGTCTAGCTCGGTCAGCAGCCAGGCGTGCACCGCGGCGATGTCGCGCGGATGGCGCATCCATTGCGGGCGTTCGGATTTGCCCCAGCCCGGGTAGTGCGGGATCAGCACGTCGAATTTTTCCGCCAGCGCGTCGTAGAACGGCAGGCGATCGACGGTGCCGATATCGTGATGCAGCAGCAGCAGCGGCGGTCCTTTGCCGGCGCGCGACAGATGCAGCTTGATGCCGGCGATTTCCTTGACCGTGTCGGTCCAAACGACGCTCATTCTTGGTTTCCTCTTCGGCCGATTTCGCGAGCGAGGATACTCATCGGTAGCGTGATCTGTCCAATCCGGGTCCGGGGGCGCCGGCTGGGCGGCTTCACGCCATGCCCGCCGGGCGACGTCAGATCATGCCAGCCGGGCGGCTTCAGACCACGCCAGCCAGGCGACGTCAGATCACGCCGGGCGGGCGGCTTCAGACCACGCCAGCCAGGCGGCTTCAGACCACGCCTGCCGGTCGATGTCAGACCACGGTCGCCGGTCGATGTCAGACCACGGCCGCCGAGCGAAGGCGGCACAGGGCGGCCTCGGTCTCGGTTTCGACCTGGATGGTGGTGTGGCCGATGTGGAAGCGGTCGTGCAGGGCGGCGGCGAGTTCGTCCAGGCTGCGCGGCGCGCGGCCCGGATCGCAGACCAGGTGGGCGGTCAGCGCGGTCTCGGTGGTGCTGAGGCCCCAGATATGCAGGTCGTGGACCTCACGCACGCCGGGCAGCGCGGCGAGCCAGTCGTTGACCTCCTGCTGGGTGAGCCGAGCGGGCACGGCGTCGAGGGAGAGGTCGAGGGATTCGCGCAGGGTGCTCCAGGTGCCGGCGACGATCACGCCGGCGACAGCGAGGCTGGCGAGCGGGTCGATCCAGCTCAGGCCGGTGAGCCGGATCGCCAGCGCGGCGGCGACGACGGCGACCGAGACCAGGGCGTCGCCGGCGAGGTGCTGGAACTGGGCGCGGATGTTCAGATCGCTGTCGCGGTCGCGCATGAACAGCAGGGCGGTGCCGCCGTTGACCAGGATGCCGACGGCGGCGACCGCCATGACGATGCCGGAGGCGACCGGTTCGGGGTGCAGCAGGCGGCGGATTGCCTCGAAGCCGATGGCGCCGACGCTGATCAGCAGGATGGCGGCGTTGATCAGCGCGGCGAGGATGGAGCTGCGGCCCCAGCCGTAGGTGCGCCGCGCGGTGGGCGGCCGCCGGGTCAGCCAGGCGGCGCCCCAGGCCAGCAGCAGCGACAGCACGTCGCCCAGGTTGTGTGCCGCGTCGGCGACCAGGGCGACCGAGTTGGCGGCCAGCCCGAACAGGAGTTCGGCCAGCACGAAGCCGGTGTTGATCGCGGCGCCGACGGCGAAGGCGGTATCCATGCGCGCCGGGGCGTGGTGATGGCCGCCGCCGTGGGCGTGGGCGTGGTGCTGGTGATCGTGCGAAGGCGCGGTTGGGTGATCGTGCGAAGGCGCGTTTGGGTGATCGTGCGAGGGCGCGTTTGGGTGATCGTGCGAGGGCGCGTTTGGGTGATCGTGGGAGGGCGCTTCTGGGTGATCGTGGCCATGCGGCGCATCGGGTGGATTCATGGCGGTATCTTGCCATGACGGCGGCGGTCGTGCCACTCACGGGTGACGAATTGGTGATGAGGTTTGCCCATCGCCGCGCCCAATTGGGTGTGTCTGTGTCCATCTCACGGAAAGGCTATCGCGCCGGGTATGCTGGCCAGCTCGATCTCTTCCTTGCTGGCGCTTGCCGGCCACTCCGCGCTGTTCCAGGCGGTGGCGATTATCATCGGGACCTTCATCCTGGAGGACGCCGCGACGGTGGCGGCGGCGATGCAGGTGGAAAGCGGCGGGCTGTCGCCGTGGCTGGCCCTGGTGTCGCTGTATGCCGGGATCGTGCTGGGGGATCTTGGTCTGTATGGGCTGGGCCGCCTGTCGGCGCGCATCCCCTGGGTTGGCCGGCAACTGCCGCCGCACCGGCAGGAGGTGATCCGGTCGTGGATATCGGGGCGGATCTTCAAGGTGGTGCTGGTCAGCCGGTTCCTGCCGGGGATGCGGCTGCCGACCTACACCACCTGCGGCTTCGTCGGCGCCGATCTGCGCCAGTTCACCTTGGCGGCGGTGGCCGCCACCGCGTGCTGGACCAGCCTGTTGTTCGCCACGTCATTGCGACTGGGACATTTCCTGATGGATCATCTGGGGGCTTGGCGCTGGGCCGGTGCGGCGGGCTTTGTCGTCTTCATCATCGTCGCCGGCCGGGTCGCGGTGGCTGGTCTGCAGGGGGCCAGGCGATGAGTCTGGATACCGCGGTTCCGGTGCATCTGGACAGCGCGGGCCCAGTGCGTCTGAACACCGCCGTGCCGGCGTCGGGGGTCGCCGAGAAGCGCGGCAGTCCGCTGTCGTTCTTCGAATTCTGGCCGGGCTGGCTGTTCTACACGCCGGTGGTGTTGCACTGGCTGCTGCTGGGCCTGCGGCACGGCGATTTCAGCCTGCCGACGGCGGCCAATCCGCGCATCACCACGGGGGGACTGTGCGGCGAATCCAAGCTGTCGATCCTGTCTCAGGTGGGTGCCGACGGGCAGGGTCTGGTGGCTGCGGCCTGTGGCGTGGTGGCCCACGCCGATGCTAGCGGTTCAGCGGAGGCGGCGATGCGGGCGCTGGGGCTGCACTACCCGGTGGTGGCGAAGCCCGATATCGGCTGCAACGGCACCGGGGTGCGGCTGATCCGCGACCGCGGCGGGATGGAGCGCTATCTGGCGGCATTTCCGCCGGGCGAGACCGTGGTGCTGCAGCATTACGTCGAGGAAGCCAACGAAGCCGGCCTCTTCTATGTCCGGCGCCCGGACGAAGCGGCGGGGCGGATCACCTCGGTTACCCTCAAGACGCCGCCGGTGGTGCTGGGCGACGGCCGGTCCACGCTGCGGGCGCTGATCCTGGCGGACGAGCGGGCGCGGCTGGTGCCGCATTTGTATTTTGAGCGGTTGGCGGATCGGTTGGAGTCGGTGCCGGCGCTGGGCGAGGCAGTGCAGCTCGTGTTCGTCGGCAACCACTGCAAGGGATCGATCTTCCAGGACGGCAGCGGCCTGGTGACGCCGGCACTGACCGCGGCGATCGAGCGGCTGGCTCGGTCGGTGCCGGAGTTCTACTTTGGGCGGATCGACGTGCGGTTCAGCTCGACCGCGTCGCTGCGGCGCGGCACCGGCTTCAAGGTGATCGAGATCAACGGCGTGGGATCGGAGGCGACGCATATCTGGGATCCGTCGACTAGGCTGTGGGATGCGTGGCGCACGCAGTTCTTTCATTACGGCGCGGCGTTCCGGATCGGCGCGGCCAACCGGCGGCGCGGCTTTTCGTCGTCGGGGGTGTGGCGGATGTATCGCGACTGGATGAATCAGCGGCGATTGATGGCGCGGTATCCGCTGAACGATTGAGGCGCGCCTGGTCGCTGTTCGGTGGTTCGGGCTAGAGAGGCCGCAATGGGCGATGATGCCGCCGACAGGCCCGAGATCGATGAATTACGTCGTGCCGCCGAATGGCGCCGGCGACTGGTTGACGCCGACCCCGGTGATAGCGTCAGCGCCGCCGCGGCCGGGGTGCTGGAGCGATTGGCGGACCATCTGCAGCGTAACGATCATGCGGCGCTGTGGACCGAGTTGCGCTCGATCGGCAACTGGCTGGGCGAATCGGACGCGATCTCGGATTATGCCGATCTGGCGGCCGATTACCGAACGCGGATCGGGGTGTCGGCGCATCCGGGGGATGGCGCGGACTATCTGCGTGAGCTGCTGGCGATCGCGCGCGGGCTTGTGTAGCAGGGGACACGTGCCCGGGGTATTGGTCGCGTGGCGATGAGTCCGATATTGGAATGAATGAGCCAACCCGCTAAATTGCATGCCGAATCGGCCGGAGCGACTGCATGAACATCCTACAAGCCCTGGTGATCGCGATCCTGCAGGGCGCGACGGAGCTGTTTCCGGTCAGCAGCCTGGGGCACGCGGTGGTGCTGCCGGCGCTGCTGCACTGGGGCATCGATCAGCGTTCGGCGGAGTTCCTGCCGTTCCTGGTGATGCTGCACCTTGGCACGGCGACCGCGCTGCTGGGGTATTTCTGGCGCGACTGGTGGGCGATCATCACCGGGGTGCTGGGCATCGGCGACGCGCACCAGGTGGCGGAGAGCCGGCGGGTTTTCGTGTTGGTGGTGATCGCCACCATCCCGGCGGTGATCGCGGGGTTCGTGCTGGAGAAATTCGTCCGCGGGCTGTTCGGCTCGCCGGTGGTGGCGGCTTTGTTCCTTATCGTCAACGGGTTGCTGTTGCTGTTCGGGGAGCGGCTGCGGGGCCGCGGCGGGTTCAACCGGGACCTTTCGTCGTTGTCGCGGGCCGATGCGCTGGCGATCGGCTGCTGGCAGTGCACGGCGCTGATTCCGGGCATTTCGCGGTCGGGTGCGACCATTGTCGGCGGCCTGTTGCGCGGTATCAACCACGAGGGCGCGGCGCATTTCTCGTTCCTGATCGCCACCCCGATCATCCTGGGCGCTACCGTGCTGGAGGTGCCGAAGCTGCTGCACGAGCACGTGGCGCAGGGCGTGCTGGGGATGTCGGTGTTGGCGGCGGTGGTGGCCGGGGTGACCGCGCTGCTGAGCACGGCTTTCCTGATGCGGTATTTCCGCCAGCAGGATTCGTGGGCGTTGAATCCGTTCGCCTATTACTGCATCGCCGCCGGTGCGGTGGCTCTTGGGCTGCTGTTGCTGCTGTGAGCCGTCGGCCTGGCCTGGCGCGCTGGGGGCAGGGGGTCGGTGCGTGGCGATGAGCGGGGCGAGGCGGCGGGCGCCGCTGATCGGGTGGATGATCGCCTGCTACGCGTTTCTGTATGCTCCGATCGGCTTTCTGGTGGTGTTCAGCTTCAACGATTCCAGGCTGGTGACCGAATGGTCGGGGTTTTCGGCGCGCTGGTATGTGGCGCTGTGGCATGACCGGACGCTGATCGACGCCACCTGGCTGTCGCTGCGGATCGCCACGGTTTCGGCGACGATCGCCTGTATCGTCGGGGCGGCGGCCGGTTTGGCGCTGGCCAGGTTCGGCCGGTTTCGCGGCCGCCTGCTGTTCGAGGGTGCGCTGGCCGCGTCGCTGGTGCTGCCGGAGGTGATCACCGGGTTGTCGCTGCTGTTGCTGTTCGTCACCTTGCAGCAGGTGGTCGGCTGGCCGGCCGGGCGCGGCGCCTGGACGGTGACGCTGGCGCACGCCTCGGTGTCGGTGGCCTATGTCGCGGTGGTGGTGCGGGCGCGATTGGTGGATGCCGGGGTGACGTTGGAGCAGGCGGCGATGGACCTGTATGCGCCGCCTTGGAAAGCGTTCGCGGTGATCACCCTGCCGCTGATGGCGCCGGCGCTGGTGGCGGGGTGGCTGCTGGCGTTCACCCTGTCGATGGACGATGTCGTGGTGGCGAGTTTTACCTCGGGGCCGGGGGCGTCGACGTTGCCGATGGTGGTGTTTTCCGCAACGAGGCTGGGGGTGACGCCTGAGATCTATGCGCTGGCGACGGTGATCGTGGCGGTGGTCGCGGTGGTGCTGGGGGCGGTCGCGGCGCTGTGGCGGCGGCGGGTTGGCGGTGTTTGGACTTGAGCAACACCACATCGATGATCCCAATCGCTTGATGCTTCGGCTCGGTCGCATGGTTCTTGTCATCGTCGTGTATTCAGGGACGCATCGACGCCCGGAGTGCGATGGCCTATCAGACGACCACGGACATGCGCTCGCAGCGTGCCAGCGAGACCGAAGGGCAGGAGAACGATGCCATGAATAAAACTACTGATCTGTCACGCCGCCGAGTGCTTGGAGCCGGCGCGGCTGGGGGCGCGGTGCTGACGGCAAGCCGTGACGGATCGGCGCAGAGCGTTGCGCGGTCCGGACGTCATGTCGATCCGGACGGCCCTTCCGGTCCGTTTCCGATTCCCTGGCTCGACATGAACGGCAGCCATAACCAGCCGGCGGGAGCTGACCTGGATCCGTCGCACATCTTCCACTTCAAGGGCAAGGTGGCGCGGTGCTCCGGGTTCAATGGAATTGGCACCGACGGCAAGGGTGAACGACTCCTGTTCGGCACGAAGACGACAGATTTCGGGATCATGGATGGTGAATACTGGGCCGCCCGATCACCGCAGGCCGGAACCTTTGCCCACATCTGACTGACGCTTTTCCGTGGCCAGTTTGGCCCTGAAAACCAGGTTCAGGATTTTCATCCACCGATCACCGATGCCGGGCTTTATTGGGTCGTGCCGGTGCCGACCGGGGCGTTGAAATGGGACAACGGCGGAAGAGCCGCGACGATCGAGATGCGCGACGTGGCGGTGATCGACCAGCCGAAATGGCCGGCGCACGGTGCGCCTGCCTCGCCGGCGCGCATGAGCTTCAAGATGACATTCGAGGCCACCGACAAGGCGGTCACCTATGACGACAAGAGCAAGCTGTTTCGGGTTGAAGGATTTGTCGCGAGCTGCCGGATGGAGGCGCGGGTGACGTCGGGTGGGTTCACCTGGAAAAGCGACCCGATCGAGAAATGTCCGCCGGCGGCGTTCGCTGTGATCGGTACTGAAGTGAATGGGAAATACTACGCGGAGGGGGGTCAGAAGTAGGCGGCTCAGGCGGGACGCGATGTTTGGCAAACGCGGGCTACCCGCCGACGCGTTCGTCCGAGTTCACGCCTAGCTGCTTCAGCTTGCGGTGCAACGCCGAACGCTCCATGCCGACGAACTGGGCGGTGCGTGAGATATTGCCGGCGAAACGAAGAAGTTGCGCATGCAAGTATTGCGTCTCGAACAGGTCGCGGGCTTCGCGCAGTGGCAGCGACATGATGTCGGCGGTGGGGTCGATGTTTAGCAGCGCGGGGGCGCGGGAGCCGATTTCGGGTGGCAGCATGTCGGCGCGGATCGGGTCGCCGGCGTGGCCGGGCGCCATGATCAGCAGCCAGTCCATCAGGTTGCGCAACTGGCGCACGTTGCCGGGCCAATCGTAGGCCTGCAGCGCCGCTAGCGTGTCGGCCGACAGCGCGCGCACCGGGATGCCGGAGCTTTCGGCTGAACGCTCGATGAACAGCAGCGCCAGGTTGGGGACGTCCTCGCGGCGTTCGCGCAGCGCCGGCAGCTTCACCGGAACGACCGCGAGACGATAGTACAGATCCTCGCGGAATCGTCCGGCGGCGATCTCGGTCTGCAGATCGCGGTTGGTGGTGGACAGCACGCGCACATCCACCTTGACGCGGGACGACCCGCCCAGGCGCTCGAAGGTTGAATCCTGCAGCGCGCGGACGATCTTGCCCTGGGTCTCCAGCGGCATGTCGGACACCTCGTCGAGCAGCAGGGTGCCGCCGTGGGCGCGTTCCAGCACGCCGGCGCGCCTGGGATGGGCGGAGGGATCGTTGCCCGCCTCCAGGCCGAACAGTTCTTCCTCGAAACGGGATGGGTTGAGCGTGGCGCAGTTCATCACCACGAACGGTCCGCCGGCTCGGCGTGATCGCGCATGGATCATCCGGGCGACGACTTCCTTGCCCGATCCGGCCGGTCCGGAGACCATCACGCGCGATCCGGTCGGGGCGACGCGCTCGACCTGGGAGCGCAGTTGGGCGATCAGCGCGGAGTCGCCGGTCAGGGTGGCCTCGGGGCCGGCGCGCAGCCGCAGTTCCTGGTTTTCCCGAGCCAGCGCGGCGGCTTCGAGGGCGCGGCGCACGACCAGCAGCAGGCGGTCGGTCTGGAACGGTTTTTCGATGAAGTCGTAGGCGCCGTGCTGGATGGCGCCGACCGCCACTTCAATGGTGCCGTGGCCGGAGATCATTACTACCGGGACGTGCGGCTTTTCGCTTTGCAGCGTTTCCAGAATGGCGATCCCGTCCATGCGGGAGCCTTGCAGCCAGACGTCGAGGATGACCAGTGACGGGCGGCGGGTGCGAAACGCGCTGATCGCTGCCTCGGCGTCGCCGGCGCCGCGGGTTTCGTAGCCTTCGTCGCGCAGGGTGCCCTCGATCAGCAGGCGGATGTCGGGTTCGTCGTCGACGACGAGGATTTCATGCGCCATGCTGCACCTGTGTCATCTCGGCGCGGGCGGGGACGCCGGATGGCAGCGCCGCGGGTTGGCGCGGCAGCAGCAGGCTGGCCACCGCTCCCGAACGGTCGGGCCGATCATCGAGTGTCAGGACACCGCCATGGTCTTCCATGATCTTTTTCACGATCGCCAGTCCCAAACCGGTTCCCTTCGCCTTGTGCGTCACATATGGTTCGGTCAACCGCGCACGGTCTTCCTTCGGCAGGCCGATGCCATCGTCGGCGACGCTGATCAGCGCCGCGTCCGGCAGGTCTTGCACCGTCAGGGCAATATGGCCAGAGCCGTCTCGACCTTCACACATAGCGACCGCGTCAGCCGCATTTTGCAACAAATTCGTCAGCGCCTGACGCAACATGCGCCGATCGCAGGGTATCACCGGCCCCCGTTCGGGGATATCGGTCGTCCATTCGATGCCGGGACGCGCGGTCTTCTGCAAGACCAGGGCTTCCCGGGCGACACGGCCGATATCCTCGGGCTTTATCACCGGTTGCGGCATGCGGGCAAATGCCGAGAACTCGTCCACCATGCGGCCGATGTCGCCGACATGGCGGATGATGGTATCGGCGCATTGCGAGAACGTGTCGGGGTCGGACTGGATTTCCTTGGTGAAGCGACGTTTCAGGCGCTCCGCCGAAAGCTGGATCGGGGTCAGCGGGTTCTTGATCTCGTGGGCGATGCGGCGGGCGACGTCGGCCCAGGCCGCCTTGCGCTGCGCCGATTGCAGTTCGGTGATGTCGTCGAAGGTGACGACGAAGCCGTCGGTGCGCCCGGCCGACAATTCGGCGCCGATCCGTACCAGCAGGATGCGGCGATGGCTTTTCGGGCCGGCCTGGATCTCGGCGGTGCAGGCCTTGTCGGGGGAGGCGGCGACGTCGCGGAACAGGGCGGCGAACTCGGGCACGATCTCGGCCAGCGGATGACCGATGACGGCGAGCAGATCGAGGCCCAGCAGTTCGTCGGCGGTGCGGTTCGGCAGTTCGATGCGGCCCATGGCGTCGAGGCCGATGACGCCGGCGGAGACGCCGGACAGCACGGTTTCGGTGAAGCGTCGTCGCTCATCGATCTGGCTGTAGGCGTCCATCAGTTCAGTGCGTTGGGCGGCGAGTTGTCCGGTCATGCGGTTGAAGGCACGTGACAGGCCGGCGAGTTCATCGCCGGTCGCGGCTTCCTTGACCCGCACGCCGAGGTCGCCGCTGCGCACGCGTTCGGCGGCGCTGATCAGCATGCCGACCGGGCGGGCGATCTGGTTGGCTATGATCAGGCCGATCAGGCCGGCGGCGAGCAGCACCAGCAGGGCGACGATGGCGAAGATCCAGGCGAAGGCGATCTGCAGCCAGGAGCGGTTTTCATCCAGCCGATGGTACTGCGAGACCGCCTGTTCGGTGCGCTTCATGTAGGACAGGATCGAGGGGTCGATCGGGCGCCCGATCATCAGCATCAGCGGCGGCGTGGATTCCAGCCGGACCACGGCGCGCACGCGGGTGCCGTCGCCGGCGTTGAGCACCGCGACGTCGCCGTTGAGCGCCTGCTGGGTGACCGATTGTGGCGGTGCCTCGACGCCCATGCCGACGAACATGCCGGCGGCGGCCAGCACTTGTCCGCTGCTGGGTTCGTAGATCACCGCCTCGGTCAGGCCGCGCAGCGTGGTCTGGGTATCCAGCACCTCGGCGAACACGGTCGGGTCGGCCGACATGAAGCGGCCGGCGCGGGCCAGGTCGTTGGCCATCTCCAGCGCCACGGCGCGGATGTTGTTGCGGTGCTCGTCGAGGTAGCCGCGGGAGACCTGCAGCGATTCCTCCAGGCTGTCGCGCACCGGGTCGTTGAACCAGGCGGTGATGCCGAAGTGGAAGAAGGCGACGGCGAAGCAGGCGACGACGATGGTGGGGGCGACGGCGACGCCGCTGAACAGGAACACCAGGCGGACGTGCAGGCGCGATCCGGCGGAGCCGCGGCGGCGCTCGACCCAGACCCGGGTGAGGCGGCCGGCGGCGACGGTGCCGAGCAACAGAAGTACGGAGAGGTTTGCCAGCACCAGGCCGACGGTGACGCCGGGTTTCCAGCCGAGCGGGGAGCCGCGCGCCAGGATGATGAAGGTGGCGAGGCCGACCATCAGCGCCAGGATGGTGAGCACGAGGGTGACGACCTTGCCCAGCATGATGTCGCCGAGGCGGCCGAGCACGGATAGTCTCGGTTCAGAAATGACGTCGCGGATCACGCTGCGCTGCAGGGCGGTGTTGCGGGTTGGGACGTTCACATCGTCAGCCATCGGGCGTTCCGCGTGGGGATGGGATTGCGGCGGCGGTATGGGCGGGTTCGATCTGTGTTGGTTCTGAGCCCTTGTGGGGGTTCAAGACGTGGATGGCCGGGCCAAGCCCGGCCATGACACGGAGGGTAGGGCGAGCCATGACACGTAGGGTCGGGTGCGGGCCAGGCGGAGGCATTACATCAGGCCGCGCACGACCGGGATTTCCAGGTCGCGGATTTTCTTGCGCAGGGTGTTGCGGTTGAGGCCCAGCATCGAGGCGGCCTTGATCTGGTTGCCGCGGGTGGCGGCCAAGGTCAGGCGGATCAGCGGGCGTTCCACCTCGGCGATGATCTTGTCGTAGACGTCGGTGACGCCAAGGCCGTCGTTGTGCGCCGAGAGGAACTCCTTGATGTGGCGCTCGACTGCGCTGGACAGGGTTTCCGGGCCGTTGGCCGCCTGGGCGGCGGCGGCCGGGCCGGGGCTGGGCAACGGATCGGCCAGTTCGGCGTCGACCACCTCGGCGCCGATGACCTCGTCGGGGCAGAGCGCCGCCATGCGGCGCATCAGGTTTTCCAGTTCGCGCACGTTGCCGGGCCAGCCGTGCTGCTTCAGCCGGTCGACCGCGCCCTGGTCGAGGCTTTTCGCCGGCAATCCGTCTTCGCGCGCGCGTTCCAGGAAATGGCGGGCCAGCACGGCGGTGTCCTCGACCCGTTCGCGCAGCGGCGGCAGGCGGATCGGCACCACATTGAGCCGGTAGAACAGGTCCTCGCGGAACTGGCCGTGGCGGATCGCGGTGCGCAGGTCGCGGTGGGTGGCGGCGATGATGCGGACGTTGGCCTTGATCGGCTGGCGGCCGCCGACGCTGGTGAACTCGCCTTCCTGCAGCACGCGCAGCAGGCGGGTTTGTGCTTCGGGCGGCATGTCGCCGATCTCGTCGAGGAACAGGGTGCCGCCGTTGGCCTGTTCGAAGCGGCCCTGGGAGCGGTTGGTGGCGCCGGTGAAGGCGCCGCGCTCGTGGCCGAACAGTTCGCTTTCGATCAGTTCGCGCGGGATTGCCGCCATGTTGATGGCGACGAACGAGCCGTTGCGGCGCTTGCCGTAGTCGTGCAGGGCGCGAGCCACGAGTTCCTTGCCGGTGCCGGATTCGCCATTGATCATGACGGTGAGGTCGGCGGTGGTGAGGCGGGCGATGGTGCGGTAGATTTCCTGCATTGCCGGGCTGCGGCCGATCAGCGGCAGGCGTTCGTCGGTGTCCTTCGGTTCGGGCGGGCTGAACGCCGGTTCGGACGGCGCCGCCAGGGCGCGTCCGACCACCGACAGCAGTTCGCGCAGGTCGAACGGTTTCGGCAGGTATTCGAAGGCGCCGCGCTGGGTGGCCTTGACCGCGGTAATCAGCGTCGATTGCGCGCTCATGACGACGATGCGCAGTTCCGGGCGGATGCGCTTGATGCGCGGGATCAGATCGAGGCCGTTCTCGTCGGGCATGACCACGTCGGTGATCACCAGATCGCCCTCGCCGTCCTCCACCCAGCGCCACAGCGTGGCGGCATTGCCGGTGCTGCGCACCTGGTAGCCGGAGCGGCCCAGCGCCTGGGTCAGCACGGTGCGGATCGAGCGGTCATCGTCGGCGATGAGCACCGTGGGCAGGGTCATTGATCGGCGTCTTTCTCGCTGACCACCGGCAAATGCAGGCGGAACTCGGTGCGGCCCGGGCGGCTGTCGACTTCGATCAGGCCGCCGTGGTCGCCGATGATCTTGGCGACCAGCGAAAGGCCGAGGCCGCTGCCGTGGTTTTTCGAGGTGACGAACGGTTCGAACAGATGCGGGCGGATGTCCTCGGGGATGCCGTGGCCGTTGTCACGGACGGCGACGAACAGCGGCAGGTCCATGCGCTGGGTGCTGCCGGGGATGGCGACGCGCATGCCGTGCTGGAAGCCGGTGGCGAGGATGATCTCGGGGTGGTTGATGCCCTCTTGCGTGGCGGCTTCGGCGGCGTTCTTCACCAGGTTCAGCACCACCTGAACCAACTGGTCGCGATTGGCCCAGACCGGCGGCAGCGACGGGTCGTAGTGTTCCTGAAAGCGGATATGCGCGGCGAAGCCCGATTGCGCCAGCTTGCGCACGTGTTCCAGCACGCGGTGGATGTTGATCGCGGTGCGGGCGATCGGTTTTTCGCCGAACGCTTCCATGCGGTCGACCAGTTCGCGGATGCGGTCGGCTTCGTCGCGGATCAGTTCGGCGAGTTCGCGGTCGGCCGGGCCGACGCTGGATTCCAGCAGTTGCGCGGCGCCGCGGATGCCCGATAGCGGGTTCTTCACCTCGTGCGCCAGGATCGCCGCCATGCCGGAGACGCTGCGGGCGGCGCCGCGGAATGCCAACTGGCGATCCAGCGCGCGGGCGGTGGAGGCGTCCTGCATCACCAGCAGGACCGAACCGGGTTCCTCGGGCAGCGGCGAGGCTTGCGCGGTGATGCCGCGTTTGTGCAGGCGGGGGCTTTCCAGGTTGAGGTCGTGGTCGGCGATGGTTGCCTCGGTGCCGCGCACCTGCTCGATCAGCAGGAACAGCGGGTTGTCGGGCGGCAGCAGGTCACTGAGCCGGTGCTGGGCGAGCCAGGCGGCGGAGATGCCGAGGAACTGTTCGGCGGCGTGGTTGGCGTGGCGGAAGCGGTTTTCGGCGTCGAGCAGGACCACCGGAACCGGCAGCGCGCCTAGGATGGCGGCGGCATCGGCGGTGGCGCGGCCGCCGCGCCCGGCGAGCAGGCGGGACGCCTTGGTGATCACCGCGCTCATGCCGCTGCCGCGGTCAGCGCCGCGTCGGGTTCGGTGGCCGCCGGGGCCAGGCCTTGGGGATCATGTCCGTGGGGGTCATACCCGTGGGCGATCAGCGGGTCGTAGAAGCGGTCGATCAGGTCCAGCACCGAGGCGGCGTCGGCCAGCCGGTTCATGGTGGCGCGGAACTCCGCCGATGCGGGCAGGCCGCGCGAGTACCAGGACAGATGCTTGCGCGCGAGGCGGACGCCGGGTCCGCTGCCGAACTGGGTCAGCATGGCGTGGTAGTGTCCGAGCAGAATGGCTTTCTGCTGGGCCAGGGAGGGGTCGGGCAGGCGCTGGCGGGTGCGCAGATAATGCGCCGCCTGGGCCAGGAACCAGGGCCGGCCGTAGCAGCCTCGGCCGATCATTACGCCGTCGGCACCGGATTGGCTCAGGGCCTCGACGGCGTCGCGTTCGGTCAGGATATCGCCGTTGACGATGACCGGAATGGCGACCGCCTGCTTGACCTGGCGGACGAAGGCCCAGTCGGCGGTGCCGGTGTAGAATTGCTGGCGGGTGCGGCCGTGGATGGTGACCATGCGGATGCCGGCGTCCTGGGCGATGCGGGCCAGGCGGGGGGCGTTCAGGCTGGCGTGGTCCCAGCCCATGCGCATCTTCAGGGTGACCGGGACCGGCACGGCATTGACCGTGGCGGCGAGGATCGCCGCCGCGGCTGCCTCGTCGCGCATCAGCGCCGACCCGGCGGCCTGGCCCACGGCGACCTTCTTCACCGGGCAGCCGAAGTTGATGTCGATCATGTCGGCGCCCTTGTCGGCCGCCAGGCGCGCGGCCTCGGCCATCGCGGTGGGGTCGCAGCCGGCGAGCTGCACCGCGGAGACGCCGCCGCAGCCGTCGATTTCCGCCATTCCCAGGGTCTTCTGGTTTTCCCGGATCATCGCCCAGGAGGCGATCATTTCCGACACCACCATTCCGGCGCCGAGCTGCTTGGCGGTGCGGCGAAAGGGCAGATCGGTGACGCCCGACATTGGCGCGAGGATGACGGGGACTTCGATTTTGACACCGTGTCCGAGGTCGATTGGCTGCAAATCGACTGCTCCGAGGGCAGTAGGTGTGATGTGTGAACGACAGTTGCCCATGATTTGGGCATGTTTAACACACAATAGTCGGGGCGCAATCTTTCATCCAAGCCGGCGCGGGACGCAACCAAGCCAGTCGCGGCACCGTTTTGCTCGATCATGCCGTGAGGGTCGTCGCATGGCTCGGTCTGCTACGTCAAAACGCGATACTTCGATCCAAAGTTACCACTCGAAGCGCGATTTCGCCGCCACGGCGGAGCCGCCGCCAGCCGCCCGGTCCGCTAACGGGCCACCGGGCGCTGTACGCGGCAAGGGCAAGGCAGCGGCGCCGATCTTCGTGGTGCAGAAGCACCAGGCG
The DNA here is from genome assembly GCF_965277825.1 of Rhodopila sp. Lineage (NCBI taxonomy): Bacteria > Pseudomonadati > Pseudomonadota > Alphaproteobacteria > Acetobacterales > Acetobacteraceae > Rhodopila > Rhodopila sp. The sequence continues at coordinate 4,478,548 of NZ_OZ255846.1, read as the reverse complement.
CACCGCGCCGGGCTGCATTGGGATTTTCGGCTGGAGCACAATGACGTGCTGTGGAGCTGGGCGGTGCGCAAGGGGCCGTCGCTGGACCCCACCGACAAGCGAATCGCCGTGCATGTCGAGGACCATCCGCTGGACTACGCCGATTTCCAGGGTTCCATCCCGGATGGGCAGTATGGCGCCGGCAGCGTGGAAACCTGGGACCGCGGGACGTGGGAGCCATTGATCGACCCCGACGACGGGCTGCGCGACGGCGAGATCAAGTTTGTGCTGTCCGGGCAGCGGCTGCACGGCAAGTTCACCCTGGTCCGGCTGAAGCCGAAAGCCGGCCAGCGCGGGCGGCAGGACAATTGGTTGCTGATCAAGGGCCACGATGGCGATGAACGGCCGGGTACCGATGCGCTGGCGCTGGAAGCCGCCATCCCGGCGCCGGGAAAGTCCGGCCGCGGTTCCGGAAAGTCCGACCGCGGCTCCGGAAAGCCCGGCCGCGGTTCGGGAAAGCCGGCCATCCCGGGTGCGGTGCGCGGCGAACTGCCGGACAAGCAGGCGCCGATGCTGGCCGCGGTCACCGAGGCGCCGCCCGACGGCGACGGCTGGCTGACCGAGATCAAGCTGGACGGCTATCGGATCCTGGCGGCGCTGGACCACGGCAAGGTGCGGCTGCTGACGCGCAACGGCAACGACTGGACCGATCGGCTGCCGGCGGTGGCCCGAGCGGTGGGGCGGCTGCACGTCGAGCAGGCGATGCTGGACGGCGAACTGGTGGCTCTGGACAAGGATGGGGTTCCCAGCTTTCCGGCGTTGCAGGCGGCGCTGTCCGGCGGCCGCGATCAGACCCTGGTGTACTATCTGTTCGACCTGCTGCACCTGGACGGCTGGGACTTGCGGCCGTGCGGCCTGCGCGAGCGCAAGCAGCGGCTGAAGGGGATCGACACCTGGCGCGGCATGCTGCGCTACAACGACCATCATGAGGGCGACACCGATCGCATGCGCCAGGCCGCCTGCAAGATGAAGCTGGAAGGCGTTATCTGCAAGAAAGCCGACGCTGCCTACCGCTCCGGGCGCAGCCACGACTGGCTGAAGCTGAAGTGTCAGGGGCGGGAGGAACTGCTGGTCCTGGGCTGGACCGAACCGGCCGGCAGCCGCACCGGTCTGGGTTCGCTGCAGCTTGGCTACCATGACCCTGACGGTGGGCTGCATTATGCCGGCGGCGTCGGCACCGGGTTCTCGGACGAGACCCTGGCGCTGTTGCGGGATCGGCTGGACGGGCTGGGTTCGGGACCGCCCGCGGCATTGATGGTCGCCGGCGAGGAGCTGGAGCGCAACATCCATTGGGTGAAGCCGGACCTGGTGGTGGAGATCAGTTTCAGCACCTGGTCCGGCGCCGGGCGGGTGCGGCACGCGGTGTTCCTGGGCTTGCGCGAGGACAAGCCGGCCGATCAGGTGGTGCGCGATCCGGCCGATCCCGAGGCGGAACGCCGGTCGGTCGCGGCGAAGGATTATGCTGGGTCGGCGAAGAAGCGGGGCCCGGTTATCGCGGTGCCGCCGAAACGCCAGGCCAGAGCGGCGGCGGCGCGCGGCGGTAGCGCCATCGTTACCGCCAAGGCGCCTGCTGCGCGCACCGAGACGATCGAGGGGGTGACGCTGACCCACCCGGACCGGGAATTGTGGCCGGGCATCAGCAAACGCGATCTGGCCGGCTACTGGCAGGCGGTGGCCGATCACGCCTTGCCCGGGCTGGCGCGTCGGCCGCTGGCGATCGTGCGCTGCCCGGAAGGCATCGACGGCGAGCATTTCTTTCAGAAACACGGCCACGGGACGATGCCGCCCGGCGTGCGCGACGGCACCGCCGACAAGGCGCCATACCTGGCGATCGACGGGCTGCCGGGCCTTGTCGCGATGGCGCAGATGTCGGCGATCGAGCTGCACCTCTGGGGCGCGACCGAGGCCGATGCTCTGCATCCTGACCAGTTGGTGTTCGACCTCGATCCCGGCGAAGGGGTCGGCGTGGCCGAGATCGTCGCCGCCGCGCTGGACATGCGCGACAGACTGGAGGCGATCGGGCTGGGGTCGTTCTGCCGCACCAGCGGCGGCAAGGGCCTGCATGTTGTGGTGCCGCTGATCGCCGAACAGCCATGGGACCCGGTGCGGGCGTTTTGCCGGTCGTTCGCCGAGACGGTCAGCGCGGCCGATCCGGGGAAGTATCTGGCGCACGTCAAGCTGTCCGACCGGCGCGGCCGGGTGTTGATCGATTGGCTGCGCAACGGATTGGGCTCGACCGCGGTGGCGTCGTTCTGCCCGCGGGCGCGGCCCGGTGCGGGGGTGGCGACGCCGCTGGCGTGGCGGGAGGTGACGCCGAAGCTGGATCCGGGGGCGTTCACGCTGAAGACCGTGCCGGCGAGGCTGGCCAAGCTGAAGGCCGATCCGTGGGCGGATTTCGAGCGCAAGCGGCGGCGCTTGCCTGCTGTGCCGGAGCGGGAGAGGTTGACCGAGAGCGCGGCGCGGCCGGCGGGGACGGCTAAGCCGTCGGGGAAGGCTAAGCCGGTGGGGAGGGCTAAGATCGTGACGGCGAAGGCGCCTAAGCGGCGTTGAGCGGTGACGGTTGGGCTTGATCGGTATTGGCGTCACCGCGATTGGTGACGGTTTGCGGGAATGGCCGGGGTGCTGGTGCGGGCTTTGCCAGTTTTTTGGAACGCAGATGCACGCGGATAGGCGCAGAGGAACGCAGATAGGATGATTGGGTTTGCGAGCGGCTTGTTGTTCTGTTGTTGCAGAAATGGCTGCGGTTTGCGCACGGCAGAGATGGGTGGCGTGGGTCGGGTCGGCTCGAGTGGCGGGATGTGAGAATTCGGGCTCTTCGGGAGCGCCGTTTTCAGCCAGCGGTGAAGCGCCGTTTTCAGCCAGCGGTTACGGGCGATTACCGGGTATTGCAACTTGCGATCGGGCGATTTGTGTTCATCCGGGTTTATTTGTGTGCATCTGCGTCGATTCTTATTGCTTGAGACGCTGTGAAACTTCGGGGAAGAACGGTGTTTGCGAGGTGATCGTGTTTCGTTTCGAGGAAGGACGATCGGATCATAGGCGGCGATCGGGCCTCAAAAGGTCGAGGCCGGTTATCGGTCGGTCAGGCGAAGCTCGATGCGGCGGTCCTTGGCGTAGGCGTCGGACGTGTCGCCGGGTCCGAATGGCTGGTATTCGCCGAACGCGGTGGCCGCCAGATGATCGGCCGGCACGCCGTCGGCGATCAGCAGCTTGACCACGGTGATCGCGCGCGCTGACGAGAGTTCCCAGTTGGAGCTGAACTGACCACCCTTCACCGGTTGCGGATCGGTGTGGCCGTCGACCCGCAGAATCCAATGCAGGCTGGGCGGGATCTGGGCGGCAATGTCCTTGATGGTCACCGCCAAGGTGGTCATCTGGGCGATACCGGGTGCGGTCAGGTCGGCGCTGCCGACCGGGAACAGCACCTCGCTCTGGAATACGAAGCGGTCGCCGACGATGGTGATGCCGGAGCGGTTGGCCAGCAGGGTGCGCAGTTTGCCGAAGAACTCGCTGCGGTATTGCTGCAGTTCCTCGACCTTGGAGGCCAGCGCGACGTTCAGCCGCTGGCCGAGGTTGGTGATTTCGGTGGCCTTGGCGGTATTCTGCTTCTGCGACAGATCGAGGCTGGCGGCGATCGAGGACAACTGGGTCTTCAACTGATCGATCTGCTGGTTGAGCAGCGCGATCTGTGCCCGTGCGCTGTCGCCCAGTTTCTTTTCGTCGCTCAACTGCGCCTCGACCGCCTGGCGCCGCTTTTGCTCAGTCATCGCTCTGGCGGCGGCGTCCTGGGCCTGTTTTTCCAGCTCGTCGCGCAGCGCGGTCAGGGCCTGGGTCTGGTTGTCCAGCGTCGCCAGGTCGGACAGCTTGGCCTGCAACGTGTTCTTGTCGACCGCGACGGTGCGATCGAGGTCGGCGATCTGCTTCTTCATCGCGGCCAACTGGTTCTGCGCGTCGGCCAGTTGGGACTGCGTGGTGGTGGCCTGCGCCGAACTGGCGGTGAGTTGCGATTGCAGCCGGGTGTTGGCGGCGGTGGCCGCCTGGGTCGCCAGGTTGGCGTCGGCCAGTTGCGACGCCAGCTTGTCGCGTTCGGCCGACCGAGCCGCCAGTTCCTTGCCCAGTTGCGACACCGAGACCTGCAGTTCCGATGACTTGCCGCGTTCCAGCGACAGCGCGTCGGCCAGTGCCGAGAGTTGCTGGTTGGCCTTGTCCAGTTCGTGGCTGCGCCCGGACAGGGTCACGGTCAGGAACGCCTGCGCCAGGACGAACACCAGCAGCACGAAGATGATGACCATGAGCAGCGTGGACAGCGCATCGACGTAGCCTGGCCACGCGTCCAGTCCGTTGCCGCCATGCCTGCGGATGCGCGCGGCCATCTATCGCTGCGGTTCGGCCAGGGCGGCGACGGTGCGGGTCAGCAGCCGCAGATCGTTTCTGAGGTCCGCGGTGGCGCGGGCGCGGCCCAGTTCGGTTTCGGCCAGCATGCGCTGCATATAGAGCTCGATGTTGCGCAGATGGCCGCGGCTGGTCTCGTCGCCGCCCTGCATCGTGGCCAGGCGCTGCATCGCCGGACCGAGCGTGGTCTGGAGTTCGGCGATCCGCATCATCAGTTGCTGGTTAGCCCGCATGGTGTCAGCCAGGGCGCCCAGGCGTTCGTTCAAGGTGACCACCGCCTGGTTCACCTGGGAGCGGTTTTCCTCGTCCCGGGTCAGCACGCGCTGCAGGCTTTCCATGTTCTCGGCGGTCTGTTCGAGCAGGGCCTGGACATAGACCGGAACCGAACCCTCGCCTTCCGAGAGCACGCCCGATGACAGCCGGGTGAGGCCGGCGAGCCATTCCTCGAGCTCGTTGAAGAAGCGGTTCTGCGCCTGGCCGGCGGTGAGATCGAGGAAGCCCAGCACCAGGGCGCCGGACAGGCCGTACATGCTGGCGGAGAACGCGGTGCCCATGCCGGCGAGCGGGCGGGCCAGGCCGGTCTTCAACTGATCGAACATGAGGTTCATGTCGCCGTTGCCCATGGTCATGCTGGCGATCACGTCGGATACCGAGGTGACGGTCTTCAGCAGGCCCCAGAAGGTTCCCAGCAGGCCTAAGAAGATCAGCAAGCCGGTCATGTAGCGCGACAGTTCGCGGCTTTCGTCTAGCCTTGAGGCGAGGCCGTCGAGCAGGCTGCGCATGGCGCCGGTGGACAGGGTGAAGTGGCGGGCCTCAGCGTTGCCGCCGCGGCCTTCGCGGATCGCCAGCATGGAGGCCATCGGCGCCAGCAGCTTGGGCGAGGGCAAGGCGGCCAGGCGCGAGCGCGAGGTCTGGTAGGTTTCCAGCCACAGCACCTCGGGCCGCAGGCGCAGCACCAGGTTGAGGTTCCAGCCGATCCCCAGCAGCAGGATCAGCATGATCAGGCTGTTCAGCACCGGGTTGTTGTTGAACGCGGTGATCAGCACCGGCGACAGCAGCGCGGCGACGACGGCGACCGCCACCAGGAACAGCAGCATGCGGACCAGGTAGGCGGACGGGCGGGTCATCTGGTGGCCGCCGTGGCAGGGGGCGTGGGGGCGGGGGGTGTGGGGGCGGGCGTGGCCGCGCCGGTGACGCTGAGGTCGACGCGGTCGGGCGGGCCGTCGCCGTATTGCTCACCCAAGGCGCGGACGAAGATGCGGGCGGAGGGCACGCCGTCGGCGACCAGGGCGCTGCGCACCGTCATGGCTCGCGACAGGGAAACGCGCCGCGCGGTGGATGGGTCGTCCGGCTTGCCCGGCGCGTAGGCGAGGACGTTGAAGGTGGTCGAGTCGCCGGTTGGCGCGGCGGCGGTCAGTTGCTTGATCGAGGAGGCGCTGGCCGGGCTGAGATCGGCGTCACCGGGGGCGAAGGTCAGGCGCAGGCCGGTGGTGGTGGGCGCCACGGCGGTGGCGGCCTTGTCGGAGACCGGTGGCGGCGGTGGCGGCGCTACTCCGGCAGCCGGGGGCGGGGGGGCGATCGGGGCGATGCTAGCGGTTTGCGGCACGCTTTCGGGCATCGCGGGGGGTGCGGCGGGGGGTGGTTTTTGCGTCGTTGCGTGGTCGGTTGTGGCGACGGTGGTTTGGTTCGTGGCCGCGGGTCCCGGCGTCGATGTTGCGGGTGGGCTGGTGGAGGGCGGGGATCCGGGTGCGGTGCGCAGGGCTTGTTCCGAGGCCGGATGATCGGCGGCGGAGCGGTTGGAGGCCTGGGCGTTGGAGGCCTGAGCGTTGGAGGCCTGGGCGTTGGAGGCCTGGGCGTTGGAGGCCGGGGCGTTCGGGGTCTGGCTGTCTTGGGCTTGGCCGTTCGGGGCTTGGCGAACGAAGGCTTGGCGGTCCGGGGCTTGACGGTCCGGGGCTTGACGATCCGAGGCTTGGCGATCCGGGGCTTGACGGTCCGGGGCGCGACGGTCCGAGGCTTGGCGGTCCGGGGCTGGGCGGTAGGGGGCCTGGCGGTCGCCGGCCGAGTGGTCGGGCAGCGCCTGGAGCGCGCGCAGGTCGACGGTGACCTGTGCGACTGCGGGCGTTGCGGCGGTCAGAAAAACCGCGCTCAGGATCGGCATCGGGCGCATTACGACCAGTGGTAGCGGAAGCCGCTATTCCGTTCAATGAACCATCCCGTGCGCGATCCGTCAGTGGCCGCCAAGCCGCATTGTCGGTGGCGCACCGGTTGCGCGTGGCTGGGGTCATGGAGCGCGCCTGGAGGTCGGGCGCGGATTGACAACCCAGGCGCGACCGACCGGTAATTGCCCCGGAACGGCGCAGGGAGCGTTGCATGAACCATATCAGCCCGAGCGCGATGGAGAGCGGGGCCGCTGGCACCGATCCGGTGGCCCGCGCGCGGGATCTGGGGCCGGCGATCGCCGCCGCGGCGGACGAGATCGAGCGCACCCAGTGCATTCCCGCACCGCTGCTGACGCAGATCCACGACGCCAGGCTGGCGCGCATCCTGCTGCCGCGTTCGGTGGGCGGGGACCAGCTAGAGCCGTGGACCTACCTGAGGGCGATCGAGGAGATCAGCCGCCATGACGGGTCGGTCGGCTGGAACCTGTTCGTGGCCAACAGCGCGGCGCTGATCGCTCCGTTCATTCCGCTGCCGACGGCGCGGGAGATTTTTGCCGACCCGCGCGCCTGGGTGGCCTGGGGACCCCCCAATCAGTGCAAGGCGCAGGCGGTGGCGGGCGGCTATCGGGTCAGCGGGGAGTGGCATTTCGCCAGCGGGTGCCGCCAAGCCACTTGGATGGGAGCGCACTGTGCGGTGATCGAGCCGGACGGGTCGGCGCGGCTGAACCGCTTCGGCCGGCCGACCGTCCGCACGCTGCTGTTTCCCAAGCGGGATGCCGAACCGATCCACGACTGGAACCCGATCGGCATGCGCGGCACCGCGTCGGAGGGGTATCGGCTGACCGATCTGTTCGTCCCGGAGGCCTATAGCGGCACCCGCGAGGACCCGGCCCTGCGCCGTGACAGCGGTCGGTTGTATGCGTTCACCATGCAGGGGCTTTATGCCGTGGGCGTCGCCGGCGTCGGCTTCGGCATTGCTCGGGCGATGCTGGATGGGTTCATCGCGCTGGCAGCGGAGAAGGCGCCACGTGGGTTGCAGCGGCTGGCCGACAGTCCGGTGGTGCAGGCTGACGTGGCGCGGCGGGAGGCTCAGCTTGGTTCGGCGCGCGCCTGGCTGGTGGAGATCCTGAAGGAGGTCTGGGCCGGGGCCGACGAGGTTGCCCCGATCGACCTGGCGGCCAGGGTGCGGGTGCGGCTTGGTTGTGCGCACGCGATCAGCAGCGCGATCGAGGTCGCTGACTACGTGTTCAAGGCGGCTGGGACCTCGGCGATTTTTCCCGGTACGCCGTTCGAGCGGCGGTTCCGCGATATCCACACGCTGTCGCAGCAGATCCAGTCGCGGGAGGCGCATTTCGAAGCGGTTGGCCGAGCGATGTTCAACGGTGATCCGGACGGGGTATTCTTGTAGCCGGTGGTCCGTGGACTGATCGGTTCGCGGGTGCCGCAACAGTTTTAAACGAAATGTCCGTGGCGCTTCCGCCGCTGGCGATTTCGATTGGGGGAAGACAGACGATGACGCAACTGACCTTGGCCAAGGCGCAGACCATCATCACCGCCGCGCTGGCGCACTCGCGGCAGAAGTCGCTGGCCCCGATGGGGGTGGCGGTGCTGGACGCGCGGGGCGTGTTGAAGGCTTACGCGGCCGAGGACGGAACCGCGTTGCGGCGCGCCGACATCGCGATCGGCAAGGCCTATGGCGCGCTGTCGATGGGGGTGGGGTCGCGCACCTTGGCCAAGCGGGCGGAGGAGCGGCCGCAGTTTATCGCCGCGGTGACCCATGCGGTGGGCGGGTCATTGATCCCGGTGCCCGGCGGTGTACTGATCCGCGGCGACGACAAGTCGATCATCGGCGCGGTCGGGGTGACCGGGGACAGTTCCGACAACGACGAGGGGGCGGCGCTGGCGGGTTTGGCGGCGGCGGGGTTGACCGCAGACCCGAGTTGAGGGTGTGGGCGACGACGGTGTTATTAGCATCAGCACCGCGCGCATGGCTTCCTCGATTGCCTGCAGGTCCTGACGGGATAGTGCTCCTGTCGCGCGCGTCAGGCGGGATCGGTCCACGGCGCTAATCTGGTCACAAACCGCCACCGATGCCTCGCCAGCCGACAGCACTTCCACGACGATCGGCGGGCGCGGTTCCGGGCCGGTGGAAAGCGACACGACGACGACTGTTCGGCGTACCCGGTTCAGCCCATTGGCGCTGAGCACCATCGCGGGCCGCGTCTTGCGAGTTTCGGAACCTCGTGTTGGATCAAGAGCCACCCACCAAATCGAATATCAATGGCAACAGCACCGAGCGTTTGCAATCGTCACCCACCAGCGCTCACGCCTTGAACGCCGCGATCGCCTTCTCGTCGAAGGTCAGCCCCAGCCCGGGTTTTTCCGGCAGCACCAGCATGCCGTTGTCGATGGCCGGGGTTTCCTCGTACAGCGCCAGCATCCACGGCATGTATTCGACGGTCAGCCCGTTCGGGCAGGCGGCGACCATGTGCAGCAGGATTTCGGGCATCACGTGACTGACCACCGGCAGGTTGAACGCCTCGGCCATGGCGGCGACCTTCATCCATTGCGTTATGCCGCCGACACGGCAGATGTCGATCATGATGATATCGACTGAGCGGGCCTCGATCATGTGGCGGAACGGAACGATGCCCCAGAGGTATTCGCCGCCCGCGATCGGCGTGTTCAGCGCGGCGGTGACGCGGGCGAGGCCCGGGTAGTCGTCGGCGGCGGTGACGTCCTCGAGCCAGAACAGTCCGACGTCCTGCGCGCGGCTGCCGATGTCGATCGCCTGTTCGGGGCGCCAGCGTTGGTTGATGTCGCACATCAGCTTGACGTCCGGCCCGATGGCTTCGCGCACCACGCGCACGCGGCGCAATTCCTCGGCCGGGGTGGGGTTGCCGGGCAGCGCCATCTGGGTCTTCATTTCGGTGAAGCCCTTTTGCACCAGGATGCGGGCCGCCCGCTGTGCCTGATCGTCGGTCAAGCCCCGGCGCAGCGACCCCGAGGCGTAGGTCGCCACCCGGTCGCGGTGGCCGCCCAGCAGCTTCCACAGCGGCTGGTCGAGCGCCTTGCCCTTGATGTCCCAGAGCGCGACGTCGATGGCTGACAACGCCAGGGTGAAGATGCCGCCGGGGCCGCAGGAATCACCGGTGCCGGCGCGCAGCTTGGCGATGATGTTCTCGATGCGCAGCGGGTCCTCGCCGACGGTCAGGGTGGCGAGTTCGTCGACCGCGGTGTGCAGGCTTCCGGTCATCCGGCCGCCGTAGAAGGTGACGCCGATGCCCTCGATGCCGCTATCGGTGCGCAGGCGCAGGATGACAACGGGGCGGGTGCGGCCGGCTTGCTCGGGCATGTTGGCCAGCGGGTCATCTTCCGGCAGGCGCAGCGTGGTGGTTTCGTGGCTGGTGATCTTCATTAGGTTCCTCCGACGGCAGCCAGCTCTTTGTTTCAATGGCATGCTGATCCAAAAACTCCGCCGCATAATGCGGCGGACTTTTGGGGCAGCACCTATTTCTCTTGTAGCTCGAACTTGGACCCCCAATAGTGATTGGAAATATCGACCGCGTTCTTGATGGCGTGCCAAGCGAGCTTGGGATCGCCGCCTTGAAAGCGTTTGATGTCCGCGCCGCATTGCAGGCAGTTGGCAAGTTGCATGACGCAGCTCGCGAAAAACTGCCTGGGAGGCGGCGGTCGGCTGGTGCCAGCGGCCGACATGGTTGCCGCGAAAGCCTCGTGCGCTGGTCGATCGCGGCGACGACATTCGTTCTCATGTGATCCTGGGCGTTGTCCAGTTCGGCTTCGAAGTTTCGATCAGGGTCAGACATTAGGGACCACCTTCTGGACCGAGCGAAGTAACGAGAGATCTAGACTGTGTTGGACTGACCGCGTCAAGCCACGCCGAGCGTTTCGCGCGCTTCGACGGCGCCGCGGTACTTGACCAGCTTGGCATCGCCGCGCAGCACGTCCCACCGGGTCTTGTCGCCGTCGCGGTGGAACCGGATATCGAGGTGCTTTTTGCCCAGCCGCAGGTCGGTCAGGGTGACGTCGGGCAGCCAGGGCGGCAGGTCGGGATCGACGTACAGCGTGTTGGCGGGTGCGTCCGGCTGGATGCCCAGCATCGCCTGCAGCAGCGCGAAACAGGACCCCGCCGCCCAGGCCTGCGGCACGTTGGCGCCCAGGTACTGCACCGGGAAATTGGCTCCGTCGCGCTGCACCCCGGCGTAGAGTTCGGGCAACTGGTTCAGCAGGAAATAGCTCGCGGCCTCGCTGATGTCGCGGGCGATGTGTCCCGCCTCGATGCTGAACCCGTAGCGTTTGAAACCAAGCGCGATCAGGCTGTTGTCGTGCGGCCAAACCGAGCCGTTCTGGTAGGAATAGGGGTTGAAGGCGGGATGCAGGGATGACAGCGTGCGGATGCCCCAGCCCGAGTTCATGTCGGGCTGCATCAGGCGCCGCACCACGCGGGCGGCGCGATCCGGCGGCACGATGCCCGACCACAGCAGGTGTCCGGGGTTGGAGGCGACGGTCATCACCCGCTGTTTCTCGCCATCCAGCATATAGGCGTAGAAGCCGGCGTCCTCGTCCCAGAACGCCTGGTTGAACTTGGTGAACAGCGCCGCTGCCTTCTCGCGCAGTGCGGCGGCGCGATCCGGTTGCTTGAGCGCATCGAACACCTCGGCCATGCGGACCCAGGCGTCGTAGACATAGCCTTGCAGTTCACACAGCGCCTTGGGGCCGCGCACCGGGGACCCGTCTGCGTAGATCATCGAATCGCCGGCGTCTTTCCAGGCCATGTTCTCGTAGCCGACCGGCGAACGGGTCTGATATTCCTGGAACAGGTCGCCGTCGCGGTCGCCGTAGTTGTCGATCCAGTCGAGCGCGGCCAGCGCATTGGGAAGATAGCGTTCCAGCAACGACATGTCGCCGGTGGCGCGCCAGGCGGCGTGCAGGGTGACCAGGAACAGCGGCGTCGCGTCGGCGGTGCCGTAGTACGGTGTGTGCGGTATCAGCTTGAAATGCGCCAGCTCGCCATAGCGCAATTCGTGCATGATCTTGCCCGGCTCGGCGTCACGGAAATCATCGCGCTGCTTGGCCTGCCAGCCGGCCAGCACCTCCAGCGAGCCGCGCGCGAACTCGGGGTAGACAAGTATGTTCTGTAAAGAAACGATCAGGCTGTCGCGGCCGAACGGCGCCATGAACCAGGGCAGCCCGGCGGCGGGCAGGAACACCATGTGGTCGGTGCCCCCGATCGGCAGGCGCAGTGCCGCCATGTCGTCGATTGCCTGGTGGTAGAAGCGGTAGAATTCTTCATTGCTGGTGCGCAACTTCAGCACCGTCTCGCGCCAGTCACGATGCGCCTTGGCCTGTGACGACAGCCCGGAGTCGGCGGCGCAATCCTTTGGCGCGTGAAAGCGTTTGTCGCCGTCGGCGAATTCATACATCAGGCAGCAGTGCCAGCGTCCGCGCGGCGGCAGCTTGACCTCGAAGCTGAGCCGGCCGTTGGCGAGCACTGCGCGGGAGTCGCTCTTGCCGACCGAAACCGCGACCGAGCGGGAGAAATCGGCGTTGTGGTATGTGGTGCGCAGGGTCTGGCGGGTCTCGGTCCAGTCGGAGTGGATGTGACCGCGGCGGATGTCGCGCTTGGCCTTGACGTCGAACACGTCGGCGAAATCCGAGCGGATGGCGATTTCAAGGTTGAAGCGGACCGGCTTCTGGCCGTGATTGGTGATATCGAGGTCTTCGTGCATGCCTTGGTCCAACGCGCGCGAGATTTCGAACGCCAGGGTTTGCGCGGGGATCGCGCCATCCTCGGTGAGGAACGGCTGGTTGGTCAGGAAGATGCGGGCGGCATCGAAGCTTACCGCGCCGCCGTTCAGCAGGTCCCACGGCGTGCCGTTGGCGTAGACCGACCAGGCGCTGATCACCCTGGTGTCGAAGAAATACAGCCCCTTGTCGCCGGGCCAGTCGATCTGGCCGTCGGATTCGGTCACCAGCACCGTCATGGCCTGATGGATGGCAATCTGCGGCGGGCCGACCTGGACCTTGAACGGCATGGACGAATTCTCCGCGTTGTGGAGCGCGCCGGGCTCCCGGTCGTTACCATCGGATGCGGCGTGGCACCGGATGCTGAAGTCGGGCGCGCGGGACGTATCGTGGACCCTGGACCACGTCAGGCGACATATCGAACAGGGGTCTTCGTCGGCCGCATTTATTGAGCCGCATTTATTGAGGCCGCACTGTTCAACATCGACGGGAGCGAAGCAAGCACCGAACGCGATGGGGCCTGGCCGGCTGGCGGGTCCTGTCGGCCGCGGTCATATCACCTATTACCCGCCTTGGCGGCCGGCTGATCGTTGATGGGGTCGCCGGCCGCGGGCGGATGCGATCGTGGCATGGCATGTGTATTGCAGACCGGTCAATACGGCCGGCTCAACCCATGTGGAGCGTTGGCGAAACGATGACTGTCACCGCTGCTGTTTTTTCCCCCGCCTTGCGTGTCGTGCGTGCCTCGGCACGGCCATTGGCGCTGGGCGGGAGCCGGGTGGCGGGGCTGCTTCTATTGCTGCCGGCTTCGGGGTTCCTGTTGGCGTTCTTCATCGCCCCCGCGCTCGCTCTGTTCGGCTACAGCGTGCTGACGCAGCGGCCCGACGGGGTGGTGACGCTGCCGTTTACGCTGGCGCATTTTCAGCACTTCGTTGGCACCGAGCTGTACACCCACGTGCTGGTTGCAACGTTGAGGATGGCGGCGGTCACCGCGGGGCTGGCGGCGCTGCTGGGCTATCCGGTTGCGCTTGTGATGGTGCGCAGCAACGCGCTGGTGATGCGGATCATGACGATCGTGGTGATCGCGCCTCTGATCGTCAGCGTCGTGGTGCGCACCTATGGCTGGCAACTGCTGCTGGGCAATAGCCGCTCCGGGGTGGTGAACTGGGTGCTGTTGTCGCTTGGCGTGATCCACCAGCCGATGCGGATCCTTTACACCGAAACCGCGGTGGTGATCGGTTCGCTGCACGTATTCCTGCCGATGATGGTGCTGCCGCTGGCCTCGGCCTTGGCGAAAATCGATCCGCAGCTAGAAGATGCCGCGCGGACCTTGGGGGCGGCGTCGTGGCGGGTGTTCTGGCGGGTCACCCTGCCGCTGAGTCTGCCGGGGCTGGCCGTCGGGTTGACCCTGGTGTTTTCGCTGACCGCGAGCTCATACGTCACGCCTGCCATACTGGGTGGCACGTCTGCCCAAATGCTGGGCAACCTCATCGAACAGCAGATTACCGCGGTGTATGACTGGCCGTTCGGCGCGACCGTGGCGGTGGTTCTGGTGGTGATGGTGCTGGGGATCAACCTGGCTTCAAGCTGGTTCCTCGAGCGGCGGCGCAAGCTGGCATGAACCGGCATGGAGTCGCGGCTTCGGCGACGCTTTATACCGCCGCCGTCGCGACCCTGATCTTCCTCGCCGCGCCGCTGCTGGTGACCATGTCACTGTCGGTGTCCGATACGCTGTTCGTCAGCTTTCCGCCGAAGGGCTTCACCCTGGCCTGGTATGGCAAGGTGCTGCGTGACCCGGAGTTCCTGTCGTCGCTGTCGTTCAGCCTGTGGCTCGCCGGGTTCGCGACGGCGGGCGCGGTGTTGCTGGGACTGCCGGCGGCGTTCGCACTGGTGCGGTTCCCGGTGCCGGGGGCCGCGGCGGTGCGGTCGCTGCTGCTGTCGCCGCTGATCTTCCCGGTGCTGGTGACCGGACTTGCGCTGCTGCAACTGTTTTCCGCCCTGGGCTGGAGTTCGGTGCCGGTGAACCTATTGATTGCGCATATCCTGGTGACCTCGCCGTATGTGGTGCGCACCGTGACCGCCAGCCTGATGCTGGCGGACGTCACGCTGGAGGAAGCCGCGCGGACGCTTGGTGCGTCGCGCTGGCGCACGTTCCGCCGGGTGACGCTGCCGCAGATCGCGCCCGGCGTCGCGGCCGGCGGGCTGTTCGCGTTCATGGTGTCGTTCGACAACTACCCGGTGTCGATGTGGCTGGCGGATGCGCAGAACGATCCGATGCCGATGCTGATCTATCGCAAGGCGAGCAGCGTATTTGACCCCTCGGTTGCGACCATTTCGACCTTGATGATCGGGTTGGCGATCGTCGTGGTGCTGATCCTGGATCGGTTGGTCGGTCTGCGGCGCGCAATGGGGATGTAGGGAGATGGTGATGACGATCGGTCGCAGGGATCTAGCCAAAGGCGCCACCGTGGTGTTGGCGATGCCCACCATTCTGAGTTCGCGCGCCTGGGCCGAGGGAAAATCGATCCAGATCGGGATCTACAGTGCGCAGCAGGGCGAATATGTGCGCAAGCAGATCATTCCCCAATTCCAGACCGACTACAAATGCCGCGTGTTCACCACCGAGGGGGTGACGTTGACGCAGATCGCGGCGTTGCGCGCGACCCGGAACAATCCGAAATACAGCGCGATGTTCATGGACGACATCGGCATCGACCTGGCGAAGCGAGAGGGTCTGCTGGACCCGTTGCCGGTGGACAAGATCCCCAATCTGTCTCGGGTATACAAACGGTTTCTGTTCAATGAGGGCTATGGCGCGGCGTTCGCCATCTCCACCGGCGGGCTGTTCATCAATCCGCAGAACGGCATCAAGATCGTCAGCTACGGCGATCTGTGGGACAAGCGGTTCGAGAAGCGCTTCCTGATGGCTCCGCCGCAATACACCCAGAGTATCTACATGCTGGTGGCGACCGCCAGCATGGTGACCGGCAAGCCGCTGAAGGAGGCGCAGTATGTTGCCGACGAGGCGTGGCCCAAGCTGACGCAACTGAAGCCGAGCGTGCTGACGACGTTTGCCAATCCGTCGATGGTGATGATGGTGGCGCAGGGTCAGGCGGATGTCGGCGGCATCGATTACTCGAAGGACATCTATCCCTACACCGTGGCCGGGGCGCCGCTGGACATGGTGTTCCCGAAGGAGGGGACGTTTGCCGGCATCAACTGCCTGAGCTTCGTCAAGGGCGCGCCGGAACCGGACCTGGGGGCGGCGTTCATCAATCGGATGCTGGAGCCCTCGGTGCAGCAGGGGCTGGCCGAGGCGACGCTGACCGCGCCTTCGATCAGCGGGCTGAACCTGAAGCCGGAGGCGGCGAAATACATCGCCTATCCGGATAGCAAGATGGATGCGATGGGTTTGTTCGCCTGCGACTGGGGTTACGTCAATCCGCGGCGTCCGGCGTGGCTGGAGAAGTATAACCAGATCTTCGGAAGCTGAGCGGATTGCACACGCAACCCGCCTCCGTCCGGCTCACGGATCTGACCAAGTATTACGGCCGTTCGGTTGCGGTCGATCGGCTTTCGCTGGCCATCGAACCTGGCGAGCTTGTTGCGCTGCTGGGTCCGAGCGGCTGCGGCAAGACCACCAGCCTGCGGATGATCGCCGGGCTGGTGCAGCCGAACGGGGGGGAGATTTTCGTCGATGGTCGGGCGATCACCGGGATTCCGGTGCATCGGCGCAACATCGGCATGCTGTTCCAGAGCTACGCTTTGTTCCCGCATCTGACGGTGGCGGAGAACGTGGCATTCGGGCTGCAGATGCGCGGCATCAAGCGCCGCGCGGCGGGGGTTCGGGTGCAGGAGGCGTTGGATCTGGTGCAGCTGGGCGATCATCAGCACAAGCTGCCGTCGCAGCTTTCCGGCGGCCAGCAACAGCGTGTCGCGCTGGCGCGTGCGCTGGTGATCGAGCCGGCGATGTTGCTGCTGGATGAACCGCTGGGGGCGCTGGACAAGAGCTTGCGGGAGAGCATGCAGGTCGAGCTGCGGCTGCTGCAGCGGCGGCTGGGGATCACCACGGTGATGGTGACGCACGACCAGGACGAGGCGCTGACGCTGGCCGACCGCATCGTGGTGATGCGCGACGGGCGGCTGGAACAGGTGGGTTCGGGGGCTGAGGTGTATCAGTATCCGGCGACGCGGTTCGTCGCCGGATTCCTGGGGGTGTCTAATTTCTTTAAAGGAACGGTCGATGGCCGGTCGATGGGTTCGGTTCGGGTGGTGTGCCCGGATGGCCTGCACCTGACGGTGGCGGGGCAGGCGGTGGCGGACGGTTCGATCAGCGTGGCGCTGCGTCCCGAAGCGGTGCGGGTGAGTCCGGATTTGGGCCAGCCAGCGGCGGCGAACGCGGTAGTGGCGACGTTGGAGCAGGTCGTCTATCGCGGCTTCATGGTGCATTACTACCTGCGCCTGCCGGGGGGTGATCGGCTGATCGCGTTCCAGCAGGATGGCGGCGCGGGGGTGGCGTCTGGGTTGCAGGCGGGGCAGGCGGTGCTGGCAGAGTGGGACGAGGCGAGCAATCGGGTGGTGCGGGATGAGTAGCCGGCGGTAACCGCCGGCTGGTCCGGCCGTATCGGTGGGGCGTGGCCCAAATGCGAGCTTGAACCGCGGTCAGAGATGGGGTATGTTTCTGGCATATGCCAGAAAGCAGATATGATGGTCAAACGTAATCCGGAGTCGCGCCAAGTCCGACTATTCCGCAACAACCGCAACCAGGCCATACGCGTCCCGGTGGAATTCGAGCTACCCGGTAAGGAGGCCCTGATCAGCCGCGACGGCGATCGGCTGATTATCGAGCCCCTGCCAACCGGCAGCCTGCTCGAATTGCTTGCCAGTTGGCCGGAGATCGATGAGCACTTTCCGAATGTGGACGAGACACTGCTGCCACTTCGGGATGTGAAGCTTTGACCGGCTACATTTTGGATACTGACACCGTGTCGGCGATGGTGCGCAATCCGGCGGGGAAGATAACGAGCCACATTGCCAGGGTGGGCGAGGACAGCGTCTCGTTGAGCATTGTCACGGCAGCGGAACTTCGGTTCGGGGCGGCCAAGAGTGGTTCCTCCCGCCTTTTGGCGCGGGTGGAGGCGTTGCTGCGGCGTATGCCGATCCTGCCGCTCGATGTGCCGGTGGACGCCGAATACGGAAGCATTCGTGCGGCCCTGGAAGCGGCCGGCCGGCCGATCGGTCCGAACGACCTTCTGATCGGCGCGCATGCCCGTGCCCTGGGCGCCACGGTCGTTACCGGCAACATCGACGAATTTCGCCGCATCCCGGGCCTCAGCGTGGAGAACTGGATGGCCTAGGGAGCGAAGCCGGACCGTCAGCCTCTGGCAAAATCGGCGCACCGGATGCAGTCTGGAGCGGACAGAGTAAGGAACCGTGCCATGACCGATCTGCCCCGCCGCGTTGAAATCCACGAGGAAGGCCCCCGCGAGGGCTTCCAGATCGAACCCGGCCCGATCCCGACCGCGGACAAGATCCGGCTGATCGAGGCGTTGGCGGAAACCGGCCTGCGCCATATCCAGGCCTGCTCCTTCGTCAACACCCGCCTGGTGCCGGGGTGGGCCGACGCCGAGGCGGTGGTGGAAGGTTTCCGCGCCAAGCCCGGCGTGCACTACACCGGGCTGTTTTTCAACGGCAACGGGCTCGACCGGGCGCTGGCGTTCAGCGGCAAGCTGACGATCAATGGGTCGATCTCGCTGACCGCGTCGGCCGGGTTCACCCGCAAGAACCTGAACCGCAGCCCGTCGGAAAACCTCGACGCGATGAAGAAACACAGCGCCTTGCAGCAATCCAAGGGGGTCAAGGTGACGCGCATCGGGGTGATGGCGGCGTTCGGCTGCAACTACCAGGGTGACATCTCGCCGGCCGAGGTCGTCAGCACGTTGCGCGACGGCATGGCGATCGCCGAACAGACCGATGCCCCGATCAGCCTGTTCTCGCTGGCCGATACCATGGGCTGGGCGACGCCGGCGCGCATCGAGCGGGTGGTCAACGAGGTGCGCAGCCATTGGCCGGACATGACCGTCGCGTTGCATCTGCACGACACCCGCGGCCTAGCGGTGGCCAACGCCCATGCGGCGCTGAAACTGGGGGTGACCGAGTTCGACTCCACCGTCGGTGGGCTGGGCGGCTGTCCGTTCGCCGGCCAGCCCAAGGCCGCGGGCAATATCTGCACCGAGGAACTGGTGCTGCTGTGCGAGGAGATGGGGATCGAGACCGGTGTCGACCTCGATGCGCTGATCGAGGTCGGGCGGATGGCCGAACAGATCGTCGGGCACCAGTTGCCCAGCGAGCTGATCCATGCCGGTAGCCTGGACGCGTTTCGCCGCAAGGCCGCCTGATCCGGCATCGTTGGCCGACCCTCGGCTGAGGCGGCGTGACCGCGCCTCGGCGGCGGGTTCGTCCGAAGCGCTACCGGCTGCATTCGACATGGCGCGCCAACTGGCCGTGGGCCCCGGCTGGCCGGGCTTTAGAGGATGATCTCGGTCGACCCAGGTTGGAGGCCGCCTTGGGTTGCCCGACGGTCCGGTTTTTATGGCAAAATTAACCGAATGTTAGGAATCACGGGGCTACTGCGGAGGACCACGGCAGATCAATCGTTACCCTGACCACCAAGGCGCTGGTTTCCCGCATGCAGACAGCCGATCTGGGACTTGCCGGATTGCCGCGAAACGGCCGCCGAGCACCGCCGCCAGACGAGGCAACGGCCCGGTGGCATTCGTTCGCCGGGGCAAGCCGGTTTTTCGCCCGGTCGGGCCACGCGATCCGCTCGTTGCTGCCAAGTTCCAAGACGGAAACGCCGCTGCCGGAACTGATCGCGATCGGCTGTTTCCTGATCCTGCCGTGGATCGGCATCATCGCCGGGCTGCACCACGAATGCCGCGGCGCCGAGGCCGCGGCGGTGCGCGCCACCGGCAACCTGGCTCGGACGCTGGAGGAAAGCACGAGGCGCACGATCGGCCAGATCGACTACATCCTGCTGAGTGCACGGCAATTGAAGCTCGCCGAGGGTGAGCGTTTCGATTTCCAGCGCTGGGTCCGCACCCAGACCTTTGCCGAGGATCTGACGGCGCGGGTCGCGATGGCGGACCGCACCGGACTGGTGGTTGCCAGCACCGACACGCTGGCGTCGGGCAGCAGCATCGCTAAACGGAGGCGGTTCCGGGCACAGCTCGATCCGGCGCGTGACGATCTTTTCGTCGGGCGGCCGATGACCGGCCCTGACGGCGGGGCGGGAAGCATCCAGTTCAGCCGCAGGCTAGTCGGTCCGGACGGCGCCTTCGCCGGGGTGGTGGCGTTGTCCGTCGGCGGCGCCGAGCTGGCGCGGCATTCCGGATCGCTGGATCTGGGAAGCGGTTTCATTTCGATCCTATCATTGAACGGAACCACCTTGGCGGGCGGTCCGTGGGCGCCCGGGCTGAACGGCCCGCAAGCCGTCGCCACACAAGCCGAACGGCGCGAGGTGCTCGACCATCCAAGCGGATCGCTCGGGCTTCGCGATGGCGCCGGCCATGTCAGCCACATCGCCAGCTTTCGCCACCTGCGGGATTATCCGCTGATCGTGATGGTCGGCTTCGACACCGACGCCGTGTTCGACTGGTATCGGGGGCTGCGGGTCGATGCGCTGCTGGGCGGTGCGGCGGTCAGTTGCGCCGTCGGCCTGATCGGCTTCTTCTGGGTCAGGCAAAAGCGCCGCAGCGTGGCCTCACGCCGCGCTTTGTCGGTCACCTTGGACACGATCAGCCAGGGTGTGCTGATGGTCGATGTCCAGGGCAAGGTGGTGGTGATCAACCCGCGGGTTCTGGACCTGCTCGCCGGCCCCGATGAGTTGGCGAACGCGGCGATGAAGCAGGTCGCGTTCCAGGCGAGCGAGCTGATGACCGGGGTGATCAGCGCCGATACCGGCCGCGGATTGACCCTGGCCGCCGGGTCGGTACGCAGCGACAAGGTCGAGACCGCGCTGAAGAACGGCACGATCATCGAGATACGAACCCACGCGCTGCCGGATGGCGGATTCGTGCAGACCTACACCGACATCACCGAACAGCGCCTGGCGCACGCACAGGTAGAGCACCTGGCGCACCACGATGCGTTGACCGGGCTGGCGAACCGGATGGAACTGCGCCAGCGGATGGCGCGGATCATCGATGGCGGCGCCGGCGAGGCGGAGCTGACCGCGCTGATTATCGTCGATCTCGACGGTTTCAAGCCGATCAATGACACGCTGGGACACGATGTCGGCGACCAGCTTCTGATCGAGGTCGCCGGGCGTCTGAAGGCGCTGATGCGCGCAAGCGACGTGGTTGCTCGGCTGGGCGGCGACGAATTCGTCATTCTGCTGACCAAACTGCGTGAGCGCGGCGATGTCGAATCGTTTGCCGAGCGTCTGCTGCGGCGTTTGGCGGACCCGGTGCAGGTGGATGGCCAGCAGATCCGCATTGGGGCCAGTCTGGGGATCGCGTTCTATCCGCGTGACGGTCTGGACGTGGACACGTTGCTCAATCAGGCGGACATGGCGCTGTATAGCGCCAAGACCGGCGGGCGTGGCATGTACCGCTGCTTCGACGAACACTTGACCCAGGCGGTGACCGATCGCCGCCTGCTGGAACGCGACCTGCGGCGAGCGCTCGACGATGACGCACTGGAGGTCCACTTCCAGCCGAAGTTTGACA
The DNA here is from genome assembly GCF_965277825.1 of Rhodopila sp. Lineage (NCBI taxonomy): Bacteria > Pseudomonadati > Pseudomonadota > Alphaproteobacteria > Acetobacterales > Acetobacteraceae > Rhodopila > Rhodopila sp. The sequence goes on along the minus strand of NZ_OZ255846.1, from coordinate 4,457,463 downwards.
GCGCGTCGTTGCGGGTCGTCGGGTTCGAGGCGCTGGCTCGGTGGCGCCACCCGGTGCGCGGCTACGTGTCGCCTGACGTTTTCATTCGCATGGCCGAGAGTTGTGGCCTGATCGATCGTCTGGGCCGCTGGGTGCTGAGCCGCGCCTGCGCGGCGGTGGCGAACTGGGAGCCGCGGCTTCCGGTCGCGGTCAACGTATCGGTCATGCAGCTTCACAGCGATGGGCTGAAGGATGATATCGCCGCATCGCTGTTGCGGGCCGGGCTGGCGCCGGAGCTGCTGGAAATCGAGGTCACCGAAACCGTGCTGGCGGACGACGGACAGGCGGTGCTGGCGAACCTGAAGGCGATCAAGGCGATGGGCATCCGGATTGCGCTGGACGATTTCGGCACTGGTTATTCCAGCCTGAGTTACCTGCGGCGCTTCAGTTTCGACAAGATCAAGATCGACCGGGCGTTCGTTCAGGGTCAGGCGGATGACCCGGGCGTTCGGGTCATTCTGGAGGCGATCTTGGACATGTGCCGCAACCTTGGCCTGGCTACTGTGGGCGAGGGGGTGGAGACGGCAGAGCAACTGGCAGCGCTGCGTGACCGCGGCTGCGGCGAAATCCAGGGTTATCTCTTGGGACGGCCGATGCCGGGCGCGCAGGTGCAGGATTTCATTCGCGACAACCTGAAATCCGTCGGCGGCAATGCTGACGACCCTCAAACCGCCTCGGCCGAGCGGGTCGCGTTGCGGTTTCCAGCACGTCAGGACGCTGCCTGACGACACCGGAAACGGCTGAGGATAGTTTCATTTGTCAGGCAGGTCAGGCTTCGATGCTGGTCAGTCGGTCGTGTCGCCGATCCGGAGTTCGTCATGGCCGACGAACTCCGGATTTGACATCAGGCAGACGAGGTGAACGCCGTGGCGATCAGGCGATCGCTCCGTTCAGGCCTTGCGGGAAGAAGCCAAAATTGCCGCTGGCACCGCCGAGATAGACGATGTTCAACACCTGGGTAGTGGTGCGGCTGAAGGCCAGCGCGTTGACATCGGTCGGGGTGATGTTGGCCTGGCCGTTCCAGACCACGCCCTGATCGTCGGCCGCGCCGGAAGCGGCGGCGCGCAGTGCCGATATCTTGGCGGTTGCGTCGCCCTGGCCGAGCTGGAACAGCAAGGTGCGGATGCTGCCGGCGTGATAGGCTTCGACGGCCAGAATGCCGGCGGCCGCGGCGAGATAGTCCTTCGACTGGATCAGCGGCGCGGCGCCATGGTAGGCGGTCACACCGACGTCTTCGAAGATGTAGGCACCCAGCAGGAAGCTGAGTTCGTCGGCGAACGGGTTGAAGGTTCCGCCGGCAGGAACCAGGCCGGCGGCGACCGCCGCGGTGTTGAAGCTGTTGAAGAGGTCGATCTCGGGGCGGGCGACAGCGGCGCTGCCAAGCGCCGCGCGCAGGAACTGCACGTGTGCCTGCTCATCGTTGGCGATTTTGACCGCGTACTGCTGGATGGCCGGGGTCTTGAACGGCACCGCGGCGCCGCCGATCACCCCGCCGGTAGCGCCGACGCCGTTGATGTCGGTGGCGGCCAGGCCAGTACCATTGACCGCGAACAGGTAGTACTCCGCCTCGAGATACTCAAGATTGAGGGCAAAGTTCAGGATATCGGCGTCGCTCGGGGCACCGGCGGCTTGTGCGCGGGTCGGCTTGAACAGGCCAAATCCGGCCGCGGCGGCGAAGGCGGTTCCCAGTCCTGCGTTGCGGAGCAGTTTGCGTCGATCGGATGTAAGCAGTTTTGTGCTCATCTCGTCGAATTCTGACATCGGTCAATAACTCCCAATCTCTTATTGGCGTGGTTGTGTTCCGCGCGGCATTTGCAGTCATCGGCCTCGGGTCACGGTAGGATTACGGGCTGAATGCGGAGGTGGATTACCACTATGAAGAATAAATATTGTCACGAAGCTGTCGTATATGTGCTGACTATGCCAAAACACAGTGAACGAGCAGAACTATTTCCAATATTTCTTTCCGGTGCCGAGGGTTAGCCTGTTGAGCGGCTGACGTCGCAAGCCCGGAACCCGACGGACACGACGCGATCGGGGGCGCCCATGCCGGTGATCGCGTCATGCGATTGATCCGGCTGCGCCGAACCCGCGTAACGTGGCATCGCCGAGCTGTCATTTGCCGGCGATTTGCCGGGCGGCCTATGCAAGCTGGCACGTCACCGAGACGCTCTTGATGGGATCGCCAGCATGGGGACCACAGTCATCGATCAGGAGCTTGACGCTGTTGGCGAGATCCTGCTGCGGCAAGGCCACTGCGCGCCGCGAACCCTGGAACGTGCGCGCCGCGTCGCCGCTGAATCCGACCAGCGCCTGGATGCGGTGCTGATCCAGCTTGGCCTGGTGTCGGAGCGGGGATTGGCCGAGGCCTATGCCAGCCTGCTGTCGATCCCGATCACCGCGGCCGACCGTTATCCACGCATCGAACCGGTGCTGCCGGACCGCCTGAGCGCTGGGTTTCTGCGCCACGCCCGCGCGATGCCGATCTCCGCCAACGACCAGACCCTGGTGCTGGCCGCCGCCGATCCGCTGGACCGCTTCACCCAGTCCGCGGTCGCCGTCGCCACCGGCCTGCCGGTGCGGCTTGAGGTCGCGGTGCCGATCGAGCTCGAGACCGCGCTCAATCGGCTGTATCCCGAGGAAACCCAGGCCGACCCGAACGCCGACGCCGACGCGCCGCTGGAGGAAGATGCGGAACGGCTGAAGGACCTGGCGAGCGAGGCGCCGGTGATCCGCCTGGTCAATCTGCTGATCACCCGGGCGGTGGAGACCCAGGCGTCCGATATTCATATCGAGCCGTTCGAGGACCGCTTGCGGGTGCGCTACCGCTATGACGGCGTGCTGCATGAAGCGGAGCCGCCGCCGCGGCACCTGGCCGCGGCGATCACCTCGCGCATCAAGATCATGGCGCGGCTGGATATCGCCGAACGGCGGATGCCGCAGGACGGGCGCATCAAGATGGCGGTGCGCGGTCAGGACGTCGATTTCCGGGTGTCAACGATCCCGTCGCTGCACGGCGAAACCGTGGTGCTGCGCATTCTCGACCGCACCGCCGTGGTGTTCGACTACGCCCGGCTCGGGCTGGCACCGCGCGTCATCCGCAAGCTGGAGACCTCGCTGGAACTGCCGAACGGGATCGTGCTGGTGACCGGGCCGACCGGCAGCGGCAAGACCACCACGCTGTATACCGGGCTGCTGGCGCTGAATGCGGTGACGCGCAAGATCGTCACCGTGGAAGACCCGATCGAGTATCAGCTTCAGGGCATCAACCAGATCCAGGTGCGCGCGCAGATCGACCTGACGTTTGCCAGCTTGCTGCGCTCGATCCTGCGGCAGGATCCGGATGTCATCATGGTCGGCGAAATCCGCGACGGCGAGACCGCGCAGATCGCGGTGCAGGCGGCGCTGACGGGGCACCTGGTGCTGTCGACGCTGCATACCAACTCGGCCGCCGCGGCGGTGACCCGGCTGCGCGACATGGGGGTGGAGGACTACCTGCTGACCGCGGTGCTGCGCGGCATCATGGCGCAGCGCCTGGTGCGGCGTCTGTGCCCCGATTGCCGGCGGGCGGAACCGGCGCCGGCCGCGCTGATCGAGCGGTTCGGGCTGGACCGGCGCACCACCGACCGCCCGATCATGCTGTCGCACGCCGTCGGTTGCGCCGCCTGCCGGCAGACCGGCTATCGCGGCCGCACCGCGATCGCAGAGTTCCTCGACCTCGGCCCCGAGATCGAGCGGCTGATCTTCGCCCGCGCCGACCATGCCACGATCGAACGCGCGGCGGTTGCTGCCGGCATGGAGCTGATGTTCGACGCCGGGCTGGCCGCCGCGCTGGCCGGCGACACTACGATCGAGGAACTGACGCGCAGCATCCGGGCGGACGCATGACCTCGTTCCGCTATACCGCGATCGGTGCCGGCGGCGAACGCCTTGTTGGGGTGATGGACGCAGCGACCGAGGCCGAGGTGATCGGTCGGCTGCAGCGCCAGGGCAGCATGCCGGTGCGCACCGAACCGGCCGACCGGGCGGCTCGGTGGTCGGGGTTGCTGCAACTCGATCTTGGCGGCCGGCGCGGATTGCGCAAGCAGGATGTCGCCGACCTGGTGCGCGAGCTGGCGACGATGCTGACGGCCGGACAGGACCTGGACCGCGCGTTGCGCTACATGCAGGAGACCGCCTCGGCGCGGGTCAGGCCGACGATCACCGGGTTGCGCGATGCGGTGCGCGACGGCAGCCCGTTGTCGGTGGCGATGTCGCGCTATCCGACGACGTTTCCGCCGATGCATGTCGGGCTGGTGCGGGCCGGCGAGGCCGGCGGCAACCTGGGTCCGACGCTGGGCCGGATCGCCGATCTGCTTGACCGGCAGCGCAGCTTGGCGGCGACGGTGACCTCGGCGATGATCTATCCCGCGGTGCTGCTGGTGGCGATGATCGGCGCGGTGACCTTGCTGCTGACCGAGGTGCTGCCGCAGTTTGTGCCGATGTTCGAGCAGAGCGGGGTGGCGCTGCCGGCCTCGACGCAATTCCTGATTTCCGCCGGCGCTTTCGTGCAGCACGACGGGCTGTGGCTGCTGGCGGCGATCGTGCTGGGGGTGTTCGTGGCGCGTTCGGCGCTGCGGCAGAACCGGGTCCGCCTGATTACCGATCGCGCGCTGCTGCGGTTGCCGGTGGTTGGCGGCCTGATCCGTGAAGTGGCGGCGGCGCGGTTCACCCGGGTGCTGGGGACGCTGCTGCACAACGGTGTGGCGCTGATCCCGGCGCTGGCGATCGTGCGCGACGCGATGGGCAACCGGGCGGCACGGTCGGCGGTCGAGCAGGCCAGCGTGACGGCGCGCGGCGGCGGATCGTTGAGCCGAGCGCTGGACGCCGCCCAAGTGTTTCCGGCGCGCAGCATCCATCTGCTGCGCCTGGGTGAGGAGACCGCCCAGCTTGGGCCGATGGCGCTGCGCGCGGCCGACATCCATGAGGAAAAGACCCGGCTGGCGACGCAGCGGCTGACCGCGCTGCTGGTGCCGGCGATGACCATCCTGATGGGTGTCGCGGTCGGCGGCATCGTCGCCTCGCTGATGACCGCGATGCTCAGCCTGAACAATCTGGCGTCGGGATGACGCGGCCGGCCGTACCGGGCGGCTTCACCCTGCTGGAGGTGATCATCGCGCTGATCGTGGCGGGGATCGCGGCGGCGGTGCTGTTCGAGGCGGTCGGCACCGGGCTGCACGCGACGCAGACCGCGTCGATGTACGATCAGGCCATTGTGCGGGCGAAATCGCGGCTGACCGTGGCTACGCATGGCACCGCGCTGGCGGCCGGGGACTGGCGCGGCAGCGACGGCGGCGGCTTCCGCTATCGGCTGCGGGTGGCTCCGGCCGGCAGCGCGGCGCTGCGCCCGGCCGGGCTGGTCGGGCCGCGCGCGTCGGTGTCGTTTCCGGTGGTACTGTATGCGGTCAGCGTGTGGATCGGCTGGAACGACGGCGGCACCGAACGCAGCGTGCGGCTGGATACCGAACAGGTCGGCGGATGACGCGGCGTGAGGCGGGCTTCACCCTGCTGGAGATCATCGTCGCGCTGGCGGTGTTCGGCTTCCTGCTGGTCGGCCTCAGCCAGACCGTGCGGTTCGGTCTGACCGCCTGGCGCCAGGATGCGCGGATGTCGGACGGCAAGACCGACCTGGAGGCGGTGGACCGGGTGATGCGTACGGTGGTCGAAAACCTGGTCCCCGGCGAGGACCCGGCACGGCCGTCGATCGACGGGTCGGCCAATAGCCTGACCGGGGTGACCCGGATGCGCCTGCCCGGTTCGGGATTGCGGCCGGAGCGGGTGCAGGCCGGGCTGGCGGTGTCCGGCACAAGGCTGGTGCTGCGCTGGCGGCTGGACCCGCATTCGGTTGCGTTCGGGCCGCCGCCCAAGCCGGCGGAGACCGATCTGGTCGACGGCGTCGCTCGGCTGGCGATCGAATACTGGCGTCGGCCCGGGATGTGGGTGTCGCAGTGGCATGAACCGGATCCGCCCTTGCTGGTGCGGCTGCGCGTGGTGTTCGCCGGTGCCAAGCCGCCGCGCTGGCCCGATATCGTCGTCGCGCCGATGCTGTCGCGGCCATGAACCGGGGTCAGCGTGGCTTCGCCTTGCTGATCGTGCTGTGGACCATGGGCCTGCTGGCGTTGCTGGGCACTCAGATCGTCGCCGCCGGGCGGTCGGACACACAGTTGGCGGACAACCTGAAGCAGGCGGCGGTGCTGGCGGCGGCGGCCGACGGCGCGGTCGCCGACGTGATGTTCCACATGCAGGCGGCAGCCGACCCGCGGCTGCGCGCCGATGGCGTGGTGCACCAGGTGCGGATCGGTCAAACCGCGGTTCTGGTCCGGATCGAAAACGAGACCGACCGGGTCAACCTGAACACCGCCTCGGGCGATCTGTTGAAATCGTTGATCATCCAGGTTGGCGGTCCGCCCGCCTTGGCCGACCGGCTTGCCGCCGCCATCCTGGATTGGCACACCGAGAACGCCAGTCCGCGGCAGGGCGGCGCCAAGGCGGCGGACTATCGGGCGGGGGGGCGGAACTACGGGCCGCCGGGGACGCCATTCCAGAGCGTCCACGAGTTGACCGAGGTGCTGGGCATGACGGCGGATCTGTATGCCAGGCTGGCGCCGCATCTGACTGTGCTGTCCGACGACGACCCCGATATGTCGTCCCGCGACCCGATCGTGGCCAGGGCATTGAGCGATGCCTCCGGCGTGGCCGATGACGCGGCCACGTCGCAGGCCACGGCGGCGCGGACGGCGGACGAAATGCTGCGCATCCACGCCACCGCGTTGGGGCCGCAATCGTCGCGCTATTCGATCGTGGTCGTCGCCTCCGCCAACTTTCGCAATGCCTCGCCGCGGGTGAATATCCTGCTGCGCCAGCGCGTCGATGCGGTCAGCGCTCAGGCGGTGGCCTCGGCAGCCGGCGCGGGGTCCGCCGTCGCGGCTGAGTAATGATCCCGAATCGGGCCGCGGGACGCGATCGCGGGCGCGCGGGTTGCCGGCAGGCGGCGGTGGGACGTGCATTGTCGCCACAGTGTGGCATCCGGTCGGCCATTGATTGGTGCCGGATGATCGCCGATTCGTTTCGACAGTTGCCGCGAAATCGCGGCTTCTTGCCGGCGTGAGCGGGTGGCGGACGTTCTTTATTATAAATTATTAACGTTAATCACGTTGTTGTACTGATCGATCACAAGGGATTGCGTCGCATCGCGCCGGCGGTCCGGTCCATCAGTGCGCCAGCATAAGGGCGGGGCAGACCGGAAGAATGCGACAGGACGTCGTTCGCAAGCAGCGTTCGTGCCGAACGCTTGCGGTGTTGTGTGGTCTCATCGCGCTGAATGGATGCAATCGCCCGTCTCCGCCCGCCATACCGGCGCTTACCGAGTTGCCCGGCGGGGCTGCCGCGGCGCCGCCGCGGGTCAATGGCGCGGTCGGATCGCCCGGGGCGTTGGCACCACCGGAAATCGCGTATGGCCAGCAGAACACCCCGCCCACCCAGACGCCGGCGACGGCGGCGGCGGCGGGATCGGGCGATGTCAGCCTGGATTTTGCCGATACCGACATCCGCGAGGTCGCGGCGCAGATCCTGGGCGGCATCCTGAAGGTGAACTACACGATCGACCCGGCGGTGCATGGCACCGCAACGCTGCACACGGTGCAGCCGCTGACCCGGGCCCAGGTCGTGCCGGCGCTGGAGTCCTTGCTGGCGCAGAACGGCGCGGCGCTGACCACCAGCGGCGGATTGTATCGCGTGTTGCCGATCGCGCAGGCGGTGGCGGTCGCGGCCAGCGGTCCGGGAACCGCCGGAGCCGAGGTGGTGCCGCTGCGCTATGCCACCGCCGAGGACCTCGCCAAGGTGTTGCAGCCCTATGTCGGCCAGGGCGGCAAGATCGCCGCCGACCCGGCGCGCAACGCCCTGCTGATCTCCGGCGAACCGGCCGCGCGGGAAGGCCTGATCGGCCTGGTGCAGGCGTTCGACGTCGATGTGCTGGCGCGCCAGTCCTATGCCGTGCTGCCGGTCAGCAATGGCGACGTGAAGGATTTCGCGCAGGCGCTGCAGGACGCGTTCAGGGGCCAGAGCGGCGGGGCTGGCGGCGGGACCCTCGCCGGGCTGGTGCGGGTGATTCCGCTGTCGCGGATCAACGCCGTGCTGCTGGTGTCACCGCAGCCGCGCTATATCGACGAAGCTCGGCGGGTGTATGCGCTGATCGATCGGGCGCGGCAGAAGACGATCCGCAGTTGGCATGTCTACTATCTGCAGAACAGCCACTCCGAGGACGTGGCTTATGTGCTGCAGCAGGCGTTCACCCCGAACAACGTGACCGCGCAGCCGACCGCCGCGCGGTCACAGTCGCAGCAATCCCAGGGCGGCGGCTCCGGCGGTCTGTCCGGCAGCAACGGCGGTGGCGGCGGCGGCGGGCTTGGCGGCGGCGGCCTGGGCGCCGGATCGGCCGGGTCGCTGGGTCGCGGCAACCTGTCGAGCGGCATCAGCTCCTCGGGCGGTGGCGGGCCGGGCCTGGGGCAGCAGGGGACGTCGCCGAACCAAGGCGGCGCGCCGGCGGCGGGGGCATCGCAGGCGCCGCCGGCCGCCGGTGCCAATCCGCTGCTGGGCGGGCTGGAGCCAGGCGGTGGCGGCGACCAGGGCACCGACACGTTGCGGGTGATACCGGATGATCAGAACAACTCGGTCATGGTGTATGGGACCGCGCAGGAACTGAGCACGATGGAGGCGATGCTGCGCAAGATCGACATCCTTCCGTTGCAAGTCAGGATCGATGCCGTGATCGCCGAGGTGACGCTGAACGACGCGTTGCAATACGGCACGCAGTTCTTTTTCAAATCCGGCGGCATCAACGGCATTCTGAACACCCAGCCGCAGACCGCGAATGTTGCCAGCCCGTCGGCGGCCGCGCTGAACCTGACCTTTCCCGGGTTTTTCCTCGGCGGCAGCGGGGCCGGTGGCGTGCCGTTCGCGCTCGAGGCGTTGCAGCAGGTCACCAAGGTGCATGTGCTTTCCTCGCCGGAACTCATGGTGCTGGACAATCAACCGGCGCGGCTTCAGGTCGGCGCCGTGGTGCCCTATCTGGCCCAGTCGTCACAGAGCACCATCACCAGCAACGCGCCGATCGTCAGCTCGATCAACTACCAGCAGACCGGCGTGATTCTTGAGGTGACGCCGCGGGTCAACAGTGGCGGTCTGGTGACGTTGGATGTGATGCAGGATGTCAGTAGCGTAGCGACCACGATCACCACGCCGGGGGTCGACTCGCCGACCTTCAACGAGCGCAACGTCAGTTCCCGGGTGGTGGTGCAGGACGGGCAGACCATCGGCCTGGCGGGACTGATCACCGATACCGCGTCGGTGGGCAACCAGGGGATACCGTGGCTGAAGGACATCCCGCTGCTGGGGCTGCTGGCCGGCAACCAGAACAACACCCGCCAGCGAACCGAGCTGCTGATCCTGATCACCCCGCACGTGGTGCATGACCAACGCGATGCACGGGCGCTGACCGAGGACCTGCGGGACCATTTGATCAATGCCGCGGCGGTGCCGGGCTTCCTGAACAACCTGGGGCCATCCGGTCAGTCCGACCCTTCGCTGCGGTTGCGGCGCCAGTTGCAACTGCAGCAGTAACGGACGCGGTCATGGGTTCGGCGCCGCTCGATCGCCTCCCGTCCGATCGCCCGGTTCGGTCGGCCGCGATAACAGTGGCTTTACCGTTAACTTGTTGTTATGTTTCGGCAGCCAGACTGTCGTCAGCAGCCACGATCTGGCCGTGACATCGAAGGTCCGCAGCATGAGTCGCCACTGTTTCACTATCCTGACGAAGCCCGCGATCGGGCGGCTGGTGGGACTGCCGCCGCACCGCGGGTCGGGCGCATGATGGGCTCGCTGCCGGGGGCAACCGTTGCCGATCTGGCTGCCGACCTGCCCGAGGTAACAGTGCGGGCGCCCACCGGGTCCGACATTCGCGCCCTGGCGGATCTGTTCGCCGAGATGCAACGCCATTACCGCCGCCCGGTGTCGGATCAGCAGGCGATCGAGGCGGCGACGCTGGCCTGCCAACCGGTTCGCGCCACGTTCGACCCCAGGGTGCTGCTGGCCGAGGTGGCTGGGGCGATCGCCGGGTCCATCGTCTTGAACGTGACGTTCCCGGCCTTCGAGCTGAGTCGCGCGCTGTACATCCGAGACCTTTACGTCGCGCAAGCGATGCGCCGATTTGGAGTCGGGCAGGCGCTGGTGAAGGCGGCGGCGCGACTGACCTATTCGCAGACATTCTCCGCCCTGGACTGGACCACGGAAACCGGCAACGCGGCGGCTCGGCGGATGTATGAAACCTGCGGCGCCCGGGTGCTGCCGCGGACCTACTACCGGCTGGCGCGAGAAGATCTGGACGGCAAGATCGAATGGCTGCAGGCCGGCATCACCGTGCCGGATGGTGAGTCCTTGACCGCAAGCACGATGCCTGCCGCCACCAGCGCGAGTGACGCGGTCTGACCCAGGGTCAGCGGATCGCCGAGCATCAGCGATGACGCGGTGACCCCGATGACCGGCGTAAGCAGGGTGCCGATCGCCGCCTGCGAAGCCCGCAGCCGGCTGACCGCGGCGAACCACAGCAGGTAGCACAGCCCCATCGAGATCAACGCGGTGTAGGCCAGCGACAGCCATGCGATCAGCGGCAGGGAATGGAAATGCGGATGTTCAAACCACAGGCCGGCGCCAAGCAGCGGGAGTGAACCCAGAAACACCTGCCAGGCGGTCAGCGCCAGCCGCGGCAGCGGGATCGGCATCCGCTTGGCCGACACCGTGCCGAGCGCGAACAGCATTGCTCCGGACAGTGCCAGCGCGACGCCGGGCAAGCGGGTGGCGTCGAGGTAAAGGCCGCTGCCGCCGACCTGGATGGCGATCCCGCCGATGCCCAGCACGATGGCCGCGATCTGGCGCAACCCTGGCCGATCGCTGAGGATCGGCCAGGCCAGCAGCGCAGCCCAGACCGGCATCGTGTAGGCCAGTGTCGCGGCCTGGCCGGCGGCCAGCCACAGCAGCGACGCGCTGGTCAGGCCCATCCAGGCGCTGACGTTCAGCACCGAGGCGAGCGAAAGCCGCGCCCACAGCTTGCCCGGCACAGCGAGCCTCTCGCCGCGCAGCGCGGCAAGTCCGAACAGTACGCAAGCCGCCGCCAGGCCGGAAATGCCACGCGCGGACAGCGGCGGGCAGGTTTTCACCAGGAATTTGGTCGCCGGCCAATTGAGACCCCAGCCCAGCGCGGTCATCACCACGAAGATCAAGCCGATGCGCCGACTTCGGGGCCCGTTCGGCGCCGATCGGTCGGCTGACGATCCGCTGCTGGCTGAGGGTTCGATCCGGACCACCGACATGACGGCTCCTTGATACCGATGCGTAATGCTACCAGCCTGTTGCGAGAAGTCGCAACCCATGGTTGTCGTTCTGATGTGAATCGCCGTTGGCGCCGCGTGTGGAAAGCATTGGCAGTTGGGATCACGTTGCGATAACGTGTTTAGCACAGATAAGAAATCAGCGATCTCGGGGTCACATCGTCCATGCGCCGTTCGGCAAACTCTGCATCGTCACCCTGGTTTATTGTCCAGCATGCCTGCCGCGTGGGGTTGCTGGTCAGCCTGCTGATGGCAGTACACGCGCGGGCGGCCGACGGACCGATCCAGTTGAAGATCGTCGGCGGCCTGGCCGGCGTCAGCCAATACAAGAAACTGGAACAGCCGTTCTGGACGCAACGGGTGCCGCAATTGACCAATGGCCGGGTCCAGGCCGAGATCCACCCGTTCGACGGCAGCGGGCTGCCGGGCCAGGAAATGTTGCAGCTGATGCGGCTTGGCGTCGTCCCGTTCGGCACCGCGCTGCTGGCGCTGGTGTCGGGCGACGAACCGGAGCTGAACGCGGTCGATCTGCCGACCCTCAATCCCGATTTCGCCGCGTTGCGCCGGACGGTGGAGCTGTATCGCGACCACCTGCACCAGATCCTGCTGCAGAAATATGGCGTTGAATTGCTTGGGATTTATGCCTACCCGGCGCAGGTGCTGTACTGTGCGCCGCGGTTCCGTAGCCTGCAGGATCTGGCTGGGCTCAGGGTCCGCACCTCCTCGGTGGGTCAGTCCGAGATGATGTCGGCGCTCGGCGCGATCCCCACCGTGATCCCGTTTTCCGAAATCGTGAGGTCGGTCAAGACCGGCACGGTGGATTGCGCGATCACCGGGACCATGAGCGGTGGCGAGATCGGGCTGCCGAAAGTGACGTCCTATATCTCGCCCATGGCGGTCAGTTGGGGTTTGTCCTTCTTTGGTGCCAACAAATTGGCCTGGGAACGCCTGCCGCCCGACATCCGAGGCGAACTGCGAGACGGCATCAGGTTGCTGGAGCAATCGATCTGGAAAGCCGCCGATCAGGAAACCGCCAAGGGCCTTGCCTGCGAGATCGGTTCGGACAGCTGCGGCGAAGGCGAGGACTTTCATATGACCCTTGTACCGATCACCGCCGCCGACGATATTGTGCGCCGGCGTTTGTTGACGCAAACGATTCTGCCGCAATGGATTCGGCGGTGTGGCGACAACTGCGTCACCGCCTGGAACGACACGCTGGGTGGCCCACTGGGAATCCGGGTGGCGGCAGCGCAGGCGGCGTCCGTTCCTGCGGAACAGGCCGGAGGGGCGATGCGGAAGCCCGAGTAATCCGAGACCGCCTGAACCACCGGCGCGGACGCGGGCACCGGGTGGACGCGGCCGGCGGCGATTTTCCAGGCAATTTTGGCCGCGATCCTCGGTCTTTCACGTTTTATTAGTATTTAGCTCTGCACATTCGCCATTGAGATCAGTGGGGCCACGCAAGTTGCTAATCGACTTCGCAGTTCAGGACGGGCTTTTGAAGCTGCGGGCGGCTGCCCGCATGATCGTGGCCTCAGCGTCGCCGGCCGCGCCGTCCGCCGGATGCAAGGGCGCCTAGTCGATGCCGTTGCGCGGCCGACCGCCCATTTCGTGGACTGCCAGCAGGGTCTGCCGACCGTGCAGACGCAACACGCTTCGGCATGGTGCGCGGTAGCCGGATGAACCGCCACCGCCTGCTCGCGATAGGCATCGCCGGATGCATCGGCCTGGTGCTGTCGACCCTGATCGGCGGCTGCTGGTTCCTGCTGGAACGCACCCGGGAGACCAGTCTGCATGCCGCCAACGTGACGCTGCAGAATGCCGCCCTGATGACGGAACGCGTGGTGAACCGCCAGTTGCTGCAGGTTGACGGCGCCTTGGTGAACCTGCCCGAGCTGTTTGCGACCACGGTGCAGGACGGACAGAAGCTTGATCCAGTGACCGCCGGCCGTATCCTGCGCGCGTTCAATTACCAGACCTTCGACTTCCGGGATATCCTGCTGGTGCGGCGCGACGGCCAGATCTGGGCATCGGCGCGACCCAATCCGTGGAATGGCAGGCTGCCGCCTGATGTGCTGCCCTACCTGGGCGCCGCGCCGGGCGACCCGGCGGCGCTCGCCGGCCCGGTGCGCAATCCGGTCACCGGCGATTGGGACGTGCTGCTGGTGCGCCCGCTGGCGCTGCCTGGCGTCGGCGTGCTGAACGCGGTGGCGGAGGTTCCGCTGTCCCTGGTGACGGTGCTGTTCTCGGCGGTTGCCGAAGTCCCCGGGTTGCGCATCGCGCTGGAGCGTCACGACGGGCGGCTGGTGATCAGCCGGCCCTATGATGAGGTGGCGATCGGCAAACGGCGAAGCGACGCGCTCAGTCCGATGGCGCCGGACGAGCGACCCTTCATGGTGCCAAAAAATTTCATCAAGTCCCCTACGCTGGGCATTGCCCGGGCCAGCCTCTACCCCGACCTGATGATCGCCTTGACGCTCGATCTGGATACCGCAACAGCCGACTGGCGACGGGATCGGGACCGACTGATCGGCGTGGTGGCGGTCGCCGTGGTGCTGCTGTCGGCGCTGGCCCTGACGCTGATGGCGGCGCGGCGCGAGCGCAATCGGGCGGATTGCGAACGTAGCAAGGCCCGCGCCGTGCTCGAGGGCGCCATCGAGTCGATGTCGGACGGTTTCGTCATGTGGGACAGCGACAGCAGACTTATCCTGTGCAACCAGCAGTATCGCGAGTTCTACAACATCAGCGCCGGGTTCATCCGTCCTGGCGAACGATTCGAAGATATCATCCGCAACGGAGCCCATCTGGGCCAATACCCCGAGGCCGGTAACGACGTCGAGGGTTTCATCACCGCCACCGTGCAATGGCACCAGGACAATGCCGGGCCGATGGAGCGCAGGCTGCCGAACGGGCGTTGGGTGCTGGTCACCGAACGCAAGATACCGGGCGGCGGCCGGGTCGGCATTCGCACCGACATCACCGATCTGAAGCGGGCGCTCGCCAATCTGGAAACCGCCAACGAACGGGCCCGCCAGGCGATGGAAGAGGTCCAGCTACAGAATGCCGCGCTGCGTGACGGGGACCGAGCGCTGCAGGTCCAGAACGTGCTGTTCAATGCGGCTTTGAACAACATTTCGCAGGGCCTGCTGATGACCGACGGCGGCCACCAGTTGATCGTCAACAACAGCCGCTTCCTGACGCTGTTCGGGGTCGATGCGTCCGCCCTGACGCCCGGTCTGCCGATCGGCGAGCTGTTCGAGCGGCTGAAGGCGATCGGCGCGCTGCCGGCGCAAATGGTCGATGAGCTGTACATCAAGCACCGTCACCTGACCGACGCGGTGCAATCGGGCACCTTCGTCGTGACCGGCGACGACGGCCAATCCATCGCCGTGTCGCAACAACCAATACCGGGCGGCGGCTGGGTCGCCACCTACGAGGACGTGTCGGAGCAGCGCCGAGCGGAAGAGCATATAAGGTTTGCCGCGCACCATGATGCACTGACCAAGCTGCCCAACCGGGTGCTGTTCCGTCTCAGGCTGGACGAAATGATCGGGTCGCTGAACCGCCGGCAGATGGGGCTGGCGCTGCTGTATCTCGATCTGGACCGCTTCAAGCACGTCAATGACACGCTGGGTCATCCGGTGGGCGACGCGCTTTTGGAGGCGGCCGGTCGGCGGCTGCTGCGGTGCGTGCGAAGCTGCGACGTCGTCGCCCGTCTGGGCGGGGATGAATTCGCCGTTGCCTATATGGCGGCCGACGTGCCGGAGGCCGCCGAACAACTTGGCGGGCGCATCATCGGTTCGCTGAGTGAACCGTATCACCTGGCCGGACACACCGTCACCGTCGGCACCAGTATCGGCATTTCCGTTGCCACCGACTGTCACGCCGATGCCGATACGCTGTTGAAGAACGCCGACATGGCGTTGTATCAGGCGAAAGCCCAGGGACGTGGCGTGCTGAGCTTGTTCGAGCCGGACATGGAGCGGCAATTGCTGGTCCGCCTGGCGCTGGAGGAGGACCTGGCGCACGCCTTGGAACGCGACGAGCTGGAGCTGCTATATCAACCGCTGTGGGATCTGAGCAGCGATCGCATCGCCGGCTTCGAAGCCTTGCTGCGCTGGAACCATGCCTGGCGAGGGCTGATTTCTCCTGCCCAGTTCATTCCTATCGCCGAGGAAAGCGGGCTGATCCGATCGATCGGCGCATGGGTGGTCAACAAGGCCTGCGTCGATGCAATGCAGTTTCCCGCCCACACCAAGGTGGCGGTGAACCTGTCGGCGGCGCAGTTCGACAGCGGCGACATTGTCGGCGTGGTCACGGCGGCGCTGCAATCAGCCGGACTGCCGGCAAGCCGGCTGGAACTCGAGATCACCGAGACGACATTGTTGAAGAACAACGACAACAACCGGTCATTGCTGTTCCAATTGCATGCCTTGGGCGTGCGCATCGCGCTGGACGACTTCGGCACTGGCTACTCGTCGCTAAGCTATTTGCGCAGCTTTCCGTTCGACAAGATCAAGATCGATCAGTCGTTCGTGCGTGAGATGGTAACCCGGCCTGATTGCGCCGCGATCGTCGGTTCGATCGTTGACCTCGCCAACAAGTTGAACATCGTCACGACGGCGGAAGGGATCGAGACGGCCGAGCAGTTGCATCATGTCCGTGCCGCCGGCTGCGGCGAGGCCCAGGGTTACCTGTTCAGCGTGCCTCGGCCGCTGCGCGAGATCGTCGAGTATTTCGAGCAGCCGATGACCCAGGGGATAGCGGTCTGACCTTGTTTCGCCGACGCCGTGTCGCCGCCGGATGGGTTCCTACAGCCAGCCGCCGTCCTTAAACACCGGGCGAAACGCCCGGATCACCGTGCCGGCGAACAGCCCGGCGTCAACATAGGGGTCGGCGTCGGCGAATGCGGTCGCTGCCGCTGCATCGGCGACGTCGATGATCAGGATCGAACCCGACTGTTTGCCGTCATCGCCCAGCAACGCGCCGCCGTAAACGATCTTGTCCAGCACCGTCTCGAGGTATTTGAGGTGGATCGGCCGTTCCGAAAGCCGCAGCGCCAGGCTGCCGGGCCGGTCATGGCGGGTGACTGCGAATAGCATGAACACTCTCCGACAAAGACAAAGCTCGCCACCAGGCGCCACAACGCCGGGCGGTGGGTTGCGAGGCTGCAACGTAGTTACCACGATCTCATGCAGAAACAATATCGTTCTATGTTCGCCGTGGGGGGGTGCGAAAGGCTGACAGCCGGCGCCATCGCACATAACCTGTTCGGCACAACACCAACCAGCAGGAAACCCGCGATGAAAATCACCAGGATCGAAGACCTGCACTGCGACGCCGGCTGGCGCACCTTCTCGTTCCTGAAGATCAGCACCGATGACGGCCTGGTCGGCTGGTCGGAATACACCGAAGCCGACGGCAGCCAGGGCCTCACCGCCGTCATCCGGGCCATGGCCGAGGCGCTGATCGGCACCGACCCCAGGCCGGTGCAGGCGATCGACGCGCTGCTGTATGTCAAGCAGGTCCAGGCCCCCGGCGGTGTCAACCAGCGCGCCATCGCCGCCATCGGCAACGCCCTGCTCGACATCAAGGCCAAGGCGCTTGGCGTGCCGGTGTATGAACTGTTCGGCGGCCCGGTGCGCCGCCGCGTCCCGGTATATTGGTCGCACTGCGGGTCGTACCGCGTGCGCAACCACGAGCTGATCGGAACGCCGCCGCTACGGACCTACGACGACGTCGCCGCGCTTGGTGCCGAGGTCAAGCGGCGCGGCTTCAAGGCGCTGAAAACCAACATCCTGCCGTTCGACGGCGAAAAACTGACCAGCTTCAGCCCCGGCTTCGGCCGCACCCCGGGCCACCCCGAACTCAACCTCGACCGGCGCACGCTGCAATCGGTGCGCGACCTGCTGGCCGCCTTCCGCGCCGGCGCCGGCGCCGATATCGGCCTGCACCTCGACGTCAATTATCATTTCAAGACCGAGGGCTACCTGCGTATCGCCAAGGCGGTCGAGCCGTTTGACCTCACCTGGCTGGAGATCGACACCTGGGACCCGCAATCCCTGGCGCTGATCCGCCGCCACGCGCCATGCCCGATCGCGTCCTTGGAATCGGTCACCGGGCGGCGCGCCTTCCGCCCGTTCCTCGACGCCTATGCCGCCGACGTCGCCATCATCGACGTGATCTGGAACGGCTTCCTGGAATCGATCAAGATCGCCGCCATGGCCGAGGCCTATGAGGTCAACGTCGCGCCGCACAACTATTACGGCCACCTCTGCTCCGCCATCAGCGCGCATTTCTGCGCCGTGGTGCCCAACTTCCGCGTGATGGAGATCGACATCGACAGCGTTGCCTGGCGCGATGAGCTTTTCATCGACCCGCCATTGGTGGAGAACGGAGAGCTGATCGTCCCCGACCGTCCCGGCTGGGGCGTCGAGGTCAACGAAGCGGCCGTCCGGGCGCACCCGCCCAAAGGGAAACCCAAAGGAGCACAATGACACAACCGACCTACGACATCCTCGGCATCGGCAACGCCATCGTCGATGTCGTGGCCAGCGCCGAGGACAGCTTCCTGTCGCGCCACGACATGCACAAGGGCGCCATGGCGCTGATCGACGCCGCCACCGCCGACGCGATCTACGCCGCCATGCCGCCGGGGCAGGAGAGCAGCGGCGGGTCCGCCGCCAACACCTGTGCCGTCGCCGCTGCCCTCGGGTCTCGGGTTGCCTATATCGGCAAGGTCGCCGATGATCCGCTCGGCGCCGTGTTCCGCCACGACATCAACGCCATCGGCGTGCACTTCCCGACCGCCCCGCTATCCGACGGCGCCCCCACCGCGCAATGCCTGATCCTGGTCACGTCCGATGGGCAGCGCACCATGAACACGTTCCTGGGTGCCTGCGTCAGCCTGACCGAGGCCGATGTCGATCCCGCCCTGGTCGGCGCTTGTGCCGTGACCTACCTTGAAGGCTACCTGTTCGATCCGCCCGCTGCCCAGGCCGCGTTCCGCAAGGCCGCCGCCGCTGCCCACGCCGCTGGGCGCCGGGTTGCGCTGTCGCTGTCGGATGCATTCTGCGTCAATCGCCACCGCGAGGCGTTTCTCGACCTGGTTGCCAACCACGTGGATATCCTGTTCGGCAATGAAGCCGAGATCACCGCGCTGTATCAGCGCAACAGCTTCGGTGAGGCCGCCGAAGCCGCCCGAACCGATGCGGCACTGGTGGCGCTGACCCGCGGCGAGGGCGGCAGCCTGATCCTGCAAGGCAACGAAACCCTGCGGATCGCCGCTGAACCCACCCGCCTGGTCGATAGCACCGGCGCCGGAGACGCTTACGCCGCCGGCTTCCTGGCCGGATTGACCGCGGGCGAGACCCTCCCCCGGTGTGGCCGCATCGCCAGCATCGCCGCCGCCGAAATCATCAGCCACTATGGCGCTCGGCCGCAGACCGACCTTCGCAAACTTGTCGCCGCGTCCCCGGCCTGAGCGGCAGGGGCTACCCGTGGCGCTTCTTGCGGTCCATCAACTGCAGGATCATCGGCGTGAAGATCAACTGCATTGCCAGCGGCATCTTGCCGCCCGGGCAAACGATGGTGTTGGCGCGTGACATGTAGCTGTCGTGCAGCATCGACAGCAGATATGGCATGTCGATTCCCTTCGGATTGCGGAACCGGATCACCAGCATGCTTTCATCGGCGCTGGGAACGTCGCGGGCGATGAACGGATTGGAGGTGTCGACCGTCGGAACGCGCTGGAAGTTCACGTGGGTTTCGGCGAATTGCGGGCAGATGTAGTTCACATAGTCCGGCATCCGGCGCAGGATGGTATCGACCACCGCTTCCTGCGTGTAGCCGCGGGTCTGCTTGTCGCGGTGCAGTTTCTGGATCCACTCCAGGTTGATGATCGGCACCACACCCACCAGCAGGTCGGCATGGCGTGCGATATTGACGTCACCATGCACCACGCCGCCGTGCAGGCCTTCGTAGAACAGCATGTCGGTGCCTTCGGGGACGTCTTCCCAGTCGGTGAAGGTGCCCGGGTCCTGCGCGTAGGGTGCGGCCTCCTGGTCGTTGTGCAGGTATTTCCTGGTCTTGCCGGTGCCGGTTTCGCCATAGCTGCGAAACAGCGCCTCCAGCTCCTCGAACAGATTCGATTCCGGGCCAAAATGGCTGACATGGTGGTTGCCGTGTTCGCTGGCGTCTTTCATGAAGTTGCGCATTTCAATGCGATTATAACGGTGGAAGGCGTCGCCCTCGACAATGCTGGCGTTGATGCCTTCGCGGCGGAAGATTTGCGCGAAGGTCGTGGTGACCGTTGTCGTTCCGGCGCCGGATGACCCGGTGATCGAAACGATCGGATGCTTGCGCGACATCAGTCGGCTCCGGTGAACAGCGATCGCACGTTGAACAACGGCGTGGTGAACACCGGTTCTTCGCCGCGATCGTGTTCGCCGTGATAGGCGATCAGCCGCTCGACCTCATCACGCGATCCCAGGATCACCGGGATCATCTGGTCGATGGTTTCCGGCTGGATACCGAGAATGCGTTCGCGCCCGGTGGACGCCGCCCCGCCGGCCTGCTCCACCAGCATCGCCATCGGATTGGCGACGTGCAGTAGGCGCAGCCCGTCGGACGGTCCCGGCGGATCGATCAGCAGACCGCCGCGCAACAGGATCCGGTGCACCTCGGCGACCGAACAGGCGATCCAGCGAAGCGAGACATCGTCGCCGCGCCGCCCGGCGCTGCCCTCGATGCATTCCTCGACATAGCGCCGCACCGGCGCCGGCCAAAACCGCTGGTTGGCCGCGTTGATGGCGCATTCATGCGTCGCCGGCGGGATTAGCATGTCGGGGTGGGTCAGCGTGTAGGCGCCGATGTCGCGATCCAGGGTGAAGCCATGCACCCCGGCCCCGAGTGTCAGCACGATCATCGCCACCGGACCGTAGATCGCGTAGCCGGCGGCGACCTGTTCAGTGCCCGGTTGGAGGAAATCGGCGACCGCCGGTTCCGTCACCCCGTCGGGGCAGCGCAGCACGGAAAACAGCGTGCCCACCGGGACGTTGACGTCGACGTTGTTCATCCCCTCCAGCGGATCGAACACCAGCAGGCAGCGTCCACGCGGGTAGGGCGGCGGGATCTTGTACGGCTCGTGTTGCCGACGCGAGGCCATGCCGCGCAACTGGCCGCCCCATTCACAGGTTTCCCGCATGATGGCGTCGGCAATGCCGTCCAGCCCGGAGCCGCCGGAAGCGGACTTGTCCAGCACGCCGCGTGACACGGCGAGCGAGATCAGTTTGCAGGCGGTCTGAATGTCGTTCAGCAGTGACGACAGGTCCGGTTGCGTCGCGCCGGACCTGCGCTGGTCCTCGATGATGAACTTGGACAGCGTGGTGCGGCTGTACGGCATCGCGCTATGCCTCCAGCGTTTCGTTGAACACCCGGCTGGCGCGGACATCGCCGGCGGTGATGGTCTCCAATGCCGAACGGTCGATGGTGCGGCCGCGTTCGGCGAACAGACGGTTGGCCATGCGCAACCGCGAGCGGTCGATCGCGTTGCGTATCGATCGCGCGTTGCTGAACCTGGGTTGACGCATCCGCAACTCGATATACTCGCGCAGTGCCGTCGCCCCATCGGTATCAAAACGATAGTGCATCGTGCCGGCCATGATCTGGGCGATCTCGAACAGTTCTCCGGCGGAATAATCTGGGAAGTCGATGTGATGCGCGATGCGCGAGGCCATCCCCGGATTGCTGCGGAAGAAGGTGTCCATGCGGTCCTTGTAGCCGGCCAGGATGACGACCAGGTCGTCGCGGTGATCTTCCATCATCTGCAACAGGATCTCCACCGCTTCCTGCCCGTAGTCGCGTTCGTTTTCCGGCCGATACAGGTAATAGGCCTCGTCGATGAACAATACGCCGCCCATCGCCTTCTTCAGGATCTCCTTGGTCTTCGGCGCGGTATGGCCGATGAACTGACCGACCAGGTCGTCGCGCGTTACCGTCACCACGTGGTTGCGGCGGATATACTTCAGCCGGTGCAGCACGTCGGCCATGCGCTTGGCCACCGTGGTCTTGCCGGTGCCGGGATTGCCGGTGAACGACATGTGCAGCGACGGCGGGTCGGCCTGGATGCCCATGCCGCGCCGAGCCGCCTCGACCAGCAGCAGCGCCGCGATCTCGCGGATGCGGGTCTTCACCGGCACCAGCCCGACAAGATCGTTGTCCAGCAAGTTCAGCACTTCGGCGATGTTGGATTGGTCGTAGAGGTCACCGAGGTCGATGCGATCCTCGGTGAACGCGACGGTGGTGTTCATGCCCGCCGTCCCTCCGCCGCGTCATCCGGCGTCGGCATCGAATGAAACCGGATCGGGCCGGGGCAGACCCACAGCCGGGCCGTCCCGCGGAGGACAAGCAGTCGCTGCGCTCGGTGCGGCAAAAACCCTCCAACACGCCGGGTCATTGCGAACCCGTCGGTTGATAGCGCTGACCCGGCGGCCGTTCGGTGGCATAGCTGCGCAGGGTATAATTGACCGTCCGCCCTCTGCCCGCGGCTCTGATCACTTCGAACCCCGGCTCGTACTCGGGGCGCTGCACCATGAAGAACATACGAATGGTTTCGTGGCCCTTCCTGTTATCGAACGCCAGCACCTTGATGTAGTCGTTCGGGTGCTCGCGGCGGCAGGCATTGACCTCCATCAGCACCCCGGCCGGGTCCTTCAGGTCGAACATCGGCAGCCCCCACATCAACCAGTAGGTGTTGCGCGGATGCGGGTCGTCGGTGTGCTCGACCGCCAACGCCCAGCCATTGTCCAGCGCATACTCGACCTGCTTGCCGATCTCCTCGTCGGTCAGATCCGGCAGAAAGGAGAACTGTCCTTGCGTGATCTTCATTTCTTCTCTCCGCTTTAGGCCGGCGTCGGCGTGGGCATTACATCGACCGTGTCGGTCGAGGTAAAATCGAACGTCACGTCTTTCCAGGTGTCCAGCGCAGCCCGCAGCGGCTGGCACCAGCGCGCCGCGGCGGTCAGGATTTCCGGCCCCTCGTTCCAGATGTCACGGCCCTCGTTGCGCGCCTTGACGATCGTTTCAAGCGCCACCCGGTTGGCCTGCGCCCCCGCCTGGATGCCCTGCGGGTGGCCGATCGTGCCGCCGCCGAACTGCAGCACCACGTCATCCTTCAAGTAGTGCACCAACTGGTGCATCTGCCCGGCGTGGATGCCGCCGGACGCCACCGGCATTGTCTTTTTCAGGCTGGCCCACGGCTGATCGAAGAAAATTCCATGCCGCGGATCAGCCGGCACATAGGTTTCCCGCAGCGTATCATAGATGCCGGTGACCACGTTCGGATCACCTTCCAGCTTGCCCACCACGGTGCCGGCGTGAATGTGGTCGACCCCCGCCATCCGCATCCATTTGCCGATCACCCGGAACGAAACGCCGTGGCTCTTTTGCCTGGTGTAGGTGCCATGTCCGGCGCGGTGCAGATGCAGGATCATGTCGTTCTTGCGGCACCATTTCGACATCGACTGGATCGCGGTGTAACCGATCACCAGGTCGATCATCACGATCACGCTGCCCAGGTCACGCGCGAATTCCGCGCGCTCATACATGTCCTCCATGGTCGCGGCGGTGACGTTCAGATACGTCCCCTTGATCTCGCCGGTTTCCGCCATCGCCTTGTTCACGCCCTCCATGCAATAGAGGTAGCGGTCACGCCAGTGCATGAACGGCTGCGAGTTGATGTTCTCGTCGTCCTTGGTGAAGTCCAGACCGCCCTTCAGCGCCTCGTACACCACCCGGCCATAGTTGCGACCCGACAGCCCCAGCTTCGGCTTCATCGTCGCCCCCAGCAGCGGGCGGCCATAAATGTTCAGCCGCTCGCGTTCGGCGACGATTCCGGTCGCCGGCCCCTGAAACGTCTTCAAGTAATGCGGGGAGATCCGCATGTCCTCCAGCCGCAATGCCTTCAGCGCCTTGAACCCGAACACGTTGCCGATGATCGACGCCGTCAGGTTGGAGATCGAGCCCTCCTCGAACAGATCGAGGTCGTAGGCGATATAGGCAAAAAACTGCTCCGGATTGCCCGGAACCGGGTCCACCCGATACGCCTTGGCCCGGTAATATTCGCTGTCGGTCAGCCGGTCGGTCCACACCACCGTCCAGGTCGCCGTCGACGACTCGCCCGCCACCGCCGCCGCGGCTTCGATGGGGTCAACCCCGTCCTGCGGCGTGATCCGGAAAACCGCCAGGATATCAGTGTCCTTGGGAACGTAATCCGGCTCCCAGTAGCCCATCTGGCGGTATTTCAGGACGCCCGACGTGTAGCGCTGCTTCATGTCGGTGATTTTGGTGTCTAATGGACTGTCCAATGGTTCGCTCCCTTACCAGTCGGCGATACGTGGCCCGGTGGACAGTGAAGGAAAAGCAAAATAAATTTGCGGTAATCATAAGGGATCCCTCATGCGCAACGTCACCGTCAGGCAGTTGCAGATCTTCGTCGCCACCGCCGACAGCCTGTCGTTGGCCCGGGTGGCAGAGCGGCTGCACCTGACGCCATCGGCGGTGTCGTTCCAGATCAAGCGGATCGAGAGCCAGTCCGGGTTCGCCCTGTTCGAGCGTATCGGCAAGCGGGTCCAGCTCACCGAACCCGGCCAGGTCCTGCTGGGCTATGCGCGCATGGTGCTGCGATCGCTGCAGGATGCCGACGAGGCGATGACCGCGCTCAACGGCCTCAGCGGAGGTCGCATCCGGCTCGGTCTGGTCTCCACCGGCAAGTATATCGTGCCGCACATGATCGCCCGATTTCGCGCCGACGCACCGGATGTCCGGGTTTCGCTGCGCGAGGGCAATCGCAGCGACGTTCTCGGGATGTTGACCGGCGGCGACGTCGAACTCGCCATCATGGGCCAGCCGCCGGACGGTGCCGATGTGATTGCCGCCCGCTTCGCGTCGCACCCGTCGGTGATCGTCGCACCGGCGTCGCATCCGTTGGCGCGGGAGCCGCGGCTCGATCCTTCCATTCTGACACAGGAATGGTTTATCACCCGCGAGGACGGTTCCGGCACCCGGCTGCTGGCCGATGGATTCTTCCGCAAGGCCGGCTTTCTGCCGCGGATCGCGATGGAATCCTCCAGCAACGAAATGATCAAGCAGGCGGTCATCGCCGGCATGGGGCTGGCGCTGATCTCGCAGCACACCATCAGCCTGGAGCTGTCGCTGGGCCTGCTGGTGCCGCTGGCGGTGGACGGCTTTCCGCTGATGCGATCGTGGTTCGTGGTACAGCGCCGCAGCCTGCCGCTGCTGCCGCTGCAGCTTCGGCTGCGCGGCTTTCTGCTGCGGCACGGCCAGGCGATCATCGAGGACATCGTCCGCGCCCAACCGGCGCTCTGAACCCGAACCGAATGATCCCTTGCCACTATCCGGCCTGGGTCCCATGTCACTAGCATCACGAATACAGGAATATTGAATGGACGACCTATCGACGATCGGGCGTTTCGGCAGCGGCCGCGATGTGCGCCGCATCGAGGATGCCGGCCTGCTGGCCGGTGGCGGACATTTCACCGACGATTTCTCTCCGCCGGGGCTGATCCAGCTTGGTTTCCTGCGCTCGCCGCACGCGCATGCGCGGATCGTCTCGATCGATGTCGCCGCGGCGCGCGCGATGCCGGGCGTGCTGGCTGTGCTGACCGGGGCCGACCTTGCCGCTGCCGGGGTGCAGCCACTGCCGCTGGCGCCGATGTTCCAGCGCCCGGACGGCTCGCCCGGCGCCAGCCCGCTGCGTCCGGCGCTGGCGGTCGAATCCGTGCGCTTCGTGGGGGAGGCGGTGGTCGCGCTGGTCGCCGAAACCGCCGAACAGGTCAAGGACGCGCTGGAAGCGGTCATCGTCGAATACGACGAACGCCCGGTGGTGACCGAACTGGCCGAGGCGATTGCCGCGGGCGCGCCGCTGGTCTGGCCGGCGGCCACCGGCAACATCGCGGCGCAGATGAAACACGGCGATGCCGCCGCGTCGGATGCCGCGTTCGCCGCCGCTGCTCATGTCGTCGCGCTGGACCTGGTCAACCAGCGGCTGGCGCCGGCGTCGATGGAGCCGCGCTGTTCGCTGGCGAGCTACGATGCGAACGACGACCGTCTGACGTTCCGTCTGTCCAGTCAGATGCCATCGGGCGCGCGTGACTCGCTGTGCGCCGCGCTGGGTCTGCCGGCGGAGAAGATCCGTGTCGTGGTCGGTGACGTCGGCGGCGGCTTCGGGATGAAGACCGGGCTCTATGCCGAGGATATCGTCGTCGCCTATGCCGCCCGAGCGGTCGGGCGTCCGGTGCGATGGACGCCGGCGCGGATCGAGGACTTCCTGTCGGCGACGCATGGCCGCGATGTCGAGTCCCACGTCGAACTGGCGCTGGACGAAACCGGCAGGGTGCTGGCCTACCGGGTGCGCTCGTTCGCCAATGTCGGCGCCTATGCCGGCACCACCGGGATCATCATCCAGTTGCTGATCGGTCCCTGGGTGTCGACCAGCATCTATGACATCCGCACCATCGATTTCGACTTCCAGGCGGTGCTGACGCATACCGCGCCGACCGCCGCGTATCGCGGCGCCGGGCGTCCGGAAGCGATCTATCTGATCGAGCGGCTGTTCGATGCCGCGGCGAGCAAGCTGGGCCTCGACCCGGCCGAGATCCGCCGCCGCAACCTGATCCAGCCGGAGCAGATGCCGTACACCAACGCCATGGGCCAGCAATACGATTCGGGCAATTTCGGCTCGATCCTGACCCAGGCACTTGGGTTGGCGAAGTGGGACGATTTTACCACCCGTGAGGCGGCGTCGCGGGCAGCGGGCAAGCTGCGCGGCCGCGGCCTGGCATCGTTTCTTGAGTGGACCGGCGGCAACGTGTTCGAGGAGCGCGTCACCGTCGCGGTGCGCGGCGACGGCGAGATCGAGGTGTATGCCTCGACCATGCCGATGGGCCAGGGCATCGCGACCTCCTACGCCCAGCTTATCGTCGATGTGTTCGGGGTGGAGATCGAACGGATCAGGTTGGTGATGGGCGATACCGACCGCGGCCAGGGTTTTGGCAGCGCAGGGTCGCGCTCGCTGTTCACCGCCGGATCGGCGATCCATCACGCGTCCGAAACGGCGTTGGCGAACGGCCGCGCGCTGGCCGCCGACCAGTTGGAGGCGGCTTCGGTGGATATCGAATACGCCGAGGGCCGCTTCCGCATCGCCGGCACCGATCGCGGCATCGACCTGTTCGACCTGGCCGCGCGCCAGCCCGACAGCCGGATCTATGTCGATGCGACCAGTTCGGTGAACGGGCCAAGCTGGCCGAACGCGGCCCACATCGCCGAGGTCGAGGTCGATCCCGAGACCGGCGCGATCGAGATTGTTGCGTATGCCTCGGTCAACGACGTCGGCCGCGTGGTCAACCCGATGATCGTGCGCGGCCAGTTGGACGGCGGCGCGGTGCAGGGTATCGGCCAGGCGCTGGGCGAGCACATGCGCTACGAACCGGGGTCGGGGCAGGTGATGACCGCCACCATGATGGACTACTTCATGCCGCGGGCCGACATCATCGGCGGCTTCGTGCATCTGCTGGATCAATCGATTCCGTGCAAGAACAATCCGCTGGGGGTGAAGGGTGTCGGGGAACTCGGCACCATCGGGGCGACCCCGGCGGTGGTCAACGCCGTGGTCGATGCACTGGTGCGCGCCGAGCACGCCGATGCCTGCCAGCTTCTGCAGATGCCGCTGACGCCGGCCAAGGTCTGGCAGGCGCTGATGTCGTAGCGCCCCCCGGCTAGGATCCGAACGGCACCCCGGCCAGGCTGCGGCTGGTGCGGATTGTCTGCAGCGTCTGCACCCGGCTGACGGTGGACGATCCGGTCAATCTCTGGGTCAACTGGTTCTCGTGCGCGGTGTCGCGCGCCACCAGCTTCAGCAGGAAATCGCCGCCGCCGCGGATCATGTGACACTCCCGCACCTCGGTCCAGCCGCCGACCAGTTGCTCGAACGCCGACAGCACCGCCTCTTTCTGGCTGTCCAGCCCGACGATGGCGAAGAAGGTTATTTCCCAGCCCAGTTTCTGCGCGTCGGTGTCGGCGTGATAGCCCAGAATGACGCCGGCTTCTTCCAGCGCCCGCACCCGGCGCAGACAGGGCGGCGCCGAGATGCCCGCGCGCTTCGACAGATCGACGTTGGTCATTCGGCCATCTTCCTGCAACGAGGCAAGAATGCGGCGATCGATCGCGTCCAGCGTGATCGGGGTTTCTGACTGATATGGTTTCATTTATTGTTTGAACGGACGTTTCCCAGGCGCAGGACCAGCATAGTCTTTAATCTTATTGCGTACTGGCCTACCCGCAAGCTGAAAAATCGCATTTCCGATGTCCGCCGTCATGGTTCACCGCATGCGGCGGCCGGGCAGGGCAGATCGGCGGCACAAGCCGGCGGTCATGATTTGGTCTCTTCCCACAGCGTTCCGATACCACCACCTTGTGGGGCATGACCCCTCTGCTTCGAGGAATCGCCCGCGTGCTGGCAGCGATCGGCGTGCTTGTTCTGTTAGCGGCCGCGCTGGTGGTGGGCGCGGTGTGGTTAACCCTGCCCGGTGCGAGCCAGACCGCCTCGATCCCCGGCCTGTCCGGTTCGGTGGACATCACCTACGATGCCGACGGGGTGCCGCGCATCCATGCCGGATCGGAGCGCGACGCCGCCGCCGCGATGGGCTTCGTACACGCCCGCGACCGGATGTTCCAGATGGAACTGATGCGCCGCGTCGCCTCGGGGCGGCTGTCGGAGATCGCCGGGGCGGCAACCCTGCCGCTCGATCGGATGATGCGCACGCTGGGGCTGCGCCAGGGCGCGGTCGCCGATCTCGCCGCGCTAGCGCCCGAGACAAGGGCGCTGCTGGATGCCTACGCCAGCGGGGTGAATGCCTGGATCAGGCTGAAGGGGCGCTTCGCCGCGCCCGAGTTCCTGGTGCTAGGGGCGCCGGAGCCCTGGCAGCCGTCCGACAGCCTGCTCTGGGCCAAGACCATGGGGCTGTGGCTGTCGATGAACTGGCGCCAGGAGCTGGCGCGCCAGGCCCTGGCCGGGCGGGTGCCGGCCGCGATGCTCGATCAACTATGGCCGGGCCAGCCCGGCGTGCGGCCGCCCGATGCGGCCAACGCGCTGCCCGACCGATTCGCTGCCGCGGCGTCGCGGCTGGCCGCGGTGCTGCCGCAGTTCCCCGGCCCCTACACCATGCCGCCAAGTGCATCGAACGAGTGGGCGGTGGATGGCCGCCACACCGCCACCGGCGCACCGTTGCTGGCCGGCGATCCGCATCTGGCGTTCAGCTTTCCCGGCATCTGGTACCTGGTCCGGGTGGACATGCCGGGCCGCGTGCTGGCCGGCGCCACCGCCCCCGGCGTGCCGTTCCTGGTGCTTGGGCACAACGGCAAGATCGCCTGGACCTTCACCACCACCGGCGCCGACGTCCAAGACATCTTCATCGAGACCCCGGCCGGTCCCAATCAGTATCAGACCCCGAGCGGCCCGCAACCGTTCGCGGTGCGGGAGGAACGCATCAAGGTCCGCGGTCGCCCCGATCAGGTGCTGACGGTGCGCGAGACCCGCCACGGCCCGGTGATCAGTGACCTCGATCACGCTGAGGGTCCGATCATGGCGGTGGCGATGGGCAACCTGGCGCCGGACGATACCGCGGCATCCGGTCTGCTGGCGTTGAACCGAGCGACGACGGTGGAGCAGGCGCGGGCGGCGGCGGAGCAGATCAGTTCGCCGGCGCAGAACCTGCTGGTCGCCGACGCCAGGACGATCGGCCTGTTCGTCACCGGACGGGTGCCGATCCGCAAGGCCGGCGACGGGTCCGCCCCGGTGCCCGGGGACGGATCGCACGACTGGATCGGCTGGGCCTCGGGAGATCAGTTGCCGCACGACATGGCGCCCGCCAGCGGCCGGCTGGTGAACGCCAACGAGCCGGTCTGGGCGCCCGGATTCCCGGTCTTCATGGGCCGCGACACGTTCGGCGATTGGCGCGCTCGGCGGATCCGCGAATTGCTGCAGCAGTCGGACCGTCACACCGCTGCCGACTTCGCCGCCATGCAGTCCGACGTCGGCGACGATTTCGCTGTCCAGATCCTGCCGGTGCTGCTGACTGTGCCGGGCACCACCGGCGCGGCGGCGAAGGCGCTGGAGCTGCTGCGCGGCTGGGACGGCAGGGCGGTGATGGACAGCCCCGCCCCGCTGATCTTCAACGCCTGGATCGACGCGTTCCATGCCGCCGTGCTGCGCCGAGCCGGACTGGATCACGGGATCGGTGCGCCGGTCTCGGATTTCGTCGCCGCGGTGCTGGCGCCGGGGGGCGAACACTGGTGCGGCGGCGATTGCCGGCCGATGCTGCGTGACTCGCTGGTTGCGGCGGTCAAGCGGTTGGGCGCGCGGTTCGGCGGCGATCCCGCCGCTTGGCGCTGGGGCGTGGCGCACCAGGCGATCTTCGCCCACCCGATCCTGCGCGCCATTCCGCTGCTTGGGCCATTCACCACGATCAGTCTGCCCAGCCCGGGTGACGACAACACGCTGGATCGCGGCGGCACCAACGCGGCCTTGCAGTCGGTGCACGGCGCGTCGTATCGCGGGGTGTATGACCTGGCCGATCTCGATCGCAGCCTGTTCATGATCACCCCCGGTCAATCCGGCAACCCGTTCAGCGCCCATGCCAGAGATTTTGCCATCCGCTGGCGAGACGGTGCTACCATCACCCTGGGGCCCGCGCCGGCCAGCGTCTCCGGCACGGTCCGATTGATCCCATGAGGCTGTCCCGATGAGCTATGCCAACCCGCCACTGGACGACCACTTCCTGACCAGCGGAGTGCTTGGCCGCCGCTGCCTGGGGTGGCTGTTCGATATCTTCCTGATCGCGGTGCTGGTCTGGGTGCTATGGTGGATCCTGGTGATGTTCGGCGTGCTGACCCTGGGGCTCGGCTTCGGCGCCATCAGCATCCTGCCGGTGGTGCCGTTCTGCTATCATTTCCTGTCGCTGCTGGGGTCATCCACGGCGACGCCGGGACAGCAGATGACCGGGCTGACGGTGCGCCGCGATTACGACCTTGGACCGCCGATGCCGATGCAGGCGCTGATCTCGGTGCTGGCGTTCTACCTGACGCTGGCGACCTCCGGCGTGCTGCTGGTGGTGGCGCTGGTGACCCGGCGGCACCGCACGCTGCACGACCTGGTCAGCGGGCTGGTCGTGGTACGCGTGGCAGCGATGCGGACGTTGACCGAAACCGGCGGAAGCTGGAACATGCCGGGGGGAACGTTCGCCTCATGAGCTTGTACAAACCGCCGCGCCGTCCGCAGTTCTTCTATACCACCGCCCCGTTGCCCTGCCCGTACCTGGCGGGACGCATCGAACGCAAGGTGGTGACCGAGATCATCGGGCCGGACGCCGAAGGGCTGCACGACCGGCTGTCTCGCGCCGGCTTCCGCCGCAGCCACAACATTGCCTATGCCCCGGTCTGCCCGTCCTGCCAGGCCTGCGTGCCGATCCGCATCCCGGTCGACGCCTTCCAGCCCGACCGCACGCTGCGCAAGATCGCCAAGGCCAACGCCAGGCTGGAGGGGTTTCGCGCGCCGTCACGCGCCACCGCCGAACAATTCCAACTGTTCCAGCGCTACCAGCAGGCGCGCCACGGCGACGGCGACATGGCCAGCATGAGCTTCTACGACTATCGCGCGATGGTCGAGGACACGCCGATCGAAACCTTCATTATCGAGTTCCGTGATGACCAGGACCGGCTGCTCAGCGCCTGCCTTGGCGACAAGCTGGCCGACGGCCTGTCCGCGGTGTACAGCTTTTTCGTCCCCGGCATGGAAAAGCGGTCATTGGGCACCTACGCCATCCTGTGGCTGATCGAACGCGCCCGGGCGCTGCGGCTGCCCTATGTGTATCTCGGCTACTGGGTGCCGGAGAGCCGGAAGATGGCCTATAAGGCTCGGTTCCGCCCTAGTGAGGTGCTGGTGAACGGGACCTGGCGGATGCTGACCGATGCCGAGGCGGCCAGTGGGGCGGCCGGTGACGCCGCCGCCGAGGTGGCGATGGTGTCGGAACCGGCGGATTGATCGCCAGACCCGTTCGGGCTTGCCCGGCCCATGTCCGAACGGCCCATGTCCGAACGGCCCATGTCTGACCGGCCGATGTCCGACCGACCGATGTCTGACCAGCCGATGTCTGACCGGCCGATGTCCGACCGGCCCATGTCCGACCGGCCCGTGTCCGACCGGCCCGTGTCTGTCCGGCCCGTGTCTGACCGGCCGATGTCCGATTGGCCGATGTCCGATCCTGCCTGGCTGACCTGGGCGCGCGAGATCCAGGCGATCGCGCAGACCGGCCTGGCGTTCAGCAAGGACCCCTACGACCTGGAACGCTTCGCTGCCTTGCGCCGCCTCGCCGCTCGGATCATGGCCGAACACAGCGGCGCGGAGGTCGGGCGGATCGAAGCCCTGTTTGACGCCGAAGCGGGTTATGCCACGCCAAAGGTCGGGGTGCGCGCGGCTGTGTTCGACGCCTCGGGCCGCATCCTGATGGTGCGCGAGACCGCCGACGAGAACCGCTGGACGCTGCCCGGCGGGTGGGCCGAGACCAATCAGACTCCGGCCCAGTCGGTGACGCGGGAGGTTTTCGAGGAAGCCGGCTACCATGTCCGCCCGGTCAAGCTGGCCGCGGTCTGGGACCGCGCCCGACATGGGCAGCCGCCAACGCTGTTTTCAGTGGTGCGGATGTTCTTCGTCTGCGCGCTGGAAGGCGGATCGGCGACCACCAGCTTGGAAACCAGCGAGGTCGGCTGGTTCGCCGAAGCCGATGTGCCGGCCGAGTTGTCGCTGCGGCGCACGCTGCCGCATCAGATTGCTCGGATGTTCGCGCATTGGCGGGACCCCGGCTTGGCCACCGAGTTCGACTGAATCCAGGATCGCGCGTTGCCCGAGATCGCGCGTTCGTGTCGTCCAGGCGCTGGCGTATCGCCGGGTCAATTGCGTTGTGTCTGCGTCACCGACACAAGGGGAGAACCAACATGGCGGACCACGTCTATAAGCTTGTCGAACTCGTCGGCTCTTCCGAGGAAAGTGTCAGCAAGGCGATCGACGGCGCCATCGCCAAGGCCGCGGTCACCCTGAGACATCTCGGCTGGTTCGAGGTAACCCAGGTGCGCGGTCACATCGAGAATGGCAAGGTCGCGCAATACCAGGTGACGATCAAAGCCGGCTTCAGGCTGGAAGACGAATAAACCAGACGTCGGCTGTCGATCCGCCACAGTGTGTTTCCATCCGCCGCGTTTATGCCCGCTCAGCATTTACGTTCGTGCGGCTTTTCTCGTCCGTCGTGATAAGGCCGAGATGGAGACCCTCGGAACGGTCCGCGCCCCGGGCATGGGCGCCCGACGCGCTGACACCCGAGCTACTTGCGCCCGAGCGTCAACCGCGGCGGCGACGTGGCGACTGGGTCAGCGACTCGGCGCAGGCGTCAGGCGAGTAAGGGGCCCAGGCCGAAGCACATCGTCCGGGCGGGTCGGTCAGACCACGCCGAAGTCGATCAGATTGCGCACCGGGGCGCCGGACTTCAGCATGGCGAAACCCTCGTTGATCTGGTCCAGCTTGACATGGCCCGAGATCAGCGTGTCCAGCTTCAAACGCCCCTGGCGCCAGAGCTCCAGCAGCCGCGGCATATCGACGCGGAACCGGTTGCCGCCCATGCTGGTGCCCTGGATCTTGCGGTCGCGCAGGAAGTCGGCGCCATGCAGTTCGATCTTGGTGCCCAGCGGGACCATGCCGATGATGGTCGCCACCCCACCCGGCCGCAACATCGAGAACGATTGCTCCGCCGTGGCCTTCAATCCGATCGCCTCGAACGAATACGGCACACCTTTGCCCTCGGTCATGTCCTTGACCGCGGCGACCACATCGACGTTCGACGCGTTGATCGTGTCGGTAGCCCCCATCTCCCGCGCTTTCTCGAGCTTCGATGCATTGGTATCGATTGCAATGATCCGCGAGGCGCCGGCCAGTGCGGCGCCGTTCACCGCCGACAGTCCGATGCCGCCGCAGCCGATCACCGCGACCGTGCTGCCGGGCTCGACCTTGGCGGCGTGAAACACCGCGCCGACGCCGGTCATCACGCCGCAGCCGACCAGGGCGGCGCGATCCAGCGGGATCTCCTTGTTGATCTTCACCACCGCATGTTCGTGCACCAGCATCTGTTCGGCGAACACCGACAACTGGAAGGCCTGGTTCAGCACCGCGCCCTTCCATTTCAGCCGGCGCGCGACGCCGGGCAGCAGCTTGACCTCGGGGTTGTCGCACAGGTTGGTGTGCCCGGTCATGCATTGCTCGCACTCGCCGCAGAACACCGACAGGCAGGTGATGACGTGGTCGCCGGGCTTGACGTAGGTGACGTCCTCACCCACCGCCTCGACCACGGCGGCGCCTTCATGACCTAACACTGCCGGCGCCGGGAACGGGTAGAGGCCCTCCATGAAGTGCAGGTCGGAATGGCACAGGCCGGCATAGGCGGTGCGCAGCAGGATCTCGCGCCGCTTCGGCTTCTCGATTTCCACGTCCTCGATTGTCAGAGGCTGGTGTGCCGCGTGAAAGACCGCCGCTTTCATTGGATATTTCCTCCGGTTTCTGGTTGGCGACGACGCCGGTCGTTGAGCCTGGACGGTGCGCTCGCCCTGATGCATGGCGGGAAGCACGATCGTCCGACCGACCGATCGCCATCCGTCGCATTGGACGGTGTCATGTCATCCATGCCATCCGTCGCGTTGGACGGAGTCGTGTCTCGTCTTGGCGGCGGACGGCCGCGGGATGCGGCGCCGCATGACGCGACGCCGCATCAGGTCGGCGTTACGGCTTGGTGCCGGGGGCACTGCCGGCGGGCATCGTGCTGTTTGGCATGGTGCTGTTCGGCATCGTGCTGTTTGGCATGGTGCCCGACCCGCTAGGGGTCATTGCACCGCTCGACGGTGCCATCATCGCGCCGGAACCGCCGACGCCGCCATAGGTCTGCCCCTGTTGCGCCGCCTGATAGCTTTGTTCGTTCAACCGGTCGACATCGGCGTTTTGCGACGTGTCGGAGCGGCCGTGCATCATGGCGTGCGAGTGACCCATCGCCGAGTGATGCATCGGATGACCGCCCATGGCACGGCCCGGGCTGGCCGGCGCCTCGGTGCTGGGTGCCGCGGTGCTATCGGCCGGGGCGTTGGAAGCAGGCGCACTGGTCTGCGCCAGCGCCGGCACGGCCGCCAGCATGGCAACGGTGCACGCCGCCTGTAGCAAACGGGTTTTAAGCATCATGATCTCCTTATTGGCATTCGGGAGGTTGAAGACGTACCCCGCGACAACGATCGACGTGGTGCCCAAACGCGCCTCGTATCGATCACTTCCGGTTGCGCATAGCCACCCTGCTCGATATAGCGCCCTAGTGTCAATCGCTTGCAGGAAGCGGGACGCTATCCTTCAGACCTCACGATGTTGATATCACGGGCTGGGTGTCTATTGCAGACCGGTCTCAGGCTCGTGCCAAGCTGCGCCTGTTGCAAGCCGCTACCGAGCGGATTCCGCCAACCCGGCAACAACTTCGAGTCGTTGGCGCCAAGCCACAAAGTAGGCGCCAATCCACAAGCAAGCGACAGACGGATCATCATCGCAACCGCGATGTGATGGGTTATCGGAGTGATTGCCTAACCAGCCGCCCGCTTCAGCTTCCGCACCGGCGTAACGGCAACCGGTGGCGCGACATCGTCGGGATTCTCCAATGCCTGCAGCAAGGCCTTGCGCAACTGCTTCAACTTCCTCTCGTTCTCGATCTTCAGCCCGAACACGTCCTTGACGTAAAACACATCCACCGCGCGCACGCCGTAGGTGGTCACATGCGCCGATGCGATCTGCAGCCCCTGGTCGCTGATCGCGGCGGTGACGTCGTGCAGCAGCCCCGGCCGATCGCGCCCGTTCACCTCCAGCACCGTGTGGGTATTCGACGCCCGGTTATCGACCACCACGCGCGGCGGCACATGGATCGCCTGCATGCGCCGGCCCAGCACGATCTTGGACACGCGGCGGATCTCGGTCGCCAGTCGCAGCCGGCCCGACAGCGCCTGCTCGATCAGCACCGAAAGCCGAGCCAACCGATGCGGCGCATCGAAGGTGCCTCCGGCGGTGTCCTGGATCCAGAAGGTATCGAGCGCCATGCCGTTGGTCATGGTGTGGATGCGCGCGTCCACGATCGAAGCGCCGGCGACCGCCAGCGCGCCGGAGATCTTGCTGAACAGCCCGGCGTAGTCGGCGCAGTACACCGTCACCTCGGTGACCGCGCGTGCCGGCAGCAATTGGGTATCGACCGTCAGCGGCGCCTTGCGGTGCTCGGCGTCACGCATCAGGCGGGCATGGCGGGCATGGGTTTCCGGATCGAACGACAGCCAGTATCCGGCGTAACCGAGCGCGGCAAAGTGCTCGATTTCCTGTTCACTCCAGCCGTCCAGCAACGCACCCGCCGCCTGCTTGGCGCGCGACACCCGCACGTCGCGTTCGGTGGTGGCAAGGCCGCCGGCCAGCACTTCCGCCACCCGGCCGTAGAGCTCGCGCAGCAGCGTCGCCTTCCAGCCGTTCCACACCTTGCTCGACACCGCCCGCATGTCGGCCACGGTCACGATCAGCAGCAGCCGCAGCCGTTCGGGGGACTGGATGGTGTCGGCCAGATCCAGGATGGTCTTCGGATCGTCGATGTCGCGCTTGAACGCGGTGGCGCTCATGAGCAGGTGGTGCAGCACCAGCCAGGAGACGGTCTCGGTCTCCTCGTCGGTCAGCCCGAGCGCCGGCCCGACTTGCAGCGCGACTTCCGCCCCGAGCGCCGAGTGGTCGCCGCCGCGTCCCTTGGCGATGTCGTGCAGCAGCATCGCCAAGTAGAGCGAACGCCGCGACTGAACGTTCTCCACCAGTTCCGAGGCGATCGGGGCGACGTGGGCCAACTCGCCCCGCTCCAGCGTGTTGAGGATGCGCACCGCCTCGATGGTGTGCTCATCGACGGTGAAAATATGGTAGGTGTCGAACTGCATCTGGCCGACGATGCGCGCCCAGTCGGGCAGATAGCGGCCGAAAAACCCGGTCTCGTTCAGGATGCCAAGCCAGTGCGCGCCGTCCGGATCGTGGCCGCCCGGCCGGTGGCGATCGGGCTCCTTGCCGCACAGCAGGTCCATGAAGATCGCCGCCGCCTTTCGGTTGCCGCGCAGCGAGACAGCTCGGCGCTCGTTCTGGATGAACGACCGCAATGCCAGCGGATGCAGTTCCAGCCCGCGATCGCGGGCGATCTGCAGGATGCGCAGCATCTGGATCGGTTCGGCGTCGAAGTCGCGTCCGGCGATCGGCAACAACTGACCTTCCGCCAGCACGAATCCGGCCGCCAGCAGGGCGTCGTCGGTCTCCGCCTCCAGCGCCG
This sequence comes from Rhodopila sp., assembly GCF_965277825.1. Taxonomy (NCBI): domain Bacteria; kingdom Pseudomonadati; phylum Pseudomonadota; class Alphaproteobacteria; order Acetobacterales; family Acetobacteraceae; genus Rhodopila; species Rhodopila sp. Next base: position 4,420,523 of record NZ_OZ255846.1, on the reverse strand, counting down.
GCGGGCCGAGAGCCGAACGCAGGATGGCCGGCTCCAGGATGCGGGTCAGCCGGGCGATCTCGCGCGCGGTCAGGAAGTAGTGGCGCATGAAACGCTCCACCCCGTCCTGGCGGCCGTGCCGGGTGTAGCCCAGCCGCGCGCCGATCACCGGCTGCAGGTCGAAGGTCAGGCGCTCCTCGGCGCGGCCGGCGACGTAGTGCAGATGGAACCGCACGGTCCACAGGAACTCCCAGGCGCGCCTGCCGTGGCGCGCCTCCTGTTGCGTCAGGATGCCGCCCAGATCGGCCAGTTCGCCCATGGTCTGGGTGTCGAACATGTAGCGCGCGATCCAATACAGGGTCTGCAGATCGCGCAGACCGCCGCGGCCTTCCTTCACGTTGGGTTCGACCACGAACGGGCTGTCGCCGTAGCGGCGGTGCCGCACCGCCCGTTCGGCCTGCTTGGCGGCGATGTATTCGGCCGCCCCGGTTTGCTTGCAGGCGGCGCGGAAACGCCGGTGAAAGTCACCGAACAACGCCTTGTCACCGGTCAGGTAGCGGGCATCCAGCAGCGCGGTGCAGATCGTCGTGTCCTTGCCGCCCTCGGTCAGGCAATCGCCGATCGAGCGCGTTGCATGACCGACTTTCAGGCCGAGATCCCAAAGGAAATACAACATATACTCGACGACCCGCAGTGTCTTCGGCGTCGGGTCCTCGGCGGTCAGAAACAGCAGGTCGATATCGCTGAACGGCGCCAGCACACCACGCCCGTAACCACCGGTCGCGGCGATGCTGAGATCCTCGAACCCGTCCAAGTCGGCCTTGGCCGTGGTGTGCTCGAACAGCGCCGCGACCACGCCGTCGATCAGTGCGCCCAGCAGCCTGGCAGCTTGCAGGCCGGTGATCTGCTCGTGTTCGAAGGCGTGCTGCACATACGATTGAATACGCGCCAGATGGCGCCGGAACGCACCGACGGCTGCATCGCGCGACACCGCGCCGGTGTCGTCGGCGATGCCGGCCAGGGCGTCCGATAGCAGTGACGCCGCGGCCTCCGGAGCGCGCGGCAAGGGGATCGGGGTTAACATCGTAGCGATCGTACTATCTGGGTCCTTCTGCGCAACCCGGCAACAGCAGTTTAAGCCGATATAGCGCCTCGAGTGCTTGTTTTGGTGACATATCGTCCGGTTTCAGTGCTGCAAGCGCGTCATACAGCGGGTCGGGCTGGTTCACCGCCGCCACCGGGTCCGGCTGATCCGCTGTCGCGGCGAACAGCGGCAGCGCCTGCAGCGAGGCGGTTTTGCCCAGCGGGCCGCCGTTCCGTTCGAGTGCCGCCATCAGCGCCGCGGCCCGCCGCACCACCGGGTTCGGCACGCCGGCGAGTTCGGCGACATGCACCCCCCAGGACCGACCGGCCGCGCCTTCCGCCACTTCGTGCAGGAACACCACGCTGCGCTTCCATTCCTTGACGCGCATGGTGTGCGGCCGCAGCCGAGGCAGCCGGTCGGCCAGTTCCGCCAGTTCATGGAAGTGGGTGGCGAAAATGGTGCGGCAGCGGATCGCCGAGTGCAGGCTCTCGAGCACCGCCCAGGCGATCGCCAGGCCGTCCAGGGTTGCGGTGCCGCGGCCGATCTCGTCCACCACGACCAGCGATTTCGGGCCGGCCTGGTGCAGGATCGCGGCGGTCTCGGTCATTTCCACCATGAAGGTGGACCTGCCGCGGGCCAGATCGTCGGCGGCGCCGACCCGGCTGAACAGCCGGTCCACGATGCCCAGAACGGCGCTCTCGGCGGGCAGCGGCAGGCCGGCCTGGGCCAGGATCACGAACAGCGCATTCTGTCGCAGGAAGGTGGATTTGCCGGCCATGTTCGGCCCGGTCAGCAGCATCACCCGCTGTTCGGGGGACAGGTCGCAGCGGTTCGGCACGAAGCCGGCCTGGCCGGCCAGGGCGGTTTCGACCACCGGATGCCGCCCGGCCTCGATGCGGAAGTCTTCCGCGTCGGTCAGTTCGGGCCGCACCCAGGTGCCGCCTTGGGCCAGCCTGGCGGCGGATTGCGCCGCGTCCAGTCGGGCGAGCGCGGCGGCACAGGCGGCGATCCGTTCGGCATGGCCCAGCGCCGCGGCGACCAGGTGGCCGAACACCAGACGTTCCCGACCCGCCGCGCGTTCGGCCGCCTCGCGGATACGCTGATCCAGTTCGGATAGGGCCGGGGTGGTGAACCGCGCGCCGTTCGCCATCCCCTGGCGCAACGTCAGTTCGGCAAAACCGCGCAGGCTCTCCACCGCGACCGCAGGTGCCTCGATGATATAGCCGAGTTGCGCGTGATGCCTGATCTTGAGGCTTGCGACGCCGAAGCGCTGGGCGAAATCGAGCTGCAGCCCGGCGATCACCCGGCGGCTTTCGTCGCGCAGCGTGCGATGTGCATCCAGTTCGGCGTCGAACCCGGGGCGGATCGCGGCGCCATCATCCAGCCGCGTCGGCACCGGGTCGGCCAAGGCGCGCGCCAGATCTTCGGCCAGCGACGAACCGGTGGGAAGCGCGGATTTCACATCGGCCAGCGCCTGCGGCAGCGGCGGGACAAGGACCCCGGCGATCGCGGAGGCCGCGTTCAGCCCGTCGCGTATGGCCGCCAAATCGCGCGGCGTGCCGCGACCCAGCGACAAGCGGCCCAGCGCGCGCGCCATGTCCGGGGCGCCGCGCAAGATCGCCCGCAACCGCTCGGTCGCATCTACGTCGGCCACGCACCAGCACCAGGCGTCCTGGCGCTGGGCGATGGTCGCGGCATCGGTCGACGGCGCCGAAAGCCACGCCGCGAGCAAGCGCGCGCCGGCCGCCGTCACGCTGTGCCGCACCGAAGCCAGCAGCGTGTGCTCGGTGCCCCCGTCCCTGGAGCGCAGGATTTCAAGACTGGCGCGGGTGGCGGCATCCATCAGCAGCACACCGGCCTGGCCCTGCGGTTCGGGGCGGCTAAGCCGGGGCAGGGCGCCGGATTGGGTGGTGCGGATGTAGTCCACCGCCAGCGCCGCGGCGACCGCTTCGGCGTCCGTGAAGCTGCCATAGGCATCCAGGCTGGCGGTGCCGAACGTCTCGGCCAGCCGGCGGCGGGCGACCAGTGGCGGCGACGCCAGCGGCGCCGGGGAGCGCAGCGCCGAGCGCTCGCCGAGATCGAGCGTGTCGGGGGCAAGCAGCTCCGCGGGTTCCAGCCGGCCCAGCAACGCCGGAAGTTCCGTTGCCGCCAGTGCGGTGGTTTCAAACAGTCCGGTCGAGACATCGGCCCAGGCGGCGCCTAGCCCTGCACTGTCGAATGCCAGCGCCAGCAGCAGGTTGGGCCGCCCCGCCTCCAGCAGCGAGTCCTCGGTGATGGTGCCCGGGGTGATGATACGCACCACCTCGCGCCGGATCGGCAGCTTGCCGCCGCGGGTCTTGGGATCGCGGGCCTTGGGGTCCTCGGTCTGCTCGACGATGGCGACGCGGAAGCCGCGCCGGATCAGGCGTGCGAGATAGACCTCGGAGGCATGGTGCGGCACGCCGCACATCGGGATCGGCGAGCCGGCGTGTTCACCGCGATGCGACAGCGCGATATCCAGCGCGGCGGCGGCGGCCTCGGCGTCGGCGAAGAACAGTTCGTAGAAGTCGCCCATGCGGAAGAACAGCAAGGCGTCCGGATGATCAGCCTTGGAGGCGAACCACTGCGCCATCGCCGGCGTCGCCCCGGTGCCCGAGGGCACTTTGCCCGGAGCATCGTTGGGCCGGGCCGCGCTCCCGCCCGAGCCGGCAAGGACGCCGGTCTGAGCACCTTGCTGGGCGGGGTCCTGGGCGCCCCGGTTATGCTCTAGCGGTTTGTGCTGTCGCATGGTCCACGCGCGCTGAACGCGCCGCCCGCGGAAGATCGCCGATCCGCGCCGCCCGCGGCGATGGGCCGATCCGGGCTGCGTGCTTCGACCGCATCGAACCTGGCCGCCACGATCATGCCTATCATAATCTTGCCCGTCATACAGATGCCGGGGCGGCCGCGTGCTTGCGTGCGAAGCTGGCGATCGACGCCAGTGCGGCCGGGGTCATGCCCTGGATGCGGGCCGCCGCGCCCAGCGAGTCCGGCTTGGCCTGATTCAGCTTCTCGCGGATCTCCGCGGACAGACCGCCGATATCCTCGAACAGGATCCCCGCCAGGGCGACGCCCTCCTCCCGCCGAGCCAGCCGCAGCTCGGCCTGCTGGCGATGCAGATAGCCGGCGTAGCGGGCATCGGTGCGGAGTTGTTCGGCGGCCCGCGCCGGGAGCGTGGCAAGCCAGGGAAACGCCGCGCACAGCAGCGGCCAGGCGACCTCGTCGTTGCCGGCCAGGGCGAGCACAGTGCGGCTGCGCCCATCCAGGGACGCGGCCAGACCGACCCGGTGTAACGCGGCCGCCGCCAGGGTCTCCCCGCCGGCGCGCTGCATTGCCTCGCGCAGAGCGGCCTGGTGGGCGCTGAAGGCGCGGCCGCGCGCGCTGCCGACGCAACCCCAGGCAATGCCCTTGGCGGTCAGCCGCAGATCAGCGTTGTCGGCCCGTAGACTGAGCCTGAACTCGGCGCGCGAGGTGAACATCCTGTACGGTTCGGCGACCCCTTGGGTGGTCAGGTCGTCCACCATGACGCCGAGATAGCCCTCGGTGCGATCGACCCAGACCGAGGCCTGACGGTCGGCGCCGCGAGCCGCGTTGACCCCGGCCAGCAGGCCCTGCGCGGCGGCTTCCTCGTAGCCGGTGGTGCCGTTGATCTGACCGGCCAGGAACAGCCCCGGCAGCGAGCGCAGTTCCAGCTCCCGGGTCAGCGCACGGGGATCGACGTAATCGTATTCCACGGCATAGCCGGGGCGCAGCATCCGGGCGTGGCGCAGACCCGGGATGGTGCAAAGGATCGCCGCCTGCACCTCTTGCGGCAGGCTGGTGGAGATTCCGTTAGGATATACCGTTGGGTCGTCCAGGCCCTCGGGCTCCAGGAAGATGTTGTGCCGGTCCTTGTCGGCGAAGCGAACGACCTTGTCCTCGATCGAGGGGCAGTAACGCGGCCCGCGCCCGGCGAGCTGGCCGGAGTAGACGGCCGAACGGTGCAGGTTGGCGCGGATCACCTGGTGGGTTTCCGGCGTGGTGTGGGTCACCCGGCATTCGATCTGGCGGTTCAGCAGATGCGCGGTCATCGTGCTGAACGGCTGCGGCTGGTGGTCGCCGGGATCCGCCGCCAGGCTGTCCCAGTCGATGCTCCGCCGGTCCAGCCGCGGCGGGGTTCCGGTCTTCAGCCGGCCCAGCGGCAGGCCGAGGCGCGAAAGGGTCCTCGCCAGCCCGTCCGAGGGCGGCTCGCCCATGCGCCCGGCCGCGGTCTGGCTGGCGCCGATATGGATGACGCCGCGCAGGAAGGTGCCGGTGGTCAGCACCACGCTGGCACAGGCGATGCGCTGGCCGGCCTCGGCGATCACCGCCGCGACCCGCCCGTCGCGGCCGATCTCCAGGTCGCGCGCGGCGCCGGCGCGCAACGTCAGGTTCGGGGTCTCGGCCAGCAACCGGCGCACGGCCCGGCGGTACAAGGCGCGATCGGTCTGCGCCCGGGGGCCGCGCACGGCTGGTCCCTTGCTGCGGTTCAGCAGTTTGAAATGGATGCCGGCGGCGTCCGCGGCGCGGCCCATCAGTCCGTCCAGCGCATCGATCTCGCGCACCAGGTGGCCCTTGCCGATGCCGCCGATCGAGGGATTGCACGACATCTCGCCGATGGTGTGCAGCGCATGGGTCAGCAGCAGCGTGCGCGCGCCGACCCGGGCCGCCGCCGCCGCCGCCTCACAGCCGGCGTGGCCGCCGCCCACCACGATGACATCGAATCGCTCGCTCATGACGCCTGTTGTGCCACGGAAGCATGCCCTACCGCCATGGCCTGCTCGCCGTTCTGTCGCGATCCGGCCTCTTTCATTGCACGCCCGACAGGCCCATGATCGTTCCGAAGCTGCGCGTCACCAGCGCGGAAATAGGGGGGAGTCGGGCGATGGCCGACGGAACGATCGACACCAGGACGGCGCGCATTTCGGCCGAGGAGGCGCTGCGCATGCATGCCAGCGGCCGGCCCGGCAAGCTGGAAACCCGCATCAGCAAGCCGATCGCCACCGCCCGCGATCTGTCCTTGGCCTACTCGCCGGGTGTCGCGGAGCCGTGCCTGCACATCGCGCGCGACCCGTCGCTGGCCTATGAATACACTACCAAGGGCAACATGGTCGCGGTGATCTCCAACGGCACCGCCGTGCTGGGTCTGGGCAATCTGGGGGCGGTGGCGTCGAAGCCGGTGATGGAGGGCAAGGTCGCGCTGTTCAAGCGCTTCGCCGACGTCGATGGTATCGATCTCGAAGTCGGCACCGAGGACGTCGACGAATTCGTCAACGCGGTGCGCTTCCTGGGCCCCGGCTTCGGCGGCATCAACCTGGAAGATATCAAGGCGCCGGAATGCTTCGTGATCGAGCAGCGGCTGCGCGAACTGATGGACATCCCGGTGTTCCACGACGACCAGCACGGCACCGCGATCGTCGCCGTGGCCGGGCTGATCAATGCCTGCCACCTGACCGACCGCTCGCTGCGGGAGACAAGGCTGGTGGTCAACGGCGCCGGCGCCGCCGCGATCGCCTGCGTCGAGTTGCTGAAGGCGATGGGCATGCGGCCCGATCACGTCATCCTGTGCGACACCAAGGGCGTGGTCTATCGCGGCCGCACCGAGGGCATGAACCAGTGGAAATCGGCGCATGCCAGCGCGACCAACGCGCGCACGTTGGCGCAGGCGATGGAAGGCACCGACGTGTTCTTCGGCCTGTCGGTGAAGGGCGCGCTGACCCAGCCGATGGTCGCCTCGATGGCCGACAAGCCGATCATCTTCGCGATGGCCAATCCGGACCCCGAGATCACCCCGGAGGAAGCCCGAGCGGCCAGCCCGCACGCGATCATCGCCACCGGACGCAGCGACTACCCCAACCAGGTCAACAACGTACTGGGCTTTCCCTATATCTTCCGCGGTGCGCTCGACGTCCGTGCCAGCACGATCAACGACGCGATGAAGATCGCCGCCGCCGAGGCGCTTGCCAAGCTGGCGCGCGAGGATGTGCCCGACGAGGTACACTCCGCCTCGGTCGGGCGCCGGCTGGGGTTCGGGCCGGAGTATATCATCCCCAACGCGTTCGATCCGCGGCTGATCGCGCGGGTGCCCCCGGCAGTGGCCAAGGCGGCGATCGAGTCCGGAGTGGCGCGCAAGCCGATGGAAGACCTGCGGCGCTACGCGCGCACCCTGTCAGGGCGGTTAGACCCGACCGCCGATGCGCTGGACGCGACGATGGAGATGGTGCGCGAGAACCCGCGCCGCGTGGTGTTCGCCGAGGGCGAGGAGCAGAAGGTGGTGCGCGCAGCGGTGGCGTTCCGCAACGCCGGCTACGGCCAGCCGGTGCTGATCGGGCGTGAGGATCGGGTCAAGGCCACGCTGGCCGGCCTGGGGCTTGGCGAAATCGAGGGCATCGAAATCCACAACGCGCGGCTGTCCGGCGCCAACGGCAAATACGTCGATTTCCTGTATCGCCGGCTGCAGCGGCAGGGCTATCTGCAGCGCGACATCCAGCGCATGGTCAACCAGGATCGCAACGTGTTCGCCGCCTGCATGGTGGCGACCGGAGACGCCGACGCCATGGTCACCGGCCTGACCCGCTCCGCCTCGGTCTGCCTGCACGATATCCGCCACGCGATCGGGCCGGCCAAGGGCGCCATTCCGTTCGGTCTGACCTTGCTGGTGGGGATGCGCGGGAAAACCATCTTCCTGGCCGATACCCTGGTCAACTTCCGCCCCGACGGCCAGCAGATGGCCAACATCGTGGTCGGCGCCGCGGCTGCGGCGCGCCATCTGGGGCACGAGCCGCGGGTGGCGCTGCTGTCGCACTCCACGTTCGGCGATCCGGCGCACGATCGGGCGGTGCCGATGCGCGAAGCGGTCACAATACTGGACAGCCGCGGCGTGGATTTCGAATACGATGGAGAAATGAGTCCGGACGTCGCGCTGGAGCCGGCGATCCGAGCGCTTTACCCGTTCTGCAGGTTGACCGGGGATGCGAATGTGCTGGTCATGCCCGGGCTGCACTCTGCCCACATCGCCGCGCGGCTGACCAATCATATCGGAACAGGATCGACAATCGGCCCGCTGCTGCTGGGCATGGAAAAGCCGGTGCAGATCGTGCCGATGGATGCATCATCCAGCCAGATCGTCGATCTGGCTTGCCTGGCGGCGTATCAGGCGGTCACAGCCTGATACGCCGGCTGACGGTTTCAACCGTTACGAACAGACTCGGAAACCGCCGGTTCGAAGCTCGGCCGCTGCGCCGCGTCGGTTCTGGCTCCGTCGGTTCGCGCCGGATCGGTCCTGCCCTGGTCGGCCTTCGGCTGGTCGGTGATCATTTCGACCCGCCCGGTGATCTGGCCGCCATCCTCGACCTGCAGACGCCGGCAGCGCGCGGTGCCCAGCGCCTTGCCGCTGCTGCGCACCACCAGGCTGCCGCGCGCGGTCAGCGTGCCGTCGATGGTGCCGGCGATCTCGGCATCCTCGACCTCGACCTCGCCCTTGAACATGCCACCCGGCGCGATCGCCAGTTCGGTGGCATGGATCATCGTCGCTTCGACGGTGCCTTCCACGACTAGGCGTTCGGCATCCTGCACCACGCCCTGCACGCTGATGCCGCGCCCGACCACCAGGGTTCGGCGTTCGGCCGGATCGCGCACGCCGGGGCGCCCGGTCGTCGCGGCCGGTCGCGCCACGGCGGCGGGCGCTGCGGGTGTGGCGGGGGTGGGCGTAAACGGCGGTCGGGACATGATTTGCGCATCCTCGGGCGGAGCGGGGCGGAAAGGAGGAACACCAAGACCACTATCGAGCGGCGGTCGCGGCGCGGTCATCGGCATGGCATCTGTGGCACTCGGGCCCGGCGGCACGATCGGCAGCCGCGCCGGAAACGGGTCATCGATCCTTGCCGAAGCAGGCTCGTCGGGTTTGCGACGTTTGAACACGGCACCTTACCAAACTGAAAGACGCAACCCTCGCCTAGCATGGAGCGTGCGGCGCAAACAACAATCTGTTGAGGGGTTGTCCGATAAAACCGGTAGCGAATCACTATCGTCTGGCCGCCGCCTCGGTCAGCACGATGTCCAGAACATGCACCATGGCCGCCACGCCGAGGATCGGGATCAACAGATTGACCAGCGGAACATAGGCCGCCAGCGCCAGGATCGCGCCCTGGCACAGCACCACGCCGCGATTCTGCTGGTACAACGACTCGGCCGCTTCCCTTGGCATCCGTCGCATCGCCACCGCGACGAACAGCCCGCGTCCGAGTGCGTAGGCGGTGACCATCCAGCCCAGGATCAGGCCAATGCCGGGCAGCACGATCGCCAGCACCAACGCAACCAGGGTCAGGCCCAGCACCCGCAGCGCGACCGCGATGCCGTCCCATGCCTGGGCCAGCAGCGAGGCGCCGTTCGGCGGCGGCAGCCAGGGATAGAACCGATGCTCGACCGAGGCCGCGATGCGGTCGAAATACAGCGTGCCGATCGCCGCCGCGACCGGCAAGAACAGCCACAGCGCCACAAGCGAGGTGGCGATCGAACCCAGCAGGTCGGCGCCCCAGGCCCACCAGCCGTGCAGCTCCAGGATGCGGTGCACGATCCCGATCGAGGCTGCCAGCAAGAGCGCGAAACAGACCGCCGACCAGGCAATGCTGAGCAACAGCACGCGGCGAAACGTTGGGTCATCGAACTGGCTGACCGCGCGGCTGAAAGGCAACAGCAGATGCGTCGAACCGACAGGCCGCATGCGGACTTCCAGACCCGGTGTGCCGGGTAACAACGCGCGCTGCTGGGCATGCGCATGTTGGATGGGTTGCGGCGAAAGCGCCGGCGCCTGGATAGGCGAGGCGGCCTCGGTTTGGCAAACCCCCGCCGGGGCCGCCGCAAAAGCTTGACTCGGTGCGACCTGGGGGGTGCGCTAGATGCGCGCGTTCACCCGCTGGCCGGAGCCCCAAGCATGAGCTATTCCCCATCACCCCACGTCACCCAGAACTGGGTCGTTTCGAAGCCGATGGCACGCGGCCGGCGCGGCATCGTCGTCTCCCAGGTGCGCGGCGCGGCCGAGGCCGGGGTGGCGATGCTGGACGCCGGCGGCAACGCGGTGGATGCCGCGGTGGCGACAGCCTTGGCATTGGCGGCGGTGGAACCGTGGAACTCCGGCCTCGGCGGCATCGGCTTCGCGTTGGTACATCGCGCCGGACAGCCGATGGCGGAGGTGGTGGATTTCGGTCCGGTGGCACCGCGACGGCTTGACCCAAGCGCCTTCCGGCTCACCGGGCGGATCAAGCGCGACCTGTTCGCCTGGCCGGAAGTCGAGGATGACGCCAACATCCACGGCCCGCTCAGCTTCGCCATCCCGTCCTCGACCGCCGGCTACGAGAAGATGCACAGCACCTGGGGCAAGCTGCCGCTGGCCGAGGTGATCGCCCCGGCCATCGCCCTGGCTCAGCGCGGACTGCCGCAGGATTGGTACACCACCTTGAAGGTCGGCGCGTCCGCCTCGGTGCTGCGCCGCTATGCCGAAAGCGCCCGCATCTACCTGCCCGACGGCTTGCCCCCGGTGGCGCCATACCAAGGCTCGCCAGGGTTCTTCCGGCTCGGCGCACTGGCCGACACGCTGGCCCATCTTGGCCGTTACGGTCTGCGCGATCAATACGAAGGCGACCTGGCCGGGGCCATCATCGCCGACGTCAGGGCGATGGGCGGATTGCTCGACGCCGGTGATCTGCGGTCGTGCCAGGCGGTGTTGCGTCCGGCGACGCAGTTCCCCTGGCGCGGCCACACGCTGCAACAGGCCGGCAGCCTGACCGCGGCGCCGACAATGATCAGCGTGCTGCGGCAGATGGCGGCAGTTCGTGTCGGCGGCAAACCGGATGCTGCCTGGTATGTGGCCTTCGCCCGGGCGATGAAACAAGCCTACAAGGAACGTCTCGAAGGGTTGGGCGACGCCGACCCGTTGGCAGCCGACACCTGCACGACCCATCTGTCGGTCGTCGATGCCGAAGGCACCATGGTGGCGATGACCACGACCCTGCTGTCGTCGATGGGCAGCCGGGTGGTGCTGCCGACCTCGGGCGTGCTGCTGAACAACGGCGTCATGTGGTTCGATCCGCGCCCCGGTCAGCCGAACTCGATCGCCGGCGGCAAGCGGCCGCTGACCAACATGTCGCCGATCCTGCTGCGCGACGACGCCGGGCCGTTCCTGGCGGGGGGCGCATCGGGCGGCCGGCGGATCCTCGCCTCGGTCAGCCAGATGCTGGCATTCCTGACCGATTTTGCCATGGACCCGCAACAAGCCGCGCATCACCCGCGGATCGATGTGTCCGATCCCGACCACGTGTCCGCCGACCGGCGGCTGGATCCCGAGGTGATCGCCGCGCTGACCGCCGATGGTCCCACCGTATTGGTCGAGCATGGCGTGATGCCGATCAACTTCGCCTGCCCGAACTTCATCGTCGTCGAACCGGATGGCACTCGTGCCGGTATAAGCGATGTGGCGTCGCCGTGGTCGGCGGCGCTCGCCCAGGCGTAACGATACGTTACCGGTATCATGGCGATTTTGCGGCAGAAATAACTTCACTTTCGTGTCTACATGCGGTGATATGCACGAAATCGTGAGGAGTCATCACGCATGTATCGCGCCGTCTGCGCCTCGGTCGCCATCGTCTTGACGGCCTGGGTCCCCGCCGGGCTGGCCTCGCCCTCGCCGTCCGGCGGCCCGGCGCTGCCGCAGTCGCCCAGGCCGGCGGTGGTCTATCGGCAGTGGAACGACCTGATGCACAAGGCGGTCGATGGCGACGTCGCGGCGGCGACCGAGATCGGTCGGATGTACGCCGACGGCATCGACACGCCGCCCGACGCGGCGGAGGCGGCGCGTTGGTTCGGCCGCGCCGCGGATCTCGGTTCGGACGCGGCGCGGCGGGAACTCGGACTGTTGCTGCTGCGGGGCAACGGCATCGAGAAGGACCCCGAACGCGCCGCGTCGCTGCTTCGCCAGGCCGCCGACGCGGGCGACGCCGAGGCCGAGGCAGCGCTCGGCGTGATCTATGCCTACGGCGACGGACTGCCGCGGGACTGGGCGCTGGCGGTGGAATGGTCGCGCCGCGCGGCTGAGCAGGACAACCCTTGGGCACAGGCCAATCTTGGGCTGTATCTCGAAACCGGTCGAACCGGGGCGCCCGCCCCGGCGCAAGCGGCTGCCTGGTACCGGAGGGCGGCGGATCATGGCTTCGCGTTGGCCCAGGTCCGGCTCGGCCTGCTGTATGAACGAGGATTTGGCGTTGACCGCGATCCGGTGCGCGCGTTCACCCTGTATATCTGGGCGGCCCAGCAGAATGACCCGATAGCGGAACGTCTACTCGGTTTGGCGTTCGGCGACGGCATCGGCACACCGCGCGATCCGCTCGAACAAGCCGCCTGGCTCAAGCGTTCGGCTGATCATGGCGATGCGGAATCAATGTATCTGCTGTCCGAGATCTACGCCCAGGGCAGGGGGGTGGCGCGCGACCCCGAGCAGGCGCACGACTATTTGCTGGATGCCGCCGAACATGGCCACGCGCTGGCCGCCGCAGCCGTGGGCGTCGACGACGCCGATCCCGCGGACGCCGCGAAATGGCTGCGCATCGCGATCGACGCCGCCGCCAAGGACGCGGCGTTCCTGACCGAGGACGCCGCCACCTACCGAGGCCGCGAACTGGCGCTCGCGCGCTTCCATCTCGCGATGCTGCTGCTGCACGGAACCGGCGTGGCCCGGGACACCGCCGGGGCAATCGCACTGTTGCATCACGCCTCGGATCATGGTTGCGGTCTTGCTACAAATGAACTGGCCCGGATGTATCATCGCGGCGATGGCGTGGCGCGCGATAATGTAACGGCGACAAAACTATATCAGGCAGCCGCCGCCGCCGGCGTCGGGTCGGCGGCGTTCGATCTGGCCGACGGCTACGCGACCGGATGGGTTGGAGAACGATCCAGCCAGACCGCGCTGGCTTGGTATCGTCGGTCCGCCGCGCTGGGCTTTACGCCGGCCTGGTTCGCGCTTGGCCGGTCGTATGAGGAGGCAACCGGCGTGGCGCGTGACGCCAATGAGGCGCTGACCTGGTATCAACTCGCCGGCAACAGCAACGTGACGGCCGCGCAGATGCGGCTTGGTGATATCGCCCGATGTGGCGAATTGGGACAGCCGCGCAACGATCTGGTGGCGCTGCGCTGGTATCGACTGGCGGCCGATCATGGCGAACCGCTGGCCGAGGAGAAGATCGGCGACCTGTATTGGCGGGGCTCCGCCGACCTGTCGCGCGACCGCGCCGAGGCGGTGCGGCATTACGGCGTCGCCGCCAACCGCGGCATCGCCTCGGCTGAACGCAAGTTGGCGATCGCTTATGCCAACGGCGACGGCGCGCCGGCCGACGACGCGCGGATGCTGCAATGGGAACGCAAGGCGGCCGAGGCGGGGGACCCGGTGGCGGCCGGTATGCTGGGCTACGCCATCATGATCGGGCTCGACGGCAGCTACGATCTGGTGGAGGCGGCGACCTGGCTGACGCTGGCGGCGGAACACGCAAGCGGCAACGAATGGCAGGTGCAGGCGGTGGCTTATTCCAGGGACGCGCGGAACAAGCTGACCGCCGTCGAACGCGAGGCGTTGCAGGCTCGACTGGCGCATTGGCGATCGGCGCGGGACGACGAATAGGCCACTCGGTCAGTCCACGCGACGAGACCGCCACCCCACCATGCCGCCGCGCAGCACCCTGATGTCGGTGCCTCCCGCCCGCGCTAGTTGCTCCGCCGCCGCCGCCGACCGCCGATCGGTATGACAAACCAGCACCAGCGGTCGTCGTTCCGCTAACAGATCGGCGGCGCGCGTCGCGATGTCGCCTAGCGGGATGTTGCGCGCGGTCTCGATATGCCCGAGCGGCCCGGTGTATTCCGCTGGTTCCCGGACATCGATCAGCAGCGGCGGGGACGCACTGTCCAGCAACCCGGACAGGTCGTCGGTTTCCAGCCAGCCGAATGACGCAGCGGCGCTGGGGCCACGCAATTTGTCCAACAGCCCCATCCCAGTTTCCTTTCGTCGCGTCGATTTCGCCAAAATCCCATCGCGCGGTATGATCGCATCCGCCGATGCAGCCTGAAAGGGGTCGCCGCAATGGACTTCGCATTCACCGAAGCGCAACAGCAAATCCGCGAACAGGTGCTGCGCGTGTGCGCCCGCTTCGACGACACCTACTGGCTGGAGCGTGACACTAGCGCGACCTTCCCCCATGCCTTCTTCGACGCCATGGCCGCCGGCCAGTGGCTCGGCATCGCCATGCCCGAGGCCTACGGGGGCGCCGGCCTCGGCATCACCGAAGCGGCCATCCTGGCGCAAGCGGTCGCCGAGTCCGGCGCCGCCATGAGCGGGGCGAGCACCATCCACATCAACATCTTCGGCCTCAACCCTGTCGTGGTGTACGGCACCGAGGCGCAGAAGGCGCGCATGCTGCCGCCGCTGATCGAGGGCAAGGACAAGTCGTGCTTCGGCGTGACCGAACCGAACGCCGGGCTCAACACCACCGAGATCACCACCCGGGCCGACCTGCACGGTGATCACTACCGCATCAACGGCACCAAGATCTGGACCTCCACCGCCCAGGTCGCCAACAAGATCCTGCTGCTGGCTCGCACCACGCCGCTGGACAAGGTGAAACGCAAATCGCACGGCATGACGCTGTTCTACACCGACCTCGACAAGACCCACGCAGAGGTGCGGCTGATCCACAAGATGGGCCGCCACGCGGTCGATTCGAACATGGTGTTCTTCGAGGACATGCGCGTCCCGGTCGAGGACCGCATCGGTGAGGAAGGCGAGGGGTTCCGCGCCCTGTTGCACGGGCTCAACCCCGAACGCGTGCTGCTCGCCGCCGAGGCCGTCGGCATCGGCCGCGCGGCGCTCGCCAAGGCGACGCGGTACGCCCGCGAACGCGTGGTGTTCAACCGCCCGATCGGGCAGAACCAGGGCATCCAGCACCCGTTGGCGAAGAACTGGGCGGAACTGGAAGCCGCCAATCTGCTGACCTTCAAGGCGGCCTGGCTGTACGACACCGGGCGGGAATGCGGCGCCGAGGCCAACGCCGCGAAATACCTGGCGGCGGAGGCCGGCTATCACGCCGCTGAACAGGCGGTGCTGACCCATGGCGGCATGGGCTATGCGCAGGAATATCACGTTGAACGGCTGTTCCGCGAAAGCATGCTGCCGCGGCTCGCTCCGGTCAGTCGCGAGCTGATCCTCAGCTATCTGGCGGAACGGGTGCTGGACTTGCCGAAGTCGTACTAATGAACTCTGTATCAGGCGGGGCGCAGTCCGGTCAGCCAGGCTGCGTCGCTACCACAGGGAAACGCCGAGACCGGGCCCGGCGAGTGATAGCAAGCTCCCGCGTATGCAGCACGAGCACTATCCGCAACGGTCATAATCTGGGATAATCCCGAGCTTCAGCAACTGGGTCCGCCCTCCATCGGGCAATAAAAGCGGGTCTCACGTTGACCCAGTGATGAATTCAACGAACGGACGCGCAGCTTCGTCTGATAGTTCGAAATCGGCCACCGCTACAATTTCTTCGATAGCACCGCCCATCACCGGGCCTAAAAGGGCTTGAAACCCGGCATATAATTTGTGCTGCTGTTCTAGGTCCCGCCGACCGCGTGTTCATTTATATTTCTTTTGTATAATGACCGTTATTGCGCTCCTTTAGGGCTGACGCTCATCCAGTGACTTGCGCCCGCGGCGCTGCGGCTTGGCTTGTGCCGCTAGGCTGTCCAGCCCGGCGATGGTGACCGGCTTGCGGTTGGGAAACTCGGCCATGAGCCGCAATTTCCCGCCCAGGGCCTCTACGTAGGAGCGGAGCGTCGAGAGCAGGAAGTCGCTGCGCTTTTCGATCCGCGACACGCCGTCCTGTGAGATATGCAGCGCTTCAGCCATCCGCACCTGGGTGAGTTCATGGGCCTTGCGCAGGTCGCGCAAAGTCATCTCCTCCTCAAGGAGTTGCGAGGCGGCAACCGCAATCTCTTCCTGCTGATCGGACGGCAGGCTGCCGATCACTTCGTCCAATGTCCTTGCCATGGTCAGTCTCCCTTCTTCTGTCGCGCGAGATGATCGTCAAACCGCTTGTCCGCCGTGGCGATCAGCCGGCGGTAGAATTGCGCTTCGCTCCCTCCGGACTTATTGCCAGCCGCCAAAACAATTGCCCGCCGGGCCGTATCGAATGCGAACGCTGCCCGCCAGACGCCGCCGCCCGCATCGAATCTCAACTCCTTCATGTTGCTGTGCTTGGAGTTCTTGAGCGAATCCACGTGAGGACGGCCCAGCAATGGCCCGATGCTTTCCAACAGGCGCGCCTTTGCCGCGAGTGCCGTCTGCACGTCACGAGGCAGTCCTAAAAATTCGGCGTCGAATGTCTCATGGAAGATGACAATCCAAGCCATTGATCATCATACCATAGAGGAGATATGTTTTCAATTACATAATTTAATGTCGGACGAACCGGTTACTTGTCCCGCCTCATTTGCCCCGTCGTTACGGCCAGGCTCCCGACATCAAGTGCGGCCTTTGGCCCCTCCACGCCTTGCCCCAAGGGCGGGTCATGGTTCGCATCCTGCGAACCGATGACACGACGCCGGCACGGCACGGCTCCGCGGAGCGGCGCACAGCATCGTATCTTGACCCCAAAGCTGCGCCCCCCTTTCGGGTGCTGCGACGGGTCACAGGCCGATGCGCCAATCGAGGGCAGCCGTACCATTTCCCATCTGTGCGCCCTCTCTAGCGGGAGTGTCAGGCGGTGCCCCCTGACCAAGCCTCTTTAACCTGCAAAAATACAGCTTGCTATCCACAGAGTGCGATCCCTTTTGGTGGCATCACCCAAAGTGTGAATAGCCCTCGTGAATAATGAGTTGCAGAGCATCATCGGTTCAACCTGAACCGATTGATGCTCTAATCCACTCCGACGACCGCCCCCAGCGTATCGCCGATCGGTCGGTTCAGCACCAGGTCGGCGACATCGTCCAGCCCGGTCTGCTGTAGGTTGACGATGACCAGGGCCGACCGGTTGCGCTTCGCCAGTTCGGGAAACCCGGCGGCCGGATAGACCACCAGCGACGACCCGATGGCGATGAACAGATCCGCCTGCAGGGTTTCGTTTTCCGCCCGCCGCATCGCCTCGATCGGCATCGACTGGCCGAACGAGATGGTCGCCGTCTTGACCCAGCCGCCGCATGCGCAATGCGGCACGATGCGATCGTTCTCGAAATCGACCCGCAACGCCTCGATCTCGTAGCGCGTGCCGCAGTCCAGGCAGTGCGCGTAGGTGGTGTTGCCGTGCAGTTCGATGACCTTGTCGTCGGGAATGCCGGAATCCTGGTGCAGCCCGTCGATATTCTGGGTGATGACCGCCGCCGTCCGGCCACCGCGGATCAGTTCCGCCACCGCGCGGTGACCGCGGTTGGGCGCGGCATGGCGCAACACCGGCTGCATCGCGAAGCGACGGCGCCAGGTCTCCCGGCGGGCCTCGTCGGAGCGCAAGAAGTCGGCGAAATCGATCGGCGTCTGTTTGGTCCAGATGCCGCCCGGGCTGCGGAAGTCGGGGATACCGGACTCGGTGCTGATGCCGGCGCCGGTGAACAGCACGATCCGCTCCGCGGCGTCGATCAGGCGGCCAAGGTGTCGCAGTTCGTCGTCCATTGCAGCGGCTCCTGATCATCGCCCGGCATCGCAGTGGCCTACCACATTGCCGCTCGCTCGACAGCCCGCCCCGGCTCGGATACAGACGCAACGGGAGGCCGGCATGCGGTTCGGAATCTGGGCACTGGTTCACGGCAGCCGCGGCGCCTTGCAGGACCCGGAAGAACCCTACGACGCGTCGTGGCCGCGCAACCTGGCGCTGATCCAGCAGGCCGAGCGACTGGGCTACGACAGCACGCTTGTGGCGCAGCACACCATCAACCCCCATCATGCGCCGAACGATCAGTTGGAGGCGTGGACCTCGGCCGCCGCGCTGGCCGCGGTCACCAGCCGCATCGAGATCATCGCCGCCATCAAGCCCTATCTGTATCACCCGGTCGTGCTGGCCAAGATGGCGCTGCAGATCGAGCATATCAGCCGCGGTCGCTTCGCGCTCAATCTGGTCAACGCCTGGAACATGCCGGAGCTGGAAAAGGCCGGCATCCCGTTCGCCCCGCACGACGAACGTTACGGTTACGGCCGGGAATGGATTGCCGTGGTCGAACCATTGATGCGCGGCGAAACGGTGAGCTTCCGCGGCCGCTACTTCAACATCGATGACTACACGCTGCGTCCCGCCGATCCGTATCGCGCGCGGCCGAAAATCTATGTCGGGGGCGAATCGGAACCAGCCCGCGCACTGGTCGCCGATCATGGCGATGTCTGGTTCATCAACGGCCAGCCTTTGTCCGATGTGCGGGCCCTAATTGCCGATGTCAGCTCGCGCCCGCGCGCCGGGCGGCCGCTGCAATTCGGGCTGTCCGCCTTCGTCATCGCCCGCGACACCGAGGCCCGCGCCCAGGCCGTGCTGGTCCGCCTCGCCGACCTAGCGAAACTGGACGCGCCGATCCGCGAGGTGCAGCGCGCCAACACCGATCCTGCCTCGGTCATGGCGGCCACCATGTCGAAGACGCCGCGGGTGGGCAGCAACGGTGGCACCGCGGCCGGATTGGTCGGCAGCTACGATCAGGTTGCCCTGCGCATCCGCCAATTCGGCGACGCCGGCATCGAGTTGTTCATGCTGCAATTCCAGCCGTTCGAAGCCGAGATGGAACGCTTCGCCACCGAAATCATGCCCCGGGTGCGCCAGCTTTGAAGCGGCGCGGTAAACCAGTAGTCTGCGGCTAACAGATCGGAGCCGAACCCATGCCAGAGCGGCGGCAATTGCGGCTGGGCGCCTTCATGCGCCCGGTCAGTATCCACACCTCGTGGTGGCGCTATCCCGGTGCCCATCCCGACGCCAACTTCAATTTCCGCGACATCGCCGGCTTCGCCCGGACCCTGGAACGCGGCAAGTTCGATGCCTTCTTCATGGCCGACCATCTGGCGCTACTGAACATGCCGATGAACGCGCTGAAGCGCAGCGCGACCACCACGTCATTCGATCCGCTGACCCTGCTGCCCGCCCTCGCGGTGCTGACCGAGCGGCTGGGGCTGATCGCGACCGCGTCCACCACCTTCAACGACCCCTATCACATCGCCCGCAAGTTCGCCTCGCTCGATCACATCAGCAACGGCCGCGCCGGCTGGAACCTGGTCACCACCTCGAACCCCGAGGCCGCGCGCAACTTCGGCCTGGAAAGCCACGTCGAACACGGCGAACGCTACGCCCGGGCGCGCGAGTTCTACGATGTTGTCACCGGCCTGTGGGACAGTTGGGCCGACGACGCCTTCATCCGCGACGTCGAGACGGGAATATATTTCGATCCCGAACGTATGCACCTGCTGCACCACAAGGGCGAGCACTTCTCGGTTCGCGGCCCGCTGAACATCGCCCGACCGGTGCAGGGCTGGCCGGTCATCGTGCAGGCCGGCGCGTCCGAGGCCGGCCGCCAGATCGCCGCCGAGACCGCCGAAATGGTGTTCGCCGCCGGCGGTCCAATGGCGGACGCGCAAGCCTTCCATGCCGACGTCAAGGCTCGCGCGCGAGCCGTCGGCCGCGACCCCGACCACATCAAGATCCTGCCCGGCGCGCTTGTCGTCGTCGGCGACACCATGGCCGAGGCGCAGCGCAAGCGTGACCTGCTGGACAGCCTGGTGCATCCCGACAGCGGCATGGGATCCTTGTCGATCGCCCTCGGTGTCGATGCGTCGCGCTTCGACCTCGACGGCCCGTTGCCGGAGATCCCGGAAACCAACCAGAGCAAGAGCGGCCGCCAGCGGGTGATCGATCGCGCCAGGCGCGACAACCTGACGGTGCGCCAGCTCGCCCAGATCGCCGGCGGCTATGGCGGACTTGCTTTCACCGGCACCGCCGCATCGATCGCCGATCAGATGCAGGAATGGCTGGACACCGGCGCCTGCGACGGTTTCAACGTGATGTTCCCCTATGTTCCCGGCGGCCTGGACGACTTCGTCAACCTTGTCGTGCCCGAACTGCAGCGCCGCGGTCTGTTCCGCAAGGAGTACGAAGGCCGCACCCTGCGGGAGAACCTCGGCTTGCCAAGACCGCCGAACCGGTATTTTCCTGCCGATTGAACCGTATCCGCCATCCGGGGTCCGCCGGTCACCGGCCGCGGCACAGGAGGACGACGATGGCTGATTCAGCCTGCGGTATCGTTACGAACCCGGCGTGATGCCGGCAGCGCCGCTCGCGGGACTCCGCGTGCTTGAATTCAGCCACACGGTGATGGGCCCGACCGCCGGTCTGATCTTCGCCGAACTCGGCGCCGACGTGATCAAGGTCGAGCCGGCGCCGAACGGCGACCACACCCGCGGCCTGGGCGGCTTCGCGGCCGGGTTCTTCGCGGCGTTCAGCCGCAACAAGCGCAGCCTGGCGGTGGACCTGAAGCACCCGGACGGGCAGGCGGTGATCCACCGACTGGTGCCCGGGGTCGATTTGGTGCTGGAAAACTATGGACCCGGCACCATGGAACGGCTGGGCTGCGGCTATGACCAGCTCGCGCCGCTGAATCCGCGGCTGATCTACCTGGCGCTGAAAGGCTATCTCGCCGGTCCGTACGAGAATCGCCCGGCGCTTGACGAGGTGGTGCAATTCCAGAGCGGGCTTGCATTCATGACCGGCCCGGTCGGTCAGCCGCTGCGCGCCGGCGCGTCGGTGATCGACATCCTGGGCGCGGTATTCGGCGTGGTCGCCGCCCAGGCCGCGCTGCGTGAGCGTGAACAGACCGGCAAGGGGCAACGCGTCGGCAGCGCGTTGTTCGAGAGCGCGGCGTTCCTGATGAGCACCCATATGGCCGGCATGACCGCAACCGGCCTGGAGGCCCGACCGATGCCGGCTCGGCGCGGTGCCTGGGCGATCTATGAGGTGTTCGGCACCGCCGGTGGCGGCCAACTGTTCATCGGCGTGACGTCGGATCAGCAATGGGTGCGCTTCATCGAGCAATTCTCGCTGCATGAACTGGCCGCCGATCCGCGGCTGGGCACCAACCTGGCGCGCCTGGGAGAACGCGCCTGGCTGATCCCGGCGTTGCGCCAGGTGCTGGCGGAAATCCCCCAATCCGACGTCGAAGATCGCTGCCAGCGAGCCAACGTGTCCTGGGCCAGGGTCGGTCAGCCGGGCGATCTGTTCACCGACCCGCATCTGCTGGCGACCGGCGGATTGCTCGACGTCTTCATCTCCCGCATCGGCGGCGCCGAAGGCAAGAAGGTCGGCCTGCCGGCGCTGCCGATCGAGTTTGGGCCCGATCGCGCGCGTGGCGGCATCCACCGACAGTCGCCGCGCCTCGGCGAACATTCGCAGCAGGTGTTGGCCGAGGCCGGATATTCGCCGTCCGAGATTGCCGCCCTGCTGCAAGCCGGCGCGGTGGTCGGCACAGCCGACTAACCGCGACGGCCAATCCGCGCGGAGGCTCAACCACGCGGAGGCTCAACCGTAGGGAGGCTCAACCGCACGGAGGCGACGCGTGGTGAAGCGCGCGAAATTGCGCTATGACTGCCGCGTCGCCGCCATCGAATCGGTACGACCTCAGACTCGGGACACCAATGCGCTGAATACTTCCGGTGCCGTCACCACCAAACCGCTCGTTCTTGCCGTGGCCAATCAGAAGGGCGGCGTGGGCAAGACCACGACGGCGGTCAACCTGGCGGCCGCGCTGGCTGATGCCGGGCTGGCCGTCCTGCTGATCGACATGGACCCGCAAGGCAACGCCTCCACCGGGCTCGGCATCAGCCGAACGGAGCGACACGGCGGAACCTACAACCTGCTGATGGAAGGCGAACTTGCTGACCATGCGCTGCTGCCGACGGTGCTGCCCAACCTGTCGCTGATCGCTTCGGATTCCGACCTGGCCGGAGCGGAAATCGAACTGGTTCCGGAACAAAAGCGCGAGTTTCGCCTCAAGGCCGCGCTGACCACGCTGCCGGCATTCGCGCCGTTTCAGGTCATCCTACTGGATTGCCCGCCGGGACTCGGTTTGCTGACGCTGAACGCGCTGGTCGCCTCGGGCGGCGTCATCGTTCCGTTGCAGTGTGAATTCTACGCGCTGGAGGGGATCAGCAGCCTGATGCACACGATCGAGGCGGTGCGCCGGCGGTTCAATCCAGGCCTGCGGCTGTCGGGCATCCTGCTGACCATGTTCGACCGCCGCAATAGCCTGTCCGGCCTTGTGGAAAAAGATGCGCGTGACCATTTCGGTGACTGGGTGTTCGACACCACGGTGCCGCGCAACATCCGGGTCTCGGAGGCTCCGAGCCACGGGCTTCCGGTCATCGTTTACGATCCGAAGTCGGCGGGCGCGCTATCCTATACAGCCCTGGGCGCCGAGATTTTGAGGAAAGAAAAAATCGCAATGCCGGACCAGGTGGGCACTGATGGCTAGCAAGAACACACCGCCAAGGCTGGGTCGCGGCCTGGCCGCGTTGCTGGGCGATGTTTCGATGCCGATGAATGGCGAAAAGTCCGTCTCGGTCGCCACCATTCCGATCGACCAGATCGATGCCAATCCATTCCAACCTCGCACCGACTTCAATCCTGACGAGCTTGAAAGCCTGGCCGAATCGATCCGCGTGCAGGGCGTCTTGCAGCCGATCCTGGTGCGCTCCCATCCGAGCGAACCGAATCGTTATCAGATCGTCGCCGGCGAGCGCCGGTTCCGTGCCGCGACACAGGCCGGATTGAACGAGATTCCGGCGATTGCACGCGATATGGACGACAGCGATACCGCGGTGGTGGCGCTGGTGGAAAACCTGCAGCGCCAGGACCTGAACGCCATCGAGGAAGCCGAAGGCTATCAGCGCCTGCTGGTGGATTTCGGCCTCACGCATGAAGCGCTGGGTCTGGCGGTCAGCAAGTCGCGCAGCCATATCGGCAACACCATTCGGCTGCTTCGCCTGCCGGAACCGGTGGTCCGCGACGTCCGATCGGGGTCGCTGTCATCGGGTCACGCACGGGCGTTGATCAACGCCCCGAACCCCGAGGCGCTGGCCGAGCAGGTGCGCAAGCGCGGCATGTCGGTGCGCCAGACCGAGGCGCTGGTCAACAAGTCCGTCGTCGCCCGCGGCCAACCGCGCCAGCCGCCGCCCAAGAAGCTCGACGTCGCCGCGCTGGAGCATCGGGTCAGCGAAGCGATTGGCAGCCGGGTCACCATCAGCACCACACGCCGGGGCGGCGGCGAGCTCAGCATCCAATTCCGCGACCTTTACCAACTCGAGGAACTGGTCGGGCGACTGACCGGCGAACGCGAGACGGTGGTGGCCGCCGGACACGCATAGCGCCGACACCTGTTGCGCCTGATCGTGCCGGTGGTGGCGTGATCGGGGCACGGCAACAGACGGCTGGGTTACGCGTTGTGCCTGCACAAACCGCAAGGGGCAGAACATGGCACGCGTCGTCGGAATCGATCACCTGTCGATCAGGGTCAGCGACTACGAAAAGTCGAAGCTGTTTTACGGAAAGCTGCTGACGTTCCTCGGCTTCAAGGTCGAGGCGGACTATCCCGGAGCCACTGGATGGAGCAATGGCCACACGCTGTTCTGGATCGGCCAGGCCGAGCCCCGGGCTGGCAACCGGAGGTATCAGCTCGGTGAGGTCGGCCTGCATCACTACGCCTTCCGGCTGCGCAGCCGGAAGGACGTCGACGACCTGGATGCGTTCCTGCGCAACGACCTCAAGGCCGAGATCGTCGACCCGGCCGGGGAATACTACGAGGATTACTATGCGGTGTTCTTCCTCGACCCCGACGGCCTCAAGCTGGAGGGCATGAGGTATGGCGAGAACGGCGAAAAGGCGGCACGAAAGGCCTCCTGACAGTCCGCTTGCGTCAGCGCCAGTTCGATCCGCGCAGGTGGTCCTCGATGATCGCCAGATTGCGCAGATTTGCCTTCAGCGCCATGTCGAACAGGTCGCCGACGATCGGCACGCTGCCGCCCAGCACCTCGATGCCGACGTTGGCCAGCATCCGGCCCAGCTGGTGCTTCGGCAGGCCAAGCTTGGCGGCTTCGTAGATGATGTAGAGCGACAGTGCCCCCAGCACCGCGTCGCCGCCCACCGGCAGCAGCCCGATCACGCTGTTCAGGCCGAACCGGAACCGCGTGCCCGGCAATCCGAAGGCGCCGTCGATCAGCCACGCCAGGCGACGCAGCCGGGCCAGGCGGGCGGCGGTGTCGGACGCGGTGAAGACATTTCCGGTGGCGGCGAAGTTCATGCAGGCGATCTCCGTTTTCGCCCCCTTATGTCAGTGGACGGCGCCGCGAAATCAATGGCGGCTTCGCACCGGCTGCGCCGGCCGCCGGCATGACCATCCAGGCCGCATGACAATCCAGCCGCCATGACCACCCAGGCTCGGGCCTTGCCGCGCTTCCTGGCGTTGTATGCCGCGCTGTTCGCCGCGTTCGGAGTGGCCTCGCCGTTCTTCGCCGCGTTCCTCGCCGGCCGAGCACTGCGGCCGGAGGCGATCGGCGTGGTACTGGCCGCGGGTACCGCGATGCGCCTGCTCGCCGGCCCACTCGGCGCTCGCCTGGCCGATCGGCTGGCCGCCCCGCGGCTTGTGCTGGTGGGTTTCATCGCCGGCGCCTGTGGCATCGCGTTTCTCTACCTGCCGGCGCAGGGCGTCTGGCTGCTGCTGCTGGTCAGCGTGGCACACGCGTCAGTGCTGGCGCCGATCAATCCGATCGCCGACGCCCTGACGCTGCGCGCCGCGATCGGCCGCCCGACCGCGCAGGCAATCGACGATCAAATTCCCCCAGCGGCCATGCCCGACCCCGAAACCCGTCGCTTCGAATACGGCTGGGTGCGGGGTGCCGGATCGGCAGCGTTCATACTGGGCACGCTGCTGTCCGGCCCCGCCGTCGCCCGCTTCGGGCTGAACGCCATCATCTGGCTCAACGGCCTGCTGCTCGGCCTCGCCGCCTGGTGGGCGCATCGCCTGCCCAATCCCGCGCCAACCCCAATGTTCGCGCCGCCGGCTCGGTCCGGCGGAGTCCGGCTGCTGCTGCGGCTGCCGGCATTCCGCCGGTTGATGCTGGTGGCGGCGCTGATCCAGGGCAGCCACGCGATGCACGACGGCTTCATCGTCATCCACTGGGAAAGCCTGGGCATCGGCGATGCCACCATCAGCCTGCTGTGGTCCGAATCGGTCGCCGCCGAGGTCGTGGTGTTCCTGTTCATCGGCCCCTGGCTGCTCGACCGGTTGACCCCGGCGACCGCGTCGATGCTGGCCGCCGCCGCCGGAATCCTGCGCTGGGCGGTGCTGGCCGAGACCACTTCGACCCTGGCGTCGGCGCTGGTCGAGCCGCTGCACGGGCTGACCTTCGCCCTGCAGCACCTGGCCTGCATGCGGCTGATCGGCGCCCTGGTGCCGGCGGAACTGGCCGCGACCGCCCAGGCGTTCTACAGCACGGTCGCCGTCGGCGCGGCGACCGCGCTGCTGACGGTGGCTTCGGGCACGCTGTATGCCGACTTTGGCGCCGCCGGCTTCTGGGTGATGGCGGCGCTGTGCGCCTTCGCGCTGCCGCTGGCTTCGGGGTTGCGGCCCGCACGCAGTGCAATGCCGTGACCGCCGCGGCCGGCCGGATGCGCCGGGCGGTTCAGGCGACGACCTTCAGTCCGGACAGGAACTGCTTCGCCAGATCCCGATAGACCACCGCGTTGCGGTCGAACCTGGCGCGTTCCTCGGCGTCCATCACCCTGCGCAGCTTGGCCGGTGACCCGGTCCACATCTCGTTCGGCCCGATCACCTTGCCCGGCGTCAGCAGGCCTCCGGCGGCCAGCATGCCGCCTTCCTCGATCACCGCGCCGTCCAGCACGGTGGCGCTGATGCCGACGAAGGCTCGGTGCTTCAGCGTGCAGGCGTGGATCACCGCGTTGTGGCCGACGGTGACATCGTCGCCGATATGAGTGTCCATGCCGCCGGAATCGATGTGGATGACGGTGCCGTCCTGGATGTTGGTGCGCGCGCCGATGCGAATGATGCCCATGTCGCCGCGCACCAGGCAGTGGAACCATATCCCGCTCTGCGATCCGATCACCACATCCCCGATCACCGCCGCGGTCGGCGCGATCCAGGCATCGTCGGCGATGCTCGGCGTGACCCCGTGCAATGAGAAAATGCTGCCATAGCGCTCAGGCATCCGCCATCTCCCGCGCCCCGACCCCGGTATGCAGACCGAGCATCAGGGCGAGGTTCTGCACGGCGGCCCCGGAGGCGCCCTTGCCCAGGTTGTCGAGCCGCGCCACCAGCACTGCCTGGCGGTGTTTTTCGTTGGCATGCACGCGGAGTTCCAGCCGGTCGGTGTCGTTCAGCGCCTCCGGCTCCAGCTTGCCGTCGGCCGCGGCGTCTACCACGCGCACCAGGTCGCAGCCGCGATACCGTTCGGCCAGCACGGCGTCGAGATCGGCGCCGCGCGGCTTGCCGGGCAGCGTATCGAGGTGCAGCGGGATCGACACCAGCATGCCCTTCAGATAGTGCCCGACCGCGGGCACGAAGATCGGCCGCCGGGTCAGCCCGCCATAGCGTTCGGTTTCGCCGATATGCTTGTGCTCGAGATTTAAACCGTAGAGTTCGAAGGCCGGCCCGTGCGCCGTTCGGTGCGCCTCGATCATCGCCTTGCCGCCGCCGGAGTAGCCCGACACCGCGTTGATCGTGATCGGATAATCCGGCGGGATCAGGCCGGCATCCAGCAGCGGGCGCAGCAGTCCGATGGCGCCGGTCGGATAGCAGCCCGGATTGGCCACTTTGTGCGCCGCGCTGATCCGCCCGGCCTGGTCCGGTTCCATTTCGGCGAACCCATACACCCAGTCTGGCGCGACCCGGTGCGCCGTGCTGGCGTCCAGCAGCTTGGGCGCGCCGGCGCCCAGCGAGGCCGCCATCGCTGCCGCCTCGCGCGCCGCATCGTCGGGCAGGCACAGCACCACCAGATCCACCGCCGCCATGATGTCGCGCCGGGCGGCTACGTCGCGGCGCAGCTCGAACGGCAGGCTTTCCAGCTTGACCCCAGGCATCGCCGCCAGGCGGTCACGGATGCCAAGCCCGGTGGTGCCTGACTCGCCGTCAATGAAGATTTTCGCGCCGGGGCGCGCGGAAGCAGTCGGCATGCGTGGCAATCCTTCCTTCGGCAGCAGAACCTCGCGGTGCGGCGAAGGAAAAGCAAGACCGGGCCGGCTGGGGAGTGTTTCACCTAAGGAATGGACGTTCTGTCGGCCAATCCTTGGCACGGCTTTGTCGGGAGGTTCATAGATGTCACCCGATAGCATCGCCATCATGCTCGGGCTCGGTCGAAGCCGGCGATCAATGCATATTCAGGGCCCGATAGTCTCAATCCTAGACATCCAAATTCGCCACCTTCAACGCGTTCCCGACAATGAAATCTCGCCGCGGCTCCACCACATCGCCCATCAATGTGCTGAACACCTCCGCGGCGTCCTCCGAATCCCCGACCTTCACCTGCAACAGGGTGCGCACCCGAGGGTCCAGCGTGGTCTGCCAGAGCTGGTCGGGGTTCATCTCACCCAACCCCTTGAACCGCTGCACCGACAAGCCGCGCCTGCCGTGCGCGATGATGCGGTCATAGGTCGTGGCCGGGCCGGCCACCGTCGGTTCCTGCGAATCCAGCTTCAGCTTGGCCGGGACGCTGAAGCGCTGCGCCAGTGCGGTGGTGCGTTCCGCCAGCCAGCGGGCCTCGGCGCTGCGCAGGGCGGACGGTTCCAGGGTGTAGCGTTCGGCCACGCCGCGCACGGTGCGCGACAGCGTCAGGCCGTTATCGGCGCTGACCACCCAGCCCTGTTCGGTCGGCAGCGAGACCGCATTCAGGCGGGTGGCGAATTCCGGCGCGGCGGCGGTGGCGCGGACCGCGTCGGGGGTCAGCACGCCGGCGATCGCTGCCTGCTCCAGCAGCGCGACCGGTATCACCGAGGACAGCCGCTTCAGGTTATTGGACGCCTCGCGCAGCAGGTTGACCTCGCGTCGCAGGTCCTGCTTTTCATGCACGTCGCCGTTGGCGTAGGTCAGGCGCGCGTCTGCCAGGGCCTTGTCGAGCAGGAAGGATTCCAGCGCGTTATCGTCCTTCAGGTAGCGCTCGTCGTTGCCGCGCTTGGCGCGGTATAGCGGGGGCTGGGCGATATAGAGGTGGCCGCGCTCGATCAGGTCGCGCATCTGGCGGAAGAAGAAGGTCAGCAGCAAGGTGCGGATATGCGATCCGTCGACGTCGGCGTCGGTCATGATGACGATACGATGGTAGCGCAGCTTGGCGGCGTCGAAGCCGCCCTGTTCGACCGCGCCGGGACCGATTCCGGTGCCCAGCGCGGTGATCAGGGTGCCGATTTCCTGGCTGCCGAGCATGCGGTCGAAGCGGGCGCGCTCGACGTTGAGGATCTTGCCCTTCAGCGGCAGGATCGCCTGGAACTTGCGGTCGCGACCCTGTTTGGCGGAGCCGCCGGCGCTGTCACCCTCGACGATGAAGATCTCGCACTTGGCGGGGTCGCGTTCCTGGCAGTCGGCCAGCTTGCCGGGCAGCGTGGAGACATCCAGCACGCCCTTGCGCCGCGTCAGTTCGCGGGCTTTGCGGGCGGCCTCGCGCGCGGCGGCGGCGTCCATCACCTTCTGGATGATGCCCTTGGCTTCCTTCGGGTGGGTCTCGAACCAGTGCGACACGGCATCGGCGACCGCAGCCTGGACAACCGGCTGAACCTCGGACGACACCAGCTTGTCCTTGGTCTGGGAGGAAAACTTCGGGTCCGGTACCTTGACCGACAGCACCGCGGTCATGCCTTCGCGCATGTCTTCGCCGACCAGTTCCAGCGAATCCTTCTTGCCCATGCTCTGGGCGTATTTGGTAACCACGCGGGTCAGCGCCTGGCGGAAGCCGGCGAGGTGGGAGCCGCCGTCGCGCTGGGGGATATTGTTGGTGAAGCACAGCATGGTCTCGTGGAAACTATCATTCCATGACAGCGCGAATTCCGCTCGGATTCCCAGTTGATCATCAGCGGTGCGCAGGCTGATCGGGGGGGTAAAGACCGCCACCTTGGATCGATCCAGCCATTCGACGAAGGCCACCAGGCCGCCGTCGTATCGCATCTCGGTTTCCACCGCTGGAGTGTGGCGCTCGTCGCGCAGCACGATGGTCATGCCGGAGTTCAGGAAGGCGAGTTCGCGCAACCGGCGTTCCAGCAGGGTGTAGTCGAACTCGGTCTTGGTGAAGGTGCCGGGGCTTGGCTTGAAGGTTACCTCGGTGCCGCTGCCGCGATCGGCCTGACCGACGATTTCCAGCGGGCCATCGGGATCGCCGTGCTGGAAGCGGATGCGGTGTTCCTGGCCGAGGCGCCAGATCCGCACCTCCATCCATTCCGACAGCGCGTTCACCACCGCGGCACCAACGCCGTGCAACCCGCCGGATACCTTGTAGGAGTTCTGGTTGAATTTGCCCCCGGCGTGCAGGCGGGTCAGCACGACCTCGGCGGCGGAAATGCCTTCTTCCAGGTGGATGTCTGTCGGGATGCCGCGCCCGTCGTCGCGCACGGTAACACTGCCGTCGCCGTTCAGGGTCAGTTCGACGCGAGAGGCGAAGCCGGCCTGGACCTCATCGACGGCGTTGTCGATGATTTCGAACGCCATGTGATGCAGCCCCGAACCGTCGTCGGTGTCGCCGATATACATGCCGGGGCGGCGGCGCACGGCGTCGAGGCCTTTGAGCACCGAAATCGAGGCGGCGTCATAGGCTTCGGGGTCGGAATCGGGGGGCGGCGCGGCGTTGTCGGACATGCCGGGGGGACGACTCCATGCGGTTGGGTTGATACTCTAGTTTCCCGAGTCCGACGTTCGCCGTATCTGGCGAACATCAGTCTCGCGACCCTGGCTTTTTTCAGTGGCCTGCTGATCCCCTACCTCCGCCGCAAAGTGCGGCGAACTTCTGGATCAGGACACCAGATAGATAGCATCTAGCGGGTTGCGGGGACAGGGGTTCGATCGGTTTCGGACCGAATAAAACGACTGTCGGCGAGCAGGCCGCCATCGCCGGTCAGCAGCGCCTCGGCGTGCGCCGCCAGCGGCAGGAAGGTGTCGGCATCGGTGCCGGTGACGATGGCCTGCGCCGGCAACGCGAGCAGAACGTTCCAAAGCGCGGCGCGCCGGGCGGCGTCCAGGTGAACTGCCGGTTCATCCAGCAGCAGCAGCGGGGCAAAGCCGCGCGCCGAGGCGATCAGGCCGGCATGCGCCAGCACGATGCCGATCAGCAGCGCCTTCTGCTGGCCGGTGCTGGCCAGCGCGGCCGGTGTGCCGGTGGCGACATCGGTCAGCCGCATGTCGCAACGGTGCGCTCCGAGAGCGGTCGTCGCGGCCGCTGCGTCGCGCGCCCGATCAGCCTCCAGGCCGGCGCGCAGCCAGTCTTCCACCGCCAATGCCGGCTGAGATGCCAGCCGTTCGGCGATCGGGCAGGCCAGGCTGATGTGGCTGGGTGGGAATGCCGTGGCGAGGCTGAACTCGATCTGGGCGTTGAGCCGGGTCACCAGGTCGAGGCGGGCAGCGGAGGCGGCGACGGCGTGGCGGGCGATCGAGTCTTCCAGGCCGGCCAGCCAGGAGCCGTGCTGGGGACCCCTGACGGCGGCCCCTGGGCCGTCCGCTGATCCGCCCAAAAGCCCGCTTGTTGGCCCGCTTCCGGGGCCACGCTGCGCCAGCAGGCGGTTGCGGCTGTGGACGGCGGTGTCATGGGCCGCTATTTCGCGGGCGTGGCCGGGCTCCAGCGCCCACACTAGGCGGTCGAGGAAGCGGCGGCGGCCCGGCAGGCCATCCTGGAACAATCGGTCCATCTGCGGCGTCAGCCAGACCGCGGCGATCAGGCGGGCGATGTCGGCCTGGCTGCGTGGGTTGCTGCCGTCCAGGCGAAACACCCGGCGGTCGGTGTCGGCGTCCGAGCCGGTGCCGATGTTGATCTCGCGGTTGTCGGGGCTGGCCTGGTGGTTGCGCGGGCTGGTATCGCCATTGCCGGGGGCGGTCTCGGCGTTGCCGGGGGCGGTCTCGGCGTTGCGGGTTTGGAAGCGGGCGTTGACCGCCCAACCGCCGGGGCCACCTTGGCGCGCCAGTTCGGCGTGGCGTGCGCCGCGCAGGCCGCGGCCGGGCACCAGTAGGGATAGCGCCTCCAGCAGGTTGGTCTTGCCGCTGCCGTTCGGGCCGTACAGCACGCTGATCCGCGTCGCCGGGCGCCAGGTCAGCGCGGTGTAGTTGCGGAAATCGGTCAGGGTGAGGCGACTGAGGCGGAGCACAGCGGGAACATGGCGATAGCGCGCCTCAGCGTGAAGGCGTCGCTCTTGTCAGCACTGTCGGACCGTGTCGGGATCGTCGCTCAGGGAACCCATAACCGGGCAAGACCGGTCAGCGGACAAACCGACGGGGGGGAAACATGGCGGTCGGGGCGGCTTCACCCAGGGTTTCATCGAGGATGCGGCGGATGCAATGGATCGCCGTCGGGTTGGCGACCGCGGCCATCGCGCTGAATTACGTCGATCGCTCGACGTTGGCGATCGGCAACCTGACGATCCGGCGGGAATTCGGCATCAGCGCCACCGCCATTGGCGCGCTGCAATCGTTCTGGTCGCTGACCTATGCCTGCTGCCAGATTCCGGTCGGCTTCCTGCTGGATCGGCTGGGGCCGCGCTATCTGGTCGGGTTGGCGCTGGTGGCCTGGTCGGCGGCGCAGGCCGCCGGCGGGCTGGCCGGCAGTTATCTTCAATTGATGTGGGCGCGGATCGCGCTGGGTGCCACCGAGAGCCCGGCCTTCCCGGGCGCGGTCCGGGTCACCAGCGACTGGTTCCACGTCAAGGACCGGGGTACCCCGACCGGGGTCTATAATTCGGGCGGCAGCATCGGTCCGGCGATTGCCCCGCCGCTGCTGACCGGACTGATGCTGGCGTTCGGCTGGCGCACGATGTTCGTCGTCATGGGCGCAGC
This sequence comes from Rhodopila sp., assembly GCF_965277825.1. NCBI lineage: Bacteria > Pseudomonadati > Pseudomonadota > Alphaproteobacteria > Acetobacterales > Acetobacteraceae > Rhodopila > Rhodopila sp. The sequence continues at coordinate 4,388,362 of NZ_OZ255846.1, read as the reverse complement.
CGGGCTGGTTGGCGCGCTGGTCTGGTTCATGGTGTATCGCGATCCGGCGCGTGCCGTGCTGGCGCCGCAGGACGAGGCTTACCTAGCCGAAAACCGCGCCGCCGAGGCGCCGGTGGCGTTGCGCAACTGGGGCCGCCTGTTCCGTTTCCGCTCGATGTGGGGGCTGACCCTGGCGGCGTTCTGCGCCGGCTACGCGGTGTGGATGTATCAGACCTGGCTGCCGGCGTATCTTGAGATGCAGCAGCATATCAGCATCGGCAAGACCGGGTTCGTGGCGATGATTCCGCTGGTGTTCTCGGTGCTTGGCGCGTTGGCGGGCGGCTGGGTCAGTGACCGCTTTGCCCGCGGCGGGATGGAACTCGTCGCCAGCCGGCGGTTACCGGCGATCCTGGGGCTGCTGGCGTCGGGGCTGTTCACCATCTTCGCAACGACGGCCGGCAATGCGACGACGGCGGTGATTTTCATCTCCGCCTCGATGTTCTTCCTGTCGCTGGGGATTGCCGGGAAGTGGACGCTGATCACCGCGGTGGCGCCGCAATCGTATTGCACCTCGGTTGCCGGCATCCAGAATTTTGGCGGCTATATCGGCGGCACGGTTTCGCCTCTGGTCACTGGGATGGTGGTCGATCTGACCGGGTCGTTCGTCGTGGCGCTGGCGATCGGGGCGGGAATTACCATACTGGGCGCGGTGATCCTGCAGACCGTGGTGCGGGCGCCGATCTCGTCGCAGGCTCTGGACGGCGGTGGGCCGCCATTTGTGCCGATCGCGCGACGGGTGTGACAGTTCGTGTTGCGGAGCACGAGCGGTAACGGTTTCCGCAACTGCGCGTTGCTCCGGGCTCAAGTGTAAATGGTTGCCGTAAGCACCCGTCCAGTCACGACAGCAGTCGAGCGGCGGCGCCGTTCGCCCGGGTCAGCGTGACCGCGTGGCGGTCGAAGGAAATGAAACTTTCCGCGCCCAGGCGGCGGCCTTCATACTCGATGACGCCATCGGCGAAGTCGCCACCGGCGTCCATCACCGCCAGCCCGGCTTCGACGGTCGGACGGTCAACCACAACATTGGCGACGCTGATCAAGCGGCGGGTCGCCTCGGCGATTTCTTGCAGCGGGAGGCGGTAGCCTCTCAATAACACCCAGACCAATTCGCATAGGGCGGGGAGAGCGAGGGCAATTGTCTCGGCTTACGCCAGTTCGAGCTTGGCGATCCGGCTTTGCCGCGGGTGATCATCGGTGATGGCGCGAACCAGCACATTGGTGTCAGCGGTCAGCTTCACCGTTTGCCGGCCCAGCCCTCGGCGCTGATCTGGTTCATCTCATCGATCGAGAGGGACGGGCCGTTTTCGCGCTTCAATAAGCCGAAGAGCTCAGAAATCCGGCCGGTCGGCCGCGCCGATTTGACTTCGATCCGACCGTCGGGAAGTTTGTCCACGCTGATCTTATCGCCTGGCCGAACGTCGAGATGAGCCAGCACGTCCTTGCGCAAGGTCACCTGACCCTTGGCGGTGATGGTCAACATGGTCATGATACCCTCCATCCTGCGATGGTCGGAATGTAAGGCGATTTTGCCTTACGATCAATGCGCAGAATTGTGAGCGAATGCGCGCGATCACCGGTCGCGCTAAACCCGCATCGGCATCAGCACATACAGCGCACTGGCATCGCCGGCGTCCTGCACCACCGTTGGCGCCGAACCGTCGGAAAAACGGAATTCCACCTGCTCGGGGATTTGGTCGGTGATGTCGTTCAGGTAGCGCGCCTGAAAGCCGATCTCGAGCGGGCCGGCATCGTATTTCACGCGCTCGGCGTCGAGTTCCTCGGTGGCGGTGCCCTGTTCGGGGCTGGAGGCCGACAGCACCAGCAGATCGCGGGCCAGCGATAGCTTCACCGGGCGCGACCGTTCCGCCGAGATCGCCGCCACGCGCCCGACGGCGTCGGCGAAATCCTTCTTGCCGACGCGCAGCACCTTGTCGTTGCCGCGCGGTATCACCCGCTCGTATTCGGGGAAGGTGCCGTCGATCAGCTTGCTGGTCAGCAGCATCTGGTCGGCGCGGAACTGGATGCGGGTGTCGGACAGCGCGACCTCCACGTTGCCGGTCACCTCATCGAGCAGTTTGCGCAGCTCGTTGACGGTCTTGCGCGGGATGATGACGCCCGGCATGGATGTGGCGCCGTCGGGCAGCGGTTCCTCCACCCGGGCCAGCCGGTGGCCGTCGGTGGCGACCGCGCGCAGCACCGGGGTGCCGTCGCTGTCGGCGTGGTGCAGGTAGATGCCGTTGAGATAGTAGCGGGTTTCCTCGGTGCTGATGGCGAACCGGGTGCGGTCGATCAAGGCGCGCAAGATGTGCGCCGTCATGCCGAATTTGTGCGGCAGGCTGCCGGCGGTCATCGAGGGAAAATCCTCGACCGGCAGCACCGTCAGCTTGGTGTCGTATCGTCCGGCCCGCAGCGAAAGCTGGGCATCGCCGCCGGGATGATCGAGCTCGACCTCGGCGCCGTCCGGCAGCTTGCGGACGATCTCATACAGCGTCGCGGCCGGAGCGGTGCAGGCGCCGTTGCGCGACGATGCGGCAGGCACATCCTCGACGATGGCGATTTCCATGTCGGTGGCGGTCAGCGTCAGCTTGCCGTCGCGCACGGCGATCATGACGTTGGCCAGGATGGGGATCGTGTTGCGGCGCTCCACCACGCTCTGGACGTGGGCCAGCGCCTTGATCAAGGTGGCGCGGTCGGCCTTGAGCTTCATGATCGGTTCCTAACTCAGGTCGGGCCGCCGCTTCTGACCCCCGCACGGCGAGGAAGCAGGCGAATCGCACCTGCCAGTGTAGCAATTCGGCTGGCGTTCCGCCAAGGACCGTCGTGCATGCGCCTGGGGTTTCGCGTGGCGTTCGTCTAATGGGTCGGGCGACGGGGTCCGCCTGGCGGTAGTTGGCGGAAGGCGTAATTGCCAGGCAGGCGGTCAGGGAAGCCGGCGGTCAGGGGCGCAGCAGGGTGCGTGCCACCGCGTCCCGCCAACCGCGATACTTTTCGGCCCGCTCGGGCTCTGCCATCGCTGGCTGGAAGCGCCGTTCGGCCGTCCAGCTTGCCGCGAACGTTTCGATGTCCGGATACACGCCGGCCGCCATGCCGGCCAGGTAGCCGGCACCGAGCGCGGTGGTTTCGGACAGCGCCGGCCGGTCGACCGGCGCGGCCAGGATGTCGGCGAGGAACTGCATCGTCCAGTCGCTGACGCTCATGCCGCCGTCCACCCGGATGACGGTATCGGCGGACCATTCGGACCCGAGATCGGCGCGCATCGCCTCCAGCAGGTCGCGGGTCTGGTAGGCCACGCATTCAAGCACGGCCCGCGCCAGTTCGCGGCGCGTGGTGCCTCGGGTCATGCCGGTCAGCAGCGCGCGGGCGTCACTGTCCCAGTGCGGCGCGCCGAGGCCGACGAAGGCGGGCACCATGTAGACCGCCTGCGCCGGGTCGGCTTCGGCCGCCAGCGTGCCGGTTTCCGCCGCGGTCGCGATCAGCCCTAGACCGTCGCGCAGCCACTGCACGGCGGCGCCGGCGACGAAGATCGACCCTTCCAGCGCATAGCTGCGCACGCCGTTCAACTGGTAGGCGATGGTGGTGACCAGGCGGTGGGTGCTGGGGATCGCCTTGGTTCCGGTGTTAAGCAGGGCGAAGCAGCCGGTGCCATAGGTGGATTTGACCATGCCCGGGCGGAAACAGGCCTGGCCGATCAGCGCGGCGTGCTGATCGCCCGCGACGCCGCGGATGGCGATGGCGCCGCCGAACAGGTCCGCCGGGGTGGTGCCGAAGCTGGCGGCGCTGTCCAGCACCTGGGGAAGCATGGGTCGGGGAATGCCGAACAATGCCAGCAGATCGTCATCCCATTCGCCGCGATGGATGTCGAACAGCAGGGTGCGGGCGGCGTTGGTGGCATCGGTGGCATGCACCGCGCCGCCGGTCAGCCGCCACAGCAGGAAACTGTCCACCGTGCCGAACGCCAGCGACCCGGCCTCGGCGGCGGCGCGTGCGCCTGCGACATTGTCCAGCAGCCAGGCGATCTTGGTGGCCGAGAAGTAGGGGTCCAGCAGCAGGCCGGAACGGGCCGCGACCAGCGCGGCATGCCCGGCGTGCTCCAGTCGCTCACAGCGGTCGGCGGTGCGACGGTCCTGCCAGACGATGGCGTGATGGATCGGCTTGCCGGTGCGGCGGTCCCAGACCACCGCGGTCTCCCGCTGATTGGCGATGCCGATGGCGGCGATGTCGGCGGCGGTCAGTCGGGCGGCGGAGATGGCCCGCCGAACGGTGTCGAGCACGGTTGCCCAGATCTGTTCGGGGTCGTGCTCGACCCAGCCGGGCCTTGGGTAGAGCTGGGCGAATTCCTGCTGTGCGATCGCCACCGGTGTGGTCGTGGCGTCGAAGACGATGCTTCGGGTGGATGTCGTGCCCTGGTCGATGACGAGGATATGTGGCGCCGTTGCGGTCAAGTCATGGCCCATCACTCAACAGTCCGTCGAGCGTTACCGGGCAGACCTCCGGCAGGGGCAAGGGAGGTTGCCCGTCGATCGTGTCTGGCAGGCCGGCGATGGCATCGGCATAGAGGCTGGCCAGGTCGAGACGTTGGCGCATGCCTGGGGTAAACCTGCGTCGCGCGAGGCGTCTGTGCAATCGCGCTTCCGCCCGCCAGCCCGAGACTGCCGTCGCCGGTGGCCAGGCCTCGGCCTTGAGATCGTGCAGCAGGGCCAACATCAGATGGGACTCGACCGCGCTCCGCTCGCTGCGCCCCGCGTCTTCAATCTCCTCAGCGATGTTGGTCCAGTCGAGATCTGCCTCGTTGACCAATTCGCCGGCGGCGCGGCGGCGCAGCAGCTCGGCCTGGTGCTCGGACCAGACGAGAATATCGGCATCGTACTCGCTCATGCCCTTCTCCGATCTCAGTTAATCGGTTGGTCGGTTGTCGGGTACTATGGTTCTACAAACCATCCAACTATGCCACTGCTTGACCAAGGCGCTGCGAAACCCAAACGACGATCGCGCCCATGGCGGTCGTTTTCCTTGCTCATGCGGGCCATTGCCCGGCTGTCGGACCCGGATAATCGCCACCATGACGAAGAATCGCGGCCGAGACCATGCCTTCGCCGGGCTGGCGGCCGCGTTTGATCTGGACCGGACCCGGAGCGGCCGAGGCACCACGGTCATGCCATGACGCCGGTCTCCCGCACGATCCGTTGCATCGCGTCCTCGACCGCGGCGATCTGATCGGCTGAGAGGCGCAGGCCAAGCTTGCCGCGGCGCCAGAGGACGTCGGCGGCGGTGCGTGCCCATTCGGCGGTCACCAGATAGCGCAGTTCCGCCTCGGTCAGGTCGGCGCCGAAGACCGGGCCGAGATCGGCCTGGCATGTGGCGTCGCCGATCAGCCGGTCGATCCGGGTGCCATAGGCTCGCAGCAGCCGACGCAGGGTCGGTTCGGGAAGGAAGGCGAAGCGCGTGGCGGCTGCGGCCACAAGCTGGTCGAAACCATCCGTCGCGAAGTCGCCGCCGGGCAGCGGTTGGTGCGCGGTCCAGCCGGCGGTCTGGCCGCATACATCGGGCAGATGGGGGCGCAGCAGCGCCAGCGACGCCTCGGCAAGCCGGCGATAGGTGGTGATCTTGCCGCCGATGACCGACAGCAGGGCCGGCGCCTGGGGCGGCGCATCCAGTTTCAGCACATAATCGCGGGTGGCCTGCTGCGGCGCGGTGGAGCCGTCGTCGTAGAGTGGCCGCACGCCGGCGTATGACCAGACCACCATGTCCGGTGTCACCGGGTTGCGCAGGTAGGCGCTCGCCGCGTGGCACAGGTAGGCGATGTCGGCCTGGGTGGCGTGCACGCCGGCGGGGTCGCCGGTGAAATCCTGGTCGGTGGTGCCGATCAGGGTGAAGTCGCGTTGATAGGGGATCAGGAAGAACACCCGGCTGTCGGTGTTCTGGAAGATGTAGCAGGCGTCGTGGTCATATAATCGCCGCACCACCACGTGGCTGCCTTGCACCAGCCGGACCGCGGCCGGCGCGTTGGCGCGGATCACCGATCCGGCGACCTGGGCCACCCAGGGGCCGCTGGCGTTGATCAGCGCGTTGGCCTGGATGACGCGGTGCCGGTTGGTGGTCTCGTCGTGCAGGGTGACGGCCCAGCGCCGGTCGACCCGTTCGGCGGATACGCAGGTGGTGCGCGGAGCGATTGTCGCTCCGCGATCGGCGGCATCGCGGGCGTTCAGCATGACCAGGCGCGAATCCTCCACCCAGCAGTCCGAATAGGCGAAGCCACGGGTGAACTCGGGTTTCAGCGGGACGCCGGCCGGGTCGGTGCGCAGGTTCAGCGTGCGCGTCGGCGGCAGGTGCTTGCGACCGCCGAGATGGTCGTAGAGCAGCAGACCCAGCCGCAGCAGCCAGGCCGGGCGCAGCCGGCGGTGGTACGGCAGCACGAACCGCAGCGGCCAGATGATATGCGGCGCGATGGCCCACAGCACCTCGCGCTCTTGGAGGGCCTCGCGCACCAGACGGAATTCACCGTGTTCAAGGTAGCGCAAGCCGCCATGGATCAGCTTGGTGGAGGCGCTCGACGTGCCGGAGCCGAGGTCGGCCTTGTCGCACAGCAGCACGCGCCAGCCGCGGCCGGCGGCGTCGCGGGCGATACCACAGCCGTTGATGCCGCCACCGATGATCGCCAGGTCGTAGCTCGACGCGGTGTCCATGGCGGCGGTCAAGCGGGCTGGCTACAACCGGCGGGTCGGGCTTGGTTCGCTACGCCCGTAGGCGGGAACCGGGGCAATCCGTTTTGCCCAGGGCGGTTCGGGACTGACTTTACAGCCGGTTGCCTTGACGCGTGGGTCAGGCGCTTCGAACGTTCCGCCCAAGTCGCGATCATGGTTCAGGCTGCTTCGAACAGCTTTTGTCCGATGTAGCCGCCCTGGGTCGGTCCCGGCGGGCAGGCAAACATGCCGCCACCGACATGGGTGGTGTATTGGTTCATCGCGTCCAGCTTCGACATCCGATCGAAGATCCTGATGAAGCCGGCACGCGGATCGCGCTGGTAGCAGATGAACAGCAGCCCGGCATCAAACTCGATGCCTTGGCGCCACGGCGGCCAGCGTTCCGCGGTGAAGTTGGAGCCATCGTTGTACGAGTAGGAGCGGCGCAGGATCTGTGCGCCGCCGTTGCTTTCCGGCGCGCCCAGGCGGACATGGGCGGTGTCGGCGATGAGCGGATTGCCATCCTTGTCGGTGCGGTCGAGGTCCAATGGATCGAACTCATTTTTCTTGCCGATCGGCGCGCCGGAATGTTTGTGCCGCCCGATCACTTCTTCCTGGAACGAGATCTCGGTGCGGTCCCAATGCTCCAGCGCAATCCGGATGCGGCGGGCGACCAGATAGCTGCCGCCCTGCATCCAGGCTGGGCCTTCGGCGGCGACCCAGACAACCTCATTCAGTCCGGCGCTTGGCGAACCGCCGGAGGTTGCTTCCGGACGCGTGGCGGTGGGATTTTGCGTGCCGTCCTTGAAACCCATCAGGTTGCGCGGCGTGTCCTCGGCGGCATAGTTCGACATGAAACCGGTTTGCGTCCACTTCATCTCGGCGGTGCCGTAGGCGATGCGGGCGAGTTGGCGGATCGCGTGGAAGGCGACCTGGGGGTCGTCGGCGCAGGCTTGCACCGAGAGGTCGCCTCCGGTGTGCGCCTCGACCAGTTGCTCGCCGTTGAAGGTGGGCAGATCGACGAAGGCTTCGGGCCGGCGGTCGGCCAGGCGGTAGCGGTCCTTGCCATGCTTGACGAACAGGCCGGGACCGAAGCCGAACGTGATGGTGAGCCGTGCAGGTGCGAGTCCGATCGCCTCGCCGCTGTCGCCGGCAGGCTTGTCGTCGCCTTGGCCGTAGGCGTCCATCGGTTGGGCGGGGAGTCCTTGGGTCATGCGGGCGGCGGCTTCGGTCCATGCCTTCAGCATGGTGACGACCTGGTCACTGGTTTCGGCGGTCAGGTCGAACGCGGCAAAGAAGGTATGGTTCTGCAACGCGGTGACGATGCCGCCCTGGCGTGAGGCGTAGAACGGTTCGGTGAGGCCGCGGCCGGGTCCTTGCCCCGCCGGGGTGATGCCCTTTTGGGGCGCTGTCTGGCCGCGCAGCGCGGTCATCGGAGCCGCCGCCGCCAGGCCGCCCGCGACGGCGAGAAAGCCGCGGCGAGAGGAGAACGGACATTTGCCGGTCACATCACCATCCTCAGTGGGCCAGAACGAGCGTGTTGGTCTCGTCCTGCACGAAATAGAAACCGTCACCCCCGGGGGTCATGGCGATGCCGAACAGGTCGCCGCTGCCGGGCGGGGTCTGCGCCTTGTTGGCATCGATCCAGCGGGCGTAGATCTGCTTGCCGGAGGCCGGATCGATCTCCACCACCTGGCCGTTCAGTCCGTTGATCACCAACAGATGGCCGTTGGCCGCCTTGGTCATCGCCAGCGGACGCTTCAGCAAGCCATCCTTGGTGACTTCCTGGCCCAGACCGGCGCTGGTGGGGCGCGTCGGCGCGTCGGCAATCGCGGCGATGCGGTTGCCGATGGCATCCGACACGTAGAGCGTGGTGCCGATCAGGCAAAGGCCGGTGGGGCCGATGATGAACACATCCTTATCGGCCTGCTCGCCCAACCTGTTGGCGATATCGGTCTGGCTGGTGACGACCGGTGGTTTGCCGGGCGGAATCGACAGCCCGATGCGCAGCACCGTCGCCTGGTTGACCACCGGTGGAGTGTCGTCGGCGGAGCCGACGCCGAAGCCGGTCATGCTGACGAACAGCGTCGCGCTATCGCCGTTGTCGATCACCGCCATGTTGCCCCACGGCCCGTTGATTTTCGGCCCGGCGATGGTGCCGGCAACCTCACCCTGATTGTTCAGCACGATCAGGCAGCCGGGCCCCTTGGTGCTGGTGGTGCCGTCCTGACTGGGCAGGCTGCCGACGATGACCCAGCCGGATTTCAGCACGGCCATTGCCGTCGTCAGCCCGACGCCGCCGGGGCAGGACGGCAGATGGCGAGGGATCGAGGCAAACTGCGACAGATTCTTCGTCTTCGGATCGATCGAGACGATGGTGGTGCCCAGGCCCTGCAGGTTGTGTTTGTCGTTGAAATTATCGACCATCACGTCGCCCTGGCGAAGTTTGCCGGACGTCACCGGCGAAATGACGACCGCGTAGGGGTTCTGGTCGCCGTTCGACGGCACCGTCGAGGTGACCAGGCTATGGCGGCGAATGGTGCCCAGATAGCCGGCCTCATCGGTGGCGTGGGCGGCAACCGGGCAAGCGACACCGATCGTGGCGGCGATCAAAACAAACCGAGCGAGCCGCATGCGGGCCTCATGTGATCCAAGCGTTGAGAGAATGCGAGTAAGTCGCATGTAAGCAACCTTCAGGCTTGAGTTCAAGGGAGCCGGACCGGATCGTGACCGGCGGAGATGTCGCGAAAGCCGATCAGAAACTGATGTTCGTGCGCACGCCGAGCACCGCCTCGTTGGCGATGCGCTGGGTCGGATTGAGCGGGTTGGCGATGCCGCCGCCAGGCATGAAGGTGTACTGGAAGTCGGGCTGGATCTGCCACCAGCCGGCGGCCTGGTATTGGTAGGTGACCTCGATGAAGCTCTCGTTCGTGCGGATCGGGCTGTCACCGCTGAAGGCATTGGTGTCGCGATCGAGGTCGGTGGCCCTGGCGCCGACCTTGGCGATACCCCAGCCAACTCCAAACGTGTCGTCGTCGCGGCCGGGCAGCGGCGCCTTCATCGTGATACCGGCATTGACGCTGAACGAGATCAGGTTGCGGTCGCCGGGCGCCCCCATGATCCGGGCGAACACGCCGATGGTGCGGGCCGCGGCCGGATCTGGCCGCCAGATCGCCTGGTCGAACACGCCGTATAGGCTGTAGTTGCGCCGGCGCATGCGCGGGTCGCCGCTGCTGAGCGGGTTGGCGAGAGAAATGCCGTCGGCGTCAAATCGCTGGTCGGGAAAGGATGCGGTATCGAACCAGGCGCCGAGTTTGTAGGTGCCGGGAAGACCGCTGGGCTTGTTGCCGATGTCCATGTCGCCATTGGCGGGCTGGTTCAAGGCATACTGCACCTCGGCGATGAACAGCGCGCCGGTGCCGAGGTTGAACCGGGTGCCGGTGCGTTCGGCGCCGCGCAACTGGCTGTCGTCGTTGAATGGGCCGCCGGGCGGGTTGTCGTCGAATACGCCGGCCAACATGGTGAACGGACCGATCGAGTTGGCGCGCAGGCGCACGCCCAGCGAGGACAGCGGATAAGCCGGGCCTCCGGCGTAGAGATCAACCGAGGGCAGAATCGGCCAGCCCATCGTGGTGTTGATGAACAGGCTGGAGCCGGCGCTGGTGAGGAATTCCTGGTCCACGCTCTGCTGACCGATCTTCACATCGAACCGGCCATCCAGGAAGGATTGCTGATACCATAGTTCCCACAATCTTGTGGTGTCCTGAGCCTCGATACCGCTAGCGGTCTGCAGGGTCTGCAGATTGTCGGTGCTGAGGTTGCGGCCGTGGATCTGCAATCCGCTGATGTTGAACGTGCCGCCTTCCAGGCCGAAGGCCTTCTGGGTATCGACGCCGACACCGAACAGGGTCAGCCCGTCGTAAGCGAAGCCGGTATGAGTGCCCCCGGTCACGTTGCCGAGCACCTCGCTAGTCTCCTGCAGGCCGATGGTGATGCCGTAATTGCCGAGAACGGTGCGCAGGCCGCCGGCGTCGCCGAGCAGATTGGGGCGGGTCCACAGCCCGGTATCAAATCCTGGCTCGACCGAGTCGGCCGGCGCGGACGGGGTTCCGAGAGCTTGTGAGTGGGCGGCTTTCGGCACCGCGAGTGCCAGCAGCAGGATCGACAGCGCTGCTTTGTGCCCGGCCAGGCGCGGCCGAGGGCGCTGGCCGGGGTCGTCGTCGAGGCGGTCGGCGTTCATCCGGGATCTCCAGGTCTGCGGGGTCACTCAGCCCAGGGACGCCAATGGTCGGGCTGTTGTTGCGAATGATAATGCGAGTCATTCGCGTTTGACCAGCGCAGAGTCTCGTCTCCGGGCCAAGCAGAGGGGCTTCAGTGCGGTGCTGACGCAGGGTTGATCTTGCGCGGCCACGTGACAACCGGGCCATCCACCAGCAAACCGGTTTCGTCTCCCGGCTTGGGCGCGGCGTGGCCATGCACCCGGGCGCTGAGCGCGAGCGGGTCGGCGACTGGCAAATCAGGGGTTGGCGAATCAGGGGTTGGCGAATCAGGGGTCGGCAGGTCCAACCGGATGCTGGCGTCGTGGCCGTAATAGGTGACGTTCGACACCCGGACCCGCCGCGTCGCCGTGGGATCCAGTCGGACCTGCTCGGGGCGTATCAGCACATCGACGTTACCGGTTGGCATGTCGTCAGCGAGGGTCAGCGTGCCCAAGGCGCAGGCGACGGTGCCGTTGCTGGCCCTCCCGGGCAGGATGATCGCGTCGCCGACGAAGCGGGCCAGGTCGGCATCGATCGGACGGCGATACAGCGTCTGCGGCGTCGCCACCTGGACCAGCCGGCCGTCGCGCAGCACGGCGACCTGGTGGCCCATCGACAGCGCCTCGGCCTGGTCGTGGGTCACCAGCAGGGATGTCGCGCCGGCGGCGGACAGCGCGGCCGCCACGGCCTGTCGGGTTTCGGCGCGCAACGCGGCGTCAAGCGCGGAGAACGGCTCGTCCAGCAGCACCAGGCTTGGGGCTGGGGCCAAGGCGCGTGCTAACGCCACGCGCTGCTGTTCGCCGCCGGATAGCTGATGCGGGCCGCGCGCGGCGTAGGACGCCGGCAATCCGACCCCGCGCAGCAGGGCCAGGGCTCGGTCGTGGTCGCGGCGCTCGCGCCTGGGCAGGCCGAACAGCACGTTGGCGGCGACGGAGAGGTGCGGGAACAATGCGCCTTCCTGCGCCACGTATCCGATCCGGCGGCGCTCGGGCGGCAGGTGGCGCCTGGGACCGGCGACCGTGCGTCCGTCGAGCACGATGCTGCCGGAATCCGCCCGTTCGAACCCGCACAGCAGGCGCAGCAGCGTGGTCTTGCCGCTGCCCGAGGCGCCGAGAATGGCTACCAGTTGGCCGGTCGGCACGTCGAGGTCGAGGCCGCGCAGCACCGGCTGGTCGGCGAAGCTCTTGGTCAGGCCGCTGATCGACAGGGCCGCCATCAGCGCGTCGCGGACAACGCGGTGGCGCCGAAGCGTCGCGCCAGCAGCCAGGCGGAGAGCAGCGATATCAAGGTCATCAAAGCGGCATAGGGGGAAGCGGCGGCAAAGGCCAATGACGAGGTGTTGGCCCAGACCTGTGTCGCCAGCGTGCGGGTGCCGATCGGCGCCAGCAGCAGGGTGGCGGTCAGCTCGGTCATGACGGAAACGAACACCATTGCCGCCGCAGCCCCGAGGCCTGGCCCGGCGAGCGGCAACAACACCCGCCACAGCACCGCCATCCAGCCCAGTCCGAGTGATCGTCCGGCGTCCTGCAGCCCGCGCTGTAGCTGGGCGAGCGCGGCGCGTGTGCTGACCAGCGCAAGCGGCAGAAACAGGATGGCGTAGGCGATGATCAGCAATGCAGCGCTCTGATACAATGGCTGGAGCCGCTGTACCGTCAGGGAAACCAGCGCCAACGCGACCACGATGCCTGGCGTGCCTTGGGCAAGATAGGCGCTGCGTTCGATCAGCGTGACCAGGCGGCTATCGTGTTGCGTGGCGAGCACGGCGAGCGGAAACGCCAGCAACAGCGAGGCGGCGGCGCCGGCGGCGCCAAATTGCAGTGAGGACAATGTTGCGCTCAGCAGCGCCGGGGCGCTGACCGCTTCGGGCGTGATCGCGGCCGAACCGTGCTGCGTCAGCCAATAGATGATCATGCCGAGCGGGACGCCGAGTGTCGCCGCCACCAGCAGTGCGAAGCCGGCCAGCACCGGATATCGGGCGCGGCCGAGGCGGTGTGGCGGCGAGGCTCGGCGGGTGCCGCGCCCGACCCTGGCGTAGCGTGAGCGTCCGCGCACCCACAGCTCCGCGGCGAGGCAGACCAGGCACAACGCCAGCAGGATCATTGCCAGCAGGGCGATCTCGGAGGAGTCGAAACCGGTGCGGTATTCGGCGTAGATCTCGGTGGTGAAGGTGCGGAAGCGGAGCAGCGAGAGGGCGCCGAATTCGACCAGGGTATCCAGCGCCACCAGCAGCATGCCGCCGAGCAAGGCGGGGCGCAGTTGCGGCAGCACGACGCGGCGGAAACTGCCCCAGCCGGTTTCGCCCAGGGCGCGCGCGGTCTCCTCCAGCGCCGGGTCCATGCCGCGCAATGCGGCGGCGACCGGCAGGTAGACCAGCGGGTAGTACGAGCAGGTGACGACCACCACGGCGCCGGCGAAATCCTGCAGTCGGAGGCTGAGCGAGATCCAGGCGAAGCTTGAAACGAAGGCGGGAATCGCCAGTGGCACGGCTGCCAGAACGCCCCAGACGTGGCGTCCCGGAAGGTCGGTCCGCTCGACGCACCAGGCCGCGGCGGTGGCCAGGAGCGCCGACAGCAGCGTGGTCGCCAGCACCAGCGACAAGGTGTTCAGCAGCAGTTCGCCGACCAGGGGGCGGAATACCAGGTCGATGGCATCTTGCCGATCGACCTGCAGTGCTTCGTTTATCGTGTAGCTCAGCGGCAGCAGGACCAGCGCCGCAACCGTGAGACCGGCGGCCAGCAGACCAACGGGGATGCGGGTGCGGCGGGGCACGAAGAGGCTGCTGACGCTCAGAGCAGTCCGGCTTGACGCAGCAACTGGGCGGATTCGCGATCGTCGCCGAGCTGAGCGACGGTCAGCGCTGGCGGCTGCAACTGGTCGAATGGCTTCAGCAGTTGATTGGGGGCGACCCCCTCGGCCAGCGGATACTCAAAGTCGATGTCGGAGCGGGCGAGCATTTCCTGCATCGGCTTGCTCACCAGAAAGGCAACGAAACGCTGTGCCGCCGGCTGGTTGCGGGAGGACTTCAATATCCCGGCGCCGGAAACGTTGATCAGCGCGCCCACGTCGCCGTTGCCGAAATGATGGATCTGGCTGACGGTCTTGTCGGCGCCTTGCTCGGTGCGCAGCCGGGCCCAGTAGTAGTTGTTGATCACGCCGGTGGCGACCGCGCCACGCTCCACCGCCGCAACCACACCCTCGTCATCGTCGAAGATCTGGGCGTTGGCCTTGAGGCCCTTGAGCCAGTCCAGCGCGGCCGGCTTGCCCTTGATCTCGGCGACCGCCTTGACCAGCGGCAGGAAGTCGGCGTCGCTCGGGGCGATGGCGATCTTGCCCTTCCAGGCGGGCTGCGCGAGATCCATCAGCGAGGCCGGGAGGTCGGCCGGCTGGATCATTTTCGGGTTGACCGCGAGCACGTTTTCACGTGCCAAGACGCCGATCCAGTCGCCGCCGGGAGCGCTGTATTTCGCCGGCACTTGTGCCAGGGTCTTGGGGTCGAGCTTCGACAGCAGACCCTTTTCGGCCAGCAGCACCAGTTCCGGCGAGTTCTCGGTGAAGTAGACATCGGCGGGGGAATGGGCGCCCTCACGGATGATCTGTGCGGCGATCTCGGGGGCTTCGCCATGATGGCTGCGGACCTTGATGCCGGTCGCCTTGGTGAAGGCGTTGATGATCATGTCCACCGCCTGCTGATGCTGCGCGCTGTACAGCGTCAGCGTCGTGTTCGTGGAAGTCGCGGCCGGGGCGGGGACGCCCGGCATGGCGGCGGCCGAGCCCAGCAGGCCGGCGGCGGCCAGGCCGGTAAGGCGCGCGAATTCGCGACGGGACAGCGAGCGGCGGCGAGACTGCATGGCGGAAACCCTTTGGCATAGCGGCGAGGCCGGGTGGCAGCGAGGCACCCGCTATATGCAAGCGCCTCGCAGTTGCAGTTCGCTAACACTGGCAGGGGGTGCGGTCAATTCCCCCGTTGGACACTCCGTGCGGTACATGGAGGCCCGAGTGGTTGCGCGCGGCGGCGGGCCGTTGGTTGATGTCGGGATCGCCGGGTTGGCCAATACGGGGGATCGAAAGGTCCGGGCTGATCCGGTCACCTGTGGCTGCCGAATGGGCTTCGCCGCGGGCGTTTCGATCAGGCGGCTAGCCGATCGGGGGTGGCGCCGAACAGGAAGTCGATGTCCTCGGCATCCATGGTGGGCAGCGCCGTGCCGTCCTCGCTGAGTGCCAGGGTCGCCAGCGCGGCCTTGCGCTCTTGCAATTGCACGATGCGTTCCTCCACCGTGTCGGCCGCGATCAATTTGTAGATGAACACCGATCGGGTCTGGCCGATGCGGTGTGCGCGGTCGGAGGCCTGGTCTTCCACCGCCGGATTCCACCATGGGTCGTAGTGGATCACGGTGTCGGCCGCGGTCAGGTTCAGTCCGCGGCCGCCGGCCTTGAGGCTGACCAGGAACAGCGGCACCTCGCCGGCCTGAAACGCGGCAACCGGCTTGGCTCGGTCGACGGTATCGCCGCGCAACTCGACAAAGCCGATGTCGGCGGCGGCCAACGCCGGCTTGATCAGGTCGAGCATCGAGGTGAACTGCGAGAACAGCAGGATGCGCCGGCCTTCGGCGATCATTTCGCAGACCATCTCCAGCAGGTCGGCCAGTTTGCTGGATGACCCGGTCAAGCGGGCCGAGGCGAGTTTGACCAGCCGCGGGTCGCAGCAGACCTGGCGCAGCTTCAGCAGCGCGTCCAGCACCAGCATGTGGCTGCGCGCCACGCCGTTCGCGGCGATGCCCTGCGTTACCCGTTCATGCATCGTGGCGCGGATGGTTTCGTAGAGTTCGCGTTGATCGGGAGCCAGCGTGATGCGACGCAGAATGGTGTGTTTCGGCGGCAGTTCGCTCGCCACCGCCGATTTGGTCCGACGCAGGATGAACGGGCGGATGCGGGTCGCCAATTGGCCGCGCCTGACCGGATCGGCATCTTTCTCGATCGGCGTGCGGAAGCGTCGGTTGAAGCTTTTGCGCGGACCGAGCAGGCCGGGCATCAGGAAGGCGAACTGGGACCACAGCTCGCCGAGGTTGTTCTCGATCGGGGTGCCGGACAGGCATAGGCGGTGGCTGGTGTCGAGCCGGCATACCGCGTGGGTCGCCTTGGCGGTCGAGCTTTTGATCGCCTGCGCTTCATCCAGCACGACCATGTGCCAGTTCAGGCTCGCCATGTCCTCGATATCGCGTGCCAGCACGGTGTAGGTGGTGATTGCGATATGGGTGCCGGCCAGGTCGCGGCGTTTTTCGTGCCGGTCCAGGCCGTGCAGCACCACCACACGCAGATGTGGCGCGAAGCGGGCGAGTTCCGCTGTCCAGTTGGTCACCAGGCTGGTCGGCACCACCACCAAGGCAGGTCGATCGAGCCGGCCGGCGGCTTGCTCGATGACGATGTGGGCGATGGTTTGCGCGGTCTTGCCCAATCCCATGTCGTCGGCCAGCAGGCCGCCCTGGCGGTTCGCTGCGAGGTGTTGCAGCCAGTTGACGCCCTGCTGCTGGTACGGCCGCAGGCTGGCTTTGAACTGCGCCGGTATGGGCGCGGGTGGCATGTCGCCGACCGGGCGGAAGCGGGCGACGTGCTCGATGATCATGGCGCCGTCCTGCCAGCGCGTGGTCACCAGATCCTCGATATCGAGCACGCTGGGGGCGGCGGCGGCGTCCAGCACCATGGTGTCGCCGACGTCGCGGCCGGCGGCTTCGATCAGGTCCTCCATCACGGTGAGCAGGCACGCGATGCGGTCGGCGGGCAGCTTCAGGATGCGGCCGTCGTCGAGGCTGGTGACGATTTCGCCGTCGATGATCCGCGCCGTTGCCATGCCGCCGTGATCGCGCAGCCTCGTCAGGATCGGCAACAGCGGATGGCGGGTGCCGTCGATCTCGATGCCGAAGTCCAGCGAGAAGGCGCCTAGCGGGGCGTCGGCGACGCGCAGGTCGCAGAGACCGACCGATTGCACCATTCGTGGCCCGAAATCGGTGTCGATGCGTTGGCGCCAGCCAAGCGCCTGTAGTGCCCCGAGCCGGTCGGCAATGAACCCCTGCCAGGCCTCGGCGGCGTCGCGGCCGCGGAAGGCGAACACTTGCCGGCCTTTTTCGGTCTGGCCGGTGGCCATCCGCATCCGCACAAAGCCGTCCTGGCGCAGGACGTCCTGAGCGGCGGCCTCTGCGTTGCGATCGCGGCGCACGAACAGGTCGGTTCCCGGGTTGCCGGGGTCGCTGGTTCGGATGAACTGGCGGTCGTCGTCGAAAGCGACCAGGGCGCCGGCATAATCGAATTCAAGCAGCAGCGCGTCGAGTTGCTGGATGTGGCCGAACTCGTCGGGGCAGGGGAAGCGGGTCAAGCGCAGCACCGGCGTTGCCGGCCGATCGACGATCACCTGCGCGCCGACCTCCGCGTTCGGAAGCCGACGGCTCGGGCGATCGACGCGGGGGGGCGTGGATGACGCAAACGCTGGCCTGGGTGGGGGCGCCGGCGGCCGGATGCGGAAGCGGGCGATCGCGCCGGTCGAGGCATCGACGTACCATGGCCCCGAAGCGGAGACGACGACCCCTGAGCGGGGCGGCAGCGAGGCGGTAGCGGCGGAGTCGAACACCCGGGTCTCGCCCCTGACAAGGCGCCGGCCGCCAGCGTGCCAGCGGGCCTGTCCGCTTTCAATCAGCGCCTCCAGCACGTCGTCGACCAAGGTCGCCGCTACCCCGGTGCGCGGTGTGTTGCCCTCGCCCAGCAAGTAGGCGAGATCGCGCAGCTTCGCCTCGGCTCGTTCGTCGCCGGCGATCTGGCGCGGCGTCGTCGGGGCAGCGATGCCGGTGCGTTGGCCAATGAGCAGCGTCGTGACCATGCAGGCGTCCGGCGGTTCGGCGGCGGCCAACCCGAAAACCAGTCGCTGGCGCTCTTTCTCCGGCGCGGCGGTGGTCAACGTGTCGAGGAAGGTCTGCTGTTCCGGCTTGCGCAGGACAGCGAACCGGTCGAGCGCGGCGAACGCGGTCGCCGCCTGATGGACGCAGCCGGGGACACCACAACTGCATCGCTGGTCGAATATCACTCGGCGCCCGAGCAGCGCGGGCGTGATGGTTACGCTGTGGACGACTCCGTTATCTTGCACCAGGGAGGCGATGGTCTCGCCCTCAAGCCGCACATCCACGTTGTCGGCGACACCAAGACCGCGACCCCGGGTCAGGATCCGGTCATCGAAGATGCGCCCGAGGTCTTGTGACGAGAACGGTGTTGGCATTGGCGTGGTCGGCCTCGGGCGCTATCATGGCAGCCGACTCGGCTCGAGCCGGTTGGAAATTGAAACGCCCGATTTTGGCGGCTATTGCAAGACGTGAAATTTTGCAGCGCACCCGCCGGTGCTGAAGCGCTCCGGGTCGTCTCACGACACCAAGCCGCCGTGCGGCATATTCTGCCGAAGCGCGGAACCCGGCCCTTATCGGGTCCCGCGGACACATTACGCTGTGGAAGAAGACGCCTCGGTCAGCGCCTCGCCAAGCGACTTGATCTTCTCGGCGGTCTTGCCGTCCGCGCGGCCGGCGATGGTGACAGTCTCCTTACCCAGCTTGGCGATGAGCTTCTTGACCGCCTCGCCGTCGATCTCCTTGGCGTGCAGGTGGTGCTTGAGGCTCTCCAGGTCCTTGACGATGGTTTTGGTACCGCTGACCTCGACTTTTTCCAGCGTCGCTTCCCATCCCTCGATGTTCTTGACGGCGGCGGAAATGGTGAAGTTTTTCACCCCGTCCTTGATGTGCTTGATGGTCGCTTCGAACTGCGGCATGCGGTGCTCCTTCTGGTTTCAGCGCGGCACGGCCTGATTTCAGCGCGCGGCACCGACGTGTCGAGAAGCAAACAGACCCGACCGCGTTGCACGGGGGATCGCGCAATCATTGTTCAACCGGAGCGGCCCTTGGCACGGACCGGTCTATACAGTCCTTCCGCAGCGTGCGCGTCATGAGGACTGCCGAGGCTGATCGGAGCATCTGATCGAAACGGCTCGGTGGGCGCGGACGATCGTGATCAGAACGCCGCTTCGTCCATTTCCATCATCGCGCTCTTGCCGGCTTTGATGGTGACCAGCAGGCCGCCGACCTGCGGCAGGATGCGCTCCATGTAAAACCGGGCGGTGGTGAGCTTGGCCTTGTAGAAGGCGGCGTCGCTATCCGGCCGGCTCAGTTTCCCGGCCGCGACCACCGCCGATCGAAGCCACATGAAGCCAAGCGCCACCAGGCCGAACAGGCGCAGATAGTCGGTGGCGGCGGCGCCGGCTTCCTCGGGATCGGCCGCACCGGTTGCGGCGATCTGACCGGTGGCGAGTTGCAGGGCGCCGAATGCCTTGGCAAAGCCCTTGACCATGTCGCCGAGTTGCGGGTGGGCGCTGTGGGTCTCGATGAACTCGTTGACCGGGTGGAAGAAAGTTCGCAGCATCCGTCCGGCCCCTTGCGGCAGCTTGCGGCCGACCAGATCCAGCGCCTGGATGCCGTTGGTGCCTTCGTAGATCATCGAGATGCGGGCGTCGCGGACCAGTTGTTCCATGCCGTTGTCGCGGATGTAGCCGTGGCCGCCATAGACCTGCATGCCGATATTGGTCGCTTCGAACCCGAGATCGGTGAATAGCGCCTTGACCACCGGCGTCATCAGCGCGGTGAAATCCTCGGCCCGCTGGCGTGCCTGCGGGTCGTCGGAGCGCTGTAGTTCGTCGAGTTGCCGAGCGACCCAGCCACCGAGTGCGCGGCAGCCTTCGGTGTAGCCGCGGATGGTCAGCAGCATGCGGCGGACGTCGGGGTGGACGATGATCGGGTCGGCCGCCTGGTCGGGTGTCTTGACGCCGCCGAGGCCGCGGCCCTGGATGCGATCGCGGGCGTAGGCAACCGCGCTTTGGTAGCTGGTCTCCGCGACGCCGAGGCCCTGGATGCCGACCGACAGACGCTCACTGTTCATCATGGTGAACATTGTCGCCAGGCCCGTGTTTGGGGTGCCGACCAGCCAGCCGGTGGCGTCCTCGAACGTGAGTTGGCAGGTGGCGGAGCCCTTGATCCCCATCTTGTGCTCCAGCGCGGTGCAGGTGACACCGTTGCGCGCGCCGGCGCGGCCATCCGCGGTGGGCAGGAACTTGGGCACCAGGAACAGGCTGATGCCGCGGCTGCCGCCGGGTGCGTCGGGCAGCCGGGCCAGCACCAGGTGGATGATGTTCTCGGTCAGGTCGTGCTCACCGGCGCTGATGAAGATTTTCGTGCCGCTGATCGTGTAGCTGCCGTCCGGTCGCGGTTCGGCGCGGGTGCGCAGCAGGCCCAGGTCGGTGCCGCAATGGGCCTCGGTCAGGCACATCGTCCCCGACCAGGTGCCGTCCACCAGCTTCGGCAGGTAGGTGTTCTTGAGTTCGTCCGAGGCGTGACTGGCGATCGCCTGATAGGCGCCGTGGGTCAAACCCGGGTACAGGCTGAACGCGAGGTTGGCGGAGCAGATCATCTCCTCGACCAGCTTGTTCAGGCTTTCCGGTAGGCCCTGGCCGCCGTATCGCGGGTCGGCGGCGAGCGCAGTCCAGCCGCCTTGGCGGAAGGTGTCGTAGGCTTCGCGGAAGCCGTCCGGGGTGCGGACGACGCCGTTTTCCAGCACGCAGCCGATTTCGTCGCCGGGTGCGTTCGTGGGCAGCAAGACCTGCTCGGCCACCTTGGCGGCTTCGTCCAGGATGCTGTCCATCAGTTCGGCGGACACGTCCTGCAGCCCCGCCAGTTTCGTCAGTGCGCTGCTGTCGTGCAATTCGTGCAGGACGAATCGCATGTCACGAAGCGGCGCCTTGTAGGTCTGCATCGGCTCACCTGTTGATGGGAGCACCGCTGGGTTCGGTCGGTTCGTGCCGACCCAGAGGTGCGCGGGGCGATGCCAGCTTACACCGCTTCCGCCATCTTGTTCGCCTCGATCTTGCGCCGAGCGGCCTCGCGGCGATCGTCGAACTTGGCGAGCCGGCGGCGGGGGTTGGGATGGGTTTCGTTTTCCGCCTCGCCGGGCCGTTTCTGGCTGCCGGCCCAGCCGTGCGCGGCGATGTCGAAAATGATGTTGGAAAGGTCGGTGTGCTTGACCTCGTAGCCGTGCGGATTGTTCGGATCGCCCATGATCCACTTGCCGCCGGCGGCGCGGGCCTGTTCACCGGACACGATGACGTCATCGACCCAGAACCCGATGTGGTGGATGCCGACGAAGTCGACGCCGGTTCCTTGTGAGGCTTCGTCCGACTTGAAGTGCAGAATTGCCAAGTTGACGACGCCGTCGGTCAGGAACACGCCCTCGGCCAAGGGGCCGTCGATTTCCGCGACTTCTTCAAGCCCGACCGTGGCTTTGTAGTATTCCGCCGTTTCCCACGGGTCCGCGACGCTCAGCGCGACGTGGCGTAGAAACCCCTTGCTCTTCACCGTCATGGCTTCGGCTCCCTGGATTATTATCGACCATCGAGTGTGCCTCACCGTTCGGGCGTAGGGCAAGTTAGCCGTCGCAAGGGTGGTGCGCAGTTTAAATTTCCGGTCAGGTGCAAAGCGGACTTCAGATGATGCCGTGCTTCCTCAGAAGCGCCTGCTCATCACCCGACACCCAACAGAAAACCTTCGGCGCCCCCTCCAGCTTCTGGTCGAGGTAGTGAACATCGAAGTCTATCGCTACGTCCCGCTGATCCTTGCGGGCATAAGTTGCCGTCCAAGCAACGCTGGCCATGCAATGATGGTCATCTATCGGAGAGAGGCGGACATTGCGTATCCGCATTTCTTTCGTCCCTATTGCTCGATAGTGCGCATAGCCTCGCGCCATGACCTGCTTGAATTGATCGTCGTTCTTTCCGGTCATCATCCCAGCAGGCGAGGCCGCTATGAACTCCGCAGCATATAGCGCCTCGACCTCATCCATGTCTATGTCGCTTCCGAGGGACCGGTTGGAAACGCGCTCGTATCTCTTGAAGAGCTTCCTTACGCTGGTTTCCATCATTTGCTGTCCAAGTGCGCTATCGCCTGTATGGGTCGGAAGCGAAATCCAAAATGACAGACTACCGTCCCAAGGTGTGGCTGGCGTTGCCGCGGGTCGGATGTCAGGCCTGCTTGCGCTCGATCAGGCTGCGGCGGATCTTGCGGCCGCGTTCGACCTTGTCCTCGATATAGGCGGCATCGCCCCAGCGCACCGCGCGGGCCATGGCCTGCGCGTCCTCCATGAAGCGCTGCAGCATTTCAAGCAGCGCCTCGCGATTGTTGAGGAACACATCGCGCCACATCACCGGGTCGGAGGCGGCGATGCGGGTGAAGTCGCGGAACCCGGAAGCGGCGAAGTTCACCACTTCCTGGCGGCTTTCATCCGCCAGATCGTCGGCGGTGCCGCAGATGGTGAATGCGATCAGATGCGGCAGGTGCGAAACGATCGCCAGCACCCGGTCGTGGTGGGCGGGTTCCATCCGTTCGGTTTGCGCCCCGCAGCGCCGCCACAGGTCCTCGATCCTGGCGATCGCGGCCTCGTCGGTGCCGGGAACCGGGGTCAGCAAGGTCCAGCGGCCCTGGAACAGTTCGACGAAACCTGAATCGGGGCCGGAATGTTCGGTGCCGGCGATCGGGTGGGCGGGCACGAAATGCACCCCGGCCGGCACCAGCGGGCCGACATCGCGGATCACCGATTGCTTGGTCGATCCCACATCGGTCAGCACCGCCCCCGGCGCCAGATGCGGCGCAATCCGAGCCGCCAGGTCGGCGAAGGCGCCGACCGGAGCGCACAGCATGACGCAGTCCGCACCCTGGACCGCCGCGGCCGGATCCAGTTCCACCCGATCGGCGATGCCAAGCTGCAACACCCGGTCCAGCGTCTGGCGGGTGCGGGCGTTGACGACGATCTCGGCCGCGATGTCGCCGCGCAGCCGCGCGATGCGGGCGATCGAGGATCCGATCAGCCCCACGCCCAGCAATGTGAGCCGCTTGAAGACCGGATCAGCCACGGGCTTGCCGGGTAAATTCGGTGAAGGCATCGACCACGAGGTCGACTTCCTCGGCGGTGCCGACGGTCACCCGCAGACAGTGGGGCAATCCATAGCCGCCGACCTTGCGCACGATGATGCCGTTGGTGCGCAGGAATGCATCGGCCGCGTCCGCGGCCTGGGTGGTCGCCAGATCGACCAGGACGAAATTGGCTTCGCTGGGCCACACCTTCAGCCCAGCAGCCTCGATCCCGGCGGCCAGTTTCGGCCGGTATTCGGCGTTGTGCGCGCAGCCTTTCTCGACCCAACCCGGTTCGCCCAGCGCGGCGATCGCGGCGGCCTGCGCGGCGATGGAGACGTTGAACGGTCCCCGCACCCGGTTGAGCACGTCGACGATGGCCGGCGGCGCGTAGCACCAACCGATGCGCATCCCACCCAGGCCGAAAACCTTTGAGAACGTGCGGGTCATCACCGTGTTGGCGGTGGAGTCCACCAGCTTGATGCCGGCGTCGTATGCGGGATGGGTGACGTATTCGGCGTACGCCGCGTCGAGCACCAGCAACACCTCGGGCGGCAGCGCGGCTCGGAACCGGGCGACGTCCTCGGCCGGCACCATCGATCCGGTCGGATTGTTCGGATTGGCCAGTAAGATCAACCGCGTCGCCGGGGAGACCGCGGCCAGCATGGCATCCAGGTCGGCGGTCAGATTACGCTCCGGGACTTTTATCACTCGGCTGCCGGCGTAGGTCCCGGCGATGTGATAGATGGCAAAGCCATGCGCCGACATGATGATGTCGCGTCCCGGACCGCCATAGGACAGGCAGAACTGGTACAACAGGTCGTCGGACCCGGCGCCACAGACGATCCTGGCCGGGTCCAGTCCCCATCTCTTTCCAAGCGCCGCCCGCAGGGAGTCGGCGCCCCCATCGGGATAACGGTAGGCCTCGGCCGCCGCAGCGACGATCGCCGCTTGGGCCGCGGGCGGCACGCCGAACGCACCCTCGTTCGATGACAGTTTAAGCGTTCGATTGGCGCCCGGCAGTTCGGATTCGCCGGCGATATAGGGCTGGATGCGCAGGATTTCCGCGCGCGGGGCTGGGCTGTTCACCGAACCGGTGTCCCAACCGGCAGCGCGTAACATCCGAGCACGATCGGATGCCGCGGCAGCGGGCGCAAATGCGTCAGCCGAGGATCATCGTCGCCCAGGTAACCTTCGACCTCGACCAGGACATCGGCGATCGGTGATCCTGGGCGGCGGAGCACCAGCATCGACCGCTGCGCCAATCCTGCCTTCGACATTGCGCTGGATAAACCAGCCGGGGTGAGGTCGTCATCGCATTGCAAGCCGACAAAAGAGCGATCCGCGCCGCTGGCGTCGGCCGGAGTCGCGGCTACCACCAAGGCTTGCCCCGAGGGTGCTCCATCCGGGCGCGGCGCCCAGAACGGCAGGCGGCCGATGATGTGCGCTGGCGATTGCCGATGCAGCAGCGCCAGCCACCAGGTTTCGGTTGCGGACGGATATGGCAGCACCGCCACCGAGGCAGTCCGCTGGCTGACATCCTGCAGGGCTTCATCAGCGGTTGCGCGTGCGCGCAAAGGTGTTAGCGCGCCGAAGTGCTCGCGCGCCAGTTGGGTCAATTGAGCTGCTTGATCACCGTCGCAGACGGAAAGCGAGAATCCGCCCTGCATGGCGGTTGTGCCGGCCAGCAACTCGCGCCAGATCCGCACCACGGCGGCGGACGGCAGTGCGCCATGATGGCGGCCCAGCAACCGCCGGATGATAGAGGCTTCGCGTCCCGGCCGGAACGCCGCCGGTTTGGCCGAGCGGGCGACGTATTCCACGATCCCGGCGCGCTGCATCAGCAAGTCGTGCAGCGCGTCGTCGATACGGTCGAGTTCGGCCCGCAGTGCCGGCAGATCACCGCTGCGCCAGCCGTCCACCGGAGCGGGTTCCGCGGCGTCGGCGGCAGCCGGGTCAGACGCGGCGGGCGAAATATCGGCGGTCGATACGGAACTGGACATTATTCTCGCCGTTAAGGAGGGTGGCCTACTTAGCGCACGATCGCGCCGAACGGAACGTGCGCGCGGAGGATCGTGCGATCGAACATGTTGCTGGACCAGGGTCAGCGCGCGCGGTCGGGCAGCCGACGGTCTAGCGGATGCGGATCGGTCTGCAAACCCATTCGGCGACGGCCACCGGTGCCCGGTTGCGAGCGGCGTCGGCAGGTCCTATGCAATCGCCGCGATGGATCAGCCAACCACCCGCGCGGACCCGGCGGAAACCGCCCGTCACAGCCACGTCACATTCGATGATGGGATCATGCTGGAGTGCGGCACGACGCTGCGCCATCATACTATCGCTTACCGCACTTACGGCACACTGAACGCGGCACGCTCGAACGCGGTCCTGGTGTGTCACGCTTTGACGTTGGACCAATACGTCGCCGAGGAACATCCGATCACCGGGAAACCGGGCTGGTGGGATAGCGTGGTCGGTCCCGGGCGGCCGCTGGACACCAACCGCCTGTTTGTCATCTGCCCCAATGTGCTCGGCGGCTGCATGGGCAGCACCGGGCCGCTGAGCTATCGCGAACTGGCGGACGGAACCGCGGCCGATGAACCCTGGGGCACCGAGTTCCCCCCGGTGACGATCCGCGACATGGTGCGCGCGCAGAAACGCCTGATCGAGCATCTGGGGATCGAGCGGCTGTTCGCGGTAATCGGCGGGTCGATGGGCGGCATGCAGGTGCTGCAATGGGCGGCGCTGTATCCCGATGCGGTGTTCGCTGCCCTGCCGATCGCCACCGCATCCTACCACTCGGCGCAAAACATCGCCTTCAATGAGGTCGGGCGGCAGGCGATCTTCGCCGATCCGGACTGGCAGAACGGGCAATATTGGCGGACCGGCCAAATTCCTGCTCGTGGGCTGGCGGTCGCCAGGATGTGCGCGCATATCACCTATCTGTCCGAGGAGGCGCTGAGCCGCAAGTTCGGCCGCCGACTGCAGAATGCTCCCAAGGACAGCACCGAGGCGATCAACCTGTTCGGCGAGATGTTCGAAGTCGAGAGCTACCTGCGTCACCAGGGCAGCACCTTCGTGCAGCGCTTCGACGCCAACAGCTATCTGACGCTTACCCGAGCGATGGACTATTTCGACCTCGGCGCCGACGTCGGCGGTGATCTGGCCGCCGCGTTCAAAGGGTCGCGCACCCGGTTCCTGCTGGCGTCGTTCAGCTCCGACTGGCTGTTCCCGACCGAGGAGAGCCGATCCGCGGCGCGGGCGCTGAACCGCGCCGGCGCCAACGTGTCGTTCGTGGAGTTTCCTACCGACAAGGGGCACGACGCGTTCCTGCTGGAGGAGCCGGACTTCCATCGCACGCTGGCTGGCTTCCTGCGCGGATGCGCGATCCATGCCGGGTTGGCCGCGGCGGAATGAGCACGCTGGATCCGATTCGGTTCCTGGCCAAGAACATGCGGGTCGATCTCGCGCTGATCGCCGGCATGATCGCTCCGGGTGCGCGCGTGCTGGACATCGGCTGCGGCGACGGAACACTGATCGACCATCTGTTCCAGACCAAAGGCTGTGACGCCCGCGGCATCGAGATCGACATGGCCGAGGTGACCCGCGCGGTGGCGCATGGCCTGCCGGTGATGCAGGGCGACGCCGATGTAGATTTGGCGCATTATCCCGATGGTCTGTTCGACTACGTCGTGCTGTCGCGGGCGTTGCAAGCGGTGGAAAAGCCGCGCGCGGTGTTGGGCCAGATGTTGCGCATCGGCACCCGCGCGGTGGTCAGCTTCCCGAATTTCGGCCATTGGCTGGTGCGCTGGCAGTTGCTGTCCACCGGCCGGATGCCGATGACCGCGACCTGGGACCGGCCGTGGCACGAAACCCCGAACATCCACCCCTGTACGATCCGCGACTTCTTCGTGCTGTGCGAGGAAGAGGGCTATGTCGTCGAAGCCTGGCTCGCCGCCGACGATGGTGGGCGGCGCTTGCCGTGGCGCCGGTTCTCCTGGCTCGCCAACCTGTTCGGGGAGCAGGGCGTGTTTCTGCTGAGGCACCGATAGGGACCTTGGTATGCCGCTGATCGGGTCGCGGCGAATGGACGCGCTGGCGTCCCGGCCACCGCGGCGGCGGTCTCGGCGCATTCGGCTCGCGGTGCTGATCTCGCTGCTGATCCACGTCGTGATCGGTGTGCTGCTGCTGGTGACCGTGCGGCGGGAAGAGAAGTCGGAAATGCTGCCGCCGCCCGCGGCGGTGACGATGCTGTTCGACACCGGACGCAAGACCGGCCCGACACTGCCGAACCCGCAGCTTCAGGCCAAGCCATCGACTCCGTCGAACGCGGCTCCTGAGCAATCTCCGCCGCCGTTGCCGGTGCCTCCGGAGCCGCCGCCGCCGGAACCTGCGGCGCCTGCGCCGCCTGCGCCGGCACCGCCTGGGCCGGCACCGCCTCCGGCACCGACGTCTGCGGTTCCGACGCCGTCGGCCCAGGCGCCGCCTGCTTCCGTGCCGCCGGCCCCGACGCCTCCGGTTCCGCCGCCGCAGTCAGCGCCTGAACCGGCTCCGGCTCCATCGCCGCCGGCCCTTGAGCCGGCACCGCCATCCCCGGCCGCACCGCCCGCGGTCCGGCCGCCGCCGATGCCGAAGGCGCTCCCAGTCCGACCGCCGCCGCGGCAGGCGACGCCGCAAAAGCCGCCCGATTTTCCGGCGCCGATGAATTTCAGTTTCGGCAAGCCGCAGTTGGCATTGCGCGCGCCGGGTCGCTCGCCCCCGGCACCGCACATCCCCGGCACCATCGACATGTCGCTAGGGTCGGCGGCCCGGGGTTCGGCCGACGACACGCCGTTCTCGGACCGCGATAAGGATCGCGAGGGTGCCGACTGGCGCAACGCGCTGAGCCGATGGGTCGCCGAACATGCGTATTATCCGACGGAGGCGCGGCGGGACGGCGAAGAGGGCGATTCGAAGGTCCGCGTCGTCGCCGATCCAAATGGGCGCGTCAAAATGGTCGAGCTGATCGGAAAGTCGGGGTCGATGTGGTTGGATCTGGCTCTGTTGTCCTTGTTCCGGGACCAGATGATCCCGGCGTTGCCGTACGGCACCAAGGAGCCGATCGACTTCAATTTTACGATGCACTACGTGCTGATCCGGCCACGGTAGGGTCGGCCGGATTAAACGGCTTGACGAAACGTAAGTGGGCAGTAGCGGATCAGGCCGCCGCTATCAGGTCGGTCTGGGCGAAGTCATCGCCCTTGAACAGCAGCGGCAGGCTATTCCCCTTGGCGACTGCATAGGACGCGCAGTCACCGAGGTTGAGTGCGGCTGCATGGCGACCCTTGCCATAGCGCGGGAAGGCATCTCTTGCCAGCTTCGCCAGACTTGCGTCCTGTGCGACCACCTGAACCGCCGCTCGGGCGATCAGCGCATCAAGATTTGCCCAGGAAGCGGCGTCCCCTGTGCGCTCAGCCAGCACCATGCTGGTCTCGAGCAAGCTGACCGACGACAACAGACAGCCATCGGCCGCGGCGATAAATCCGAAGGAAATCGTCCACCTCCGGTTCGCGACGCAGGACGGCGACCAATGCCGAACTGTCGACAATCCCTCGGGCAATCCGCTCTCGTCATATAGATCGGCGTCCGTCAGTTACTCTTGCTTCCGCAGGCGCGCGCCGCTGCGCAGACTGATGGCGCGGAGATCCTGATAGAGGGTGTGCGTATCGGGCGGGGCGACGCGACGTCGGCGAACTCCGTCGGAAATGAATTCCGCTCCGGCATTTTCCAGCACCTGTCGCACAGCCTCGAGGTTAGCCGGTGTGATGCGCGAAGCTCCGAGTGCTGCCTCGAGGCGGCGGATGGTGATGACAGAGACCTCCGCTCGTTGAGCCAGATCGTTCTGCTCGAGAAGGAGAAGAGCACGGGCAGCACGGATTTGCTCGGGCGAGATTGGCATGAACAAAAAATATTAGGGCAGAGCCTTTCCGATCAAGGACGGTGGTTTTAAGGCTATGCTGCCTCCGCGAGCACCAATCGCCGGCGCGGCACCGCTTGCAGGGGCATCGCCGCGTAGACGTCCTTGACCGCCTCGGTCAGGGTGACGCCAGCAAAGCCAGGCACCATTTTCCGCCCGGCGCGCTCGAACAGCGGGCTGCTCCGGAGGACCACACGCAATCGTGATGGCGGCATCCACAACGCTGCGTCACGCCGTTCGACCCGGAACAGGCCGCCGGCCAGCAGGCGGCCGAGTTGGCCGGTGGAATATGGCAGGCCGTGGCCGAACGGCGTGCTTTCCCTGTAGGCCCACATGCCGCTGCGATTCGGCACCACGATCAACAGCCGTCCGTCGTCTTTCAGCACCCGCCAGGCTTCGCGAAGCAGTCGGCGGGCATTCTCGGCCATTTCCAACCCATGAACGAGCAAGATCCGGTCGAATGTCAGGTCACCGAACGGCAGACAGTCTTCCTCGGCCGCGCAGGACAGGTTGGGCATGCCCGGCGGCCATCGGGCGGCGCCCATTTGCGCCGGCGTCAGCGCGACGCAACGGGCCGCCTGGTCGCGCCACAGCCGCAGGTAAGGCATGGCGTATCCGATACCTAGCACAGCATCGTGCGGAGCGGCCGGCCACATCGCCAGCAGCCGCTCGCGCAATACCCGCGCGGTGACCGCGCCACGGGCTGAGCCGTAGAACTCCGCGGCAAGATGTGCATCCGCTGTCATCTCCGGACTATAACACGTCCAGCGGTTTTCGATCGAATGAACGAGTGCTAGGGTTTCAGCATGACAATCACAGCATCCCCGGTCCCCATCCTGAAAGACAACTATGCCTGGCTGCTGCGCGACAGCGGCACGGGCGCCACTGCGATCGTCGATCCGGCTGACGCCCGGCCGATCATGGAGGCGCTGGAAAAAGCCGGCGGGCGGTTGGACATGATCCTGTTGACGCACCATCACGACGACCACATCGCCGGCGTCGATGTGGTCCGCGCCAAATTCAACTGCCCGGTTGTCGGCGCCGCGGCGGACCAGCACAGGTTGCCGAAACTGGATGAGGCGCTGCGCGAGGGCGACACTGTCCGGCTGGGCGATGCCACCGCGCAAGTGATCGATACACCGGGCCACACGCGTGGCCAGATCAATTACTTTTTCCCGGACGGCGATATCCTGTTGTCGGGCGATACGTTGTTCAGCCTGGGTTGCGGACGCCTGATCGAGGGCACGCCGCAGGAGATGTATGCCAGTCTGCGCAAGCTGGCCGCGTTGCCGCCCGACACCAAGGTCTGCTGCGGTCACGAGTACACCGAAAGCAATGCTCGGTTTGCCCTGGCGGTCGATCCGAACAACGCCTCGCTGCACGATTTCGTCGCCAAGGTGGAGCAGTTGCGCGCCGCCGGCCAGCCCAGCGTGCCGTCGATGCTTGGCGATGAAATGAAGGCAAATCCTTTTCTTCTGGCACCCGATGCTGCAAGTTTCGCGGCCTTACGAGCGAAGAAGGATAGTTTTTAATGGGCCAGGTCTGACGTTCGTCGGGGCGGGCGCGGCGCCACCGGCTCGATGGTTGCTGTGGGTTTTGCCTGGGTCCGCCGCATGGTGCGGCGAATTGTGTGGGCAGGACGTCTAGGGAGTCGATCGGCTGTGAAGCTTTACTACTCACCGACCAGTCCATATGTCAGGAAAGTCGTCGCGTGTGCCATATTCCGTGGCTTGGATGGCCGGATCGATAAGCACACCAGTAATCCGCATGCGTCGCCGGCCGACCTGGTCGCGGACAATCCGTTGTCGAAGGTGCCCTGCCTGATCACCGATGACGGATTGTCGCTGTTTGGCAGTCAGGTGATCTGCGAATATCTGGACAGCCTGGGTGAGGAACTGCCGCTGTTTCCCGCTCATGGTGCTCCGCGCTGGCGAGCCTTGATGTTCCAGTCGCTGGGCGACGGCATCCTGGATGCCGCGGTGCCGTGCCGGGGTGAGCAGGGCAGGCCGCGGGAGGCGGCTCGTGATGCCCAGATTGCCCGCTACAAGCAGGCGATCAGCCGAACGGTCGATACGCTGGAGGCGGATCCGCCGCACAAACACATCGATATCGGATCGATTACGGTCGCCTGCGCGCTTGGGTATCTGGACTTTCGTTTTGCTTCCGACGAATGGCGCAATGGGCATGCGAAGTTGTCCGCCTGGCATGAGGCGTTCGCCCAGAACCACGGCATGGCGCAGACCGCGCCGGCGTGATTGGCTTACGGCAAGGACTGGTCCGCGGAGTTTCGGATCATCTGATCGGTTCGGCCGCCCGCTTCGGCGATCAATTGCGTGATGAGCGAAGCCTCGGGAAGGTCGCGCCAGAACTGCTTGGGCATGTGCCTTTGCAACAGCCGAGCGTTCGACCGCGCCGGGTTGAAGATGGCGGCGTAATAGCGTCGCCACCAGTCCTCCACCGCGTCTTTCGACGATGCGTCCTCGCGTCGCAATCCGGGTGCGAAGCGCTCGGAGTGGCGGTCCCAGTGCAGCGTCAGATCCGGCGTCAGAATGGAAAACCGCATGTTGGTGAAGCGGTCGATGAAGAAGGCCGAGGTGCGGCGCAGGATACGGTGCCGCGGCTGATACCACGCGATATACAATTCGTCGTCGCTTTCCCGCACCATGCGAAACCGGAGGAACGCCGTCATCCGGTGCTGATCGTGCTTGACCGCGTCCGCCATCCGCGCAAGCCGATGCATCAGCGGATCGGCAACCTGGTGCATCAGCGCCGATTCGCCGCGATCCAGACGCCACAACGCCTGATACAGCAGGGACCAGCGCTGGTCGTCGCGATGGCAGATGACGGCCGACGCAAGCGTAATAAAGGAGCGCGGGACGGCGGCGACCCGTTCGCCCTGGGGCAGTGCCTGCTGAAACAACGATTGCGTCGGCCCGTTGCTCCATGCGACGTCGGCGGGTGCGGCTCCGGCGGCCAGAAGCTGCCGCGCGATGGTGCGGAATTCGTCCAGATCGTCGGGGCGCTGAATGATCGCGGGGTAGATCATCCGAACAGCGAAAGCTGTGCCGGCCGTGCCGCCATGATCGCGGGCAGCCCGGCCCGGTCGAGCAGCCGTAGCGGTCGGTGGTCGGCGGTCACGACGAAGGGGAGCAGGCGCTGGACCGAGCCGGCAAGTCGCTTCAGGTCGGCCAAGCGCAATCGACAGTGGGCTCTAGCGCTGATCAGTCGTCCGACTGAGCGGACACCCAGCCCTGGGATCCGCAGCAGCATCTCCCGATCCGCGGTGTTGACGTCAATCGGGAAACGGTCGCGGTTGCGCAACGCCCATGCGAGTTTCGGGTCGATGTCCTGGTCCAGCATGTTGTCACTGGTTCCGGCCAGTATTTCGGCTGCGGAATATCCGTAGAACCGCATGAGCCAATCGGCCTGGTACAGCCGATGTTCGCGTTCCAGCGGTGCCGCGCGGGCAGGCAGCGCCTGGCTGGCATCGGGAATCGGGGAGAATGCGGAATAGTAGATACGTTTCAAACGATACTTGACGTACAGGCTGTTGGCCGCGGTCAGGACAACGGCGTCGCTGCTGTTGTCGGCGCCGACGATGATCTGGGTGGTTTGGCCCGCCGGCGAAAATCGCGGGGCCCTTGGCTCCATCTTGGCATCGGCGATTTGGTGGCTGAGATCGTTCATCGTGCGGTGGATCGACGGCGCCTGCTTTTCCGGTGCGAAGCGCCGCAGAGCGTCGGTGGTCGGCATCTCGAGATTGATCGACAGCCGATCCGCATAAAGCCCGGCCTGTCGGATCAGGTCGGCGCTGGCGTCCGGGATGGTCTTGAGGTGAATGTAGCCCCGGAACGAATGTGTCTCGCGCAGGGTTCGAGCGACACGGACCAGACTTTCCATGGTATAATCCGAGGAACGAATTATCCCGGACGAGAGAAACAGGCCTTCGATGTAATTACGCTGATAGAACGCAAGCGTCAGGTTGACGACCTCGCCTACGGTGAAGCGGGTCCGCCGCACGTTCGAGGATCGTCGGTTGATGCAATACGCGCAGTCATACACACAGGCGTTGGTCAGCAAAATCTTGAGCAACGAAACACACCGCCCATCAGGCGTATAGGAATGGCAGATACCGTTTCCAGTGCTCGATCCCATACCCGCGCCGTCGCGAGAGTTTCGCTTCGGCGCGGCCGACGACGCGCAAGAGGCGTCGTATTTCGCCGCGTCGGCCAGGATGGCTAGCTTGTCCATGACTGGAAGCGCCGAAGCCAGAGAATGGGAGGTCGTCATGTTCTTGTTATGTTCGAAATTGGCGGGATCGTCAAGCGGCGTTCTTAAGGCAAATGGATTCCTTTTCAGGTGACGCGTCGAAATTTGCCGCTCGTATGCGTGCGGAAATAGGACTGGGGCCTGTCCTCGAGGTTAATGGCAATTCCGTAGCGTAAGTAGGTCGCCTAATTTTCTGGCGGCGCAAATGTTCTGGCGGCAAAGAGTGAACCGGGCCGGGCTCGGGGGAGGACCCAGGTGCCGGAGAGGACACCGGTTTAAACGCACAATCTATGGATCAGGCCCAGGCACTATCGACCAGCCGGCCTTCTCGACCAGCCGGCCTTCTCGAGGGGAATGTAGGACAGCGCGCCACATGGCATCCTCACCACCCACCGTTGCAGATGTCAGGATCGCGTCGTCATCGTCTTGGTGAATTTTGAGAGAGCGGTCAGCGTAATCGCGTATTCGTTGGAGGACGCGCTGCTTCATCCTGCTGCGCGGCGAGGATGGCGCTGGTGATTTGCTTTTCGTATCCGACATTGCGCCGCTTCCCGATTACAGGCTGGAACGCCGGCCTGGTATGAACGTTGCAAGGTTTAGCCCGCCCCTCAACCTGCTTGCACGGATGTCGAATGTCGCAAATTTCGGCCGGTTCCTGCGAAGGCTCGACAGCCAATCGCCCGTTGCCGTTGTTGCAAGATCGGAATTTCCTGCTGTTCTTCTCCGCCTTCAGCGTTTCGACGCTGGGAACGGCGACGATCCCGGTCGCCATCACGTTCGCGCTCCTCAGCGCGGGGTACCCAGCTTCCGCCGTGGGACTGGTGATCGGCGCACAGACCGCGCCGATCGTGCTCCTCATGCTGGCTGGTGGAGTTGTCGGGGATCGATGGGCGCGGCGGCACCTGATGATTGCTGCTGATCTTCTCCGGTGCTGCACACAATCCACGCTCGCTGCGTTACTGTCCGTCGGGCATCCAAGCCTTCCTGTTCTTCTCAGTCTTGCGGCCTGTGGCGGGGTCGGGACAGCCTTCTACGGACCGGCGGAGAGCGGCGTTCTTCCGCAACTCGCGGGTATGGATCGGCTGAAACGTGCGAACAGCGTTCTGAGCCTTTCAGCCTCGCTGATGGCGATCATCGGCCCTGCGCTCGGTGGCGTCCTGGTTGGCTTTGGCGGAGCCTCAGTTGCAATCGGGCTAGACGCCGCATCTTACGCGGTTAGTGCGACTTGTATTTCACTGGTCCGCATCGCGCATCAAAGCGAAGCGCGCCGATCGTCATTGCTGGACGACCTCAAGTTCGGCTGGAGCGAGTTCAACCGCCATCGCTGGCTGCAACTCGTCACCATTCAGCAGGGCGTGCTCAATTTGCTCGCGTTCGCGCCGTTTTTTGTCCTGGGACCGTTGCTATTTGCTTCCGTCCATAATGGAGCCCGGACGTGGGGATTTATTGCATCGGCGACCGGAGTGGGCGGCATTGTGGGTGGCCTGCTGGTCTTACGCGTTCATGCTCCAAGGCCGATCCTGGTTGTCCAGCTTGCGATCGCGTTGCTGGCTACGCCGCTCATACTTCTGGCGCTTCACGCGTCAGTGATGCTGCTTATTTTCGGAAGCGGCGTGTTCGGCGTCGCCCTGGCGGTCGTCAACATCCTCGTCCAGACGTCTTTACAGGAGAGCATACCCAACGCCGTGTTGTCCCGTGTCACTTCAATTTATAGTCTTGCTGCCATGGGCCTTGGCCCGATCGGCTTTGCGATGTCAGGCTATGCTGCACAGTTCTTCGGAGCGGAAAAAGTACTCTGCGTCGGGGCCGGGACACTCCTGGTTAGTGTTGCTCTGGTTCTCCCATCATCCAGCGTCCGGCGCTTTGGACGTTACCCATCGAGGATGGACGAATAGCGCCAGTTGGCCGAGTTGACGGTTACTGGGGCGCAGGTTTCGGCGGTTGGCGATGCCGGGACGGCAACCGCGCCGAGTCAGCAACCGCGCCGCGTCAGCAACCGCGCTGGCTCAGCGAGTGCGGCCCCGACCCGTCTTGGCCTGAAGCGCATCGATCATCTTGGACGCCTCGGCCTTGTTCAGGGCGGGGTCGAACGATGCGCCAGCCTCCTCGCACAGGGTCTTCAAGTAAGAGGCCTGCGCGCCGGTCATGGTCTCCGACCCCGTGGTCCAGTCATCGGGGTCTTTCTCCGTGTTGGACGGGGTCGCGGGATCGGTGGTGGGTTTTGGGTTTTCGCTCATGACGGCTCAACGCAGCCGATCTCTCTTTGTTCCCGGGTTTTGTTTGTCGCCGCGGATTTAATATTCGAACTGGTAGGTCAGCCCGACGCTGGCGGCATCGGCGCTGCTGGTCGCGCCGGTCGCCGAAGCCGAACCGGAACCCGCCGTTGTCTCCAGCTTCAGGCCCTTGGTGATATCGACCTGCACGGTCGCCTGCGTGCCACTTCCCGACGCACTCTGCTTGGCGCCCAGATAGACGCCACGGGTGAGATAACGTCCCGCCTCCAGCGTCGGGCTTCCGGTGCTGCTGCTGCCGACCGACAGCCGATCGAGGCCGAAGGTGGTGCGCAAGCTTTCCAGCGGATCGAACCCCGAGCCTGCCCCCGACAGCGAGGCCAAGGCGGCGGCAATCTGGGCAAGCTGCAGCGGGCTTAGTTTCGAGGTGCTGGTACCGAACAGAAGCTGCGACAGGATCTCGTCCTGCGGCATGTCGGGCACGCTCGACAAGGTGATTTTCGGATCCTTGGCGGTGCCGCTGACCGTGAGGGTGGCGACGATCGTCGCGGTGGTCGAATTCGCCACGAAATGGACCGATGGATCGGCGAGGCCGTCGCCGCTGAAGTCGATGGTGCCCTCGGTGAAGGTCAACGTGGTGCCGATCACGCTCAGCGTGCCTCGCCGCAGGTGCAGCCCGCCATCAGGAACCGGTTTCGCCGCAGTGCCGCGGATGTGGATGACCCCGCCAAGCTCGGCATCCAGGCCGCGGCCACGGATGAACACCTGCTCCGGCGCATCCAAGGTCAGGTTGAGCGCGATCCTGGACTGCGATTCGGCTTCCGACTGTGGCGGCGGTGGCGTATTGGCGTCTCGCACCGGCAGAACCGCGACGCTGGGTGGCAGCTTGTCGGGAACGCGGATATCGGCGCGCCGGACATGCACCGTGCCGCCAGCTTGCAGATCGCCTTTGACCTCGCCCTGCACTGTCAGATTGGCATCGATCAGCGCGGTAATCAGATCGCTGGACAGCGGGCGTGCATTATCGGCGGTGAAATGCAGATCGACCGGCATGGCTCCCGCCAGGCTGATCGAGCCGTTGCCGCCCAGCGTGCCGGGGCCGGCCTTGCCGCTGAACCGGCTCAGCCGGATGGTGTCTCCAGTCGCCTGAACCAGCGCCACCAGGTTGGTGACATGGGCGCCCAACGCATAGTCCGTTACGTCGCCGTTGCTGAGTTGGGCGGTTCCGTTGACCCGTGGCGCGGCCGGGGTTCCGCTCACCGTGGCATTCAGATTGATCTCGCCGCGGGCTCGCCGCCCTTGCGCGGTCAGCAGCGGATTGAGCATTGCCAGATCGACATGGCCGTCGGTCTTCAGATCGAGCGCGCCACCCTGTGCCCCACCTTGGGCCCCGCTTTGGGCCAACGGCGCCGACCCGGTGAGCGAGAAGTGCGATGGCCCCGCCGTCAGTTTCGTGTCGAGCAAAGCCGAAGTGCCGCGAAGGTCGGCCTTTGCCAACAGGTTAGCGGCCGGCAACGCCTGCCCGGGCCCCTGGCGCTGCCGCACGCCGGTCGCGGTGAGCTTGATGCTGCCTTCCGGGCGTGCGCTGGTGCCGGTCACTCTGGCATCAGCTGCGATCACGCCATCGGCGGCATAGGCTGGATCGATGATGGTGCCGATATCGGCCGGCAAATTGCGCAGCGAGGCGGTCAGGTCGAGCTTGGACCCGGCGCTACCCGCCACCGTCAACACCGCCTGGCGAAAGCCGAGGCGCAGGCGATCGATCGCAACACCGTCGGCAAAGGCGAATTTCGCCGGAGCGAGCAGCCGCAGTGCCTGCTGCTTCCAGCTTGCCTCCATCCGCGCCAGGGCCAGGGTCTTGCCGGTGGCATCGAGGGTGCCGGCGGTGGTCAGTTTCGCCGGACCGCCAGCCAGGTCCGGCGCATCGGCGGCGAGGGTGAGGCCGACCCCGTCGATCGGGCCTTTGGCGGTGGCTTTCGCCGACATCGACCGGGCGGCTCCGGCGGACACGCCGTCGGCGGTGAACGTTCCGTCGATGGCCGGATGTCCGTTCGGATCGATCACCGTGGCGTTCAGCATCGCTCGGCTGATCGCCGCCGTTCCCGGCAGCGCCGCGTCGCGCACCGTCAGCAGCAGTTTCGCCCGGTTGTCGTCGGAATCGAGCGTCGCGTTGGCCTGCCCGGTCAGCTTCCGGCCCAGCAGCGGCTGCAGGTCTGCCAGCCGGCCGAGCTCCAGCTTGAGGTTTCCGGTGGGCACCACCGCCGGAGGGGTCAGGCTGGCGGTCCCGGAAGCCTGCAGCGATTTCCAGGACGCCTTGGCGATGTCCACCTTGGCCGCCCCGTTGGCCTCGTCGGCGGTCAGAGCCAGGGTCAACGGCGCATCCAGCAGCGTGCCGTCGGCATCCACCTTGGCATGCGGCCGACTGGGCAGTCCGGTCGCATCGACCTTGGCGCTGATATGCCCCGGCGGGTAGCCCTTCGCCGCCAGATCGGCGGCGATATCGGCTTGCACCGCCAGATCGTTGAGCTTTCCGCCGGCATGCCCCTTGGCGTCGACCCGGCCCGCCAGACTGGGCGTGACACCACTGGGCGTGGCACCACTGGGCGTGGCACCACTGGGCATGACAGCATCAAGGTCGGCCAGCGCCACCGTCCAGTCGGCGTTTAGCGTCTGATCGGACAATCCGCCTTGGGCGGTCACCGCCAGCGCCTTGCCGTTCACCGCCAGCCGGGACAGCGTGATGTCCTGCCCATGCATCGATGCCGCCAGATCGATGCTGGCGTTGTCACCGACCAGCGCCGGTATGGGAGCCTGGCCGCCGGTGATTGCGACCAGTCCCTTCACCGCCGCCGTGGTGGTGCCCCCCTGCATCGCTGCCTGGATATCGAGGTCGGTGTGTCCGGCGATAGCGGTGCCCGCGGCTGCCGCGAGGGGCGCCAGATCGGGCAGCACCAGATGCGCCTGAACCTGTTGCGCGCCCGCGGTCTTCGCGGTTCCGTCCAGCGCGACCAAGGCGTGGCGCATTTTGAACGTCACCGGTCGATCCGCCTCATCCAGCCGGGCCGACGCGTCCAGGACCACCGGGTCCGCCGCGAACAGGTCCGGCTTCGGCCCCGGCACATGCAAGTCCCGCACCGTTGCGTGCAGCCCGACCGCGCCTGCATTGCCGGCGACATCGGCCGCCAGCGAACCAATGCGCGCGCCGCCGGCCTCGAGCGCATCGATTTTGACCGTGCCGTTCGCGTCCGGCTTGGCGAACGGTCCATGCACCTTCGCGTCCAACAGAACCGATTGCCATGAAATCCCGGGTGCCGGCGCCATCGCTGGAGCCTGCGCCTTGACCGCCAGATCCGCCGCCTGGTGGTTCAGATCGACCGTACCCGAGGCCGATGCGGCAAGCTGCCCGGCGGTGATCCCCACCTGCGTGCCCAAGGCATCGCGCGGGCCGTTGACCGAGGCCTCGATCTTGATCGCACCGAGGTCGGGCAGATGCGCGGCGCTGGAAATCAGCCCCTTGGCGGGTTCATTGGCTTTGACCGTGGCACGAATGTTGTCCGGGGTCACCGATGCGTTGACCGCATACTGGCCCGGACTGTCCAGCCGCCGGACATCGAGTTGCACCGTGCCCTGCGTCAAGGTCGGCAGGTCGGCCGCCCCGTCCACTGCCAGCGTGGCGGCCACGCCGGCGACCGGGGCACCGATCTCCGCTTGATCGACGTGCAAGTGGCGCACATCGACCCGTATCGGCAAACTGAACGAGCCACCGCTGCTGGAGGTCTTGCTTTCAGACTGCGGCAGTCGGGTGAAGTCCACCCGGTCGGCCCGCAGCCGATCGACCTGAGCGGTCCGCTGCAGCAGCTTCAGCGGCGACCAGTCGAGCACAACGTTCGAAACCGTGACATAGGGGCCTTTGGCATCCGACACCTGGATCTGGCCGACGCGCAGCGCATCCGGAAAACGCCCGGCCAGACCCTGCAGCCGCACCATGCCGCCGGTCAGGCTGGCCGCCTGGTTCTCGATCAGCCGACGTCCGGGATCGATGTTGGCGATCAGCAGGACAAGGGCGACGAGGACAACCGGCAGCGCCAGCAGAACCAGGACGATTCCGAACAGCCATTTCAATATGCGGCGGGTCAAAACGCCTGTCCGATGCCGATATAGACCTCGAAGGAGTCACCGCCCGGCAGCTTGTTCAGCGGAACCGCGAAATCCAGCCGGATCGGCCCGATCGGCGTGTAGTAGCGGGCTCCGACGCCAGCCCCGGCGTGCCAGTTGCCGGCGAACGGCGCGCCGTTGGCGCTGACCTGACCCACGTCCATGAACCCCACGACACCATAGCTGCTGAGAATACGCTGCCGCAGCTCTACGGTTCCGGTCGAGATGGCGTTGCCCCCGCTTGGGATCCGGTCGGGAAATTGCGGCCCCAGCGTCTGATAGCGGTAGCCGCGTACCGTTGCGCTACCGCCGGCGTAGAAGCGCTGGTCCGCCGGCACGGCGAAGATGCCGGCGCCGGCTACCTGGCCAACCAGGCCGCGCAGGGCCAGAATGCTGCGTCCGTCGTTGAACACGTCGAGATAGGTCGAGCCAGCCAATTGGCCGATCAGGAACGCCGCGCTCGGCGTCCCGATCGAGTAGGTCGGGGTGATCGACAGCAGGGCGCGGATACCCTGGGTGGGGTCCAGCAGGTTATTCGTGCTGTCGTATTTCAGGCTGGCCGGGATGCCGACCAGATTATAGTGCTGCGTCACACCCTCTTGCAGGATCGACTCCTGTTCTCCGGACAAGCCCAGACTGGCGGTCCAATACTGCGAGAGTTTGCGGTTGATGGCGATCTTCTCCAGCAGCGCGGTCTGGTCGTAGGCCTGCAGGCTTTGCTTGATGGCGTTCAGGTCAATCTCCAGCGTCTGGTCACGACGCAGGAAGTCGGGCTTGAGGAACTGCGCCCCGGCGGCGTAGCCCGGCCGTTTGATCGCGTCGCCGCCCGCCTGGTAGGAGGCGGTCAGGTTGAGTTGCTCCGCGTTGCCGAACAGGTTGCGGTCGTGCCAGCCGGCTGAAAAGTTGATACCCAGATCGGTCGAGTAGGCGACCCCCGCATCCACCGCGTGCAACGGCCGCTCGGTCAGGTCGAACTTGATCGGCAGTTGTCCGTCGGCATCCAGCGCTGATGCAGGTACGGCCCGCACCACCGAGAATACCCCGATCGAGGAAAGGTCGGTGCGTGCCCGCTCGATCGCCTGCGGGCTGAACTCATCGCCTTGGTGCAGCAACAGACGCTTGCGCACAAAAGACTCGTTCATATGCTTCAGGCCGCTGAAGTCGATCGGGCCGATATCGGCTTTGGGACCGGCGTCGGGCCGGAAATCCACATCCAGCAGATTCTGATCGGGATGCAGGGTGGCGATCGGCACCGGAACCTTGGCCAGCGGGTAACCGTCGGACCGCAGCGCATCCAGCAGCCGGCCCTGGCCAGCAAGGATCTGCGCCGCCATCGCCGGCTGGCCGGGTATGAGATCGAGTTGTGGCGGAATATCGGGCGGCACCTTGGTGGAAACCGTCACCGATCCCAGCTTGAAGCGCGGGCCGAGGTCGAAGGACACCGCTACCTGTAGAGGCGGCTTCGCTGGAGCGCTATCGATCACTGCGGCGAGCCCTGGATCATCCAACCGGTGCTCCGCGATCGTGGTGCTGACCTTGGCCTTGTAGTAGCCGAAGCTGTTCAGTGCGGTCTCGAACCGAGCGGCGTCCTGACGGGCCCGTTCGGTTAGCGCGAAGCCTGCGACCGGCGCGGATTTCTGCAATGAGATCAGGGTCGAACTGCCCTGCAGCGCGGCGTCGAGGGCGCTGTCGCCGGTCGGCTTCAGCGTCACTGTGTAAGGTTGTGGATCGGCGCCTTCAGAGCGTCTGGTTGCCGCGATCGCGGTCGAGATGACGACAAACAGGGCAAGCCACCGCACGGCAGCGGGCATCTGTATCCGAAGGCGGTGCATGAACCCAGCTCTACCCCATAAACCTTCGCGCCGGGTTTCGTTCGTCGGTCACGCCTGCGCCATTGTTCCGGCGCCCCCGCGAGGCTATGCCAATCGACATGGTCAACCAGTCGGAGCTTGATCGAAGCGAACGGCCAAGCCGCCTGGACCGGCGATCGAGCCTGCTACCCGATCCAGATCGCATACCGGGTTATCTGCTGCAACTGCCAAACGGTCGCGAGGGATGGCTGCTTGCCCGTCGAGTGCGCTGCGTTCGACGCAGCCTGGCGGTCTTGGTCTGGACGCTTCCCGCGATGTTGATCCAAGCCGTGTGTCTGGTGTTGCCAGGCCACGCGAAAGTGGCCTTCGCCCGTTTCTTTTGGGCGATTCTGGCCCGCCTGATCGGGATCAAGGTCCGCGTTATCGGCACCGCCGCTAACCGGGCCGACGGCCGCGCCGTGATGTATGTTTCATGCCACTCGT
Organism: Rhodopila sp.; assembly: GCF_965277825.1. Taxonomy (NCBI): domain Bacteria; kingdom Pseudomonadati; phylum Pseudomonadota; class Alphaproteobacteria; order Acetobacterales; family Acetobacteraceae; genus Rhodopila; species Rhodopila sp. The sequence continues at coordinate 4,346,507 of NZ_OZ255846.1, read as the reverse complement.
CATGGATCGACATCCCAGTGCTCGGTGGCACGCTGAAGGCGCGCTTTGTCGCCAAGGGTGACGTCGCGGGCTGGCCGGTCATCGGCACCATCGCGCGGCTTGGGCGGACCGTGTTCGTTTCGAGATCGCGTGCATCCACCATCAAGGAACTCGATGCGATGCGGCTGGCGCTGACGGCAGGCGACAACCTGATCCTGTTCCCCGAGGGAACCAGTTCGGACGGGTCACGGGTGCTGCCGTTCCGCACCGCGTTCTTTGCCGTTGCCGCGGCTTCGGCGGGCGAAGATCCTGGCAGCGTGCCGATGATCCAGCCGGTGTCGGTGGTGTATGACCGGCTGGGCGGATTGCCGGCCGGGCGAGCCTGTCGTCCGGTGTTCGCGTGGTATGGCGACATGGACATCGCCTCGCATTTCTGGCGCCTGGCGCAGTACACCGGGCTACGCGCGACGGTATTGCTGCACGCGCCGCTGGACCCGGCCAGCTTCGGCGATCGCAAGGCGGTGGCTCAGGCGGTGTGGCAAATCGTCGCGGACGGGGCGTCCACGCTGCGCCAGAACCGCCCGGCGCATCCGTTGCACGCGCCGGAGCAGCCCGCGTCCGGGATGGCCGACGCCGAGCCGGCGTACGCCTGAACGGTTGGGCCTGGTCTCGGGCTGGCGCGGCAGGACAAGGGTTAGCTCTCGGGGATATCGAACAACGGCGTGGCCGAGCGCGGTGGCTTCAAGTCGAGGTGCTTCCAGCCGGGTTCCCCCAACATTCGGCCTCGGCTGGTGCGGAGTATCAGACCCTCCTGGATAAGATAGGGTTCGACCACGTCCTCCAGCGTATCGCGGGCCTCGGCCAGGGCGGCGGCCAGGGTTTCGACCCCGACCGGGCCGCCGCTGTGATGTTCGGCGATCCGGCGCAGATACCGCCGGTCCATCGCATCCAGGCCCAGCCGATCGACCTCCAGCCGGTTCAGCGCGGCATCGGCGACGGCACGATCGACCGGGGTATCACCCTGCACCACGGCGAAATCGCGCACTCGGCGCAGCAACCGCCCGGCGATGCGCGGCGTGCCCCGCGAGCGGCCGGCGATCTCGGCCGCACCCGCATCCGTCAGGTGCAGGCCGAGCAGGCGGGCGCCGCGGACGATGATCTGGCGCAGTTCTTCCGGCGTGTAGAACACCAGTCGAAGCGGAATGCCGAAGCGGTCGCGCAACGGCGTGGCCAGCAGCCCGGAGCGTGTCGTCGCGCCGACCAGGGTGAACGGCGGCAGATCGATGCGCACGCTGCGCGCGGCCGGCCCTTCGCCGATGATCAGGTCGAGCTGGAAATCCTCCATCGCCGGGTAGAGCACTTCCTCGATCGCCGGCTGCAACCGGTGGATCTCGTCGATGAACAGCACGTCCCTGGGCTGCAGGTTGGTCAGGATTGCCGCCAGGTCGCCGGCCTTGGCGATCACCGGACCCGAGGTCGCGCGAAAACCGACACCGAGTTCGCGCGCCACGATCTGTGCCAAGGTGGTCTTGCCCAGTCCAGGCGGCCCATGCAGCAGCACGTGATCCAGCGACTCGCCGCGCGCCTTGGCGGCCTGGATGAACACCGCCAGGTTTTCACGCGACGCCTGTTGGCCGGTGAAATCGGCCAAGGTCTGCGGCCGCAGCGACGCCTCGGGCGCATCGTCCGGCTGGCGGGCGGCGGAAACCTCTCGGTCGTCGGTGTCACTCATCCGGCGGATCTCTGCGCCAGTTCCTTCAGGCTGTCACGGATCAGAGCGTCCAGTGTCGCGGTTTCGCCCAGCTTTTCTAGCACGCGGGCAACGGTCTGTTGCGCTTCCGCGCGCCGATATCCCAGGTTGAGCAATGCCGACAGCGCGTCGTCGGCCGGAGTCGCAGCGGTGACCGGGGCGTAGACGACACCGGTCGGTGCCGGCATGGTGCCGGTCTTGTCCTTCAATTCTGTCAGCAGCCGAACCGCCAGCCGCGGCCCAACGCCCTGCGCTCGGGTCAGGCTGGCCTTGTCGCCGGCGGCGATCGCGGCGATCAGGTCACGCGGCGACAGCGACGACAGGATGGCCAGTGCCACCCGGCCGCCGACCCCCTGAACCGTGGTCAGCAGGCGGAACCAATCGCGTTCGGCCGCATCGGCGAAACCGTACAGCACGATGGCGTCCTCGCGCACATGCGTTTCGACCAGCAGCTTGGCGGCGGCCGGAGGTTGCGGCAGGGCCGACAGCGTGCGCGAGGATGCCTGCACAAGATAGCCGACGCCACCCACATCGATGACGCAGGTGCCATCGGATAGCGCGTCCACCCGTCCGGTCAGTTGGGCGATCATTCTGCTTCCGGTCCTGCCCCGAGGAAACTTGGCGATGGGAACTTTTGCGATGGCCGCGAATCGGGCGTCGGCGCATCATACGGTATCGCCGGGATTGTCGGGCTACGTTGCCCTGCTGCCGGCACCCCAGTTCTGCTCGAGGTTTCGTATCAATGCCGGACTGAAATGGCACGCGGCCTGTTCGCGCGCGTAGACGGCGCAGTAGCGGCGGAAAAGGTCCAATGGTTCGGCGGCGACCCGGAACGCGCGCCGGTTGCCGATCGCGCCGACCGAACCGGCACTGGTCAGCATGGCGACGGCCCGCTCGATCGCTGTGTCCATGTCGGCCGGCGGTACGATTTCGTCGCAAATCAAACGACCCTCCGGGCTGTCGCACAGCAGCCGGCGTTCCGCGTGGATCAGTTGCCTTGCCAACCGTTCGCCGGTGAAGCGCGGCAGCCGGAGGTTGGCGGCGCCCGGGATGATGCCCTCCTTGCGCGCGGGCAACGTCATGAACGCGTCCTCGGCCGCCAGAACGTAGTCCATGGTCAGCAGGATCTGGCAATGGCCGCCGATCGCGAAACCCTCGAGGGCTGCGATCCACGGTTTCTCGGTGCCGGCGCCGTTCACGTCGTCGGGCAGCACACCGGGGGTGGCGATGCCGCGCAGGAATTTGTGTACGAAGCCGAGGTCGCGCTGCAGGTACCACAAATAGGGAATGGTGCCGTGATACAGGTGCGTCAGGTTGATCCCAGCGCCGAAGATGCGGCGGCCGGCGTATTTGGCGTTTCCAACCGGCTGGCCGCGCAGCACCGCGATATCGGTGCCGGGGTCCAGCGTCGCGACGTCCACCGCGATTTCCATTGCATCGATGGTGCCCTGGTCCTCGGCGTTCAGATAGCGCGGGTTGCTGCTGAGCAGATGCGCCGCCCGTCCGTGGCGTTCGACCCGGGCCGGTCCGAGATCGACGAAACCCTGCGCATCGAGTGTCGCCAGCGCCGCCGCTGTTTCCGGCCGCGCCAGCAGCATGGCGTGACAGAGGTTCGTGCCGCAGCGTGGATGCGCCAGGACATGTGCCAACAGCAGACTTTGGTCGATCTCCTGGCCCTGCTTGTCGTTCAGCTTCAGGGCGTGTTCGTCGGCAAGCTGATCCTCGTTCGGCACCAGCCCGGGATATTCCTCGGCGGCGCGTCGAACCAGGTCCTCGATGCGCACCCATCGGCTGAAACCGTCAGTCAGATTGTCATACACCGCCTCGATATTTTCCTGCAGGAACCGCTCACGCTCGGAACGATCGGTAAACATCGATTTCAATCCTTCGGCCGCAGATCGAGCACCCGCTTGGCCTTTCCCTGGGAACGTTCCAGCGTCCCCGGTTCGACCACGCGCACCTTTGTCGTTACGCCTACGAACACCTTGATCGAATGTTCCGCTTGGCGTTCCAATGTCGCCAGTTCGGCAGCGCCGAGTTTGCCGGCCAGGGAGGCGCGCGTTTCCACAATCACGTCGAGTTCGTCCAGGCTGCCGGGGCGGCGTAGTTCCAGCAGGTAGTGCGATGCGAGACTTTCTTCCTTGGCCAGGACCGCCTCGATGTTCGAGGGGAACACGTTGACACCGCGGATGATCAGCATGTCGTCGCTGCGGCCGCTGATCCGATCGATGCGCCGCATCGGCCGCGTGGTCGAAGGCAGCAGCCGCGTCAGATCGCGCGTGCGGTAGCGGATCACCGGCATGCCTTGCTTGGTCAGGGTGGTGATGACTAGTTCACCGATTTCGCCCTCGGCCACCGGTGCGCCGGACGTCGGGTCTATGATCTCGGGGTAGAAATGGTCCTCCCAGATTGTCAGCGCATTCTTCGAATCCGCGCATTCCTGCGCCACCCCCGGTCCCATGACCTCGGACAATCCGTAGATGTCGAGCGCCTGCAGACCCAGCCGCCGTTCGAGTTCGCCGCGCATGCCCGCGCCCCACGGTTCGGCGCCGAAAATTCCCAGACGCAAGCTGCATTTACTGGCATCCAGACCCTGCCGGTCGAACTCGTCGGCGATGGCGAGCATGTAGGATGGCGTGACCATGATGATGTCGGGCGTGAAGTCGTTTATGATCTGCACCTGCCGTTCGGTTAATCCGCCGCTTACCGGAATGACCGCGGCGCCCAGGAATTCGCCGCCGTAGTGCGCACCGAGACCGCCGGTGAACAGGCCATAACCATAGGCCACATGGATCTTGTCCGAAGCTCGGCCGCCAGCGGCTCGGATGGATCGAGCCATCAGCCGGGACCAGGTTTCGATGTCCTGCCTGGTGTAGCCGACCACGGTCGGCTTTCCGGTGGTGCCGCTGGAGGCGTGGATGCGCACGATCCGATCCATCGGTTCGGCAAACATGCCGAACGGATAGTTTTGCCGCAGATCGTCCTTGCCGGTCAGCGGGAAGTTGCCGATGTCCTCCAGACCGCGAAGATCGTCGGGATGCACGCCGGCGGCCTGGAACTGCTTCTTGATATGCGGGACGTGTTCGTAGGCGTGGTGCAGCACATTCCGCATTCGGGCAAGCTGTAGCGAGCGCAATTCGTCGATACTGGCGGTCTCGATCGGTTCGGCGCCGATGAGGCCGGTGACGGACATCTCAGATCACCCCAGCGGACCGTAGACGCTGAAGCTCGTCGTCCGACAGGCCAAGCCGCCCCTGGTAGATCTCGGTATTGTGGGCACCGAGTTCCATACCGAGCCACTGCACTTTGCCCGGTGTTTCGGTCAGGCGGGGAACGACGTTTGGGACGGCAAGTTCACCCACCCGCGGATCTTGCATGCGCAGGATGTTGCCGCGCGCCTGGTAATGCGGGTCCTCGAAGATCTCGTCGATCGAGTAGACCGGTCCGCACGGGACCTGGCTGGTTTCGCAGCGGTGCATCAGGTCGGCACGGTCCATCGTCGCCGTCCACGCGCCAACGGTCTCGTCCACCTGAGCCCTATCGCGCTCGCGCGCCGCCAATTTCCCCCAACTATCGTCGCCTGCCAGTTCGGGACGGCCCATGGCTTCGGCGAGGCGAGCGAAAATCTTGTCATTGGTGCAAGCGATCGCGATCCAGCGCCCATCCTTGGTCGGATAGTGGCTGTGCGGCACGACATTGACGGTGCCGGGCCCCATGCGCTGACGGACATAGCCGCTATGGAAGAACGCCGGCGCAAGCTCGTCCAGGATGCGGAAGATCGGCTCATACAGGCCGATATCGACGACCTGACCGCGCCCGGTCTTTTCCCTTGCCTGCAGCGCCAGCAGCGTACCCAGCGCCCCGTAGAGTCCGGCCATGTAATCCGGAATCGTTGCCGAACCGGGCGTAACCGGCGCGCGATCGGGATACCCGGCGAGGAATGACAGGCCGCCGAACGCGTTGCCGATGCGGCCGAAACCCGGCCGGTCCTTGTACGGACCGGTCTGCCCGTAGCCGGAAATCCGCACCATGATCAGCCGGGGATTGACCGCGCTCAGCACGTCATAACCCAACCCCCATTTCTCCAGTGTGCCGGGCTGGAAGTTTTCCACGATCACGTCTGCATCGGCGACCAGGCGCTTCAGCAACGCGGCGCCATCCGTCTTACGCAGATCCAGCGTGATGCAGCGCTTGTTCCGCGATTCCGACAGCCACGGCAGCGAGTCCCCGCATTCGGTAACGGTCCCAAAACGGCGAGTGGCGTCGCCAACGCCCGGAAGTTCGATCTTGACGACATCGGCGCCGAACTCGCCCAGTTGCGTCGCGCAGAACGGGCCGGCCAGGAAGGTGGAGATATCGAGGACCTTGCAGCCCTGCAGTGCCTGCACGTCGATCATCGCGCTGCCTCCAATACCCGACGCGCGCGTTGCACGATCGGATAGTCGATGAACTGACCGTCGAGCTGGATCGAGGCCAGGCCCTGGGCTTCGGCTGTCTCGAACGCCGACAGGATGCGCCTTGCCCGTTCCACGGCGGCCGCATCGGGCGTGAACGCGGCATTGGCCGGTTCGACCTGGTCGGGATGGATGCACATCTTGCCCTGGAAGCCCAGCGCGGCGGCGTGCCGGGCGGACGCGATGAAGCCGTCCAAATCGCGCAGGTCGGCCCAGACGGTGTCCATCGGCGACTCCATGCCGGCTGCACGTGATTGCAACACACAGGCGGCGCGGTGTGGCAGCAGCTCGGCTTCGGAACGGCTCCACTGCATGGCCATGTCCAGGGTAAAGTCGCCGGCACCGAACGCCAGGCGCTTCGTGCGGGTGCCGGACCGGCAGATCTCGGCAAGGTTGCCGATGCCAAGCGCGGTTTCGACGATCGGGATCAGATCGACCTGTCCCGGTGCAAGCCCACGCTCGCGTTCCAGGTTGCCGATCAGCCAGTCGGCCGCGCGCAGTTCGTGCGCATGCTCGACCTTGGGCAGAACGATCCCGTCCAGCCCGCGCTGCACGACGGCAACAATGTCGCTGTAACACCACTCGGTCGTCAGCGCGTTGACCCGGACGTAGAGCTTGCCCGCGCGGGGCTTGCCGAAGGCCTCGGTCACCGCCGGCCGCGCCGCGGTTTTCTCGGTGATCGCCACCGCGTCTTCCAGGTCGAGGATGACCCCGTCGGCGGCCAGCGTCAGCGCCTTTTCGACGCGCCTCGGGTGGTTTCCCGGCGCAAACAGCAGGGTTCTCATTGCGCTGCCCTCCGCGCCGCGTGCCAGTCGCCGGCGCGAGGAATCGGCAGGCCGAGATTTTCGCGCAGCGTGGCGCCGCGATAGTCTTTCTGGAATAGCCCGCGCCGCTGCAATTCGGGAACCAGCAGGCGAACAACGTCCTCATACGATCCCGGCATATGCGTCGCGGCCAGAACGAATCCGTCGCAGGCGGGTGCGGTGAACCATTCCTCCATCTGATCGGCCACCGATTTCGGCGTGCCGCAGAACACCTTGTGTTCGGCGATGGTGCCGCGTCCGGAAACCTCGACAAAGTCCCGCACAGTCGGGTTCTTCTTGCCGGAGAACTTCACCACCCGTTCGCGGAAGCCGTGCCAGGAGAACGCCGCGAGTTCGTCATCGCTGAACGGTTCATCGTAACCCTTGGCGCCGAAATCGTAGTTCAGTACTTCGGAAATCAGCACCAGTGCGTCCACCGGCCTGGCCGATGCCTCGATCATCGCGCGTTTGGCCTGGGCGGCGTCTTCGGATTCCGCGACGATCACGTAGCAGGCTGGCGCGACATGGACCTGCGCCGGGTCGCGACCGGCCGCGGCGACCGCCTGCTTGAACGTGGCGTATTGCTGCTTACCGGCTTCCAGGTTGTGGAAAATCATGAACACCAGTTCCGCCCATTGCGCGGCAAACGCCTGACCGCGGCCGGATTGGCCGGCCTGGATCAGCACCGGGTGGCCTTGGGGCGAACGCGGCACGCTGAATGGTCCGCGGGATTTGAAGTATTTGCCGGTGTGATCCAGCCGGTGCACTTTGTCCGGGTCGGCGAACCGGCCGGCCTTGTCGAGGACCAGTGCATCATCCTCCCAGGTCTGCCAATGTCCCATGACGACGTCCATGAACTCATCCGCTCGGTCGTAGCGTGCGTCATGCTCCATGTGTTCGGCGTGGCCGAAATTCAGCGCCTCGGCGCTGTTCAATGAAGTAACGATATTCCACGCGACGCGGCCCTTGAGCATCAGATCCATGGTGGCGAACACTCGAGCCACGTGGTAGGGTTCGTAGTATGTGGTCGAATATGTGGTGCCGAGGCCCAGCTTCGACGTCGACATCCCCATCGCCATCAGGATGGTAGACGGGTCCATCTTTACCGCGCGGACGCCGGCGGCCACCGCCTCGGCGTGATGACCGGTGTATAGATCGGGCAACGCCAGGCGATCATCGAAGAACGCCAACTGGATCTTGCCGTCCTCCAACGTGCGAGCAATTCGCTGATAGTATTCCGGCGTGGTGAAATCCAGCATGGTGGACGGGTGCCGCCACGACCCCGGCAGGTTGGAGCAGTTCTGTGCCTGCAGGAAGGCTACCAGGGTCATCATGCGGTTCATCGGCCAGTCACCTTCACAGTATGGGCTCGCTTTCAGATCGGAAGATCGACGTCCAGCAGAGGGGCGTCCTGCTGGCAGCCATAGACATCGGTGTCGCCGAAATCCCCGGCCGGCACCAGGCGAGGAAACGTCGCCTTGAAGGCGAACGCGGCATCGTAAGGGGTGAACAGCACCTGTGCTTGTGGGACATCATAAAGCCGGGCGATCAGTCTGGCGCAAAGCACGCCCGTTGCCTTCACGCGCTGGAAGGTTTCGCTGTCCTCGAAAACTACATCGACGGTCAGCTCGAACGGACCGGCGTTCTTGCTCTTGCAGACCTTGGCCAGGTTTTTCAGCAATGCCATGTCATAGATTCTCGTAGGTGATGGGGAACGGTTCCGTCGGGTTGTCCAGTTCGGCGACGTGGTAGATGCTGAAGCGATAGACCGGGCCGACCTCGATATCGGACGGCGAAAACGGGAATGCCATGTTGCCCTCGCGGCACAGCCGGCCGGGGAAATCGGTGTGCAGCATATTGGTGCGCGCCATGCCGAGCACCGCGCTGGCCATTTCCTGGCTGTGCTGCGAGACGACTTCGAGGACGAATCCCAGCTCATGCGGAACCGCGCCGCGCAGCGGCTCACGCGCCGCCATCACGCCGTCGCGGCCGTAGATACGGATGCCAAGCTGATAGGATTCGGCCGAGGCGCCGAACGCCGCCGCCTTCATCGCGACCTCGTCGCGAACGCTGGCGATGAAATCGTCGATCCGGCCGATCAGCAGCGGGTCGCGCGTGCCGCAGACGCAAATCGATCGATAGCCCGCCAGTTCGACCCCTTCCAGCTTCACCGTATAACGCTCGGCCGGGTTCCATCGCATGCCGGAGATCCGCACCGCCCGGTCGCTGACGGCATCGAAACGACATTCCGAGGTGTCCAGCATCCCGCCCGGTTCGACGTGATGCACCGGGCTGCTGTTTTCGTGCAACGAGTGATTGGCGATCGACAGCGGCGTGCAGCGCCGCGCCGGGTTGGTCGGCTCGCACTCGACATGGTCTTGCCGCACGGTGACGAACAGGCAGTCATGCCCTTTCGGGATCGACGGCGTGGCGCCACATTCCAACATCTTGCCGGCGTACCAAGCCGGGGCAGCGGGCAGCCCGGCCCGAACGGCGGCGGCGGCCCAGGATGCCGGGTCGCTCGCCCGCCCGGCCAGCACCACCCCGGCACCGGCATCCAGCGCTCGGGTGAACGGTTCCGGGCCCATCATCGCGACGATCCGGGTGCTTCGCTCGATCGTTTGATCGGTCAGTGCCGGTTGCTGGGCTAGTGGCTTCACCCGGCCCTCAGCGACCCGCCGCTTGACCGAATGCTTGTCCTGTTCGGCCTCGATCAGCGCCAGCTTGAAATGCAGCTCGTCCTGGCGGGCGATATCCCGTGCCATTTCCGCCACCATCGCCAGATGCGGCGCGCCGCCGGAGCCGTCGCAGGTGCCGATCAGCAGCGGGATACCCGCCTCGACCGCGGCGTTCAACATCAGCCGCAGGTCGCGGCGAATGGCGATCGGGGAGCAGAACGGCTTGCCCGCGCCCAGGTAGTGCGGACCCGGATCGACGCTGCCGCCGTCGACCCCGATGACGTGCAGCCGACGTTCCATCCCGGCGCGCAGCGAGGCCTCCGGGAAGCCATAACCAAGGATCGCGCTGGTCGACAGCAGGCGGATTTCCGTGCTCACGCGGGATTCCCGAAATCGAACCTGGCCATTGTCCGTTTCCTCCTGTGCAGGAAATGCACCGATAGAGCCCGATCGGCAAGCCGGACGCCGATGGATCAGCCGCCCAGACGCAGCGCGACGCTGCGGGCATGGGCCTGCAGACCCTCGGCTTCGGCCAGCGCGACGGCAGCGGGCCCAACTTCGTCCAGGGCCGCCCGGGTCGCGGACACGAACGTCGTGCGCTTGAGGAAGTCGAACACCGACAGCCCGGAGGCGAACCGCGCGGTCCGCCCGGTCGGCAGCACATGGTTCGGCCCGGCAACGTAATCGCCGATCGCCTCCGGGCAGAATGGTCCCAGGAATACTGCCCCGGCGTGACGAATCCGAGCGAACACCGCGTCCGGGTGGCGCAGCATCAGTTGCAGGTGTTCGGGCGCCAATCGGTCGACCAGCGCGACCGCCTGGTCCCAGTCCCGCACCACGATGACCGCCCCATTGGCCCGCCAACTGGCCCCGGCGATCGCCGCCCTGGGCAGCGACGGCAGTTCCGCCGCCACCGCCGCCGCGACGGCATCGCCGAACGCCGCGTCGTCGGTGATCAGGATCGACTGGGCGGCCTCGTCATGCTCCGCCTGAGCCAGCAGATCGACCGCGATGTGGCGGGGATCGTTGTCCGCGTCTGCCAGCACAACGACCTCGGACGGTCCGGCGATATTGTCGATCCCGACCCGGCCGAACACCTGGCGCTTGGCCTCGGCGACATAGGCATTGCCCGGCCCGACGATCCGATCGACCGACGGGATGCGCTCAGTGCCCCAGGCCAGGGCGGCAACCGCCTGAGCGCCGCCGATGCGATAGACCTCGGTCACCCCGGCCCGTTTCGCGGCCGCCAGCACCAGCGGGTTCAGCACGCCATCGGGCGTCGGCACGCACATCGCCATGCGTGCAACCCCCGCGGTGCGGGCGGGCAGGGCGTTCATCAGCACCGAGGAAGGGTAGGCCGCCTTGCCGCCCGGCACATACAGCCCGACCGCATCCAGCGGCGTCCATCGCATGCCCATGGTGATCCCGGCCGCGTCGGTCATCCGCAGATCCCCGGGCAGTTGGGCCCGGTGGAACGCCTCGATGCGGGTGGCGGCGAGGTCCAGGGCGGCGGCCAGTTCGGCGGGGACGGAAGCGGCCGCGGCATCGATCTCGGCGCTGGAGATACGCAGTCGGTCCGCGGTCAGGGTCTGTCGGTCGAAGCGCGATGTGTAGTCGATCACCGCGGCATCGCCTTGCGCGCGCACCGCGGCGATGATGTCGGCAACGGTGCGATCCACCGACTCGGTGGTTTGCCGAGCCTGTGACAGCAGAGTGGTGAAAGCGGCTTCGAAGCTGGCGTCGGCGGTGCGGAGGCGGATCATCGCCCCAATTTAGCCTAAGTGGGATGCCTCGTCATCGGGCGCCCGGAGTGGCTGCCGGCTATCGTCCGCGCAATCTGGTCAGCGAACCTCCCACGGCACGGCTTCGGAGGCGTACAAGCGGCCGCCGACTTGTTCGACCACCCGCAGATCCAAATTGCCGGCAGCCGCGAAAATCCGGTCGGGAACCTTGGCGGTGACAAGATCTCCGACCGCCACACTGGGCAGACGATCGGTTCCGAGATGGATTTCGCTGGTCGGAGCAACCGGTCGCGACAGTCTGACCCAGATCGCCGATGACCCGTCCGGCTGGGTGTTGAAATCGACGCCCTGGGTGACCGAGGCCGGTCCGTACGACACCACACGCAGGTCGTGGCTGGCGGCCACGGCGGCCTCCGATCCCGGCGGCAGCGGCAGCACACGCGGCAGCAACACCGCGATCGCCGCCACGCCAACCCAGGCCCCGCCGATCCACACCGAACGTGCATCGATCCGCGTCAACTGCCAAACCGCAAGGAGCCGCCGCGCGGTTGACAGCGCGGGGCGCTCGACCAGGAACCATGACGATACCGCGACGGCGGTGGCGATCGGCATGCAGACCAACGCATCGACCAGCGGATGGGCAGTAGGAAACAGGGCGGCGAATGCTTGCTGTACAACGAAGCCGTAGACATAGATGCCGTAGGAGAAATCTCCCGGTAGTCGCAGACGCAGCAACGGCGGCGATTGAAACACGCACAAAGCTGAATAGACCACGGCGCAGTAGAACAGGGCTCGGGCGGGTGGATTTCCCCAGGCCGCCAGGGCGCAGAGCCATATGATCAGCGCAAGGATGGCGTGAAGCGGAAGGTCTCGTTTGTGAACCGCGGCCGCCATCCCACCCAGAAAACAGAGTACTGGACCCTGCGCGTCCAGGCCGCCGAACGGCAGATCGGGATGGATGAGAACAAAATATGCCAACAGCGCGATCGCCAGGGTCGCCGACGACCGTCGAACAAACGTGCCAAGTAAAGACAGTAGACCGACGACGACATACAGTCGGATTTCGATTGGCAAGGTCCACAGCGACCCGTTAACGCCGTATCGGCTTTCGGTGAATACGCCCGGCAGCCGCCATTGCAGGTCGGTCAAGGCCAGGTTGGTGGCGATATAGTGAAACGTCAGCGGATTGCGCAGGTAGTCCAGCACAGGCAGTCCGGTGAACAGCGGCCCGACGATGAGGCTGGTGACGATCAGGCAGACAAACAGTCCGGGAAACAGTCTTGCCGCGCGCATGACGGCGAAACGCACGGCGGAACGGGTTGTCATCATGCTGTCGGTGACGAACAGGCCGCTGAGGAAGAAGAAAACCTTCACCGCAAGGCCGCCCGAATAGTCGAAACCGATCAGCCAATGGATCGGGTCGATGTAGCCTGGCCGCGGGTTGAGTGCGCCGGCGTGGCCGAAAATCACGGCAAGCGCCAAAAGGAGCCGAAGCAGGTCGTAATTGTTGGCATCGCGCGCCATGCGGCTTGACAGCGAAGCCGACCGGACGAACCGAAATGGCTGGCGCAGCCAACCGTTCGGCCGCCGGGATCTTGCCGGCTGGACCCCGACCGCGCCGCCCGGCGTTGAGGCGCCGGCCGCTTGCACTTGGTTGCGCACTGATAACAGCTACTTTCTGTACGGTAAACGGACCGTATCGGTTGCGCTGTTTTAGCGGGGAGATGCGAACTTCAGCAACTTATCATAACGTGTTGCTGCGGATCAACGGCGCTGTCGCATCTGAAGCGTAATGGTCTATTTTGGTCGCTTGGACCGCTCGTCTGTCTCCAGCGCGGCGCGAAATCGGGCGATCCAGGCAGCGACCGCCTCCGGCTGGGTCTTCAGCGCCGTCCGGTTGACGATCAGACGGCTGGTGACCGGCGCGATAACCTCGGTCTCGACCAGGCCGTTGGCCAACAGGGTGGACCCGGTTTGCACCAGATCCACAATCACCCGGCACAGTCCGAGGCCAGGGGCCAGTTCCATTGAACCGTTGAGTTGCACCACCTCGGCATGGATGCCGCGGCCGGCATAATGGCGACGAGCGATATTGGGGTATTTCGAGGCAACCCGGACCTGCGACCAACGCGACGGGTCATCGGTGCCGGCGGTCTCCGCCGGTTCGGCGACCGAGACCCGGCACTTGCCGATACCCAGGTCCAACGGCGCGTAGATCTCCGGGTAATCGAACTCCATCAGCACGTCGGCGCCGCAAAAGCCGAGATGGGCGGCGCCGAAGGCGACGAAGGTCGCGACGTCGAACGGCCGCACCCGGACCACGTCCAGCAGCGGATCGTCGGTCGGGAACCGCAGCCGGCGGCTGTCCTCATCGGCGTAGTCGGGGGCGGGGATGATGCCGGCACGAGCCAACAGCGGCCCGCATTCCGACAGGATGCGCCCCTTCGGCAGCGCCAGGATCATCGGCGTCGTCAGGTCCGGTCCCAACGAGGCGGCGGCAAACGGGGCGGTCATGCAGGCTCCGGCTTTCAGGTGGCGGGGCGTTTACAACAGCCAGCCGACGACCGGAAGCCCCAGGCCTGGAGTGCGCCGAGGCTGCGCGCCCCGTTCACGCTAATGCGAGTAATGCTTGCCTGCCCGTCGCGAGATCGGCGATTGTTTCGCGATCCACTGTCGGAGCGACGCCCCGATGCAGGGTTTCCTGCGAACCTACGCCGATATCGACATGCAGCAGCCGATGGACGCGGCGGTGGTCATTCCGACCGTGCTGCGGCCGCATCTTACGCAGGCGCTGCACAGCATTTTCGCCCAGCGGTTCGCCGGCCGTATCCATATCATGGTCGGCATCGACGCGATGAAGGGTGAGTTCGACGTGATCGAGCAGGCCTGCGTATCGCGGCCCTCGCACTGCGCCGTGCAGGTGCTCTGGCCTGGGTTTTCCACCTCGGTCCGCCACGGCGGGCTGACCCCGCCCGGCGATGGCGGGGCGCTTCGCGTGGTGCTGACCAACCTCGCCAACTCCCCCTATGTTGCCTATCTCGACGATGACAATTGGTGGGGACCGGAGCATCTGACCGATCTACGCCAGGCGCTGGAGGCCGCCGAGTGGGGGTTCGCGCTGCGCTGGTTCGTGCATCCGCAAACCCGGCGGCCGGTGTGCATCGACACCTGGGAGTCGGTCGGCCCCGGCCGGGGCATGTTCAACGAACGATTTGGCGGCTTCGTCGATCCCAGTTGCCTGATGATCAACAAACTGGCCTGCCCGTCAGCGCCGCACCACTGGAACTTCCCGCTGAAAGCCGATCCGATGTCGGCGGATCGCAACGTGTTTGCGTTCCTGTCGCGCAACCACAAATCCCGCGGCACCGGCCGAGCCAGCGTCTATTATGCACTCAACCCGAACGACGGGCTGCATGCGATGCGGGTCCGGCTGATGGGATCGGCCTACGAGCAGGCCGGCAAGGCATCGGAAACCGAAACGGCAAATTGAAGCCTTGACGCATGGGGTTGCGCAAAGATAGGGCTTCGTCAATTTCCGGCAGGGCGGCTCACGGCATGTGCCGCTTGAAATCCATCCGCCCGTGCAGAATACGGACGATCTCTATCGCCTCGTCGGCGACGCTATAGAACAGCACGTGGGAGCCGGGACGGGTATCTCTGATATTCCCGCCTGATTTCGAGGCAGGGGCGTCCTCGGGCGGGTTGGGAGGCCACAATCTCGATGTCGCGGTTAAGCTGGCGGATGTAGGTTTCTGCCTGGCCAAACCCCCAGCGGCGTTCGGCATAGTCCCAAATCTCGTCAACATCCGCCTGGGCGCTTGGCGTAAGGACGTAGCGGCCGCTCATGCCGCCGGCGTGTGGCCAGCCCGCTTGCGTGCGATAAATGCCTCGAAATCGAATGGTGTCGCGGGGCCGCTTTCCTCGCCCTCAATAAGGGCGGCGCGCAGAGCGGCCAGCTTGGCTTCCTGTTCCTCAAGCAGCCGCAGGCCGGCGCGCACGACGTCGCTGGCGCTGCCATAGCGGCCGGCCTTCACTTGGTCCGTGACGAAGGTGTTGAAGTGCTCGCCCAGGCTGAAGGAAGTGTTCTTAGTCATCGGGCGATCATACCCAAAACTGGTATTGATACGAAGAACGCAGGTTTGCGGCTCCCGTTGGTTTTTCAGGCTAACCCAGCATGGCGCGATTGCGGGCCACGCTGCGAGTGGTCGGATGGTCGGAACCCAGCGCCTCGGTGTAGATCGTCAACGCCCAGTCCAGCGCCTGACGCGCGGAAAACCCGTCGCCCATGTCCCGTAGTACCCCGCCCAGATTGTTCGCGTCACGTCCCACGCTTGGATGGGTTTGCCCAAGCGCCGACTCGTCGATCGCCAGCGCCCGCTCGAACGCCGCGTAGGCGCCCTCCAGGTCGCCGATATCGTGCAGGATCAGGCCGATATGGTTGATGTCGGTCGCCGCTTCCGGGTGTTCGGCGCCAAACGTCTCGGTATGCAGCGCCAGTGCCCGCCGTAGCTGCGCCTGGGCGTCCATCACGTCGCCCAGTTCGTGCGACAGCCGCCCGAGGTCGCGCAGATCATTGGCGAGATCGGGGTGGTCGACGCCGAGCTGACGCTGCCGCGCCTCAATCAGGTGCTCCAGGTTGTCATGCTGGGCGCGCAGGTCGGCAAGGCCTGGGCGCGGCTTTCCGTCTGTTTCGCCATGGTCTGGTTTGCTCTGAGCTGACCGGTTCCCGTTCATTCCCCGCAACCTCGCTGCCGCAACCCTGGGCTAATGTGTAGCGTCATACTCGGCCGAGATGTCCTTGCCGGTGTAGTCCGGCATCAGCGCAGTCGCCACCAGGCTGATGACCGCGCAGGCAGCGATGTAGATCGCCACCGCGTAGCCGGTGTGATACGCCGCGAACAGTGCGGTTGCGATCAACGGAGCCGGGCCGCCGGCGATGACCGAGGCGAGTTGGTAGCCCAGCGAGGCGCCGCTATAGCGCAGCCGCGGCGTGAACGCCTCGGCGATC
Source organism: Rhodopila sp. (assembly GCF_965277825.1). Taxonomy (NCBI): domain Bacteria; kingdom Pseudomonadati; phylum Pseudomonadota; class Alphaproteobacteria; order Acetobacterales; family Acetobacteraceae; genus Rhodopila; species Rhodopila sp. Next base: position 4,330,093 of record NZ_OZ255846.1, on the reverse strand, counting down.
AGCGCCGCCTGGGGTCCGTACATCATGTCGTGCGGGACCAGCGACAGCACGATCGCGATGAAAACCAGGGCAGGGGCACCGGTGCCCAGCATGGCAAAATACAGGAAGCCGAAAATCCCGGTCGCCGCCGCGCCGATCAGATACATCTTGCGCCGCCCGATCAGGTCCGAGATGTGACCCGACAGCGGGATGCTGATGAATGAAACGCAGGACGCCACCAGCACGGCGGCCAGCACCAGGTCGCGCGACAATTTCAGCGTTCCGGTGGCATAGGCGAAGATGAACGCCGTGAAGATGTAGAACGGCGCCTGTTCGGCCATGCGCAGCAAAGCCGACAGGATGATCTCGCGCGGCTGCCGGCGGATCACCTCGGCGATCGGCGCCTTCTCGATTTTGTTGCTCTCCAGTAGCTTCCGGAACACCGGCGTCTCAAGGATGCCGAGGCGGATCCACAGCCCGATGCCGACCAGCACGATGCTGAGCATGAACGGCACGCGCCAGCCCCAGTTGATGAAGTCGGCGCCGGACCAGGTGCTGAACGCCAGGATCGCCAGGTTGGCCAGGAACAGTCCGCTGGGCACGCCGAACTGTGGCCAGGACGCGACCAGACCGCGCCGCGCATGACCGCGCGACCACTCCATCGCGATCAGCACCGAACCGCCCCATTCGCCCCCGACGCCGATGCCCTGTAGCGTCCGCAGTACGGTCAGCAGGACCGCCCCCCAGATGCCGATGCTGTTATAGCCGGGCACGAATGCAACCAGGAATGTGGCGATCCCCATCAGCAGCAGCGTGGAGATCAGCGTCGCCTTGCGGCCGATGCGGTCGCCGTAGTGGCCGAAGATCGCCGCCCCGATCGGGCGTCCGATAAAGCCGATGAAGTAGGTGCTGAACGCCGCCAGCGTGCCGGCCAGGGCGGATTCATGAGGAAAGAACAGCTTCGGAAACACCAGCCCGGCGGCGGTGCCGTAAATGAAGAAGTCGTACCACTCGATCGTGGTGCCGACGGTGGCGGCGATCACTGCCTTGCGCAATTGGGCACTGTGCTCGCTGTCGCTGATCCCGCCGACGGCGGTTGCCTCGGACATGGTTCGTTCCTTCTGGCAGCCCATGGCACAAGCTGGCGGTCGATTCCGGCGTTCGGTTTATGGCGGTCGATTTATGGCGGTCGATTTATGGCGGTCGATTTATGGCTGAAAAGAGAATTTTGCGCCGTGCACGGGATTTCAACAATCAGCAAAAAGGTGAACGATCCCCGCAAGCGAGGCCGGATCCTGGGCAGACGAAGCCCGGGATCCGGTTGCCGCCAAGCTTAAAGCTGCGCCTCGGCGTACTCGTAGTTCGCCAAGTTATCCAGCCAGTTCTGCAGATAGTCCGGCCGGCGGTTGCGGAAATCCAGGTAATAGCTGTGCTCCCACACGTCGCAGCCGAGCAGCACCTTGCCGTCACCAGTAGCCAGCGGGTTCGATCCGTTCGGTGTCTTGGTCACCTTCAGCTTGCCGTCGGACCCAAGCACCAGCCATGCCCAGCCGGAGCCGAACTGACTGACGCCGGCGGCCTTGAACTCATCCTTGAACTTCTGCACGCCGCCCAGGTCAGAACCAATCTTCGCCTCCAGCTTGGATGGGATCTTGCCGCCAGTCGGGCTCATGCACTGCCAGAAAACGATATGGTTCCAGTGCTGACCGGCGTTGTTGAACACCGGGCCGCCGGCGCTGGAGGTCGATTTGACGATATCCTCCAACGACTTGCCCTGCAGCGCGGAATCCTTTTCGACGAAGCCGTTCAGCGCGGTGACATAGGCCTGATGGTGCTTGCCGTAGTGCAGGTCGAGGGTTTCCTCGCACATGCCCTTCGCCCCCAGGGCGGTCTTGGAATAGCCGAGGTTCGGCAGTTCAAAAGCCATGTTCATCCTCCTCAGTGAATTGCGGTGATTGGATTGCCCTAGTGGACTGGGATGCAGCGACGCGTTTGAGCGACCTGCGGCACTTAGTTAGCTATGGCGACCCCGACAGGGCGTCAACCCACCGTCCAGAGACCTGAACGGTGGCTCGCGGCCTTGCCTCGGGCGCCGAAGCGCATCACCTCCGGGCCATGAACGAAGCGATCGCCGCCCTGGTTCGCCGCCATGACCCCGATCGGTTCCTGACCGCGCTGTTTGCTCCGCCGGACCGGCGCGACGCGTTGCTCGTCCTGTATGCCTTCAATCACGAACTGGCGCGGGCGCGTGAGGTCGCCAGCGAGCCGTCGCTGGCGCTGATCCGCCTGCAGTGGTGGCGCGAGGTGGTCGAGGGCGAGAAAAAACGCCACGAAGTGGCCTCGCCGCTTGCCGAAGCGATCGCCGCCGGTGAACTGAACCCGGATGACCTGCTGGCGATCATCGAGGCGCGGGAGGCCGAGGCGTACGGTGATTTCGCAACGTTGTCGGATTGGCGCGGCTGGCTGCGGGCCGGGGCAGGGGGGCTGGCGGTCGCCGCGGCGTTCGCGCTGGGCGCACCGCGGCCGGCCGAGGCGCGCCTCTTCGGCGCGGCCTATGGAGCCGCCGGAGTGCTGCGCGCGACCGGCGTGCTGGCGGCGCAAGGCACCTGTCTGCTGCCGCGCGATCTGTTGGCGCGCCATGGTCTCAGTGCCGAAGCGTTCGTCGACGATCCCGCCTCCGCCGCGGCTCGAGGCGCGCTGGATGACGTGGTCCGGGAGGGCCGTCTGTTGCTTGCGGAGGCAGCCAAGACCGCACTTCCGCGCGCCGCCACCGCCGCCGCGCTGCCGGCGGTCCTGGCGCGGCGGGATTTGGCACGCTGGCCCGCGGTCGCAATCCCGCGCCGGCTGGGCGATCGGCTGGCGGTAAGTTTTGCTGCCGTGTCGGGGCAGATTTTACCTCGCGCTTAATCGCTTTCGGGTGGTTCGGTCCGCATCCTAGGCGCGCGCCGGCAATTCCGCTGGTGCGGCATGAAGGAGACCATCCGATGTTCGACGCTCAAACCATCGCCCAGCGCTACATCGACTGCTGGAACGAGGTGGATGGGACAACCTGTCGGCAACTGGTCGAGGCGCTGTGGACCGAGGACTCGCACTACGCCGATCCGATGATGCAGGCGCATGGCCAGGACGGGGTCGCCGGCTTGATCGGCGGGGTACACGCAAAGTTCCCCGGCTGCCGCTTCGCATTGGCCGGCCAGGCTGACGGGCATGGGCCACATGTTCGGTTTTCCTGGAGCTTGATCCAGAACGGTGGTCAGCCGTTGGCGCGAGGCACCGACTTCGCCGCGGTTGCACCCGACGGTCGGCTGGCGCAGGTGACCGGGTTCCTGGATCAGCCGCCGGCCGCGGCCTGACCCAGAGTGTGCCCTCACAGGCGGGAATGCGGCAGGGTTCCGGCGTTGTTGCGGGCGGTGCTGCCAGCGGTGCCGACAGACTCGCCTTCGCCCGGTTTTGCGCTAGCATCCCCGCGGTGAGGGCGCACCGAATGCCCGCCTCGTTCGGGTCAGCGTCTCGGGGCGCCTTCGATAAAAACACGGAGGTGCGGCCATGTCAGGAACAGCAAACGGCAGAAGTCCCCGCTCGGTGGCTTTGGTCGGTCCCTATAGCAGCGGAAAATCCACGCTTTTCGAAGCCCTGCTCGAAGCGGCAGGCTCTCCGGTCAAGCGACCGGCCGACCCGCGCAACCGGCCGATGACCACCGAAATCCGCATCGGCCACTGCAGCTACCTGGGCGATCAATGGTCGATACTGGACTGTCCGGGGTCGATCGAATTCAGCCACCAGACCTGCTGCGCCCTGGCAATGGTCGATATCGCCGTGGTGGTCTGCGAGCCGGCACCAGCCAAGGCCGCCGCCGTCGCGCCGTTGCTGAAGACGTTGAAGGATGAGGGCATTCCTCATATCGTCTTCATCAACAAGATCGATACGCTCGATGGCGGCCTCGCCGACACGCTGGCCAGCCTTCAGGGCTATGCCGCAAGTCCGCTGGTGCTGCGCCAGATGCCGACCTTCGAGGGCGAAACCGTCAACGGCTATGTCGATCTGATGAGCGAGCGGGCCTATCGCTACCGCCGCGGCCAGGCGTCGGAACTGATGCGGGTTCCCGAGGCCCTGCGCGCCGAAGGCGAGGCCGCGCTCGGCCGGCTGGTGGAAACCCTGGCCGACCACGACGACAGGCTGTTGGAAAAGGTGCTGGAGGACATCAAGCCGACACCCGACGAACTGTATCGCGACATGCACAAGGATCTGCTGGCCGGCAGCGTGATCGAGGTCCTGGTTGGCGCCGCCGAACACGCCAACGGCGTGCGCCGACTGTGGAAGGCGCTGCGCCACGATACCCCCGATCCGGCCGAAACCGCCGAACGGCGCCAGATCGTGCCGGGCGGGGCGGCACGCGCGCAGGTGTTCAAGACGGTCTACGCCGGTCACACCGGCAAATTGTCGTATGCCAGGATCTGGGCCGGAACGATCTCCGACGGTGCCCACCTCGGAGGAACCCGTCTGGGCGGGATCTATCGTTACTTGAACGGCGACCTGACCAAAATTCCGGAAGCAAAACAAGGGGACATCGTCGCGCTTGGGCGTCTCGATGGGGTTCCGACCGGCGCCACGCTGTCGCCCGGCGGCCAACCGGAGAAGCTGGCGTTTCCGCGGGCCTCGCCGCCGGTTTACGCGATGGCGGTTGCCACCACCGACCGCAAGGACGACGTGAAACTGTCCGGCGCGCTGCACAAGCTGGCCGAGGAAGACCCCTCGCTGTTCGTCACGCAGGAGGGGGAGACCGTGCTGCACGGCCAGGGTGAGATGCATCTGCAAACCACCGTCGATCACCTCGCGCGCGACTACGGGCTGAAACTTTCCACCCACAAGCCGGCGATCGCCTACAAGGAGACCATCCGCAAGCCGGTGCACGAGCACGGCCGGCTGAAGCGCCAGACCGGCGGCCACGGCCAGTTCGCCGACGTAAAGATCGACGTCGCGCCCCGGGCACGCGGCGAAGGATTTCAGTTCATCGACAAGATCGTCGGCGGTTCGGTGCCGCGCAATTTCATCCCCGCGGTGGGCGAGGCCGCCGAGGACGCCACCAGCAAGGGCCCGTTCGGCTACCAGGTGGTCGACGTCTCGGTAACGCTGGTCGACGGCAGTTTCCACTCGGTCGATAGCTCCGACATGGCGTTCAAGACCGCGACCCAGATCGCCATGAAAGAGGCCCTGGCGAAGGCCGAACCGGTGCTTCTGGAACCGATCGATCACGTGACCATCAGCGTGCCGAACGATTACACCGCGCGGGCGCAGCGGCTGCTGACCGGACGGCGCGGCCAGATCCTGGGCTATGCCGAACGACCCGATTGGGCCGGCTGGGACGATGTCGAGGCGCTGGTGCCCGAAGCCGAAATGCACGACCTGATCATCGAATTGCGCTCACAGACCATGGGCCTGGGCACATTCCGCAAGCGGTTCGACCATCTGGCGGAGACCCGCGCGGTGCCGTGACAGGTTGCGCGGCATGGTGTCCCCGATCATGCTGCGCCGACCTTCTGGCAGAGCACCCGACCGATGAACCTGTTCGACCTGACCGGCAAAGTCGCCGTCATCACCGGCGGCAACGGCGGTATCGGCCTTGGCATGGCGCGAGGCATCGCGTCCTGCGGTGCCACCATCGTCATTGCCGGCCGCGACCGGGACAAGGCCGAAGCCGCGCTGCGGACGCTGCGCCAGGACGGTGCGCAAGCCAGCTTCATCGTCGCCGATGTGACGAAGACAACCGACTGCCAGGCACTGGTCAGCGAAGCGGTCAAGCTGCATGGCCGCGTCGATATCCTGGTGAACAACGCCGGAATCTCGGTTCGCAAGATGCCGCAGGATCTGTCCGAGGACGAGTGGCACCATGTCCTGGACACTAACCTGACCAGCGCGTTTCGTTGCGCCCGGGCGGCCTATCCGCAAATGCTGCGCGGTGGCGGCGGCAAGATCATCAACATCGGGTCGATGATGTCGCTGTTCGGCGCCCCCTATGCCGTCGCGTACGCATCCAGCAAGGGCGGCATCGTGCAGATGTCACGCGCGCTGGCGACCGCCTGGGCGAAGGACAACATCCAGGTCAACGCCGTGCTGCCCGGATGGATCGATACCGATCTGACCAGGCGGGCGCGCCATCAGGTGGCTGGCCTGCAGGGCAGTGTCGAGCAGCGCACGCCTGGTGGACGTTGGGGCAGCGCCGACGACATGGCCGGCATCGCGGCGTTCCTGGCCAGCCCGGCGTCGGATTTTGTCACCGGGACGGCGATCCCGGTCGATGGTGGGTTCTCGATCGCGATGTAGCGGCGTTCGCGGTCGGATCGCTCCGTGACGCGAGCTGTGTCGTCACCCTATCTTGTCCCGCCCGCCGGTCCGTCCTTCACTGTCCCGCTGGCAACGGAGTCTGGGATGGCACAACGCTTCGCGGGACGCACGGCTATCGTCACAGGCGGCGTCTCCGGCATCGGAGCCGCCATCGCCCAAGGCCTCGCCGCCGAGGGTGCCCCCCTCAGCCTGTGGGACAGCGACGAAGCAGGCCTCGCGCGATCGGCGGCGGGTCACACGGTGGCGCTGGATATCGCCGATCCGGAAGCGGTCGGCCGCGCCGCTGACAGCACGGCCGCCGCGTTGGGAAAGATCGACATCCTGGTCACCTCGGCCGGCATCACCGGCCCCAACCATCCGACCTGGGATTACCCGATCGCCGCATGGGACCGGGTGATCGACGTCAACCTGAAGGGCGTGTTCTACTGCTGCCACGCCGTGGTGCCGCTGATGCGCGCCAACGGCTACGGCAGGATCGTCAACATCGCCTCCATCGCCGGCAAGGAGGGCAATCCGAAGGCATCGGCCTATTCCGCCTCGAAAGCCGGGGTCATCGGGTTGACCAAATCCCTGGGCAAGGAACTGGCGGACAGCGAAATCCGGGTCAACTGCGTTACCCCGGCGGCGGTGAAAACCCCGATATTCGAGCAGATGAGCCAACCCCAGATCGACTGGATGCTGTCGAAAATCCCGATCGGCCGCTTCGGCCTGGTCCAGGAGGTCGCCGCGTTGGTGCTGTGGCTGGCCAGCGAGGAATGCAGCTTCTCCACCGGCGCGGTGTTCGACATCTCCGGCGGCCGAGCGACATATTGACAGTCTGTATTTACAAGTGTCGGCATGACGAGCACCTGCTCGCCCTGGACTCAACGAACAGAATGAAAGGCATGCGATGACTTCGGAAGACCTTGTGTTCCTGCCGGCCACCCGCGTCGCCGAACTGATCCGCACCAAGCAACTCTCTCCCGTCGATTACATGCGGACCGTGCTGGAGCGGATCGAGGCGTGCGATCCGAAAGTCAACGCCTTCGCCTTCCTCGCCGCCGACCAGGCGATGGACGCTGCCCGCGCCGCCGAGACACGGCTGATGTTGGGGGAGCGCATCGGCCGCCTGCACGGCCTGCCGGTCACCATCAAGGACCTCGCCCACACCAAGGACATGCCGACCCAGCAAGGCAGCCTGATCCACCAGAATTACCAGCCGACCGAGGACACCCCGATCGTGCCTCGCTTGAAACAAGAAGGCGCCATCGTCATCGGCAAGACCACGACATCGGAGTTCGGCTGGACCGGTGTTTCGCACTCGCCGCTGACCGGCATCACCCATAACCCATGGAAGTTTGGCTACAACGCCGGCGCCTCCTCGGCCGGAGCGGGTGCTGCCGCCGCCGCCGGGTTCGGGCCGCTGCACCAGGGCAGCGACGGTGCCGGGTCGATCCGCATGCCGGCGCATTTCTGTGGCGTGTTCGGCCTCAAGCCCAGCTTCGGCCGGGTGCCGAGCTACCCGGTCAGTACTGGCGACTTCACTTCCCACAACGGCCCGCTGACCCGCACGGTCGCCGACGGCGCGCTGTTCCTGGAGGTGATGGCCGGCCCCCATCCGCTCGATTACACCTCGCTGGAGGCTGGCCCCGCCGCCTATTCCGAACGGCTGTGCGACGGGATCAAGGGCCGGCGTATCGCCTATAGTCCCGATCTCGGTCACGCCCGGGTCGATCCCGACGTCGCCGCCCTGGTCAAGGCCGCCGCCGACCGGTTCACCGAGTTGGGGGCCATCGTCGAACCGGTCGCGACCCCGTGGGCTGCGCCGGGTCCTGAACTGATCCGATTTTTCTGGGCCGCCCACCTGACGCGGCTGAAGCCGCAACTGCCGACCTGGGAATCCCGCATGGACCCCGGCCTGGTCGCCTGCATCAATGCCGCGACCGAGGTATCGGTGGCCGATTACCAACTCGCCCGCGAGCGCAAGATGGCCTACATTGCCGCCATCCATCGCTGGTTCGAGGCCTGGGACTTCCTGCTGACGCCCGCCGTCTCGGTCGCCGCCTTCCCGGCCGAGAAATTGATGCCGGACCACTGGCCGTTGCACGACTGGGACTGGGTGAGCTGGGCGGAATTCTCCTATCCCTTCAACATGTCCTGGAACCCCGCCGCCAGCGTGCCTTGCGGTTTCACCGCCCAAGGGCTTCCCGTCGGCCTGCAGATTGTCGGCCGGCGCTTCGACGACCTCGGCGTGCTGCAGGCGGCTGCCGCCTTCGAGACGATCCAGCCCTGGGCCGACAAACGGCCGCCGCTGGCCTGACCCTGCCATGCTGGAAGCCGTGAACGCCTTCTTGCTGGGCTTTCCCGCGTTGTTTTCCATCGTCAACCCGATCAGTGGCGGCTTCATCTTCCGTGGCGTCACCGCCGACCGGCCGCCGGAGGCTCAGGCCAGGCTGGCTCGGCTGGTGGCGCTGAACTCGCTGGGCGTGATGATGGGCGCGCTTTGGGCCGGGTCCTACGTGCTGGCGTTCTTCGGCATCACGCTTCCCGCGTTGCGGGTCGCCGGCGGCCTCGTCGTCGCGTTGAGCGGCTGGCGTCTGCTGAACGCTCCGGAGGCGCATGAGGATCGCAAGCAGCAGCAAGCCGCGACTGCGGACGGCATCGAGGACATTGCGCTGTTTCCGTTGACCATTCCGTTCACCACCGGTCCGGGCACCATCGCCGTCGCCGTCGCCGTCGCGCTTGGCGCGGGGCATCCGCGGCTGTTCGCGGGGCTCGGCTGGTTCTTCCTCGGCATGACCGGCGCGGCGGTGGCAATGACGGCGGTGATCTGGGTGACCTACACCTACGCCGACCGGTTGACCCGGATGATGGGGCCGACCGGCACGCGCACGATCACCCGGATGTCCGCCTTCCTGCTGCTGTGCATCGGCGTGCAGATCATGATCACGGGAGTCGAGGACGTGCTCGGCCCGCTGCTGGCCGCGCGATAGTGCCGGCTTTGACGCAACGCCGCGCCCGGTTCCGGCCGCGGCGTTCAGTTCCGCGGCGACGGTTTACCCGTGCTGTTGACCGATGGTCGGTTGCGCCGCCTCGTCGAACATCCGAGGTTGAGACAATGGCAGACATCGACGAAGACCTCGGCATCATCGATGCGCACCATCATTTATGGGATCTCGACGGCCCGCTCCGCTACCCCTGGCTGGAGTCGGGCGAGCATTCCTGGCTGGGTGACTATTCCCGTATCCGACGCAGCTACCTGCCGGCCGAATATCACCGCGACACCGCGCTGCACCGCGTCATCGCCACCGTTCATATCGAGGCCGAGTGCGACCGGTCCCAGCAACTGGCGGAAACCGAGTGGCTGACCCGAATCGCCGCCGAAACCGGGATGCCGAACGCCATCGTTGGGCACGCCTGGGTCGATACCGCCAACGCCGAGGACATTATCGCCGCCCAGGCCGCCAATCCGCTGGTCCGCGGCATCCGCACCAAGCCGGTCATCGCCGCCGGTCACGGCCAATCAGTGCGCGGCCAACAGCGTAGCCTGCAGGACCCGGCCTGGCGCCGGGGTCTCGACCTGCTGACGAAATACAACCTGTCCTGGGACCTGCGAGTGCCGTGGTATCATTTGGAGGAAGCCGCCGAGGTCTGCCGCGAGCATCCCGATCTGCGCATCGTGCTAAACCATGCCGGCTATCCGCTGGACCGTTCGAAGCCACAGCTTGCGGTGTGGAAGCGGGGCATGGAGGCCTTGGCTTCATGCCCGCATGTCTGGTGCAAGATCTCCGGGCTGACGGTGCGGGGCGAACCGTGGACGCTGGCGGTGAACGGGGCGATAATCCGCGAAACGATCGGCATGTTCGGCGTCGATCGCTGCATGTTCGCCTCGAACTATCCGGTGGACGGCGTCAAGGCGAGTTGGGACTGGATTTTCTCCCAATTCAAATACGTCACTGCCGGCCTGGCGGAAGCGGACAGGCGAAAGCTGTTTGCCGAGAATGCGCGGACGTTCTACCGCATTGACCTTTGATTTCGGTCTTAAGGCGCAAACGTTCGGGACGATCATGACCGTGCGTGGCCGATTTTCTGTTGGGGGTACGACATGGACCTGAAGAACAAAGTCGCCGTCATCACCGGCGCCAGCGGCGCGATCGGTTCGGCCACCGCGCATCGGCTGGCGCAGGCCGGCGCGCGGATCGTCGTCGGCTACAACAGCGATCCCGACCGGGCGGACGCGGTGGTGAAAGCCCTGCCGGGTTCGCGTCACCGCGCCATCCGCATCCCGATGCTGGAAACCCCGCTGATCCGCGAAGCCGCCGCCATCGTCGAGCGCGATTTCGGCCGCTGCGACGTGCTGGTCAACTCGGCCGGCTTCACCCGCATGATACCGCACGCCGACCTTGAAGCGCTGACCGATGACCTGGTCGATTCGATCTTTGCCGCCAACGTACGCGGCCCGTTCGCGACAATTAGAGCCTTCGCGCCGCTGATGAGGCGAAGTGGCGATGCGGTGATCGTGAACATCTCCTCGGTGGCGGCGATCGTCGGAACCGGCAGCAACATCGCCTATGGCGGGTCGAAGGCCGCGCTGGACACCATGGCTTTGTCGCTCGCGCGCGTGCTTGGCCCCGAGATCCGGGTGCTGACGGTATCCCCCGCCGCGGTCGATACCGCGTTCGTGCCGGGCCGGACCACGGCGATGGTGGAGAAGGTTGCCGCCACCACGCCGCTGAAACGCGTGGTCAAGGCCGACGAGGTGGCGCAGGCGGTGATGGCGGCGGTGGTCAACCTGACCGCGAGCACCGGCTGGGTGATTCCGGTGGACGGCGGCAAGCTGGTCGGCTGAGGTTGGCCGCGCGGCAATCCGCTGGCATGCTGTGTCGATCAACGTGATGGAGAAACCGATGACTGACTGGGTGCGGGTCGCCGCGAGAGCAGACGTGGCCGAGGGCGCCTGCCTCGGCGTCAAGGTTGGCGGCACGGAGGTTGCCATCTACCACCTACCCGGCGGCGAATTCTGCGCCACCGCGAATGTGTGCTCGCACGAATACGCGCTGCTGTCCGATGGCTGGCTGGAGAACGGCTGCATCGAGTGCCCGCTGCATGCCGCGCAGTTCGACGTCCGCACCGGCAAGGCGATGTCGGCCCCCGCCGACGAGGACATCGCGGTTTACCCGATCAAGGCCGAGGGCGACGACCTACTGGTTCAAGTTCCGGGATGAACTGGGCAGTGCTGCTTTCGTCCATTGTCATGGCCGAGCCGGCGCGATGACTGGCGCGGTGACCGGCGCAACCACGATCGACTGCGACATCCATCCGGTCGTCCCGGCGATCGGGTCACTGCTGCCCTATCTGGACGACCATTGGCGGGAAACCGTGCTTCGCCGCGGCATCGAGGACCTGACCACGATCGCCTACCCGACCCGCAACCCGGTCAGTTTTCGGCAGGACTGGCGGGACGAAACCGGACGCACCGCGACCGACGTTGCCACCGTTGGGCGGCAGGCGCTGGACCCGTTTGGCACCAGCCTGGCGATCTGCAACTGCCTCTATGGCGTGCAGGCGCAATTCAGTGAGGACCTGGGCGCCGCGCTCTGCCGAGCGCTGAACGACTGGATCGTGCGGGAATGGCTGGATCGGGATGCCAGGCTGCGTGCCTCGATCGTCGTGCCGATGCAGAATGCCGAACTGGCGGTGGACGAGATCAACCGCTGCGCGCCGGATCGCCGCTTCGTGCAGGTGATGCTGCTGGTCGGGTCGGAAAACACCCTGGGTCGGCGGCAATACTGGCCGATCTACGCGGCGGCGGAACGGCATGGCCTGCCCGTCGGCATCCACGCCGGCAGCATGTATCGCCATCCGATGACCCCGGTCGGCTGGCCGACCAGCTTCACCGAGGAATACGTCAACCAGGCGACCGCCTTCCAATCCCAGCTCACCAGCCTGATCGCCGAGGGGGTGTTCGCCAAATTTCCGGCGCTGACCGTCGTGTTGATGGAATCCGGCGTTACCTGGCTGCCGGCCTATCTCTGGCGGCTGACCAAATTCTGGAAGGGGCTGCGCAGCGAAATCCCCTGGGTGTCCGACCCGCCCGGGTCGATCGTGCGCGACCGCGTGCGGCTGACCTTGCAACCGTTCGACGCGCCGCCGGATCCGGCGGCCGTGATGCGCCTGATCGAGCATATCGGGTCCGACGAGATGTTGCTGTTTTCCACCGACTACCCGCACTATCAATTCGACGGTGATAGCCCGCTGCCGGAGGGCCTCGATCCGGCGCTGGCGCGGAAAATCATGGCGGACAACCCGCTGCGAACCTATGTTCGACTGACACAAAGGGAGACCACGCGATGAATGTGGACGTCCTCAACCGTTCCGCGGTCCGGGTGGCCGCTGCATCGAGGCTGGCGATCGCTGACTGCGACATCCATCCTCGCCCGGCCGGGGTCGGCATCGGCGGCGTCAGCAAGTCGCTGTATCCCTATCTGTCGCAGCGGTGGGTCGAGCATGTAGAGACGTTCGGCTTGCAGTATCGCCAGCCTTGGGAGAAAGGATCGGCGTATCCGAAAGGTCAGCCGCAGGCGTGCCGTCGCGATGCGTTTCTGCCCGACGGGCGGTCGCCTGGCAGCGATCTCGGCTTCATGGTGCAACAGCATCTCGATCCGAACAACGTGGCGCTGGGTATTCTGAATCCGCTGACCAGCGGGCAAGGGGCGACCAATCCGGCGCTGTCCGCGGCCATTACTCATGCGACGAACGAATGGCAGAAGGCTGAGTGGACTTCCCAGGACAAGCGGCTGCGCGGGTCGGTGGTGGTGCCGTACGAGGATGCCGCCGCCTCGGTGAAAGAGATCGAGTTGCGCGCCGGCGATCCCGAGTTCGCTCAGGTGCTGCTGCTGAGCCGTACTGCCGAACCGCTTGGGCAGCGCCGTTACTGGCCGATCTACCAGGCCGCCGCCGCCGCCGACCTGGCGGTCGGCATCCACGCCTTTGGCAACGGTGGCTGGCCGAACAGTGCCGGCGGCTGGGGCAGCTATTACATCGAGGAGATGGTCGGCCATGCGCAGGCGCAGCAGGCCTTGCTGGCCAGCATGATCTTGGAGGGCGTGTTCGAGGCGGTGCCGAACCTGCGTGTCGTGCTGGTCGAGGGCGGGCTGGCCTGGGCCGCTGCCCTGGGTTGGCGGATGGATCGGCAGTGGGCCAAGCTGAAGCGGGAACTGCCGCATCTGAGGCGGGCGCCGTCGGAATACATCCGGTCGAACGTCTGGTTCACTACCCAGCCGATCGAGGAACCGGAACCGCGCACGCAACTGGCGGAGGCGATCGAGTGGATCGGCTGGGACCGGGTGCTGTTCGCTACCGATTATCCGCATTGGGATTTCGACGATCCGGCGCAGGCGCTGCCGCTGAAGCTGAGCGAGGCGCAGCGCCAGGCGGTGTTCATGGATAATGCGAAGGTGGCGTACCGGCAGGGGTGAGTGGTGGATTAGTCGGACAGCATGTCGTGATAGGCGGCTACCTGTCCCGTGTCGCCGCCGCAAACCTCAGCCGGCATTAGGTCTGCGGCTTTGGACGAAGGCCCGCAGCACGTTGTTGATCCGCGTCTGATAGCTCCTGCCAGTTCCCTTGAACCAGCTCAGCACGTCCGCGTCGAGCCGAATATGGATATCTTGTTTTCGCGCCGGAATGCCCAGCACGGTTCAGGTCCAGTCTGCCTCATGCGCGTCATCGGGGTCTGCCGCGATGGAGGCCTCAAGTTCCTCTTCGGTCGTGGCGACAACTCTGGCCAAGTCAAAGCGGCTATCCCCGTTGCGGCGCAACGCTGCCAGTTCATCAGCCGTATAGCGCTTGATATCGTCGTTTTTCGCCATCTCTCGCCTTCCTCATGGTGATCACCCGGATCGCCGAACCGCGCCAAGTCCACACCACCGCGATTAACACTTCGTTGAGAGCGCCCACGGAGATTCATCGCTCTTTGGCGCCGCGCGGCGATGGAGCGCTTGGCAGCGGCCTGTCGCCGAAAAAGACCTCGCAGTCGATGAAATCGAGGCCTCTCTCAGCCAGAACAGCCCGACGCTTGGCCTCCGACCATTCGAACTCCACGGCGAACTATGTCCACAATTCGTGGCTACAATCAAGTCCCTCGCTCGGACCGGGGCTGTTGGCGAATTACAAGATTTTCAGTGTCTCGACCACGCTAAGCAGCCGCGATCAATTGTTCGATGTGTGCCCGCGTGTCAGCCACCAGACTGCTGATCTCTCCGGTGGAATTAGAGGAACGCTGTGCGAGGCTCTTTACCTCGGACGCGACCACGGCAAAACCCTTTCCGGCGTCCCCTGCGCGGGCTGCCTCGATCGTCGCATTCAGCGCCAGCAGGTTCGTCTGGTTCGATATGCCCGAGATGTCGGTCGCCATGCGGCTGATCCGATCGAGCATCGCGGTCATCACCCGCTCGGCTTCGCGGATCGCCCTTCGGCGGACGGACATGTCGACGGCGTAAAGCACGGTTCGACGGAGCCGCCCTTCAACGTCGAGAAGCGGCTGGACGGTACCGGATAAAAAGAGTTCTCGGCCGCCAGATTGGAACTCGAAGTCAAGGCTGACGCATCGACCGCCGCTCAAAGCGGCACGGTCGGTTTCGGACAGCAAGCATGAGTGCGACAAACTGCCCATGTCTTCTGACCGTGCGGACGACACACCCAGAAGGGCGCGGGCCAATTCGTTGAGGTCCACGACCGAGCCGTCCACGTCCCATTCAATGACGACGTTGGATCGCTCGATCGCATCAAGGCGAGCACCGGCTTCGACAGCGCGCTGCTTGGTCTGGCTGACGTTGGCCTGGACCGACACGAAGCGCTCCACGTCCCCATCAGCACCGAGGACTGGATTGATCGAGAGCGACACCCAGTAGGGCTCATCCGTCTTGGTGTAATTCAGGATCTCTTCATAGAAAGGCTTGCGGGACGCGAGGTGCTCGCCAATGCGGCGCACGGTTTCCGGATCAGTGTGCCGTCCCTGCAGCAAATGCCCGGGCTTTCGGCCAATGGCCTCTTCGACGGTGTAGCCAGTCAGCCTTGTGAAGCCAGGATTTGCATATTCAATCAGACCCTCCCGGTCAGCAATGATGACGCTGTTATCGGTTTCGTCGGCTACCAGCGAGAGCAGGGCAAAGCTTTGACGGCGCTGCATCTCGACCGTTATGTCGGTCGCGAACTTGACCACCTTGAGCGGTTTGCCGCCTGGATCGAACACCGGATTGTAGCTGGCTTGTATCCATACCTCCCGGCCATCCTTTCCGCGCCGGCTGAACTCACCGGCCTTGAATTCGCCGCGCCGCAGCGCGTCCCAGAAGGCACGATATTCCGGCGATGTCCGCTCCTCGGGTGAGACAAACATCGCGTGGTGCTGCCCGCGTATCTCCTCGAGCGTGTAGCCCATGGCCGACAGGAAGTTCGGATTGGCGTCGAGTATCGTGCCGTTCAAGGCAAACTCGATCACTGCCTGGACGCGGTTGATGGCGGTCATCTGACCTTCATGATCCGCAGCCCGTAGCTTGGCCTGGGTGATGTCGGTGGCGAATTTCACCACCCTCTCCGGCCGACCGGCGGCATCGAGCACCGGATTGTAGCTGGCCTGGATCCACACCTCCCGCCCACCGTTGCCGTGCCGGCGGAACTCGCCAGCCTTGCATTCGCCGCGCCGCAGCGCGTCCCAGAAGGCGCGATATTCCGGCGATGTCCGCTCCTCGGGTGAGACAAACAGAGCGTGGTGCTGCCCGCGTATCTCTTCGAGCGTGTAGCCCATGACCGATAAGAAGTTGGGGTTGGCATGGAGGATCGTGCCCTTGAGGTCGAACTCGATCACTGCCTGGACGCGGTTGATGGCCGCGACCTGACCTTCGTGATTTGCGGCGCGCTGCTTCGCTTGGGTGATGTCGGAAGCGAACTTGACCACTTTGATCACTCGCCCCCCAAAGCCCCGTATCGGTGTATAGGTTGCCTGCAGCCAGATCTCGCGTCCGCCCTTGCCGAGGCGACGAAACTCACCGGCCTGGAACTCACCCCGACGGAGCGATTCCCAGAAGGCTCGGTAGGCCGCGCTTTCACGATCCTCAACGGGCATGAACATCTTATGGTGCTGGCCGCGCACGTCTTTAGCCGCGTAGCCCATGGTGGAGAGAAAGCGCTGGTTGCCGCGCAGCACGGTCCCGTTGGGAGCGAACTCGACCACCGCTTGTGAGAGTTCGATAGCAGCGGCTCGTGCTCTATCGCCAGCAAATCCCAACACGTTCCTGCTCCGCTCCAATTTGCTTACACTAGAAACTTATTAACTGGCTGAGGTTAATGAGGGCTTAACTGCGAAAATTATGCGCCCGTCCCGGGCTGAAGTGCCGGCTATCCTGCTGCTCAAAGCCGAAAAGCGTTCCCGAGGGGCGCGCTTTAATGTGCAAGCATCGAGGGCGCCGGCATCGCTGACGATCCCAAGGGGCCGCTGTGCCGCACCATCGGCCGCGGCACCGGGCTGTTGACGCGGACACCCCTGCCCCAGGCCAAAGCATACGCGATGATCGGGGCGGCGCGCCGCGGCAGCCGGCATCGCGGCCAAGCTCGGCAACCACGGTTTTAGGGCGAGCGGGACCACGGCTGGGTTGATCCCCCGAAACGCGAGACTGAAAGCATTGCCCCAACCCCCAGCAGGTGGCAGGGTCCGCCTCAATCCATTCACGAAAACCGGAAACCGCCCCGAGTGACCCTGATTCTGGCCAGCCGCCCCAACGTCTACTCGTCGTCTCCGCTCGACCGCATCGCCACGCGGCGGGAGGATCCGGGCTGGATCGCGGAGAAGCTCGCCGACCCCGAGAGCTTGTTCGTGCCGGTCTGGCGGGCCAAGAACCTGGTGCGCGGCAATGGCGAGGGCAATCCCGAAGCGGTCTATGTTTCCGGTGAAATGGCCCATACGCTGCGTATCCAAGAGGATGGTCCGTGGGCCTTCCTCGGCATCCTGGAGGACCGCGCGGTGTTTGCCCTCGACATCAGCGCCGCCGAGGATCCGGTTCCGCTGCTGCCGGAAACGCTGGGCAGCTTCGTCGATCTGCGCTCTGTTGGCTGGGGCGTGCCGCGCCCGGAAGCCTCGGTGCTTGCCCATGCAAGGGGGCTGATGCACTGGCGCCAGCGGCACAAGTTCTGCAGCGTCTGCGGCAATCCGTGCGAGGTCAAAAGCTCGGGCCACATGCTGCGATGCACGGTCTGCGAGACGCAGCATTTTCCGCGCACGGATCCAGCCGTGATCATGCTGGTCCATCGCGGCGACCGAGCGCTGCTGGGCCATTCGAGCCGATTTCCACGCGCAACGATGTATTCGACACTGGCTGGCTTTGTGGAACCCGGCGAAACCCTGGAAGAGGCCGTTCGCCGCGAGGTGCTGGAGGAATCCGGGATCGCGGTTGGCGACGTCCACTACCACTCAAGCCAGCCCTGGCCGTTTCCGGGCAACATCATGCTGGGGTTCTATGCCGAGGCGCTGAGCGAACAGATCACCATCGATCCGGAGGAGCTGAAGGATGCTCGCTGGTTCAGCCGCGACGAGATGCGCCAGCCCGACCGACACGGTTTCGCGCTGCCGCGCGCGGACAGCATCGCCCGCCGGCTGATCGAGGACTGGCTGGCCCACGGTTGATGCCGGCACTGGCGACCATAGGCTACGAGGGCACCACGATCGGGGCGGTGTTGAACACGCTGCTCGAAGCCGATGTCGGGCTGCTGATCGATGTCCGCGCGGTGCCGCAGTCGCGCAAGCCGGGGTTCTCCAAGCGCCAACTCGCGGCGGCACTGGATGAGGCCGGGATTGCCTATGTCCATCTGCAGGGCCTTGGCACGCCCAAGCCCGGCCGCGACGCCGTGCGCGCGGGCCACCCGGAACGGATGGAGGTCATCTTTCGCGACCACATGAACTCCGATCGTGCCCAGGTGGACCTGGCTCGTGCCAGGCAACTGGCCGAAGCAGGCGCACGGGACCGCTCGCGACCACGTCCGGCCTGCCTGCTGTGTTTCGAGCGCGACCACAACACCTGCCACCGCCGCCTGGTCGCCGAGATGATCGTGGCCGACACGCGACAAACCGTGGTGCATTTGGCCGTGCCGTAAGCTGTGGCGGTCGCGAGCGCGACTTTTGCGGCGTCGGCACGCGCACGTTCCCGATCCGCCCATTACGGTGTCGCCTGCTTGAACTGGTGCGACATGGTTTGTCAGCCTCGGTCGCCTCAGCTAGCCTCGATGCTGCACAGCAGGAGCTTGGCGATGGACCAGATGTCGATCGACGACGCGGTTCGCTGGCCCAAGGGCGTGACCCGAGTGCCGTTCCAGGTCTACCAGAGCCAGCGGATCCTGGACCAGGAACAGCGGCTGCTGTTCGAAGGCCCGGTGTGGAACTACCTTTGTCTCGAGAGCGAAATCCCCACCGCCGGGGATTGGCGCACCACGTTCGTGGGCCGCATGCCTGTGGTGGTCGCGCGCACCGAATCCGGAGACATCGTGGCGTTCGAGAACCGCTGTCTGCATCGTGGCGCGCTGATCTGCCTGGACAATGCCGGCAACGCCAAGGACTTCACCTGCGTCTATCACGCTTGGCGCTACGACCTGGGCGGTAACCTGAAGTCGATCGCCTTCCGTCGGGGGGTCAACGGCAAGGGTGGCATGCCGGACGATTTCCGTGCCGAAGACCATGTGGTGCGCAAGCCGCGCATCGCCACGTTCAGCGGCCTGGTGTTCGCGACGTTTTCCGATGCGACGCCCAGCATCGAGGACTTCATCGGGCCCGAGGTCTCCGCCGCGCTGCGTCTGAACGCCAGCCGCAAGCTGCAGGTGATCGGGCGGTTCACCGAAGTGCTGCCGAACAACTGGAAGCTCTATGCCGAGAATGTGCGCGACACCTATCATGCCAGCCTGCTGCACGTGTTCTTCGCGACCTTCCGCATCAACCGGCTGAGCCAGGGCGGCGGGGTCAGTGTCAGCGAAACCGGGGCCTGTCATGTGTCCACCACGCTGGCCCCGACGGAGGAGGCGGACGACTCTTATGACGGCATGCGCTCGGTGGATGACGAGTTGCGGCTGTCCGATCCCAGCATGCTGGATGCCGAAGACGAGCACGGCGACCGGGTGCGCCAGCAGATCATCTCGATCTTCCCCAGCTTTGCGATGCAGCGCACCTACAACGTGATGGCGATTCGCCAGTTCGTCCCGCGTGGCGTGGACAAGACCGATCTCAACTGGATCTATCTCGGCTATGCCGACGATGCGCCGGCGTTGCGGCGACGCCGGCTGAAGCAGCTCAACCTGGCGGGACCGGCGGGTTTCGTTTCCATGGAGGATGGTTGCATCGGCAACTTTGTCGAGCGCGGCGCGGCGGTGGCGGCCGATGGCGTCTCGCTGCTGGAAATGGGCGGCGCGGGGACGGAAAGCCAGGACACCAGGGCGACGGAAACCGCGATCCGCGGGTTTTGGAAGACCTGGCGGGCGATCATGCGGCAATGAACGCCGTGGGGCTCGCCGAGATGTTGGTCCGCGTCACGGCGCTGAACGCCGCCTATGCCGCGGCGATCGATGACGATCGGCTGGAGGAGTGGCCGGGGTTTTTCGTCGATCAGTGTCTCTACAAGATCACCTCGGCCGACAATCTGCGCGACGGCAACGAGGCGGGGATCGTCTATGCCGACAGCCGGTCGATGCTGGCCGATCGCGTGCTGGCGCTGCGGCGGGCGAATATCTATGAGCGGCAGACCTATCGGCACATTGTCGGGACCGCCCGGCTGATCGGGTCCGTCGCGGGCGAGATCCGGGCCGAGACGCCGTTCCTGGTGGTGCGCACGATGCGGGACGGCCGGATGGACCTGTTCGCCGCCGGCCGGTATCGCGATCGACTGGCGGATCAGGGCGGCGAACTGCGCTTTCGCGAGCGAATCGTGATCTGTGATTCGTCCCACTTCGATACGCTTGTGGCAATTCCGATCTAGTTTCGCGAGTCCGAAGTTCGCTATATCAGGCGAACATCAGCCTCGCGACTAGCTGTTTTTTTCGGTGGCCTGCTGGTCCCCTACGTCCGCCGCGAAGCGCGGCGAACTTCTGGGGCAGGAAACTAGCTTTTTGGTTTCAATGGCCTGCTGATCCCATACGTCCGCCGCGAAGTGCGGCGAACTTTTGGAGCAGGACACTAGCGGCCGGATTCAGCCAACCAACCACTTCGCTAGGATTGCCAGCATCAGCAGCGCCACGATGTTGGTGATCTTGATCATCGGGTTCACCGCCGGGCCGGCAGTATCCTTGTACGGATCGCCCACGGTGTCGCCGGTGATCGCCGCCTTGTGGGCTTCGGATCCCTTGCCGCCGTGATTGCCTTCCTCGATATATTTCTTCGCGTTGTCCCAGGCGCCGCCGCCCGAGGTCATGGAAATCGCCACGAATAGTCCGGTCACGATGGTGCCCAGCAGCATCGCGCCGAGCGAGGCGAATGCCGCGGCGCGTCCGGCGATGATGTCGATCACCACCCAGAGCACGATGGGGGCGCCGATCGGCAACAGCGACGGCAGGATCATCTCCTTGATCGCCGCCTTGGTCAGCAAATCGACCGCCTTGCCGTATTCCGGCTTGCCGGTGCCTTCCATGATGCCCGGTATCTCGCTGAACTGGCGGCGAACCTCCACCACCACCGAACCGGCCGCGCGCCCGACCGCGGTCATGCCCATCGCGCCAAACAGGTATGGCAGCATGCCGCCGATGAACAGGCCGACCACGACGAACGGATTCTGCAGCGCGAAATCGACGTGCAGGGCAGGGAAGTAGTGTGTCAGGTCCTGGGTGTAGGCGGCGAACAGCACCAATGATGCGAGGCCGGCGGACCCGATCGCATAGCCCTTGGTGACCGCCTTCGTGGTGTTGCCGACGGCGTCGAGGGCGTCGGTGGTGACGCGGACCTCGGCCGGCAGGTCGGCCATCTCGGCGATGCCGCCGGCGTTGTCGGTGACCGGGCCGTAGGCGTCGAGCGCCACGATCATGCCGGCCAGCGACAGCATCGTAGTGGCGGCGACGGCGATGCCGAACAGGCCGGCCATCAGGTAGGTGACGATGATGCCGATGCTGATCACCACCACCGGCAGCGCGGTGGCCTCCATCGAGATCGCCAGCCCCTGGATCACGTTGGTTCCGTGCCCGGTGGTGGAGCTTTGCGCGATCGACTTCACCGGGCGGTATTCGGTCGCGGTGTAGTATTCGGTGATCACCACGATCAGCCCGGTGACGACCAGTCCGGCCAGGGCGCAGACGAACAGGTCCCAGCCGTTCACCGTTCCGCCGCCGGTTAGCGGCAACGGCGTGGTCAGGCCGGCGGTGAGCAGGATGATGATGGCGATGCCGACCACCGACAGGCCGCCGGTCACGATCAGTCCGCGGTAGAGCGCCTTCATGATGCCGTTGTCCGGACCGAGCTTGACGAAATAGGTGCCGGCGATGGAGGTCAGGATGCAGATCGCGCAGATCCCGAGCGGCAACATCAGCAACGCATCGCGCACCGCGCCGGTGAAGAAGATCCCGGCCAGCAGCATGGTCGCGACGATGGTCACCGCGTAGGTCTCGAACAGGTCGGCGGCCATGCCGGCGCAGTCGCCGACATTGTCGCCGACGTTGTCGGCGATCACCGCGGGGTTGCGGGGGTCATCCTCGGGGATGCCGGCCTCGACCTTGCCCACCAGGTCGGCGCCGACATCGGCACCCTTGGTGAAGATGCCGCCGCCCAATCGGGCGAAGATCGAGATCAGCGAGCCGCCGAAGCCGAGCGCGACCATCGCCTCCAGCACCTTGCGAAGCTGGTCGTCGTCGATCGGGCCGCTGCCGCGCAGCACGAAATAGTAGCCGGCGACGCCCAGCAGACCGAGGCCGACCACCAGCATTCCGGTGATCGCGCCGGCCTTGAAGGCGACATCGAGCCCGGCGGCCATTCCCCGGCGTGAGGCCTGCGCGGTGCGGACGTTGGCGCGAACCGAGACGTTCATGCCGATATAGCCGGCCGCGGCCGACAGCGCGGCGCCGATCAGGAAGCCGATCGCCGTGTGAATGCCGAGGATCAGGGCCAGCAGGATCAGAATAACTACCCCGACGATGCCGATCGCGGTGTATTGGCGGTTCAGATAGGCGCGGGCACCTTCCTGAACCGCCGCCGAGATCTCCTGCATCCGGGTGGTTCCGGCATCCGCGGCAAGCACCTGCCGGCTGGTGATCAGACCGTAGACCAGCGCCGCCAGGCCGCACAGAATGATCAGGAATTTCGCCGCAAACATCAGGGGTTTCCCCTCCTCATTGGTTCGTCCAGGCTTGACCGTCGCCGCGTCGCGCGCCCCTCTTCGTGGCCGCGGCGTATGCCAGAAGCACACGCATCCGGCAATCGCCGATGGACGTTGTTTAATTACGCTTGCAGGCCGCCGTCACGCGGCAGGCACCGCGGCGTCGCGCATGGAACCAGAGTGTCAGCCTCACCGAACGGCTAATCAGTGAGGCCCGACATCACCTCCTGCTCCGTCGGAAAGCGACCGGTCGCCCGTTTCGAGAACGCCAGCCGGCCGTCGACGGTAACTTCGAAAACCCCACCGCCGGACTTGCGCAGCGCAATCTCGGCGTCCGGATGGGTCTTCAGGATCAGGTCCCGCGCCGCGATCGCACGCGGCTCGTAGCCTCACATGCCACAGAATTCGATTTCAATTCGCATCTTTTCATTATTCCTTCAGGTCGTTGCATCGCTATCAGCTTGGCATCCAGGGATGGAATCGGCAAGAAAGGAACGACTTCAGGATTTTGCCCATGACAGAGCACCGTATTGTCCCCGTCATCCTGTCCGGCGGCTCCGGCACGCGGCTATGGCCGGTCTCGCGCGAAAGCTTTCCCAAACAGCTCTGGCCACTGGTGTCACAGCGCACCATGATGCAGGAAACCGCGTTGCGCGCCGGCGACCCTGGGTTCGCGCCGCCCATCGTGGTCTGCAACAACGAGCATCGGTTCCTGATTGCTGAACAATTGCGCGAAGTCGGCATCGATAATGCCCGCATCCTGCTGGAACCGGTTGGCCGCAACAGCGCTCCGGCGATCGCCGCCGCCGCCCTGCTGGTGGACGATCCCGACGCGGTGCTTTGGATGATGGCGGCGGATGCGGCGATCGCCGACGATACGGCGTTGCAGAGCGCGCTGCGAGCCGCCGCCCTGGCTGCACGCGCCGGCCGGATCGTCACCTTCGGCATGAAGCCGACCGCGCCCGAGACCGGCTATGGCTACATCGAAATGGGCGACCAACTGACCGGCGCGGAGGGTGTTTACGCGGTGGCCCGGTTCCTGGAGAAACCCGACGCCGCCACCGCCTCCCGGCTTGTCGCGGACGGTCGGCATCTGTGGAACTCCGGCATGTTCGTGTTCACCGCCCGCAGCCTGCTGGAGGAGTTGGAACAGCACGCGCCCGAGGTGCTGGCGGCGGTGCGCCGGTCGTTCGCCGACCGCAAGGCCGATCTGGATTTCATCCGGCTCGGCATCGAAGCCTTCAAGGCCTGCCCGTCAATCAGCCTTGACTACGCGGTTGCCGAACGGACCAGTCGAGCCGCAGTGGTGCCGGCGGATCTGGGATGGTCGGACGTGGGAAGCTGGAGCGCGCTTTGGGAGCTTGGCGCCAAGGACGCCGCCGGCAACGTCGCGCTGGGCGATGTCGTGCTGGAGGGGGCGGAGAATTGCTATGTCCGCAGCGACGGCATGCTGGCCGCGGTGGTCGGCCTGAAGGACGCCGTGGTGGTGGTGACCGAGGATGCCGTGCTGGCGATGCATCGCGGCCAGGCCCAGGACGTCAAGAAGATCGTCGAGCGGTTGAAGGCCGCCGGACGTTCGGAGGCGGTCGCGCACAATCGAAGCTACCGTCCCTGGGGTTACTACGAGAGCCTGATCCAGGGCGATCGATTCCAGGTCAAGCGCATCGTCGTCAGCCCCGGCCGGCAATTGTCGCTGCAGAGCCACTTCCACCGCGCCGAACATTGGGTCGTGGTCAACGGCACCGCCAGGGTCACCCGTGACGCCGATAGCTTGATCGTGCAGGAAAATGAAAGCGTCTATCTGCCGCTGGGCTGCGTGCACCGGCTGGAAAATCCGGGCCGGATACCATTGACCCTCATCGAGGTGCAGTCCGGCGCGTATCTCGGCGAGGACGATATTGTCCGGCTGGAAGACACCTACGGCCGGGCCTGAGACGTCGGCGGCTTGACCGGGTGGGATGCTTCAAGCACCGCCGCGGCGGGCCAGTGGTTCGATGAATTGGGGTTCGGTGTCCCACGGGAACAATATCCAGGTGTCCTGCGACACTTCGGTGACGAAGCTGTCGACCGCCGGCCGGCCGGCCGGTTTGGCGTAGACGCAGGCAAAATGCGCTTGCGGCAACACGGCTCGGACCACGCGCGCGGTGGTGCCGGAATCGACCAGGTCGTCAACGATCAGAAAGCCGGCGCCGTCGCCGGCCGCGGCGGGCGGCTTGGTGATCTGGGGTTCGCCGCGCGTTTCGTCCTGGTAGGTAATCACGCAGACGCTCTCGACCAGGCGCAGATCCAGTTCGCGGGCGATGATCGCGGCCGGGATCAGGCCGCCACGGCTGATCGCGACGATGCCCTTGAACGGACCCAGATCCATCAGCCGCCAGGCCAGCGCGCGAGCGTCACGATGCAACTGGTCCCAGGTGACGGCATAGTAATGCGTTGCCATAAGCTTTTCTCGACATAAACCGGCCACGGTTGCAAGCGGGTTCTGCACGGCTCCGCCGCCCGCTGAGTGTTTGAGGATAGTGACTTTTTCATCCACTGCGGCTTTGATACGGCGATGGACGCTTTCGTATCCCTGCCTGAGGCCGAACAAATCGTGCCGTACCGGCTGCTGGCACCGGAGCGGCCGTTCGCCCCGGTGATATTCACCTCGGCACATTCCGGACGTGTCTATTCGAACGACCTGATGGCGGGTGTCCGGCTGTGCCCGCTCAGCTTGCGGCGCAGCGAGGATTGCTTCGTCGATGAACTGTTCGACGCCGCGCCGCTGAACGGCGCCCCCTTGCTGGCGGCCAACTTCCCGCGCGCGTTTTGCGATGCCAACCGAGAGGCGTGGGAGCTCGACCCCGCGATGTTCACCGATAGTTTGCCGGACTGGGTGAACACGACCAGCTCGCGAGTGAACGCGGGTCTTGGCACGATCGCCAAAGTGGTGGCCTCGGGGGAACCGATCTATGCAGTGAAGCTGGCGTTCGCGGAGGCGGAGCGGCGGATCTACACCTATTGGCGCCCGTATCACGACACGCTGACCCGCCTGATTGGCGACATCAAGGACCGGTTTGGCTACTGTTTGGTGATCGACTGCCACTCGATGCCGTCCGGCCAGGGCAAGCGGGCGAACAGCCGGCCGGTGGATTTCGTGCTTGGCGACCTGCACGGGTCGGCCTGCGCATCGCGGGTTACCCGAACCGCCGAGGCCCTGCTGACCGGCAAGGGATATCTGGTTCGCCGCAACGACCCCTATGCCGGCGGCTTCATCACCAGGCACTACGGCCGCCCCGCCGACGACGTGCATGTGCTGCAGATCGAGATTGCCCGGGCGTTGTACATGGACGAGGCCCGTATCGAGCGGCTGGCACGGTTTTCGTTCGTTCGACGTCAGATCACCGAACTGGTCGAGTCGATCACCCTGCAGGTCCACGACCTGATCGGCTAGAGCTTAACGGGGCAGAACAAACGGAGGTAGCCGATGAGCCATGTTCTGATCGCCCAGGCCGGTTCGGTGCTGGAAGTCATCTTCAACCGTCCGGAAAAAAAGAATGCCCTGACCGCGGCAATGTATGGTGCCGTCGTGGACGCGTTCCGGCGGGCCGACGAGGACCCCGGAATTCGGGTGGTGCTGGTCAGCGGCACCGGCGACAGCTTCACCTCCGGCAACGATATCACTGATTTCCAGGCGCGCTCGGCCGCTGATGAGGCATCACCGGCCGCCGCTTTCCTGGACGCCTTGTCGTCACTGGCGAAGCCTCTGGTCGCGGCGGTCAACGGCGCGGCGATCGGCGTCGGAACCACCATGCTGGCCCACGCCGACCTGGTGATCGCCGCGCGTTCGGCGCGCTTCGTCATGCCGTTCACCAGCCTGGGTCTGGTTCCCGAGGCCGCCAGCTCGCTGCTGTTTCCGGCCCTGGTGGGGCATCAGCGGGCCAGCGCGCTCTTGCTGTTGGGCGACCCGTTCGATGCGGAGACCGCGCATCGGTGGGGCCTGGTCAACCAGGTCGTCGCCGATGCCGAATTGATGACCGCTGCTCGTGCGGTCGCCACCCGACTTGCTGCGCTGCCGCCAGCCGCGGTGCGCCAGACCAAGGACCTGATGAAGCACGGACGCCCCAACGTCGCCGGGCGCATCGAGCAGGAAATGGCGGTGTTCCGCGAGCGGGTTCGCTCACCCGAAGCGGCGGAGGCGTTTCAGGCGTTCCTGGAGAAGCGGAAACCGGATTTTTCCGGCTTTTCGTAAGCCGTCGTTCGCATTCGGAACCGACCGGCTTGGCGTGAGGTCCATCGCGGCATATCGCGTATCACCAAGTCGGGCTCAGAGGGTGGGAAATGGCGCTTATTCATCACGTGGTCACCGGACAAGGCGCGCCCCCGATCGTGTTCGTGCATGGTTTCGGCTGCGCGCTGTCTGATTGGGATGCGCAGGTGGCGCATTTCTCGCCGCTTCATCAAACGATTACGGTCGATCTGCGCGGACATGGCAAAAGTTCCGCGGCGGCAGCGGATTGCTCGATCGAGCGCTATGGCGCCGATGTGGCCGAGGTCATGCGAGCATTGCGCTTGCCCCCCGCCATGCTGGTCGGGCACAGCTTGGGCTGTCGGGTCGTGATCGAGACAGCGTTGCAATCACCCCAGCACAGCGCGGCGGTGATCCTGGTCGATGGCAGCCAGTTCGCCCCTGCCATGGCGGACGTTCTGCGACAGCGCTTGGCTGACCCGGACGGCCTGGCCACGATATTGACCGAGATGTTCACCGACATGTTCACCGCCAGCAGCGAACCGTCCGTTGCGGCGTTTGCGCGCGACCGAGCCTTGCGCCTGCCCCAGCCGATCGGGGAACGGATGCTGACCGATCTGCAGCGCTATGATGTCACGCGTCTGGCGTCATCCTTGGGCATTCTGCGGGTGCCGGTCATGGCCCTGCAAACGACCTACAGCAATGAGAATCGCCAGCGGCAGTCGCTGAAAGCCGGGCAGACCACACCCTATCTCGATATGCTTCGCTCCAGCGTTGCCAAGGCCCGGATCGAAATCATCCCCGAAACCGGCCATTTCCCGCAGCTCGATGAAGCCCAGCAAACAAATCGGTTGATCGAGAGCTTCATCGCCCATGGGGTTGGGATTTCCGCCCATCCAGGCCCAGTCTGATGATGCTTGTGTGGCGCCGTTCTTGCTAAACAGTCGTTGAACCTGTCGGCGAGGCTTGGCGTGAACATCGGCGTTTTCATCCCCATCGGCAACAATGGCTGGCTGATCTCGGAGAATTCGCCGCAATACTGGCCGAGTTTCGCGCTGAACAAGCAGGTTACGCTGACCGCGGAGCGATATGGGCTGGATTTCGTGCTGTCGATGATCAAGCTGCGCGGCTTCGGCGGCAAGACCGAGTTCTGGGACCACAATCTTGAGTCCTTCACGCTGATGGCGGGGCTGGCGGCGGTGACCACCCGCATCAAGCTGTTCGCCACCTGCCCGACGCTGGCGATCCCGCCGGCGATCGCGGCGCGGATGTGCTCGACCATCGATTCGATCTCCGGCGGCCGGTTCGGTCTGAACCTGATCACCGGATGGCAGAAACCGGAATACTCCCAGATGGGGCTGTGGCCGGGCGACGAATATTTTGGCCACCGCTACAAATATGTGTCGGAATACATCCAGGTCATGCGGCAGTTGTGGGAGACCGGCAAATCTGACTTCAAGGGTGAATTCTTCCGGATGGACGATTGCCGCCTTAGCCCCCGTCCAAGCATGCCGATGCAGATCATCTGCGCCGGGCAAAGCGAGGCCGGCATGGCGTTCTCGGCGCAATACGCGGACTACAACTTCTGCTTCGGCATGGGCGTCAACACGCCCGTCGCCTTTGCCCCCACCGTGGTCAAGCTGAACCAGGCAACCGCCAGGACCGGGCGCAAGGTCACCGCCTATGCGTTGTTCATGATCATCGCCGATCACACCGATGACGCGGCGCGCGCCAAGTGGGAGCACTACAAGGCCGGCACCGACCAGGAGGCGGTGCAGTGGCTGGTCGACCAGTCGGCGGTCGACAAGGCCTCGGGCGGCGACACCAATGTGCGCCAGATGGTCGATCCGGTCTCGGTGGTGAACATCAACATGGGAACGCTGGTCGGGTCGTACGAAACCGTCGCGCGGCTGCTGGACGAGGTGGCGAGCGTGCCGGGTTGCGACGGCGTGCTGCTGACTTTTGACGACTTCGTCAAAGGCACCGAGGATTTTGGCGCGCGCATTCAACCGCTGATGCAGTCGCGCAAGCATGTGGAGGCCGCCTGATGGATGACCCGGTTGCCGCCGGCTACGCCGCCCCCGACGCGCCCACCGGCAGCGTCACGCTGCCCGCGAGGCCCGAGCCGCTGCGGTTGAAGCCGTCGGAAACCGCGGTCATCGTGGTCGATATACAGAATGCCTATGCAAGTGTCGGCGGCTACCTCGACATCGCCGGCTTCGACGTGTCCGGCGCGCCGCCGGCGATCGCGAAGACCAAGCTCGCGCTCGATGCCGCCCGTGCCGCCGGCCTGACGGTGATCTTCTTCCAGAACGGCTGGGACCCGGACTATGTCGAGGCTGGTACCTCGGGGTCGCCCAACTTCCATAAGTCGAACGCGCTGAAGACGATGCGCGCCAGGCCGGAGCTGAAGGGTAGCCTGCTGGCGAAGGGCACCTGGGACTATGCCATCGTCGATGCGCTGACCCCGCGTGCGGGCGACATCGTGATCCCCAAGACCCGCTACAGCGGCTTTTTTAACACCAACATCGACAGCGTTTTGCGTGCCCGCGGCATCCGCAACCTGGTGTTCACCGGCATTGCCACCAATGTCTGCGTCGAGTCCTCGCTACGCGATGCGTTTCACCTGGAATATTTCGCTGTCGTGCTGGAAGACGCGACGCATCATGCCGGGCCGGACTTCGTGCGGCAGGCGGCGCTGTATAACATTGAGAAATTCTTTGGCTGGGTCTCCACCGTCGCCGATTTTTGCGGCGTGATCGGGCAAAGCGCTCCGTTGACCACGGCCGCGACAACCTCCAGCAATTGAGGGAATAATCATGCCCAAAACCGTCGTTCTGCCGCCGGGCAGCAGCACGCCGATCGCCCCCTTCTCGCCGGGCACGATGGCGGACGGTGTGGTCTATGTCTCCGGCACGCTCGCATTCGACAAGGACAACAACGTGGTCCATGTCGGCGACGCGGCGGCGCAAACCCGCCATGTGCTGGACAGCATCAAGACGGTGATCGAAACCGCCGGCGGCGGCATGGCGGATGTGACCTTCAATTCGATCTTCATCCGCGACTGGGCTGACTATGCGGCGATGAACACGGTGTATGCCGGGTATTTTCCGGGCGACAAGCCGGCGCGGTTTTGCATCCAGTGCGGCTTGGTGAAGCCGGATGCGCTGGTGGAGATCGCAACCATCGCCCATGTCGGGAAAAAGTAGCGAGCTTTGTATCACGAAATCCACGGCCGGACCGACGCCGGCGCGCCGACCGTGCTGCTATGCTCCGGCCTCGGCGGCGCGGCGCAATACTGGGCGGCGCACATTGCGGCGCTGGCGACGCATTTCAGGGTCATTGCCTACGATCAGAACGGCACCGGCCGCAGCCGCGCGACGTTGCCGTTTGGCTACGCCATTGCCGACATGGCCGTCGAGGTCGCCGCGCTGCTCGGCAACCTCGGTGTGCGGCGGGCGCACTTCGTTGGACACGCACTGGGCGGCCTGATCGGGTTGCAACTGGCGGTCGATCGGCCGGCGCTGGTGGATCGGCTGATCCTGGTGAATGCCTGGGCCAGGACGCATGCTCACACGCTGCGCTGCTTCGCCGCACGCAAGAGTCTTTTGTCGAACACTGGGGTCGCGGCCTATGTGCAAGCTCAACCGCTGTTTCTCTACCCTGCCGCCTGGCTGGCCGACCGGCAGGATTGGCTTGTTGAACAGGACGCCGCCGGCATAGCGCACTTCCCGTCGACCGAGACGGTTCTGCGCCGTATCGAGGCGATCGAGGCATTCGACCTGACGGCTGCCATCCCCGGCATCGTCGCGCCCTGCCTGGTTGTTGCCGCGCGCGACGACGTGCTAGTACCGTACACCTGTGCGATCAACCTCGCCGACCAATTGCCCGAGGTTCAGTTGAAACTTCTGGAACATGGCGGGCACGCTTGCAACATCACCGACCCGGTTGGATTCGACGCCCTGGTGAAGGCGTTCCTGCTACCAGCTTGAAGCGTCAACTTTGATCCCAGAAAAATCTTGGGATTGCTTAGGGTGCCGAGCTTCGCGATGATCAGACGGAATGATCCCGTGCCAGGACAATAGGTCGCAGCCCCGACCTGCCCGATGCGCGTGCATCAGTGTTCATCCGCGGTTAAATTCTCCTGTCGACCCAAAACCGGTCGGGGCACAAATCGGCCTTCATACTGAGTGCGCCGAAGGTTTGGAACACGGATGCACGCCGATCAAGGTTGATAAACGCAGAAAGACTTTGGGAAGAAGATTGTCTCGGCCGGTATGCGCCGGCGTGCAGCGCCGCCGACCCAGAACTTCGGCCGAGCGCCGATTGCCGGATTCGCGCTCATTTTGCCGTATCTTTCATCATGCTGCTTTGCGCGCCAGCGCCTCGATGACGACGGCCGACGGTGCGACCCAGCCGAAAATGCCTCCCTGTGCGGCGATCATCCGCAATCCGGTGTCGTGGAATTCGGGAAAATAGGACCCGCAACAGTCGCCGACGACCAGGCATTCGAAGCCGCGGTCGTTGGCCTCCCGCACCGTGGTATGGACGCAGACTTCTGTCGTGACGCCGGTCACCACAAGCTGCTGGATGCCTCGGTGTCGCAGGATGGCGTGCAGATCGGTGGCGAAGAAGGCGCCCTTGCCGGGTTTGTCGATCACCGGCTCCCCGACCGCTGGATAGAGTTCGGCAATGATGTCGTGGCCGGCCTCGCCGCGCACCAGAATGCGGCCCATTGGTCCGGGATCACCGATGCTGGTCGCGCCGCGGCCGCGAATTTTCTTCGCCCGCGGCAGGTCGGCGAGGTCGGGGCGATGGCCTTCCCTGGTGTGGATCACCAGTCCGCCGGCCGCTCGCCAGGCCGCCAACAGCGCCTTGTTCGGCTCGATCGTGCGGCGGAGCCGGGAAACGTCGTTGCCCAGCATCTCGCCGAATCCGCCAGGTTCGAGAAAGTCGCGTTGCATGTCGATAATCAGCAGCGCGGCGGCGGGAAAATTCAGACTGTATTCATAGGGTTCGGCCTCGATCCGCATTATCGCCCTCGAGCGTTTGTGCGAAAAACGAGGCAAACTTTGGGCCAGCGGAGCGGAACCCGTTCGCAAGCATAACAAGCCCGTTCAGGGATCGGCTGCGGGCCTGATTGCCGCGCCCAACAGGCTGGCCCGCTCGCGCCGGAACAAGGCGCTGATCTCCTCCGCCACCGCCCGCAGCCTCGGCTCATGCCGAAGCTCGGCATTCATCAGGTAGCCGGTTTCGTGGGTCAGGTCGGGCAGAACGCCGGACACTCGCCGCAGCGACGGATCCGGCTCGCCCAGCCAGACGGGCAATAAGCCCAGCCCGACCCCGTCCCGCACCGCTTCCAGGATCATGAAGCCGCTATCGAAACGGTGGGCGGCCGGCACGGCGTCAAGACCACGGCGCGTCAGCCACTGCTCCGAGGCGAAATACCGATGTGCCGGGGTGAAGCGGACCCAGGTGTGCTTATGGTAGTGGTCCTCGGTCAGCACCTGACCCGCCTGTTGCACGCCCGCTTGTTGCATGAATCCGTGGCTGGCGTACACGGCGAACGCCATGCGTCCCAGCTTGCGAGCGATCACCGGACCGTCGCTCGGCACGTGGTCGGTGAGCACCAGTTCAGCCTCCCAGCGGCCGAGGTCGGGCCAGTGCTTGTAACCAATCAGCAGTTCGATGTTCGGCAGCGCCGCCCGAAGCTTGCGCAGGCAGCGGATCAAGAACAGCGCTTCCCATTCCCGCGCCAGGATGCGGATTTCGGCGTGCCCGGGCTCGACACTGGCGTGCAGATCGCTCGCGGCGGCGGCCATCCGGCTGGCAGCGGGCAGCAGTGCCTCGGCTTGCGGCGTAAGCCTGTGGCCATCTGACCGCCGCTCGATCAATGTGGCGCCAAGAGAGTGTTCCAGCGCGCGCAAGCGCCGCCCGACGGTGGCCAGGCTGACGCCTTCCTGCTGAGCGGCTCGGGCGTAACTTCCCTGGCTCGCGACGGCCAGTAGCAAGCGGATATCGTCCCAACGAAGCACCAGAGCCCTCCTGGGCAGCCTGTTCGGCCCGCAGCATGGCATCGCTCCCGGCTTCCACAAACCGGCCTGTGCGGGCAGACACCGGCTTCCGGGGGGTTGCATTTCTGCAAACGCCGGTCGCGGCTTCGCGGACTGGCGTGGGACGAGGGAACCGGCGTTCATGGCCACGCCCGTGGCGGACGCCACCAAGCCCCGTGGCGGATGTGACCAAGCATCGACGGCGCCGGAGAGTTGAAGGATGATCGGTCCATGCATTTCGACTTGAAACTGTGGCGGATGACGGCTGGCGTGCGCGGGCGCATGGCGCTGTCTAGCGGTTTCGGCCTGCTCGCCTTGGCGGTCGGCATCGCCCGCTTCGCCTTCCTCGGACGGTTCCTGGCTGGCGTGTTCCGCGGCCAGATGCTGGTGGCACCGCTGCTGGCCGCCACTGCGGCGATCCTGCTGCGCGCCTGGTTCGACCACCACCGCGTCATGATCGCCAACCGCACCGCTGCGCGGGTGCAGGAGACCTTACGGGGGCGGTTGTTCGACAAGATCATCGCACTCGGCCCGGCCTGGTTCGGGGCCGAGCGGACCGGCGGCGTGATGTTGTCAATGGTCGATGGCGTCGAGCAGCTTCAATCGTTCTTTGGCCAATATCTGCCGCAGGTGACGATCGCGGTCTGCGCGCCGCTGGCGATCTTCGTGTTCATCGCATGGTGGGACATCCCGGTCGCTGCGGTGATGCTGGCCGCTGCGCTGTTCACGCTGATCCTGCCGGCGATGGTGCACCGCCGGACCGCCGTTGCCTCGCGCGCCCGGCAATCCGCCTTCAAGTCGTTCGGCGAGGAGTTCCTCGATGCTGTCCAGGGCCTGCCGACCCTGAAAGCCTTCGGCCAGAGTGCCGCCTATGGCCGCATGCTGGCTACAAAGGCACGAGCCCTGTCAGACAGCACGTTCTGGGTGCTGTCGCTGAACGTGCTGACGCGGGGCTTCACCGACCTTGGCACTGCCTTTGGGTCCGCCGCCGCGCTGGCGCTCGGCGCGTGGCGTGTCCGCCATGGCGAAATGAGCCTGGAGGCGCTGTTGATCGTACTGATGGCCGGCACCGAGATTTTTCGTCCGTTGCGCGACCTGCGCGGCGTGCTGCATCAGGGGCTGAACGGGCAGGCGGCGGCTGTGGGAATCCTCGACCTGCTGGACACCGACGCGCCCGCGCCACGCGGCGCGCCCGCCCCCGACCTGACGCCGGAGATCGTCTTCGACAACGTCGCCTTCGCCTATCCCGGCGGCCGCCAGCCGGCCCACTGTGGCCTCAGCTTCCGCATCGGAGCGGGCGAGCGGGTCGGCATCGTCGGACCCAGCGGCGCCGGCAAATCGACCATCGTGCGGCTGCTGTCGCGGCTGCACCAGGCGCAAACCGGCAGTATCCGCATCGGCGGCCGCGATATAGCAGACCTGGACCCGGAGCAGGTGCGCGGCATGATCGCCATCGTTTCGCAGGACACCTACCTGTTTCACGGCAGCGTCGAGGACAATCTCCGACTCGGCCGGCCCGGCGCGTCGGATGCCGAGGTGGTTGCCGCCGCTACCGCGGCCAATGCCCACGGCTTCGTCTCCGCCTTGCCCGACGGCTACCAGACGGTGATCGGCGAACGCGGCACACAACTCTCGGGCGGCCAGCGCCAGCGCCTGGCGATCGCCCGAGCATTGCTGCGCGATTCGCCGATCCTGGTGCTGGACGAGGCGCTGTCCTCGGTCGATGCCGAGAACGAATCGATCATCCAGCAGGCGCTGGAGCGGCTGATGACCGGCCGCACCACGTTGATCCTGGCGCACCGGCTGTCCAGCGTGATCGGGGCCGATCGGATCGTGGTGCTGAACAACGGCGCGGTGGTGCAGTCCGGCCATCATCGAGACCTGATCGGCCAAGCCGGTCCGTATCGGGATCTGATGCGATCGCAAATCGGCGAACCGGACAGCATTGTCATGCCCCGGCTCGAGACCGGTCTTGGTCCGCCCGACGGCCAGCCGGATGCCTTAGCCTCCGGTGCGGTCGTCGGCAGCCTGTCCGAGGATGCCGCTCAGGTGACCTGGCCGGCGACGATTCGGACCTTGTTGCGGGTCGTGCGTCCGTATCGCGGCCAGTTGGCGGTGACCGTGCTGACTGGCATCGGCCGGGTGGTCGCCTTCATCGGCGTCAGCGTGTTGGGCGCGCTGGTGCTGGGCGCCGTGCGCAATGGCTCGTCGACCGCGACGCTGATCACCGCGCTGCTGGTGACCGCGCCGCTTGCCGGCCTGCTGCATTGGCTGGAATCCTGGATCGCCCACGCCATGGCCTACGCGCTGCTTGCCGACATGCGGGTCGATCTGTTCAGAAAACTCGACGCGCTGGCGCCGGCTTATCTGTTGCGCCGCCGTTCGGGGGACCTTGTGGCGCTGGCCACCCAGGATGTCGAGACCGTCGAATATTTCTTTGCGCACACGATTGCGCCGGCGATCGTCGCGGTGCTGGTGCCGCTCAGCGTGGTCGCGGCGCTGGCCTGGATGGCCTGGCCGCTAGCCTTGGTCCTGGCCCCGTTCCTGGCATACGCCGCGGCCTCCCCGCTGCTCGGCCGCCGCCGGATCGACCGGCTGGGCACCTCCGCCCGCGGTGCATTGGGGCTGATCGGTGCCTACGCGACCGAAACAATCCAGGGGCTGGCCGAACTGGTGATGTTTGGAGCCGCCGAGCGCCGGCGCGACGGTTTCAAGACCGCGGTCGGGACGTATCAGGAGCTGAGGCTGTCGCTGCTGGCCGATTTATCGTTCCAGGCCGCCGCGCTCGATGCCGTCACCAGCCTGGGCGGCCTCGCCGTGGCGGCGATCGGGGCGATGTTGGTGGCGGGCGGCATGATCGCGCCGGCGATGCTGCCGCTGCTGGTGCTGATCTCGATCGCGGCGTTCCTGCCGGTTTCCGAAATTGCCCAGGTAGGGCGGCAACTGGCCGATACCATCGCCTCGACACGCCGCCTGGCGGTGGTGGAGGCGGAGCCCGTGCTGATCACCGATGGTGCACGCCAACCAACCGGCGGATCGGGGGTTCAGTTCGACGCTGTCGGCTTCACCTATGCCGGCCGTTCGGCGCCGGCATTGACCGCGATGGCGTTCGAGGTAGCGGCCGGTGCCACCGTCGCCCTGGTCGGGCCATCCGGCGCCGGAAAGACGACGGTAGCGAATTTGCTGCTGCGCTTCTGGGACCCCGCGAGCGGATCGATCAAGCTGGGCGGTGTCGATCTGCGCGACCTGACGCTGGACGGACTGCGCGGCAGTATCGCCTTGGTGGCGCAGGACACCTATCTGTTCAACGATACGCTGGAGGCGAACGTCCGGCTGGCGCGGCCCGACGCCTCTCCCGAACAGGTACTTCTGGCGTTGTCGCGAGCCGCCCTGGGGGGCTTCGTCGCGGCGCTGCCGGACGGTCTGGCCACCCGCGTCGGCGAGCGGGGCGTGCAGCTCTCAGGCGGCCAGCGGCAGCGCATCGCGATCGCCCGGGCTTTCCTGAAGGACGCGCCGCTGCTGATCCTGGACGAGGCAACCTCCCACCTGGATACGATCAGTGAGCAGGCGGTCCGCGGCGCGCTGGATGCCCTGATGGCGGATCGGACGACGATTGTCATCGCGCATCGGCTGTCGACGATCCAGTCAGCCGATCTGATCCTGGTGCTGCGGGATGGACGGGTGATCGAGGCCGGGAGCCACGACCAGTTGATCGCCCGCGGTGGATTCTACCGGCGCCTGGTGGATCATCAAATGGCCGGGGTCGCTGCTTAAGCCTGGCCGCTGTGTTGCGGGTGGTGAGGCCGGGCGGCGAGGACCAATCGCTTCGGTAACGGTATTGTGGATTCCGATGCCGCCTCGTTTCGGTCATGTTGTCGCTGGATGGGCTGGTAGCTCAGCGTCAGAGCACACGCTTGATAAGCGTGAGGTCGGATGGTTCAAATCCTCCCCGGCCCACCAAATTTCGGATTATCCGACACCCACGCTTTCGGGCTAGCCTGAAGCACTGCGACTGGAGAATGTTGCGCCTGGCGCTGTTTCAGCTTTCAGAATTTCGCATTAATCTGCTTGGCACCATCTTGCCGAAAGACGCGCATCCCATCCCGCACCGGCGTCATGCAGGTCTGCACGTTGGATGTACCATCCACCACCGCCAGGCATTCGAAGCATGCTCCCATCATGCAGAATGGCCCGCGTGGACTGCCGGATATCGCGGTGCTCCGGGTCGCGACGATCCCGCCGGCGAGCAGCGCCACCGCAACGCTATCACTCGCCCGGGCGGCGATAGGCGCGCCTTCGAACCAGATGGTCAGGTCGTTCCCCGGGGGCCCGCCAGGGGGTCTCGTCAGCATCAGTCAGCGGTGCCCTTGGGAAGCTTCTTCTCGGTGATCGTGGCGTAGAGCGCAACGCCATAGGGGATCGTCTCGTCGTTGAAGTCGTAGCGGTGATTGTGCAGCGCCGCGCTGTCACCGTTGCCCAGGTTGATATGCGCGCCGGGCACCTGCTCCATCATGAAGCTGAAATCTTCCGACCCCATGCCGGGCGGACCGTCGCGCCGCACATTGTCCTCACCGACCAGCGCGGCGGCGGCATCGCCATAGGCGACTGCCTCGGCGTCGTCGTTCACCATGGCTGCGAAGATGACGCGAAAATCGACCGTTGCCTCGGCGCCGAAGCCGGCCGCGATGCTGACCGCGAGCCGCTTCATGTTGTGCTCGATCGCGGTCATCACCTCCGGCTTCATGGTGCGTACGGTGCCGGCCATCAGCGCCGATTGGGGGATCACGTTGTATGCGTCGCCGCTGTGGATGCGGGTGATGCTCAGCACCGCGGTGTCCTGGGCGGAAATATTGCGAGACACGATCGACTGCAGTGCAGTCCCCAAATGACAGGCGACGACGACCGGATCGACGCTCTGCTGCGGGTGGGCGCCGTGCGCGCCCTTGCCGGTGATGGTGATATCGAAGAAGGCGCCCCCGGCGGCCCGGGCGCCGGATCCGGTGATGAACTTGCCGACCGGCAGGCCGGGGCGATTGTGCATGCCGTAGACCTGGTTGCAGGGGAAGCGCTCGAACAGGCCGTCCTGCAACATTGCCAGCGCGCCGCCGACGCCTTCCTCGGCGGGCTGGAAGATGAAGTTGACGGTGCCGTTGAAGTTGCGGGTTTCCGCCAGGTATTTTGCCGCGCCCAGCAGCATCGTGGTGTGGCCGTCATGGCCGCAGGCGTGCATCCGGCCGGGGTTCTGGCTGGCGTGCGGCAAGCCGGTCGCCTCCAGGATCGGCAGCGCATCCATGTCGGCGCGCAAGCCGATCGCGGCTTGGCCGTTGCCGTTGCGCAGCACGCCGACGACGCCGGTCTTGCCGACCCCGCGATGCACCTCGATGCCCCATTCCTCCAACTTCGCCGCCACCAGGTCGGCGGTGCGGTATTCCTCCAGGCCGAGTTCCGGATGGGCGTGGATGTCGCGCCGGATGGCGGCGAGTTCGTTCTGATAAAGCCGCGTACGATCGAGCGTGGACTGGGTCATCGCATGTTCCCCGGAGCTATTGGTGGGACGAGCTTATCATGCGCACGCTGGCTTGCCAGACCCGGTGCCGGGGTGACGCGGTGAACGGTCGGAGGGACGGCGGCGGTTCGGGCGGCAGCGATACGGTGGATAGTATCGGACGGCGCCGATCCTATGCTCGGCGTCCAGTATCCCAAGGCCAAGGCTCACTCTATCAGTCAAATGTCGAATTCGCGACAGCAGTTGTTTGTTTTCAGTGGCCTGCTGATCCGGCCCGTCCGCCGCGAAGTGCGGCGAACGTCCGGCGCAGGACGCCAGCATCAAAGTGCGGCGAGGATTGCCTCGGCCTTGCTGGCCTCGAAGCCGCCCGGCGCTTCGATGCCCAGATGGGTGACCTTGCCGTCCTCAGCGATCAGCGCGTAGCGCTGGCTGCGCCACCCCATGCCGCGGCCATTCAGGTCCAGCTCGAGCCCGATCGCCTTGGCGAAGGCGGCGGCACCATCGGCCAGCATGGTAATGTTTTCGCCGGTGCCCTGTTCCTTGCCCCAGGCGTCCATGACGAACACGTCGTTAACCGCGATGCAGGCGATAGTGTCGACGCCCTTCGCCTTCATCGCGCCGGCATTCTGCACGAAGCCGGGCAGATGCTTGGCGCTGCAGGTTGGCGTGAACGCGCCGGGCACCGCGAACAGGACGACTTTCTTGCCCTTGAAGACTTCGTCGGTTGAGGTCTCTTTCGGGCCGCCCGCCGTCGCCACCATCAGTTTCATCGAAGGGATCGTGTCGCCGACCTTGATCGTCATAGTTCATCTGCTCCCGCAAGGATTTCCGACTGCCGCGGCTTGATGGCGGCAGACCCCGAGTCCTAGCCGCGCCGGCCGGGGAAGTCACCCCCCGAGCCAGGACCATCATTGGACTGGGGTCGGGCTGGCGCCGATGATCCGGCTGATGATGCGATCAGCCGGTCCGGTGATGGCGGGTCGGCGGGAAGTCCTGGTAGATCCCTGACGATGGGACGGGATCCGTATATCGCCGCCGGGATTGCTGGAGCCGGCTGTTACGTCATCGCTTACTTCGCCACCTTGCAGGGCTGGTTGAAGGTCGGCAATTGGAGCTTTCCGGCGATCAATCTGCTCGGGGCGCTGTTGGTGCTGGTGTCCCTGGCCGACGCCTGGAATCTGCCGTCTGTCCTGCTGGAACTGTTTTGGGCCGCGATCAGCCTCTATGGGCTGCTGCGCTACTGGACCCGCCGGCTAAAGCGCCATGAATAGACCGTGCTCGACCCGGAGGGAGCGGCGGACCTGATCATCGCGGTCACCGGGTCAGTCGTCGGTTCGGTGGATGTCGTGGACGCTGACGCCGGCGTGGCGCTCGGAAACCTCCAGCCAGTCGCGGTGCCGCAGAGTGCGTTTGGTATCCGAGTAGCCGCTGTTCCAATGCTCGCGCATGGAGGCGGCGCTGAACTCGTAGTCCTTGGCCTGGGTTTCATAGGCGGCCTGCTGGTAGATCAGTTCCAGGATGGTGGCCTCGGGGATGCGGGCCAGGCGGGCCTTGAGCGCCCGCTCGTCGGGGTCCAGCCGGTCGTCGTCGATCTTGGCCAGCAGGCGTTTGGCGACCAGGTCGCGTGCGTGACGGTCGCGGAAATAGTCGGTAACGAGGCGGGTGCGGCTGGAGTATTGGATGTCCTTCTGCCGAACCAGCACGTCGTCCATGTCGCGCGGTGCGGGGCCGCGGGCGCTGAACAGGTCGACCTGAAAGATCAGCATGTGGCGGCATTCGGCATTGTCCAGCACATGCTGCAGCGGGGTGTTGGAGACCAGGCCGCCGTCCCAGTACAAGTCGGTGCCGACCTGGATGGCGGGAAACGCCGGGGGCAGGGCGGCGCCCGCCATCACGTGCCGTGGCTGGATCTCGGTTTGCGTGCTGTCGAAATAGGCGAAATTCCCGTTCAGGACGTTGACCGACCCGGCGGCGTAGCGCACCGCGCCGCTGTTCAGCAGACCGAAATCCACCAGGCGCAACAGAGTTTCGTGCAACGGCGTCGTGTCATAAAACGCGGTCGCGGTGGCCGACCCGCGCGGGCTGATCCACGGGTTCAGCCAGTTCGGTGTGAAGAAGCCAGGCTGACCCAGAGTGGTCGTCAGCAGCGCCGACCAGACGTTGGTCGCCTTGCGGGCAGCGTCTCCGTCCAGGGTGAACAGGCTGACCGGGCGGGCGGTGATGCCTTCCCAGAAGTCTCGCAGACGCTGAATGCGACGTTCGGGCGGATTGCCGGCGATGATTGCGGCGTTGATGCCGCCGATCGAGACACCGGCCACGGTGTCGGGCTGCACCCCGGCCTCGTGCAGCGCCTGATAGACCCCGGCCTGGTAGGCACCCAGCGCACCGCCGCCTTGCAGCACCAGGGCGATGTTATCGCAGCCATGCGGACGCCATGGGTGGCGCCCAGGCAGGATCGGCGGCAGCGGGCGGGATGGCATCGAAGGGGCCATGACTTCCTTTCGCTCCCGCGTCAAGTTTGCCGGGTCGCGTCGTGCTTATCGGGTGCTATGACCAGCGGCAATGCTGGTTCATGATCCGACGTAACGAGCGCCGGCGGCGGAATGGGCCAAAGCAATGGGATAAAGGACAAGCCATGAGCCTGAACGGAAAACTCGCTTTGGTAACCGGATCGACCAGCGGGATCGGGCTGGGGATTGCGCGTGCCTTGGCGGCCGCCGGGGCGGACGTCATGCTGAATGGCTTCGGCGAGCAGGCTCGGATTGCGGCGATACGGGCCGAGATCGCCGCGACCCACGGCGTCGAGGTCGGCTACAACGGTGCCGATATCAGCAAGCCGGAGCAGATCGCGGCGATGGTCGCGGAGTGCGCGACATCGATGCGGTCGCCGGACATATGGGTGAACAATGCCGGCATCCAGTTCACCGCGAACGTCGAGGACTTCCCCGACGAGCGATGGGACCAGATCATCGCCGTCAATCTTTCGGGGGTGTTCTTCGGGATGAAGGCGACGATCCCGGCGATGAAGGCCAAGGGTTGGGGCCGGATCATCAATATCGCCTCGGCGCACGGGCTGGTCGCCAGTGCGCAGAAGGTCGCCTATGTCGCGGCCAAGCATGGCGTGATCGGGATGACCAAGGTGGCGGCGATCGAATTGGCGAACCAGGGCGTTACCGTCAATGCGATCTGTCCGGGTTGGGTGCTGACCCCGCTGGTGGAGAAGCAATTGCAGGAACGGGCGGCGCGGGACGCCTCGTCGGTGGCGAAGGAGACGTTGGCGTTCGTTACCGAAAAGCAGCCGATGGCACAATTTACGACACCCGAACAGATCGGCGGTTTGGCGGTTTTCCTCTGCTCCGATGCGGCGAGCACGATCACCGGGGCGCCGCTGTCGATCGATGGCGGATGGGTAGCGCAATAACATCGCTGTGATGTAGAACACGGTTGGCTTGGTGCGTTGCGCGGGCGTCCGGTCCGCCCGCATAGCCGACGGAGTTTGCGATGCAGGTTTCCGAAGCGGCCCGGTTTACCGCGATGATGACGCGGTCGGCCGAGCTCAAGCGCCGTGTGGCTACGGAATTGGCGGATGCGGTGATCGATGTTGTGGATGCCTGTGAGGCCAGCCTGCGCGGTGGCGGCAAGCTGATGTTCTGCGGCAACGGCGGTTCGGCGGCGGACAGCCAACATCTCGCCACCGAGATGCTGATACGGTTGCGCGGTAGCCATGAACGGGATTCGATCGCGGCCCTGGCCCTGACGCTCGATCCCGCGATGCTGACCGCATGCGGCAACGACTATGGCTACGACCGGGTGTTCGAGCGGCCGTTGCGCGGATTGGGCCGACCCGGAGACGTGCTGTTCGGCATCACCACGTCGGGGCGGTCCGGCAACGTGATCCGGGCGTTGCAGGCGGCGCGGGAGATGCGGATCGTTACCGTGGGCCTGCTGGGCGGCGGCGGGGAACCGGCGTTGAGTCTTTGCGATCTGGCCCTGCTGGTGCCCGACAACGAGACGGCGCGTATCCAGGAGTGCCATATCGCCTTGGGCCACGCGGTGCTGGAACTGCTGGAGGACCGCATCGTCGGGCGCCCGCTGTCGTGAGGGGTGCTTAGTGGTGAAGGTTCTGGTCACCGGCTGCGCCGGTTTCATCGGTTACCATGTGGCTGACGCGCTGCTGG